>CAVPCE010000077.1:0-43873 GCA_963702295.1 uncultured Acidobacteriaceae bacterium | reverse complement strand
CCTGATCCTTTCAGCGCCCGCGCCGCCGCCTCCGCCATGCGCTGCGACGTATAGGCATGCAGCGGGTGCGCCTTGGCGATCACCGGATTCCCCGCTGCAATCGCCGCCGCAAAATCGCCGCCGCTCACGCCGTTGAACGCAAACGGAAAATTGTTTGGCCCGAACACCACCACCGGTCCAATCGGCGCATAACACGAACGCAGGTTCTTCGCCTGGTCAATGATCGGTCTGCGCCATGTTCCCTGCCGTGCCGCCGCTGCTGCCTGCCGCAGCTGATCGGTCGTTCGTGGCAGTTCCGCATCTTTCAGCCGTGGCGATACCGCCAGCCCCGTCTCCTCATGCGCTGCCTGCACGATTGCCTCGGCATCCGCCTCCAGTTCTTTCGCGTAGCCCTCCAGAAACCCCGCAATCTTCTCCGGCGCCGCCCGCTCCAATGCGTGCGCCGCTTCCACCGCTGCGCTCAGCGCCCGGTCGCAGTCGCTCCAGCGGCTCACCGGAAACTGCCGCCCCAGCTTCTCCCCCGTCCCCGGGTTCTCCGGCTCAAATGTGGACTCGGCATCCGCCGCCCGCCACTCTCCGCCAATCCAAACCTTCGCCGTATCCATTCCAACTCCTCGTGCTGTTGTTTTGATTGTGTGCGCCCGCCGCGCCAGTCTGCAGGAACTCTCTCCTCGTTGGATGTCGCTGCTACCCTACGGGATTTTTGAGTTCTCCAATGCCGTCGATCGCTATCCGAATCATGTCGCTCTCTCTTCAGCGTAAAGGAATCCGGCGGCACCACGCCTGTCCCCGTCAGCAGAAACGTCCCCGTCGCGAAGGTCTGGTCCCGATACAGGTACTCCACCAGGATCCTGCGGCTTGCGCTTCATCTGCGCCAGTGTCGTCTCCCCCGCGAACGCCGTCTCCGCCCCACGTGTGATGCTGATTGCAATCCGCGTCTCCGTCGGCAGCGGCTGGCTCGTGATCAGGATCCCCGGCCCCAGCGCGCAGCTCCGGTTGTAGACCTTGGCCTGCGGCAGATACAGCGGATTTTGTCCCTCGATATCCCGCGAGCTCATGTCGTTCCCAATCGTAGCGCCCCACAATCTTCCCGGCAGGACTGACCACCAGCGCCAGCTCTGGTTCCGGCACGTTCCACGTCGCATCGCTGCGGATCCCCACCGCGGCTCCCGGTCCCACGACCTTCTGCGCCAGCGCCTTAAAAAACAGCTCCGGCCGCTCCGCCGAATACACACGATCGTAGAAGTCTCCCCCGCCCGCGTCCTTCGACTCCTCCATGCGCGCGGCACGGCTGCGCAGATACGTCACGCCCGCCGCCCAAACCTCCTGGTTCCCCACCGGCGCCAGCAGCTTTTTCTCATCGATGGTGCCTTCGGTCGCGCCCGCCTTCAGCCGCGACGCGAGATACGTCTCCAGATCCTCACGCGCCAGCAGCTCATCCAGCGACTTCTCCTCCAGAGGATTGAACCGCCCTGCCTCTTCCACCAGCCATCCGTCCGCCGTCCGATACAGAATCACGCTGCGTCTCCATTCAGTTTGGTCGTAATTGCATCCACGTCATACACACATCCGCCCCAGATCCCGCCGCTCGCTTCAACAAGCGCCGCCCACAACCGCGTATCGTCCGGCAATTCAGGATGCGGCCTCAGATCGCTGCGCATTTCCCGTGCCGCTAGTCGCCGCACTCCCTCTTGCGCATCGAACTCCTCTGCGCCTTCACCCATCAGATCTACGCTCGCGCTCAGCGTTCCGCGATCGATCCGGATGGCTACTGTATCCCCATCGCGCAGCTTCCCCACCGGACCGCCCGCCAGCGCCTCCGGCGAAATATGTCCGATGCACGGCCCCGTTGACACGCCGCTGAACCGCCCATCCGTCAGCAGCGCCACATGCCTGCAATGGGGGAGCGCCTTCAGCGCCGCCGTAATCTGATAAATCTCCTGCATCCCCGCCCCGCGCGGCCCGCAGCACACCAGTACCATCACATCGCCGGCCCGAATCTCGCCTCGCTTGATCGCCGCAATCGCCTCGCTCTCGAGCGTGAATACCCGAGCCGGTCCACGATGCGAGAACACACCATCCTCTCCAACCAGCCCCGGATCGATCGCCGTGCTCTTCACCACCGACCCGTCAGGCGCCAGATTCCCCACCGGAAAACACACCGTCGACGTCAGTCCAGCCGCCCGCGCCCGCTCCGGCGAAAAGATCACCGCATCCCCATCAATCCCGTCTCGCTCTTTCAGATTCTTCTTTAGCGCCCGTCGCCTCTCGCTCTGCTCCCACCAGTCCAGGCATTCGCCCAGCGTCACGCCCGCCGCCGTCATCACCCACGTCTGCAGCAGCCCTGCCGCTCGCAAATGCAGCATAACCTCCGGCACGCCGCCCGCGAGAAACACCTGCACCGTCGCAAAATTTCGCGGCCCGTTCGGCAGCGCATCCACCAGCCTGGGTACCTCGCGATTCACGTGCATCCAGTCCTCAGCGCCCGGCCTCTTGCGTCCCGCCGCATGGGCAATCGCCGGCAAATGCAGCAGCAGATTCGTCGATCCACCAAACGCCGCATACACCACCATCGCGTTCTCAAATGCTCCGTCGGTCAGGATCTCCCGCGTTCCTACTCCCAGCTCTCGCTGCCGAAGCAATGCCGCCGCCGACCGCTTTGCCGCGTCCAGCCATACCGGCTGCCCTGAAGGAGCCAGCGCCGTATGCGGGAGCGCCAGTCCCAGCGCCTCTGCAATCACCTGGCTCGTCGCGGCCGTTCCCAAAAACTGGCAGCCTCCCCCTGGAGTCGCGCACGCCCGGCAACCCATCTCCTCCGCGTACTCCCGCGTAATCTGCCCCTGCGCAAACCGCGCCCCAATCGTCTGGATCTTCCCTGCGTCCTCGCCATCCTCCGGCAGCAGCGTCACTCCGCCCGGCACCAGCACCGACGGCAGCCCGTCCGACGACGCCAGCGCCATCATCATCGCTGGCAGCCCCTTGTCGCACGTCGCCACACCCATCACTCCCGCGCGCGTCGGAAGCGACCGCATCAGCCGCCGCAGCACCATCGCAGCATCGTTGCGATACGGCAGCGAGTCCAGCATCCCCGCCGTGCCCTGCGTCCGCCCGTCGCATGGATCGGTGCACGCACCCGCAAATGGCACCGCACCCCGCGTCGTCAGCGCGCGCGCTGCCTCTGCCACCAGCAGCCCCACCTCCCAGTGGCCTGTATGAAACCCCAGTGCAATCGGCGTCCCGTCTTCCGCGCGCAGCCCGCCGTGCGTGCTCAGGATCAGCACCTCCGGCCCGCCCATCCGCGCGGGATCCCAGCCCATCCCCGCGTTCTGTGTCAGCCCAAACAGATTCCCCGAAGGCTGCGTCAGCAGCATCTCCTCGCTCAGCAGCAGCGATCCCGAAGGTCCGCGCGCATGCGTCTTCACCGCGCCCAGATCGAGATCGCGCGTCTCCAGAACGTCACGCACATCAATTGCCCGCATTCCTGCTCAACCCTCTACGGTACGCAGCGCATTCGCCGGTGCGGCCAGCACCAGCACTCCTGCCAGAATAAGCGACCCCGACATCAGCAGAAATCCTGCTCCCGGTCCTCCTGTATAGGTCTGCAGCAGACCCACCAGCAGCACGCCAAAAAATCCTCCGAGCGCGCCCACACAATTGATCAGCGCCATCGTCTCCCCGGCCACATTGCGCGGCAGCATCTCCGGCACCATCGCCCAGAACGGCCCGTACGGCGCATACATGCAGGTTGCGGAAACCACCAGGCACGCGTACGCCACCACAAACGAACGGCTCACCGCGAAGTACGATCCCGCCAGCGCCAGGCCCCCCAGCATCAGCAGCGGCCACACAAACTTTCGCCGCTGCCCTTGCCGATCGGAAAAGTGCGACACCACAATCATCACCACCACCGACACCAGATACGGCACCGCAGCCACCAGCCCCGTCGTCCCCATCCCTGCCCTCGTCGCATTGCGAATCACCACCGGCAGCCACAACACAAAGCCGTAAATGCCCAGGCTCCAGAAGAAATAGTTTCCACACAGCCGCACCACATTCCGCTCGCGGAACGCCGCCCAGAAATTCTCGAACTTCGGCAGGTGCCGCTGTTCTCCTTCCAGCGCGGTCTCAAGCTCCGTGCGCGCCTCCGCACTCAGCCACCGCGCCTGCGAAGGGTGATCACGCATCAGGCCAAGCCAAAACACGCCCCACACCACAGCGACCGCTCCTTCCAAAATGAATGCCTGCTGCCACCCCCATGCGCGAATCAAAAATCCCGTCACCGCCGACATCCACAGCACCGTCATGGGATTCGCCAGGATCATGATCGGAATTTGCCCGCGACCGCTCCGTCCGCGTAAACCACCGTGTCAGCACGATCAGCAGCGCCGGAAAAACAAAGCTCTCCGCCACCCCCAGCAGCATCCGATCCGCTGCCAGCAGCCAGAAGCTCCGAATCACGCCGGTCAGCGCCGCGAATGCGCCCCACGCAATCAGAGCCAGAAAGATCAGCAGCCGCGCACTGTAGCGCTGCACCAGGATCACACCCGGTATCTGCGGCAAAAAGTATCCCAGGAAGAACAGCGCCCCCAGCAAATTCGACTGGTAGCCGCTGATGTGCAGCGTCTGCGCCAGACCCGCCGCCGCGCCGAACCCATAGTTGGCGCGATCCAGGTACGCAAGGCTGTACGTGATGAAGACCGCCGGCAGAACCCGCGTCCACCGCTTCCGCAGGTCGGAGTCAGGACTCAAAGTCATGGCTGATGGCCGCCCAACCCCGCCGTTGCAGTCGCGGATGCGAGAGGCACCCCAGTAGATCATACGGACGAGCGAGCCCGCAGCGACAGTCTCGCCCTCAGAAACCATCGGCTCGGCAGATTTCTACACCGTAAACCGTAACCCGTAGACCCTGCTTTTCTCAGTCCACGTCCCCCGACTCCGGCATGTCCTCCGGTGCCTTCTGCAGGTTGATCTCCGGACGCCCCGCCTTCCGCAGCACCTCGTTCAACTGCGGCAGCTGGTGCGCGCGGAAGTCCTCCCACGCCGGCGTCACCTCTGTGCCTTCGTGCTGAACGTGCTGCGCGGCCTGCACCAACGCCTCGGTCGGAACCCCATCCGCGCCCTCCAGCTCGCCATACACCTGCCCAGCTTCGCCGGTCACCTCATCAATGCCCGGCCTGTGCTGCGCCGGATCTCCCTTCAGTACCTTGTCCAGCGCCGCGTTGTACTGCGCCACCTGTGAGGCGATATCCGCATTCTTCGGAGCGCTCAGCTGCTCCTCCACGGCGTGCGCATCCAGATCGGCCTGGGCCACTGAAGTCAGCGCGTCCGCCATCGCCATCTGCGCCGAGTGCAGCGATACCAGCTCCTCCTGCGTCATGTGTACCCGCGGATCCATCTTCACGGTCACCGGCGCCGTTTCGCTCTTCCCGTCCACCGTCAATTTCACCGTGTAAGTCCCAGGCGCCACCAGCGGTCCCTGCGGGTTGAGCGGCGTTCGGTACGGCACCGCCGAAATCGGATACCCATACCGCGGAGAGGTCGGCGTTGTCGATCGCAGATCCCAAACCCGGCGGTGCATTCCCGCACTCACCGGCATCGGCCTGTGCCGCAATGGCCAGTATGGCGGAATCAGCCCCGTCTTCAGCTCCTCCGGCGATGGTGTCACCGGATCATGGCTCGTGTATGTCCGCAGCACCTTCCCGTCACTGTCCAGGATTTGCAGCGATACACTCTGCGCCGCCGCCGGCAGGTTGTAATCGATCAGCGCGCCGTCCGGGGGATTCCTCCCCATCGGCTCATCCGGAGGCATCGGCGTATCCGTGTACTCGCTGCGCCGCACCCGCCACGCATCGGCCGGCTTCAGCAGCATCGGCGCCTGTCCGCCACTCTGCGCCGCCAGCTCCCGCAGCGGAGCCACATCGTCCAGCACCCAGAACGACCGCCCATGCGTTGCCACCACCAGATCGTCGTCCTTCACCAGCAGATCGCGCATCGAGGTGTGCGGCAGGTTGTACTCCAGCGGCCGCCAGTGCCCTCCATCATCGAACGACGCCCACACTCCCAGCTCGGTCGCCACATACAACAGCCCCTTCTGCACCGGATCGGCCCGTACCGCATTTACCGGCGCATCCAGCCCGTCGCTGATCGACTGCCACGTCTTCCCGCCGTCGTGCGTCCGGAACGCATACGGCTTCATGTCGTCGATCCGCTCCCGGCTCACCGCCACATACGCCGTGTCATCGTCGAACCGCGACGCGTCGATCTGCGCAATCTTGCTCCATGGCGTTAAACCCGGCGGCGTGATCTGCGTCCAGTTCTTCCCGCCATCGCGCGTGATCCACACCAGCCCATCGTCCGTCCCCGCCCAGATCGTCTGCGTGTTCTTGTACGACGCCGCGAGCGCATAAATCACCCCCCGCCGCTCGTCCTGCTGCTCCTGGCTCAGCGGCTGCAGCGACGCCGGCTGCCCCGAATGCTCCCGGCTCAGATCAGGACTGATCGTCTCCCACGTGTGCCCGTAATCCGTCGTCTTGAACAGATGATTCGCCGCGTAATACATCGTGTGCGGATCCACCGGCGAAAACAGAATCGGCTCCGTGCGATCGGCGCGGAATCCCTTCTCCCGCATCGGCAGCGGCGTCACGTTCTGCGTCTCGCCCGTCACCAGGTTGTTGCGCGATACTTCCGTCCGCCCCGCCCCGTACACAATCTCCGGATGCAGTGGGTCCGGCGCCGCATACCCGTACTCAATAATTCCCACCGGATGCCAGTCGCGGAACGTGATCTCCCCATCGTTCCCCCGCGTCGGATGCACACCGAGCCGCTCTCCTGCTGCCCCGCGCACACTGCATAGGGAAAGTCGCTCGTCGCCGCCACGTGGTAAAGCTGCGCCGTCGGCTGGTTATACCAGGATCCCCACGTCTGCCCTTTGTTCACGCTGATCAGCGCGCCCTGATCGCTCACCAGCAGCAGAATGTCCGGGTTCAGCGGATTGATCCACATGTTCTGATAATCGTCGCCGCCCGGCGCGCCGCGCAGGCTGATCCACGTCTTGCCGCCGTCGGTCGATCGAACCGTAACAATGCTGGTCACATAAACCGTATCCGCATCTTTCGGATCCACTACCGGCACCGACAGATCCCCGCCGCCAATCTTCATCGCCGGCCGCGGATCGTCCGTGATCTTCTGCCAGCTCTCGCCCCCGTCATCGGAGCGGTACACATACAGTCCCCGCGGGCTCGTATAACCGCCCTCCACCCTTGGTCTGCATCGTCGCGTACAGCCGCTGCGGATTGCTCGGCGCCACCGCCACGTTGATCTGCTCCAGGTTGTCCGGCAAACCCCTCGTCAGCTGCGTCCAGTTATTCCCGCCATCCGTCGACTTGAACAGCCCGCCGTGCGTCCCCGAATACTGATTCGCGTCCTCCCACGGCCCCAGCGTGTCTTCCCACATCGACGCGTACACCACCTGCGGATTCTTCGGATCGATCACCACATCCGATCCGCCCGTCCACTGGTCCTTGTAGAGCACCTTCTTCCACGTCTTCCCGCCATCGTCCGTCCGAAAGATGCCCCGCTCCTCATTCGGCCCATACGGATGCCCCAGCACCGCCGCGAAAACCACATTCGGGTTCGTTGGATCGACAGCAATCGCCGGAATCTGTTCGCCTTCATGTAATCCCAGATGGCTCCACGTCTTCCCCGCATCGTCCGACCGATAAATTCCATCGCCCACCGACAAGTCCGGCCGATGCAGCCCCTCTCCGCTGGCCACATACACGATGTTGTCGTCGGATGGCGCCACCGCAATCGCTCCCACCGACTGCGTGTCCTCATGATCGAAAATCGGATGCCACGTCCGTCCGTAGTCGGTCGACTTCCAAACGCCGCCGTTCACCTGCCCGATGTAAAACACATTCGGCTGATCCGGCACGCCCGCCGCCGCGCGCGTCCGCCCTCCGCGGAACGGCCCAATCATCCGCCAGTGCATGTCCGGCATGGTGTTGGTGTCCTGCGCAAGCGCCATCGGGGCAGGCAGCACCCATGCTGCCACCGAGGCCGCACTAAGGAGAAGAGCCAAAGCAGATCGTTTGTTCATGGACGCAGCTTCCTTTCGGGCCGAGGCTGGGGACCTCCGGCGCACAGCGGCCATTGTAACCGTGAAGACCCGATGCAGCCGTCGCGGGCAGATTCAACCGCGGACGAGCTTGGCGGCCTGCTCGTGTGCCGAGGCTGCTCGGCTAGAACGTCGCGCGAACCCCCACCTGGGCCGCGAAAGGAATGCCCACCGTCGTCCCGGGGCCGAAGAAGTCTCCCAGCCCGCCCTCAGGAATCTCCAGCTGCTTCAGATGGGTGATGGGCTCCGTCTGCGAGCAGTCGGCGCTCGTGCAGACATCCGTCAGGTTCGTGATCCCATCCTGATTCGGCTGCATCTCCGACGCCGGAACCGGCAGTTGGGCCACATTCGCCGCATAGTTAGCGCCCGGATTGTTGCGATTGAACAAATTGAAAAATTCGATGAACGGATTGATCTGCACGCGTTCGTAAACCCTGAAAGGCCTGGCAACGCGCAGGTCCGTCTGCATGTAGGGGGCTCCGCGAAACTCATCGAGGCTCGTATATGCCCCGTTCACCCAGACTCGCCCGCTGTTATCCGCGGTCGTGATGGTGAAGGGCCGCGCGCTCTCCAGTTGAGAGAGGCCGCTGACTTCGAAACCCCCCGGCACGTGCAGCGTGCCGGCCAGCACAAATCGATGCCGCACGTCTTCTCCGGATGGACCGTAATCGCCCGGTCCAAAAGCATCCAGCTGCCCCGCCTTCGGTCCGCTCTGCGCCGTGCACACGCCATCCACATAATCGAACAGCTCTCCCAGTACGCACCCCCACGTCTGAGCCTTCGAAAACGTATAGTTCGCGACCAGGCTGAACCGCTGCATATTTCCCTGCAGGTGCACCATGAGAGCGTTGTAACTGGACCGATTATCGGCCTCGAACACAGTCACGTTCGGAACCACCGAGGCCTGATCGGCGGCATAGCTGGGGTCGCCCGCAGAAATTGCTGGAGTGAGCAGGCTTGTGCCACTCGCGTACGGAAAGGCGCGGTACCCGTGGTTCCCCTGCTCGTGAAGATAATCCGCGCTCGCCAGCCATTTCTGGCTGAACGCATGCTGCACTCCGCCCGTGATGTGGATCGCATAAGGAGTCTTGTAGTCAGATCCGATCAGGTTCCCCGTCGCCCCGCTCCCTCCCTGCAGGCAGCCTGCCCCGGTAAGCGCATACGCGCCACTGGCGCCGCTCAGGGCGCAGGAACCTGTAACCGCATTGGTGCCATTGACCGCCTGAAAAGCCGTTGCCCATCCGTTCTGCGCCAGGTCGTCGAAGTACAAACCGAATCCCGCGTGCAACACCGTATCCTCGCTGTGCCCCGGAGACCAGGCCAGCCCCAGGCGCGGCGCAATCTGCCGGTGATCGTCGTGCGGCGCCCCTGGCACGATGGGAATCTGCAGCGCCTGCAGAGTAACGTACGCAGAATTCTCCACCTGATTGCGGCCCGAAGCCTCAAACAATCCAAACGTGCTCTGGTATCGCACCCCATAGTTAATCGTCAGATGATGCGAAGCCCGCCAGGAATCCTCGGCGTACAGGGCAAGCCGCTGCACATTCTGCGCAAAGCTCCCGTCCCCTGCGGGTGTATACGTGCAGGTGATCCCCGAAGCCGCGCTCGGTCCCGGATTGCACTGTGACGTCGGCGGAACAAAGTAAAACGGCAACGGACTCGTGATGCCGCCGCAGTCCGCGCCCGTGCCGCTGACGTAGCAATCCGGATTGAACGGGTATTGAATCAGCTGCTCCGCCGTCGCGGCAAAAGCTCCGCTCAGCACCGGCTCATGGATAAAGTCGATCCCAAACCGCGGCGCGTGATTGCCGGCAACATGGCTCACGTCGTATCGCGCCTGGTACTTCTCCTGATTCCGCAGATCGGGAAACAGCGTAACCGGAGTGGCAAACTGGTTGTCGCCGAACGTCTCGAATCCCGAAACCGTCAGCGCCGTGGAGCTGAACGGAAACGCCAGCGCAAATCCGAGATTCGTATTCCGCGTTTGCGTCAGATGCAGCAAACTGCTGGCCAGAACCAGATTGCCCACCCAGGTGGGACTGAACGCAGTCGTGTTGCCGATAACCGTGTTCCAGTAATTGTTGTGCGTAATCAGCCCCGTCGAAGGCAGCGTGCCCTGCTCCACCAGCGCGTTGTGCGTGAGGTACGAGTCCTGAGATGTCCGCAGGAACCATCGCGATTTCGGAGATGGTGCCCAGTCAAAACGAACCGAGCCGAGATAATCGCGGAATGGAACAGGAACATCGCCCGGCACCGCGATCGACGGCACGCCCGCGATCAGGCCCTCGGAAGCAATCGTGCTCAGCGCGTCAAATTCCTGGCTGCTGGTCGGGCTGTAGGCGATGCTGGCGTTTTCGTGCACGTTCTCGAATGAAGCGAAGACCCAGAGTTTGTTGCGCACCAGGGGACCGCCAAGATCCCCCACGTAGTTCTGGCGCGAGAAGGGCTGTTTGGGATTGTGCACGCACGTGCCGTCCGTACAGCTCTCTGCAGGATTCTCAATCGGGAAGCGGGCGTTCAGCGCTGCCGCGCGCTCGTAAAACGCGGCGTCGCCATGCCACTCGTTGGTGCCGTGCCGGGTCGTGATCACGACCGATCCGGCCGTGGTCCAGCCCGTGTCTGCCTCTTCGTTCGAAGTTCGCGCCGCGAATTCCTGTACCCCGTCCGGAGAAAAATTCTGCAGAAAACCTCCGATCCAGTCGTCGGAGTCGTCCGCGCCGTCCACCGAAAGCTCGTTGTTCAGTCCGGAGCTTCCCCCCGTCGACACCGCTGTGATCCGCGCCTTGGTCGGGTCAGACGGCTCTACCGGCTCCGTGCCGGGCACCAGATAGGCAATATTGGCGAAGCTGCGGTCGGGCAGAGGAAATGTCTCGAGATCCCCCGAGCTCACCACTCCACCGCGCACCGCGCTCAATGTGTCGATTGTCTGAGCCGTGATCGACGAAGGCTGTCCCTGCACCTCGACCGTTTCGCGCCCGCCTTCCGGTTTCAGAGTGACAAGGACATCCCGCGTCCCGCCCACCGTCACTTCGACCTCGGAGGCTGCCTCGGCAAAGTTGGACGCCGTCACCACCACCCGATACCCGCCCGGCATCAGTCCCTCAATCAAAAATTCGCCGCGCCGGTTCGTCGTTGCCGACCGGCTCACCGAAGACCCCGTCGCCTGCACCGTGATCCGTGCTCCGGCCACCCGTGCGGCCGTGGCGTCCTGCACCTCCCCACCCAGCGCGCCGTGAGCCTCCTGAGCACGCAATAACGGAGCACCCAACACCAAGAACGGCAGGCAAAAGATCAGAATGACGGCGTTGCGTTGCAAATACGAACGGGGAATTCCAGACAATGGCAGCCTCGCGAGCCTACGCAAATTTATAGAAGGGAAATGGCCTTCGGGGAGAAGCAGACGACTCGCAGTTGAGAGTAACGGCGGCCACGAACTACTACCAGAGATAGTAAGAAGAGCCTCGATGCCGGCCGCTGGGCCATCCAGGCCCCGGTGTCACAAACCAAACGCCAACGGCTACAAGCTAACGGCTGCCGGCGGTGCGTTAAAACTCGATCTGCGCCGAGAACTGCATCTCCCGCGCCGGCAGCTGATTCGTCACGCCTGCCAGCGGCGCTCCATATCCATTGCCCGGCGTCGCCCCATTGCCCCACGTCCCACTGAAGCCCACCACGTTCCGATGATTCAGCACGTTGAAAGCCTCGGCCCGCAGGTTCGCATGCACTCGCTCCGTCAGCGCGATTTGCTTTCCGATAAACGGATCAACACTGTAGATCGCGGTTCCTCGCCCGGTATTCCGCCCGATCACGGCTCCGTTCACCACCGGCCGATCGGTTGTGGCTCCGGTATCGCCGCTGTTGGTAACGCCGGTCACAACGTTGTACGGCAGTCCGCTCGACAACGACGCAATCCCGCCCGCCCTGATACCCCACGGCGCTGCATACACGCCGCTCAGTACCAGCCGGTTCCGCTGGTCGAAGAGCGCATTCCCTCGCTCCGCCGCCATCGCGTTACGTGCATCGTTGGGATTCTGGCTCGGCACATCGGGATCGACCGTGTCGATCGCATGCGACCATGTATAGCTCACCAGCAAGGACGACCCGTGCGCCGAGCGGTGGCTCAGGTTCGCGTCCAGAGCGTCGTAGTACCCAACACCATCATTCACATCGCTCTGAATCACCGCATACGGCGGCGTCGGCCCCGCATTTTTCACCGGATCGCACGTCAGCCCCTGCTGTGCGTACCATGCCACCCAGTAGGGGCGCGTGCAGTTCGCCGCCTGCGCCGACCGTACCTGTCCGGGCTGCGTCCGCACAAAGCTCGTCGGCGCATCCACATCCAGCGGCCGCACGATCCGCAGGGTGTGCGAGCCCACATAGTCCATGCCCAGCACCCAGTCCGCTGCCACCTGCTGTTCCAAGCCCAGCGTCCACTGCTCGTTGTAAGGATTCAGCAGCGCATCCGGATACCCAACCAGCGTGCTCGTCGGAAAAAACTGGTCGTAGTAAGCCGCCCGCCCCGGACGCAGATACAAACTCCGCAGCGGCGCAACAGCTCCCGCCGGAAACGCTGGCAGCGGCACATCGCTCACGCTCGTCGGAAAGCCCGGCTGCCCCAGCGCCGCGGTGTAATTGAACACCCCCGTCGGCCCCGTCAGCGCGTAGTTCGCCTCCGAATTGTCCACCACCTGCGAGTCATAGATCCCGAACCCGCCGCGGATCGTCGTCCGCCCGCGCCCGGCCACGTTGTAGGCAAACCCCACTCGCGGCGCCCAGTCCTCGTCGGCATCGGCGAAGCTCTGCACCTCGTACCGCAGCCCCAGGTTCACCATCAGTTCACTCTTCGGGCGCACATCCCACTGCACAAACCCCGCCGCCAGCGTGTCACCCACCGTGTAGTTCGCGTTGCCGTAGCTCTGCGTGTAGCTCTGCACGTTGCTGATGTCACCCAGATACGCCTGGCTCTCGCAGTATGCCGTCGTCCCGGTGCACGCGTTGTATTTCAACTGTCCAAGGTAGATCGGCCCCCCAAACTCTTTGCTGTTACCCCCGTTGTGCGCGTGGATCACATCGAATCCCAGCCGCAGCTCGCTCTTGCCCCGCGTCCACGCCAGCGTATCCGTTCCTTCATACTGGTGATTCAGCAACAGCGCCGACTGCGACGTCCCTGTCGTGAACGTCCCCCCCGACGAGATCGGCACCACATACTGCGTCCCATTCACTACTGGCGAAAACTGCGTAATCGGCGACGCCAGCTGGAACTCAACCCGTGCCTCGTTTTCCATCGACGGGCTCAGCACCGCGGTATCGCCGGCCTCCACCGTGTATGTCCGGCGCCGAAATACGCGATCGACCGTCGGCAGCGTGTTCCCGCCCACCGTCCCGTTGGGATTCGTGTCGAAGAAACTGTCTGCCCCCAAATGCAGAAACACACGCTGCCCCTCGCCGAACGTGTGATCCATCCGCAGTAGCCCCAGCCAGTCGCGGTAGTGGCCGATATAGTTCCCTGGCGCCAGCGGCGAAATCACCGGAGACGCCCGGTCCTGATAGCTGTACTCCCCCGACGCCAAAAACACGGTCCCCGCTGACCGCGTCAGCGGACCCGATATCGTCGCCGCCCCCTGCGCCAGCGTGTCGTTCGTAATGTCGTTTCCGCTCGTCGCCGTCGTCGGCGAGAAGCCCGACAGCTTCGCCTCCGGCCCTGACGGACGCCACATCCCCAGCACATCGCCGTGGAAATCTCGCGTCCCCGCCCGCGTTACCACATTCACCACAGCGCCTTCGCCGAATCCGTAATCCGCGGCAAACGCATTGTCCAGAACGGTCATTTCGCGCACCGCATCCAGCGGCACGTTCGTAAAGATGGTCTGCCGCCCCCACATGTCGATGCCGTTTGCCCCATCCACTTCGAACCACGTCTGCCGCCGGCCTGTCCCATTCGCCGTGAACATCATCTGGTTCATGAACACGTCGCCCTGGTTGATGGCGGGGCGGTTGGCTGCGTTCACCAGCGGCAGCCATGTGATCCAGCGATTCAGCAGCGGCAGGCTCCGCGCCTCGTCCCCGCTCAGGCTCACGCCAATTTGCGGTTCATCGGTCCGCACCTCGCCCACTGCCCCGGTCACCACCACCTGCGCCCCTGCGCTTGCGACCTGCAACTGCAATTCAACCGTCGCCGTCGTCCCCGGCTGCAGCGTCAGCGGTTTCGAATTCACCCCCGCAAATCCCGAAGCTTCGGCCTTCACCCGCAACTCCTCTCCGGCAGGAAGTCCCTCGGTGAAAAAGGCGCCCCTTGCTCCGGTCTTCACGCTCCGGATCGCGTGCTGCTGCGCATCCTCGATCGTGACGGCCGCCCCTGGAACCGCGGCCCCGCTCGCATCCGTCACACTGCCCCGCAAAGCGGCGGTATCCGGCGTTTGTGCGTACAGCCCCACCGAGTAGCAAAGAACAAGCAATACTCCGCAAACTTTCGACATGTGTTTCTGGAAATCCTGACTCGTAGCCGTTTTGGGGAATGACCTTCAGAATCAGGAGTACGCAATTCTTCCCGCTACTACCAGAGGTAGTAGATCGAACGCCGATTTGCCGCAGGCCCCGTCGCAGCCTCGCATAGTTTCGGGCTATCATTCGGAGGCACTCGAAACGTCCGCATGACGCAGCCCAAACCATCCGCCGGCCCGCGGCACTCAACCGAGCTTCCGAACCGCGCCGCCGCGATACCACCCGGCACCCTCCTCGGTCGCCGCGAGCGCGAAGTGCTCGCCGTTCTCCGCGAGCTGGGCAGCGCCACCGTCCAGCAGGTAGCCGAACACATCGACGCCGCCCTCGCCTACACAACGGTCATGACCACTCTCGACCGCCTCTTCCGCAAAGGGTTCCTCCAGCGGGAAAAAGTGAATCGCGCCTTCCTCTACTCCCCCAGCCTCTCCGCGCGCGATCTCGAAGAGCAGCGAGCCGCGCATCTCATCCGCCGCTTCTTTTCCGAATCCGAAACGCAGCCCGACATCCTGGTCTCCTGCCTCGTCGATGCCGTCCACGACTACGACACCGACCTCCTCGATCAGCTCGAATCCAGCGTGCGTTCTGCCCGCGCCCAATCCATGCCGCCGCGCTCAAAGAAGGGGGACCAGCCATGATCCTCTCTTATTCCCTGCGCCTTCTCTGTCTCGTGCTCATCGTGTTCGGTGGGCTGAACGCCGCTCTGCAGATGGTCCTCGCTCGCTGCGCGCCCTTCATCCTGAGCCACCTCGAATCAGCGGCCGCCCGACGCCGCGAACGCGTTCTTTACCGGATACAGCTCGCTCCCGCGCTTGTCTCGTTGTTCTTCACCGCCGCCGTCTGCATCCCCGCGTACCTTCGCTTCGAACCCACGCAGGAAGCCGAAAACGTCAGCGGACTTTGCCTCCTCCTCGCCCTGGCCACCGGTCTGTGGATGGCATTCTCCCTGCTCCGCGGTTCCCGCACCGTCCTGCGCACACTTCGGTTCACAAGCGCCTGCCGCCGCTCCGGTAAATTCCTGCAACGTTGCGAAGCCACAACCGTGCTCGCCGTGCCGCGAACTGCCTACCCCGTCGCGCTCCTCGGATTCCGCAAACCCGTCATCATCGTCTCCACGGACCTGCTCGATCAGAACCGTCTCAACCCCGACGCCTTCGCCGTCGCCCTCGACCATGAGCGCTCTCACGCGCTCCACCGCGATAACTGGAAGCTCCTCTCTCTAGTTTTCTCCCGCGCCTCGGTTTTCTCATCGGCGATCCCTGGCAGCCTTCCTGGCATGCTGCCGCCGACTGGGCCGCCGACGACGACGCCGTGCGTGGCGACTCGAGCCGCTCGCTTCTCCTTGCCGAAGCGATCGTGCAAACCGCTCACGCTGCCCGCGCCACCCGTGTCCGGAACCACGTCGCCCCCGTGATCCATACCGCGCTCACCTCCGCCGAAGCCGGACTCGCCGCCCGCATCGACCGCCTCCTGCACCCACGCGCCACGCGCACTGAGCCATCCGTATTCCTGCCGGGACTCAGCGCCGCAGTCCTCCTCGCCGTCATGGCCGCCGTCGCCGCCTCATCCTGGATCTATTCCGTCTCCGAATCTCTCCTCCACTTCGGCCGCTTCTAAACGCGCCCGCCCATGTTTGCGTCGGCCGCAGCGGCAGAAGGAGAAAGCCCTGGGCTTTAGCCCGGTACCCGCCTTCCGGCCCCAATCCCCACTCGCGAGATAATGGATGCATCACAAGTTGCATGGTCACGTTCTGCCAGTTCCGTTCGCGCTGCGGGTGCGCGTTCCTGCGGACGGTGGCCACTAAGGGGAGAGAGATTCGATTGCTTCAAGGTGCCGTTCGTTCACAGCAGCACGGCGCAGGCGCGCCGAAAGAAAAAGCCTCGCGTTTTCCTGGCCTGATCTGGCTTCTGTCTCTGCTCATTTGCGTGCTCATCGTGGCAGCGGCGTTCGTATATTTCGATGTGCCGATCGCCCGTCACGTCTTTGGAGCTCTGGGACGCACTGAAAACCTGGCAAAGGGGTTGACCAGTGCCGTCCTTCTCACTGCCGAGGCGGTTGTTGCCCTCACCCTGATCGTCATCCGGATAACGCGCGGACATTTGTCTCCTTTGGGTGAGGCGGCCGCGCTCGCCTGTCTCACGTCTATCTGCGCTCATTCTGTGAACGACAGCGCCCTGAAGTTCTTCTTCGGCGTGCCCAATCCCGACGCCGTAATCCACGGAGCCCGGCATGCTTTCAATCTTCTGAGCGGCTCTGTCAGCAGCAGCTTTCCCTCCGGCCACATGGTTCTCTCCGGCGCCTTCGCCGGCGTCTTCATGCGGCTCTATCGACGCAGCATCCTGCTCTTCTCCGCACTCCTGTTCATTGGAGCCGTGCTGCTGGTCGTAGGTGACTGGCATTTCCTCAGCGACGCCATCGCCGGAAACGTTTGTCGGTGTCTCCGCCGGCCTTCTCGCCGGCGAGGTCTGGTCGACCCATTCCAATCGAACATCGCTAAGCCGGTAGTCCCGCAGAGCCGTTCAGGCGGGCCCTCACGGCCCAGCGCCCGCAAATGTCCGGGTTGCCGACCGGCCGCTGATAGCCTCTAAATTCTGTCATCCCGAGCGGAGCGATTTGGGGCCCCGTCGCGCTCGCGCGATGGGTGAGGACCCGAGGGACCTGCTCTTGTCTTTCTGTTTTCGCGCCCGATATCCGATTGCCGACCAACCAGACCTTCGGCCACCACAAAACAGATGTCATTCCGACCGGAGCGCCGCCGGGATCCCTCCAGCGGTGCACCATGCATCCCGGCGCGGAGCGGAGGAACCCCCGTAGCGAAACCAGTTGTCCGCATCACACCGGTTATCAGCGCGGAGGGATCGGTGGCGCAGCCGCCAAATAATCCTAAGCGTGGCTCGCCTCGGCTCTCTCCCTGACAAACCACTTCCCTGGGACGGCACCTCGAAAGTGAAGTATTGCCGACCTTCCGCTCACTACCCCAACTTGAAGTTGTCATCCCGAAAAGCCTCGCGCTTTGGGGCCTTGTCGCCTGAGCGATGGGGGGCGGCCGAGGGACCTGCTTTTCCACTTTCGCCCGTCGAAACTTCCGTATTGCCGACCACACGGTAGTTTGAGCAATTGTTTACTGCTTCATTTTTTCCCAGAACGTGAGCGGCCTGACAAAGATGATCAGTTCGCCGGGTTGTCGAGACGCCTTCGCATTCCCACACGCATTCGCTGCGACCACTCCGGACCGAAGCACCTCTGCCGTCGAACCGACTCGATCAAGAGCCACGAATGATCGGGTTTGTTGGGCTGGCAGCTCACGTAAGGGATGTTCACGCGCAACCTGTCACTGTACATCACGACGGGGTTTATCACCCCCACTCCCGGTCGGTTACGAACATCTTATTTGGCTGTCGTCCTCGGTGAGGCGCAGCCGAGCAATGCCCTTTTGATCAGTTGGAATCGACATCGCATCTTTCCGCGCATTTCCCACCCACACATTGACGAAGCTATCGGAGATAGGGTGTCCATTCCGGCCATTGATGAGCTTGATCCGCAAGGTTTGCGCACGGACAGCGGCGCTCCAGAAAGGAGTGCTGAGCAGGATGAACAGAAGCACCAAACAGTTGCAATGCCAGCCAGAACAATGAAATCTGTTCATGCGTCGATTCTGCGGACTGTCCCGACGAGCGTGAAGTTCTCGGGAGGCTCTGACCGTAACACCGGCAATACGAAAATTACGCCGTGGTAAACAATCGGGCGCGCTGTGGTCACATACGTAATTTCCGTATGGCCGACTACACCGCCACTATTCCCGGCCCGGCCTCACTGAATCCTGCTGCTAGGATGGCCGCATGCCCAAACAGCAAGCGGACGCTATCGCGCATGAGTTCGTAACTGAAGTGCTCGACAAATCCGCATGGGCGAGCGTGCTGACTGCGATTGTTGAGTTCCTGCGTGGGCGAGGCGTCGAGAGCATCACGGCTGAGTTCGGCTTTGTTCTAGCTCGCGACCTTCGAGGTGAAGAGACGCCGGAGAATTGCACGGTACCGCTCGAAGGGCTGGAGGCTCTGATCCAGCGGGGATTCGAGGATGGGACCATCGAGTGGGGTGGCAGTTCCGATTTCCAACTCAATCCGGTCGGCCTACCCATGCGATTGCTGCTCTGCAATGACGCAGACGTTCACTTTGGTTCACGCGACATCGTTCTTCTGCGCGATCTCAGCACTCGCCTGTCCGAACTCGGTCTAAGGGTCTACGACTCCGGCAATCTTGTGGAACCGAACCGTCCCGCGTAAACCGAAGTTGTGTCGTGATAGATAGCCCTTCCATGTTGGGCCGCCCGATGTGGCCGGGTCACCGGCAATCCGGACATTTCGACCGGCCGGACCCGGTCCCCGAGCCGATCTCCCGAACTTCGGTATCACCAAGACGATCCCAGACACTTTGAAGGAAGTGTCGGTCCATCACTGCGCCGCTTCATTTCCCCGGATGCCATCCAGAAGTCGTGACACGGGGTTGAGACGTCCCGTTCGGTCATGAGTGAGATCCGCTGGGTAGCTAGTCCAGGCACATATCCAGATACCCGCTTCGTCTGTTCACCCAAATAGGGTGCAACGTCGGCCTCCAGCTTTGTGCCGCTCAACCACTCTCCGATTACCAC
The DNA here is from genome assembly GCA_963702295.1 of uncultured Acidobacteriaceae bacterium. Classification (GTDB taxonomy): domain Bacteria; phylum Acidobacteriota; class Terriglobia; order Terriglobales; family Acidobacteriaceae; genus Palsa-343. The sequence continues at coordinate 24,611 of CAVPCE010000077.1, read as the reverse complement.
TCGAAGCAGATTTTCGAGTTGGGCATCCGTGCGGGCATCTTCGGCTGCCTCTTCGATGTAAGCGCAAATCGATGTGACGCGCCCAGCATCGTGAGCCTTAAGCGCATTCTCCAGTACGGATACCAGGAAGAGCCGAACACCACGTACGGCAACTCCTCGTCAGCCAAACACGGGAACTGTTCGCGGTAGATTGGTATTCCAGGTCGGACAATCGCTCGAACAAATCACGCACTACGCTCCCGTAATCCATCGCCCCATGGTAGTTGAAACAGGCTTACGCTGTGGTCATGGCCGTATTACCGGCATTTCGGAACCTTCAGGACCATTCCCTGCCCATCCCCACCACCTGTAATCGCCGCCCACCCCGAATACGCACTTTTCCCTGCCAATGTGGAAATCCTGTCAACCCCTCCCGCCCTGACCAAAGTACCGCTTGCCTGCCAACCCCTCTCGTACACCGAGCATTCGTAACCGTCACTGGCCCAAAACCTGGCAGTAAACCCATCTGAACTTGGTATTCTGAACATATAGAGTAAAAAAAGAAAAAGGCCGCCGAAAGGCGACCTTTTCTCTTCCCGAACTCCAAATTCTAAACTCTGATTCCGGTCTGAAAAATCCGCGCCAATCAGGCACTCCCGCGATGGAGCCTCTCAAAATAACGTGCTGGCAGGTAAATGGGCCGATGGGGCTCAGAATCAAAAATGCAATCGCTTCATAACCTGCAACTTACGATCCATGCGAAATCCAAAAAATTCCGGGGATGCCCCGTCAGCATCACGTCTCGATCAGCGCCGCCACCCCGGCCCCAATCACCGCCAGCGCAGGATCCTCCGGCAGAACCTCCACCGTGTAGTTCTGCAGCGGGCTCATCTTGATCATCTCGTACAGGTGCTGCTTCAGCCGCGGCAGTTCCAGCCGCTGGATATCCCGCCCCGTGAAATAAAACCGCCCCGTTCCTTCCAGATGGATCTCGAGGCGGTGGCCGCCGCCAAGCGCAGGTGCCACAAGTGCACGAAATCCGCACACCGCCGGTCGCCCTTTTTCGCGCGCCGCGAAATATTTCGTCCGGCTCCAGTCGAGAAAGCGCAACCGCATGGCCCGATGCCCCATGATGCCTTCCAGGTGTCCGCGGCCGCCGCAGCCGCAATAATTCTCTTTGGGGTCGAGCGTCACCACCATGTGTCCGCCCTCCCACGGCCCCTCGGTCCAGGGATACCGCCCGAATCCAATTCCGTTGCCAATCGTCCACACGCGCATCAGATTGTCCAGTTGCCCGCGTGTCGCCGCGATGCCGGCCGCCATTGCATCGGCGTCGTTGAATACACGAGACCGGCACATCGATGCCGCGCGCCTTCAGCCCCGCCGCGATGTTCTCGCAGATGTGAGACCCTTCAGCTGCGGCAGATTCGGCGAGTCCACCAGTACCCCTCTCGCGAATGTTGCCCGGCATCGCCACGCCCGCGGCATCGATCGCAGAACCGGTCGGCGCGCAGGCCGCAATCGCATCGCACGAGGATCGCGCACAGATTTCCAGCGGCACTTCGATCAGCCCATTGGTCGCGTCAAGGTCCTCGGGGAATTCGCGCAGGGGCCCCTGCAGGACGTTGTTCTCACGTCAGTCCCGCGACGACACCCGCGTGGTCACCAACGCCGACCGTCTGTTGCCATCATTGCCCTCCGCGCCTTACCTTCGAAACGCGCCAGCCGGTTCATGCCCGTTGAACGCGGCAGCCTTGTAGCACTCGGCCAGAGTCGGGTAGTTGAAAACTGTATCGACGAAATAGTCCAGTTCCCGTTCAGCGCCATCACCGCCTGGCCGATGTGCACCAGTTCTGCCGCGCCTTCGCCGATGATGTGAACGCCCAGCACCTGCTGCGTCTCGCGGTGGAAGATCAGCTTCAGCCGCCCCGTCGTATCGCCGCGAATCTGCCCGCGCGCAATCTCCCGATAATAGGCCACGCCCACCTCATACGGCACGTCTTCCTCGGTCAGTTGCTCTTCGGTCTTGCCGATGAACGAAATCTCCGGGATCGTATAAATCCCGTACGGATAGATACTCGGATTCGAGATCAGCGTGCTCGTCCCCGAACGCCCGCGCCGCCGCAATCCGCCCCTGCTCCATCGATACCGAAGCCAGGCCGGGAAGCCGATCACATCGCCCACCGCGAAAATATTCGGCACCTTCGTCCGGAAATCCTTGTCCACCGGAATGCGTCCGCGCGAGTCCGCTTCAATGCCCGCCGCCGCCAGGTTCAGTTCGTCCACATTCCCCTGCCGCCCCACCGCATACAGCAGCGCATCGCCCGAAACCCTCTTCTTGCTTTCCAGATTCGCCACCACGGCGCCGTCCGGCAGTTCCTCTACGCTGCCCACCTCTTCCCTCAGCCGCATCGTCACCCGGCTGTCCCGCAGGTGATAGCTCAGCGCCTCCACAATCTCCTGATCGGCGAACTCCAGCAGCCGCGGCCGCTTTTCAATCAGCGTCACCCGCACGCCCAGCGCCGCAAACATGCACGTGTATTCCACTCCAACCACGCCGCCGCCCACCACAATCAGGCTCCTGGGCAAATCCGGCAGGTCCAGCACCTGATCGCTGTTGATGATGGTTTTTCCGTTTATCGGAACCCTGGGCGACGACGCCGGCCGCGTCCCCACCGCAATCACGATGTTGTCAGCCTCATGCGTATTCGACCCGCGCGACCCCATCTACGCGAACGTGGTGCTGGTCCTCAAACCGCGCAACCCCGTTCATCACTTCCACGCTGTTTCGCGAGAGCTGCGCTTCCGTCACGTCGATCTCTGTCTTCACCACGTGCTGCACGCGGAAGGCAAGATCCGCCATCGTGATCTTTTCCTTCACGCGGTAGTTCATGCCGTAAATCGAGCGGTAGTTGTATCCAGAGAGATGCAGTACGGCCTCGCGCATCGTCTTGCTGGGGATCGTGCCCGTGTTGATGCACACGCCACCCACCACGCTGCGCATCTCCACCAGAGCGACGCTCTTGCCCTTCTTCACCGCGGAGACAGCAGCTCGCTGGCCGGAAGGGCCCGATCCGATAACCAGAAGATCGTATTTCGACATGCGTTGGCAAAACCTGATTGGAACAGGAGCCAGGTCCCTGCTCATCTTAAACGGGTGGACCCTCACCGGGCCGTGAAATTCCCACTTACACTAAAAGTTCAGATGCTTCTCTACGCCATCACGAGTCGTCGGATCCTCCCCGGCGACGAAGCCGCCCGCCGCGATCGCCTCGTACAGTTCGTGCGCCTGTGGGCCCAGGCTGGAGTGGATTTCATCCAGGTTCGCGAAAAAGATCTCCCGCTCGGCGAATTGCAACCGCTCGCCGCGCGCATTGTGGAAGCCGTGCGCGCCACTGATCCCGCCCCCCGCAAAACCCGCGTCCTCATCAATGGTCCCGCGCAGGTGGCCCTCGATGCCGGGGCCGACGGCGTGCATCTGCACGCTAATGCAGGACCCGCCGCCCTGCAGGCTGCCGAGCAGGCCTACGCACGCGCCGGCCGCGAGCTTGTTGTCAGCGCCGCCTGCCATTCACCCGAGGAAATTCGCCAGGCGGCCGGCGCTACCCTGCTGCTCTTTTCCCCTGTCTTTGAAAAAGTCACTGCCCAGGGCATGTCCCGCGGCCAGGGCATCGCCGCTTTGCGCGCCGCTGTCGAGCAGGCGCAGCCCGCGCCCGTTCTGGCCCTCGGTGGCGTCACCGAAACAACGCTTCTGCCTGCGTGCAGGCCGGTGCGGCCGGCATCGCCGCCATCCGCCTCTTTCTCGGCGAGAAGTGGCGCAGCCTCCTCGAGACCCCGCCGCAGCCGGAGCCTCCCGCCTCCGCATGAACGCGGCCCTCGAACATCGCCAGCGCATTGGACGCACCATCGGCTATGTCGCCTGCGCTCTCGCCGGCTGCTGCTGGGGCACCGGCTTCTTCTTCGGAAAAATCGCCTTCGCCCGCCTCAACGTCGGCCACTACGTCCTCTATCGATTCCTCTTCGCCTGCCTGGGCCTGCTCCCCATCCTCGAAAAACCGAAGTTCACCCGCCACGAGTGGAACCTCATCTTCATCGGCGCTCTCCTCGGCATCCCCCTGCAGTTCATGGTGCAGTTTGAAGGACTCAAGCTCACCACCGTCAGCCACGCGGCGCTCATGGTCGGCACCATGCCCGTGATCCTCGCCGCCGGCGCCACGCTCTTTGCTCATGAGCGCCTCGACTTGAAAGGCTGGTTCGCTCTCGCCGGATCCACCGCCGGCATCGCCCTCATCGTCGCCAGCGCCCACGGCGGCATTCACAGCGGCAATCTCTGGGGCGATCTGCTCGTCGTTCTGTCCCTCATCATCGCCCTGGGATGGGTCCTGCTCAATCAGCGGCTCATCCTTCGCGGACGCTCGCCCCTCTCCGTCACCTGCTGGACCTTGCTCACCGGCACCGCCATGCTCCTTCCCTGGGTGCTCGTGCAGGATGGCCTGCCCCCTGTCCGCGGCCTCGGCTGGACTGTCTGGGGCGCCGTTGCCATCAGCGGCCTCGTCTCCACAGCGGCCGCCACCCTCCTCTGGAACTGGGGCATGCATCGTGTTCCCGCTTCGCGCGCCGGCGTCTTCCTCAACATCGAACCTGCGCTCGGCTCCATCCTCGGCGTCCTCGTGCTCGGCGATCGCCTCGGCCCCGGCGCCTGGATTGGCGGAGGCCTCATCATTACCGCCGCCATCATCCTCACCACCACAGGAAGAAACGAACCTCTCCATCAGCAGAGCTGCTGAACCCGGCCCGGTACAGTGTTCTGTGTCCGCTGCCCTAACGCTGTCTCGCCAGCACCAGCGTCACGTCGTCCGGCTGCTCCTGCGCGCCAATCCACGTCCGCAGCGTCTGAATTACCTGCTCCGAGATCGCCTCAAGGCTCAGGTGCCGATGCCGCCGCACTACCTCCAGCAGCCGCTTCTCCCCAAACTCTCCAAAGTCGTTCTCCGGCTCCGTCACCCCATCGCTGTATGCAATCAGAATGTCGCCCGGCCCCAGATGCTCCGTCCCCTGCTCCCACTCCAGATCGTCCAGCAGCCCCACTACCGACCCGCCGCGATCCAGCCGAGTCACTGTGTCGTTAGCCCGCAGCAGCAGCGGCGGCAGATGTCCGCCGTTCGCATACACCAGCCGCCGGCTCAGTCCGTCGTAGTGCGCCAGAAACAGCGTTGCGTACTTCTCCGGCTGCGTACTCCGGTACAAATGCCGGTTCAGCAGCAGCATAATCTTCGCCGGCTCCTCGAACAGCTCTGCGCACTCCACTTCCTTCTCGCCGATGCGCTGGGTGCGCGGCTTCATCATCGCGGCCGTGCCTTCCATCACCAGTTCTTCGCCGGCAAAGCGATACGCGCGCACCGCGGAGTGCAGCGTCGCCATCAGCAGCGCAGCGGAGATGCCCTTCCCGCTGATGTCCCCCAGCGCCATCCCCAGTCCGGTCTCGCCGAACAGCAGAAAGTCGTAGTAGTCCCCGCTCACCGTTCGCGCCGGCAGGCACACCCCGTGCAGCTCCAGCATGGGCAGTGCGATTCTCCCGTGCGGAAACAGATTCGCCTGCACCTCCTGCGCAATCGACAGCTCGTTCTGCATCCGCTGCTTCTCGCGCTGCTCCACCAGCAACCGCTCCAGCGACGCCGCCATGCTGTTAAACGACCGGCTCAGAGCCCCCAGCTGATCCCGTCGCTTTACCTGGATCCTGTGCCCCAGGTTTCCCCCATCGATCGCCAGCGTCGCTTCGTACAAATCGTGCACGGACTTGGTAATCGTCCGGTTCAGCCGCACCGCTGCCAAAAACGCCAGCAGCTCCAGCACCCCAAACGCAATCGCAATCCCGATCAGCACATCGCGAAACAGGTTGGCCACTGTGAGCGACGTGATGAACAACCGGTTGTAGAGCAACGACGGCCGCGACGTCACATCGGCTGCAGTCGCCACGGTGCCGCCCGTCGCCCAGTCCACCGCCGTCAGAGGTGCTCCAAACCGTACCGGCACATCGTAAAAATGCTGCGGTGCCGGCAGTTCCCCACCCACAATCGCATTCTTGCGGGCCCGCTCAATGTCCTGCCGCCCCATCTCCACATGGACCGGCTCTTTTCTCTGCGGTTTTACCTCCGCGTTCGTCGTGCTGCCGCCGCTCGGCAGCGTATCGGGGAACCCCAGGCTTGGGAAAATGCTCACCCGGCCCAGCCCCTGAGCAATCGCCTCCACATTCGCCTTTTCCAGCGGCACACTTGAAATCACCACCGTGCGGTGGCCGCCCATCATCTGCTCATCGGCCGCGCGCAGCCAGAGTTGCCCGTGATCAAAGGTCATGCTGCTGAAGCTTCCGTGGAACCAGCCCGGCACCGTGGGCTTCGAACCCACGTCCCATCCCGCTGGCGCCAGCGTCATCGGCTTGCCGTCCTCATACACGGCCACCGTCATCCCCGTGTACTCTTTCTGCGTGGGCCGGCTCGCTTCCGGCGGCACCTGCACCGTGCGCAGGTGCGGGTCTTCCTCCAGCACATGTGCCATATGCACGGTCAGGCTGCGATTCATGGAAGCGATCTTCGCCAGCTCATCTCCCACCACGCTGGTCGCCGCAAAAATCGCGAACTGTCCCGAGAAGACATAAAGCAGAAACAGCGCCAGCGTCACAAACAGCACCACCGGCGTCAGCCCCATCAGCAGATAGGTCACGATCAGCCGGTTGCGGACCTTCCACAACAACTGCGTAAAGATGAAGCGCCACAGCAGCGGCACGCAGAGGATCAGCAGCAGATAAAACGCCAGCGACGCAACATCGCTGAAGAATGCTCCCGCGCCTCCCGGCAAAAATCCGGGTACCGATAGCCCCAGGTAGGACACCAGCAGCCAGAACGCTGCGCGATGAACGAACCCCACCGGCGGATCGCGGTGCACCTTTCGAAACACCGCAATTTCAAATCGTCGGAACCGTCCCGTGACAGCCATGTCTCGCCAGTCTATTGCATTCCCAACGCAGCGAAGAGTCCTCTCTCACCCAGTCGTCTCGCGCAGGAGCATCTGACTTTGTATTCGCGCATGGCTTCAGCCATGCCGAAAAGAAAGAAAATAAAAGAGGGGCTTCATCCCCGAGCGCCCTGTAGCCTCTGCCCTGCACCCCGCGCTACTGCCGATCCACCACCACTCTCACAAACGCCCCCTCCGGCAACTCGCCCTCAATCAAATGCACCACCCCGCCCTTCACATACCCTTTCGCCGACTTCGATGGCTCCGGGCCCCGGAGAGAATCTCCAGAAAGTACGCCCGGACGGCCAGTCCCCCCACGCCCAGTTCCATGGTCCATCGCCGCATTCGCCAGCCGATCCGCCCGCTGATTCTTTCCCCGCAGCACGTGCTCGATCCGGAACCCCTCCAGCCTCGCCGCCCGGCTCTTCGCCTCTTCCCACAACGGACGCAGATCCGCGCTGTTCACCTTGTACTTCCCCTGCATCTGCTTCACCATCAGTTCGGAATCTGACACCACTCGCAGCCGCCGACGTCCCTGCTCCAGCGCCCACTCCAGCGCCGCCAGCAGCCCTGAATACTCCGCGACATTATTGGTGGTCTTTCCCAGATACTCGCTCAGCTCCGCGAGCTTCTCACCATTCGGGCCTTCGACAAAGACACCAAACCCAGCGGGACCGGGATTGCCCCGCGACCCGCCATCGCAATACGCCGTCACCCACTCCGCCGTACCCGTGCGGCCGCTGGCTGAGCCCGACCCGGCACCCGCCTCCCCAAACAAACTTCCGCTCTCCGAAAACATAGACCGAGTTTATCTCTCACCCACCGTCATCGGATCGCAGTTCACTTTGGATCCCCTGTGACCTCTGTGCTCTCTGTGTTGAACAGAAACAACAAAACGCACAGTCCGCCGTGGGAACATAGAACTGCCCGCATGGATCTCCTCCCAATTCTCCATTCCACCTTCGGCCACTCCGCCTTCCGTGAGAATCAGGAACCCGTCTGCCGCGCCCTCACCAGGGGTCAGGACGTGCTCCTCGTCATGCCTACCGGCGCCGGCAAAAGTTTGTGCTACCAGCTTCCCGCCGTGGCCCGCGCCGGCGAGGGCCCCTTCAACCCCGCCCTCGTCATCAGCCCCCTCATCGCCCTCATGGACGACCAGGCCGCGAAGCTCTCCGCCCACGGTCTGCGCGTCGCCCGCATCCACTCCGGCCTCTCCCGCGACCACGCCCGCCAGGTCTGCCGCGACTACCTCGATGGCCAGCTCCAGTTCCTCTTCATCGCCCCCGAGCGCCTCCGCGTCCCCGGCTTCCCCGAGATGCTCGCCCGCCGCAAGCCCTCCCTCGTCGCCGTGGACGAGGCTCACTGCATCTCTGGCTGGGGTCACGATTTCCGCCCCGATTACCGCACTCTCGGCGACACCCTGCCCCTCCTCCGCCCCGCCCCGGTCATCGCCCTCACCGCCACTGCCACGCCCACTGTTCAGCAGGACATCGTCACCCAGCTCGGCCTCCACCAGCCCGCCCTCTTCATTCATGGATTCCGCCGCGACAACCTCGCCATCGAAGTCGTCGAGCTCTCCAAACCGCAGCGCGCCCCCTTCATCGCCCGCTATCTTGACGACCCTGAAGCCCGACCCTCCATCGTCTACGCTCCCTCCCGTAAGGAGGCGGATGCCCTCGCCGCCGAGCTGAACCAGCGCTTCCCCTGTGCCTCCTACCACGCTGGCCTCGACGGCTCCATCCGCGACCAGGTGCAGCGCGCCTTCCTCCAGGGCTCCATCGAAGTGGTCGTCGCCACCATCGCCTTTGGCATGGGCATCGACAAGCCCAACATCCGCACCGTCATCCACGCCGCCCTGCCCGCCTCCCTCGAAGGCTATTACCAGGAGATCGGACGCGCCGGCCGCGACGGCCTTCCTTCCCGCGTCATCCTCCTCCATGGCTTTGCCGATCGCAAAATTCACGAGAGCTTCTTCGAACGCGACTACCCGCCTGTCGAAAACCTTGCCCGCGTCGCCCGCCTCCTCACCGACGAGTTCCAGCCCGCCGACCCGCTCTTCCAGAAACTCAATATGCTCCCGGAAGACTTCGAGCGTGCCGTCAACAAACTCGCCGCTCAGGGCGCTGCCCAGTTCGATATGGAAGGCCGCGTCCGCAGCTCCCTCCGCTCCACTGACTCCGGTCTCTGGCGCTCCGGCTATCAGCAGCAACTCGCCCAGCGCCGCGCCCAGCTCGACCGCATCGTGCAGTTTGCTGAAACGCCCCAGTGCCGCATGTCCGCTCTTGTCCGCCACTTCGGCGACAATCCAGGACGCCCCTGCGGTCGCTGCGACTTCTGCTCACCCGAGAGCGCGACGGCGCAACCTTACGCCGACCCCACTCCCGAGCAGGAGCGCGACCTCCGCCGCATCCTTCGCGACCTGCAGGCCTCCGGCTCCAAATCCACCGGCCGCCTTTTCACTGATGTCAGCCGCGGCCCCAACCTTCCCGCAGCTCGCCGCGCCTTCGATGCCCTCCTCGACGGCCTCGCTCGCGCCGGCCTCCTCACCCTCACCTCTGAAACCTTCACCAATCCCGAAGGCCGCGAGATTACCTTCCGCAAAGCCGCCCTCACCTATGAAGGCCGCACCCTCGCCGATCACGAGCCTCTGAGCGTCCTCCTCCCTCAGCCCGCCACCGCGGAAGCCGGCGCCCTCCGCAAGCCCCGCAAACCGAAATCCCCCGGCTCCGCCGAATCAGGCTCACCCACCCAATCCCCCACTAGCCAGCCAGCTCCGGCCTTCACCCCCGCCCAGTCCGACCTTGAAAACCGCCTCCGTGACTGGCGCAAAACCGAAGCCGCCGCTGCCGGCAAGCCCTCCTTCTTCGTCCTCCACGACGCCGTTCTCCAGGCCATCGTGCACGCCCAGCCCCGCACCCTCGATCAGCTTCTCCACATCCGCGGAGTCGGCCCCGCCAAAATCGACCGCTACGGCCCCGCCATCATCGCCCTCTGCCGCAACGAAAGCGAACTGTCATCCTGAGCGAAGCGCCGCCAAGATCCGTCCAGCGGTGCACGATGCATCCCGGCGCGAAGTCGAAAGCGAGTGAGTCGGCGCAAGCCGGCGAATCGAACGGCACGCGTCACGAAAAACCTCGGCGCGGAGGGATCGGTCGCAAGGCGGCCGAGACAGTCCCCTATACGCTATCCGCTATCCGCTGACGTTGTCCGCTCACCTTTCCCTCCCTCCTGCGTCTATCTTTTTGCGTAGCCTCGCCCACGCAACAGGAGCCTCGATGCCTGCTGATGCGCTTCGCTTTTTGTCCCTGGCGCGGTCCTCTCCCGCCCGCCCTCGCTTACAATCCTCGCGTATGGTGGGTCCTCTCAGGGAGAACCTCCCGGAAACCGATCTGATCCGCGAAGCCCAGGCCGGCTCGCGCACCGCCTTTGACGCTCTCGTGCGTCAATACGACCAGGCCGTGCTGCGCCTCGCCATGCACCTCACGGGCTCCGAACAGGACGCCCAGGACATCCAGCAGGAAGCATTTCTCAAGGCCTACCGCTACCTCGGCAACTTCCGCTTCGAATGCTCCTTCTACACCTGGATCTACCGCATCGTCACCAACCTCTGCCTCGATCACCTCCGCCGCCGCAAGTCCCGTCGCGAAGATCAGGCCGTCATCATTGATTCCTCCGGCGAGGAAATGGATCTCCTCACCAACGTCTCCGACGACCGCTCCGGGGCCAATCCGGCCCGCGAACTGGATCGCAAATTCCTGGGGCAGGCCATCCGGGAAGCCCTCGACGAGCTCACCCCGCGCGAGCGCATGGTTTTTGAATTGAAGCACTACCAGGGTCTCCGCCTGCGCACCATAGGAGAAATGCTGAACACTACGGAAGAGACCGCCAAAAATACCCTCTTCCGCGCCACCAAAAAACTGCGAGCCCGCCTCGCCGAACTAAGGTAAAACCGCTGAACGAAGTGGTCCCGTGCAGCAGGACCACGGAGAAAGCCCGGGGCTTTAACCCCGGGAAAGAAGCCAAAAAGAAAAAGGGGCTTTAGCCCCGGAAACACCGCCGAAAACGTCCAATAAAAGGGGCTTCAGCCCCCGACGCAAACTGACAACACGGGCTCCCACGACCCGCAACGATCCACCTTTGAGGCAAAAGTGAGGCACACATCCCAATGAACTGCGAACTGGCTCAGGAAGACATCGTCCTGGCCGTCTACGGTGAACTCCCCGACGACCGGACCCATCGCCTGGAACAGCACCTCGCCCACTGCGAGCCCTGCCGCCAGGAAATGGAAGCCATTTCCGCCCTCTACAAGGCCATGTCGGCCGCTCCCCCGGTTGAACCCTCTCCCAGCCTCGTCGCCCGCGCCCGTGTTCGCCTCGATGAGGCCCTCGACGCCATGCCTCGGGGGGCGTCCTCCGCCGCATCGGCCAGACCTTTCTCCGCGGACTCGGTCACCTCCAGGGCGCTCCCGTCCTCGCCTCTGCTCTGCTCCTCGCCGGCCTGGGAGCCGGCGCCTGGGGTGGCTACCACTACGGCACCCGTGCCGCCATCGCCATAGCCGCCGCCCAGCCGCCCGCCGCGCCCCAGGCAGCGGCTACCCTGCCCGTTGCCGCCGACCTCGACACCTCCCAGATCGCCGGCGTCAGCAATATCAACTTTGAGCCCGGATCCGACAACGTCGAAGTCCGCTTCTACCGCGTTCTTCCCGAAACCGCCTTCGGCACTATGGACGACCCGCAGATCCGCCAGCTTCTCGTTCTCGGAACCCGCAATCGCGGCAACCCCACCGTCCACGACAGCTCCGTTGACCTGCTCGCTCAGGCCTGCCGCGCCGGGCACAACTGCAACGGCGGTCCCATCCGCAACGCCCTCATGGTTGCCCTTCGCTACGATCGCGACGCTACAGTCCGCCGCAAGGCCCTCGAAGGCCTGGAACCCTACATCGGTGTCGATATGCGCGTCCGCGACGCCATCCTCGAAGCCCTGCTCCACGACCGCGACGCCGGCGTCCGCACTGAGGCCATCGGCCTCCTCGAGCCCGTCGAAGCCGACTCCAGCGTCCGCGAGGTCCTCCAGACCCTCGCCTCCCAGGATCAGAACCCGCACATCCGTCTCGTCTCGCGCCAGTACCTCGAACAGGCCCCCCAAACCCAATGAACCCGCACCGGCATCACTGCCATGACATAAACGTGGACGCCGAATCCAACTCCGGTTTCGCATTCTCCGTGACCTCCGTGCTCTCTGTGGTGAATACCGTCCGCTCCAGGCTACCGGCTACAAATTGCCCTCCACAATCCCGCGATCCTTCCGTAACATGATTGTTGCGGTCTGCTGTTGACCTAACGCCGATCTCGTTGTCAGACATTTAGGCAGTCCGAGGCGCGTCTATGCATCACTTTCTGAGGCCATCCGTGAATCTCTCCTCTGTCGCCGCTCTTTCCGTCTGCTGTGCGCTCGTCCCTGCTCTCTCGGCTCAGTCCACCTCCGCCCCGGACACCCAGCTGAATCCCCTCGTCGGCGCCGCCCAGCGCATCGTTCTGCCCGCCAGCGATCCCATACTCACCCACTCCCAGTCCTACCTCGGCGTCGGCACCCGCGACGTGGACACTGAGCGCGCCACCCAGCTGAAACTCAAAGAAACCCGCGGTGCGGAGATCGTCACCATCGACCACGACGCCCCCGCCTCCAAAGCCGGCCTCCATATCCATGACGTCCTGCTCTCACTGAACAATCAGCCAATCGACGGCCAGGCTCAGCTCAGCCGCATGCTTCGCGAGCTTCCCGCCGGCCGCACCGTCACCTTCCTGCTCAGCCGCGACGGCCAGCTCGTCACCCTCCAGGTCCAGCTCGCCGACCGCTCCACCATCGAAGCCGACGCCTGGTCTCAGCACATCCCCGTCCCCGATCCCGATGAATTCCCCGACCAGGCTGGATCGTCGCTTTACGGCAACAGCTTCATCGCCGGAGTCGGCCACAACCCCCTCTACACCGGCCTCGAGCTCGACATGCTCGGCCCCCAGCTCGCCAACTACTTCGGCGTGCATGACGGACAGGGCCTTCTCGTCAAACGCGTGGACGACAACAGTCCCGCCGCCGTTGCCGGCCTCCGCGCCGGTGATGTCATCACCAAGGTGAACGGTCAGGTCATGGCCACCACCAACCAGTGGTTCAAGACCATCCACAGTAACCGCGGCAAGCAGATCCAGCTCACCGTCATCCGCGAGCGCCGCGAAAACACCGTCCCCCATGATGGCCGGCCGCCCCAAATCCAAGGGCTGAACTAACAAAAAATGTCATCCTGAGCGAAGCGCCGCCGATATCTTTCCAGCGGTGCACCATGCCTCCCGGCGCGCAGCCGAAGAACCCCGTAGCCATACAGACTGCACGCGTCACCGCGAACCTGGTCGCGGAGGGAATCGGTCGCAGAGCGACCGACAAAAGCTCAGAGCGGTGATTCCTGGTCTTATGCACCATCCCAAGAGCTCCGCCCCGCCACACGCTGTCCGCCACACGCTATCCGCTGTTCACCTGCCGTTCCTCCCCACTTACCCCGCACCCCTGCCCATGACCCAACCCCTTATGTTCCAATAGAGAGAGACATGCCCCCCGAGCGAACATCGCCGCGCCCCATGCCGCCCCGCCGCCGCCTCAAAGCCGCCGCCCGACGCGTCCGCGAGCTCGCCCTCATCGGCCATGCCCTCGCCTCCACGCGCCACGCCGTCATGGCGCAAATCGTCCCCATGCGCCGCTGCAATCTGTCCTGCGCCTACTGCAACGAGTACGACGACGTCTCCAATCCCGTCCCTCTCGACGAGATGCTCCGCCGCATCGACCACCTTGCCCGCCTCGGCACCTCCATCATCACCATCTCCGGAGGCGAGCCCCTCCTCCACCCTGAGCTCGACGCCGATCATCGCCCGCATCCGCCACCACGGCAAAATGGCCGGCATGATCACCAACGGCTATCTGCTCATGCCGGACCGCATCCAGCGCCTCAACCGCGCCGGTCTCGATCACATGCAGATCTCCATCGACAACGTCAGCCCGACGAGGTCTCCAAAAAATCCCTCAAGGTCCTCGACAAAAAGCTCGAGTTCCTCGCCGAACACGCCGACTTCCACGTCAACATCAATTCCGTCGTCGGCGGAGGCATTTAGAACCCGCAGGATGCCCTCACCATCGGCCGCCGCGCCATCGGGCTGGGATTTACTTCGACCATCGGCATCATCCACGACGGCACCGGCCAGCTCAAGCCGCTCGGCGACGAAGAGCGCCACCGTCTGGACCGAGATGCGCTCCTGGAAGAAAAAGAACTACTCCCGCTTTAACCAGTTTCAGGAGCAGATCGCCAACGGCCAGCCCAACGACTGGCGTTGCCGCGCCGGCTCCCGCTACCTCTACATCTGCGAGAACGGCCTGGTCCACTACTGCTCCCAGCAGCGCGGATACCCGGGCACACCCCTCGCCGAGTACACGAAGGCCGACCTGGCGCGCGAGTTCCTCACCGAAAAAGGCTGCGCCCCCAACTGCACGGTCGACTGCGTTCACCAGATCAGCCACATCGATTACTGGCGATCCCCCCAGCGCCCCGCTCCACCTTCCGCCGCCGGCAACGCCGAAGGCCTCATCAACATCCGCCTCTAATCAAACGAAATGTCATCCTGAGCGCAGCGCCGCCACCAATGCTCACAGCGTTGCACGATATCGCCCGGCGCGGAGTCGAAGGACCCCCGTAGCAAAACGAAACGTATACATCACCGAAATCCCTGGCGCGGAGGGTATCGGTCGCGAAGCGGCCGAAAAATATCTCAAGCGGCGTGTCTCTTACCCAGCGCATAGCGACGCTAAACCCTAATTCCTAATCCCTAATCCCTGCCCTTCCCCACCACCCCAATCGTCCTAAGCCACCTCCCTGCTAACTCCGGCCAGTGCGTCACGGGCAGCTTCGTAGGACGCAGCCCATACCCGTGCCCCCCCTTCGTATACACGTGCAGCTCTGCCGAAACGCCCGCCTTCTTCAGCGCCATAAAGTACTCGATCGCGTTCTCCACGTGCACCGGATCATCCTCCGCCTGCACCAGGAACGTCGGCGGCGTCTCGGCCGTCACCGGAATATCGGGATTGAACGCCATCCCCTTCTCCTCCACCGCCAGGTATCCCGGATAAATCACAATCGCAAAGTCCGGCTTGCAGCTCAGATCATCCGCCGCGTCGACTCGGGGATATAGCCGCTTGTCGTAATGCGTGCTCAGCGCCGCCGCCAAATGCCCACCCGCCGAAAATCCCAGCACCCCAACTTTCTTTGGATCGATCCCCCACGCCGCCGCGTGCTCCCGCACCATCCCCATTGCCCTCTGCGCATCCTGCAACGCCGCCGCTGACTTTGGATACGGCCCCGACCCCGGCACCCGATACTTCAGCAGCACGCAGTTCACGCCGATCCCATTCAGCCAGTCGCAGACCTCCGTTCCCTCCAGATCGATCGCCAGTATGGAATACCCTCCACCTGGAAACACCACCACCGCCGCATGCTTATTCTTTGCTGCGGGCGCCTTGTACAGAGTCAGAGTCGGCTCCGTCACATTTCCCAATCGCACCAACGGCCGCCCCGCAATCAGCGTCATCTGCGGTGTCGTCGTGTCGTGCTCCGCGCCCGAAGGCGGCGCCGGCAGCGTACTCCGTCCTTCGGCCGCCGGCTGGTTCTCAGGATTTGGTGCGCCCTGCGGCCACAGCGGGATCTGCGCATGTCCTGGTCCCGGCGGCCATCCTGATGTCGCAGTCTGCGCAACCAGTACGCCACTCAATCCCACCCAACCCAGAAGCGCCCAAAGAACACGAAGCCGCATGACCCGAATTCCTCCCGGCCATATTAGTCCACGCATGGGCACGGCTCGGCTTCCCGGCTTTGTGCCCTCTGTGTCCTCTGTGGTGAACGCCTCACCGCGCTGGGCTATGACACCGCTCGTCCTGTAGGGAACGCCATTTGTTGGCTTGAGTCGCGCCCGAATATCGGCGTCACTCCGATCAGCCCTGCGGACTCTGTGCCGGAGGACTCTGATTCGGACTCTGCCCGCTTTGTGGCTGTCCGTTCTGCGGCTGCTGAGCGCTGCCCTGCTGCCCGCTCTTCTGCTGGCCGCTGGTCTGCTGACCGCTCGTCTGACCCGTCGTCTGCGCCGACACTGTCGGCGTGTACCCCGGATCCCCCGGCCGCTGCTGATCCTTCGGCATATTCACCGGCGCCATCGTCGGCAGCGGATTGTTCTTGCTGTCTGTCGGCACCGGGTCCCCCGGTTGCCGCAGCGTGGGAGCCGCCCGTGGCGCACTCTCAACGCTCCGCTCCTGCTGCGTCTGATCGCCCAGCTGGATCTCATGCTGATTCGTCGCTACTACCGGCTGATTCCCCCAGTAGTCGCCCATCTCGTTCGCCGTGCGCACCACCATCGGCTCGCCTACTTTGGCGATCTCCACCCGCACCACATACCGCCCCATGAACCGCACAAACTCCACCGGCTGCGGCGCTTCGCCGTAGATCCATATCTCGAACTGCTTGCCCTGCGCGTCCATCTCCCGCACTTTCCGAATCGGCATGCCCTTCGAGTAATTCACCATGTCGCGATCCATGCCCACCAGCACCCGGTGTTGTTTGATCGCGGCCGCCAGAAAGTCCGGCAAGGTTTCCGCATAAGCCTCCGCCGGCGACTTCACCCCGAAGTCGATCATCGGCTTCAGCAGCGCCTCCAGCTGCTCACCGGTCATATCCGGCACATGATCCCCAAACTCCAGCCTTAGCTCTGTCCCCGTTGGCTGCTGGCCATCGTCCTGGGCCAGCGGCGTATCCGCCACGCCCATCCCGATCGAAATATGCCGCATGATCCGGTGCTTGTGGAACGGTCCTCCGTTCAGATCCACCAGGACTGTGCCCTTGTCGACCTTGATGTCCGTCACCACCACGCGTTCGCCCGGTTTCGCCGAAGTCCCCTTCGTATGCAGCAGATCGATATATTTGTCGCCCGCCGGATCCATCTCGCCATTAGCCCGCAGCTTGAGCACCGCGATCGGGAGCGGCCGCATCGCGAAGCCCTGCTCCCGCTCCATAAAGCGGATCAGTTCCTCGCGCGTAAGCGTGGTCATCGGTTCGGTCGAGAGCCGCACATGCGTCGGCGGAAACTCCGCGTAGCGTTTCTCCACATGCTCCGGCTCAACCACGAACACCTGCGCCGCCGCAGGCAGCGCGGCCACCATCAGCAGCGGTGCCCACACCACCACCTGAGCAGTCAGGTGGCCGGTCAATCTGGACCTCAACATAAGGCCCCCTTTGGGGTTGGAGCCGACACCAACAGCATGGGCCCCTTTTCGCGAGAATTCAAGCACACCGCCCACACCATGCGCCATAACCACCGCTCTCACCACCAGGAGTCCGGCCGCCCCATTCCGGCGTGCCCCGGCTTGGGCGCCAAGGCGATACTGTCACCCCAGCCCCGGAGACCAGCGACCCGTAACCGGGGACTACCCCCGGGGTACCCAATTCTGCTTGTGCGATGCCGTTCGAACACCCGGGGTGGGTCAGACGATTGCCTTTCCCGCCCGCCTGCCCCACAATGGCTTTCCATGATTCCCACCGATCGCCGCGCCTTCCTCAAACGGAGCGCCCTCCTCGCCGGTGCCTTCTCCGCCAACAGTCTCTTCCGCCAGGCCCACGCCGCCGACTTCGCCGACGCCGCCCACGCCGTCCGCGATCTCGCCCCCGCCGAAGTCGCCCAGAACGAGGACTACTGGTCCGTCATCCAGCGCGCCTACTCCGTCAGTCCCGACATCATCAACCTCAACAACGGCGGCGTCTCACCCGCCCCCATCGTCGTTCAGGAAGCGCTCCACCGCTACAACCAGCTCTCCAACGAAGGTCCCAGCTATTTCATGTGGGGCATCCTCGACCAGGGCCGCGAGCCACTCCGCCGCAAACTTGCCGACCTCGCCGGCGCCAGCCCCGACACCATCGCCATCGACCGCAACTCCACCGAGGCCCTCAACACCATCATCTATGGCGTGCCGCTCAAGGCCGGCGACGAGGTCATCGGCACCAAACAGGATTACCCCCACATGATCGAGGCGTACCGCCAGCGCGCCCTCCGCGACGGCATCGTCTACAAGCAAATTTCCTTCGATTTCCCCATCGAAGACGACGACGCCATCGTCCGCGCCTACGAGCAGGCCATCACCCCCCGCACCCGCCTCATCCACGTCACCCACATGATCAACTGGGTCGGCCAGCTCATGCCCGTCGCCAAAATCTCTGATATGGCCCACAGCCACAACATCGAAGTCCTAGCCGACGGCGCCCACTCCTTCGGCCTCGTTGATTTCAAAATTCCCGACCTCCACTGTGACTATTTCGGAACCAGCCTGCACAAATTCCTGTCGGCGCCCATCGGATCCGGCATGATGTACATCCAGGCCGACAAAATCGACAAGGTCTGGCCGCTCACCTGCGCCAGCAATCCCCAGTCCGCCGACATTCGCAAATTCGAAGACCTCGGCACCCGCAGCTTTCCCATCGAGCAGGCCATCGGAGAAGCCGTCAATTTCCACGAAGGCATCGGCTCACGCCGCAAGCAGGAGCGCATCTTCTACCTCAAGAACTACTGGTCCACCCGCGTCCAGTCCATCCCCAAAGTCAAGCTCCACACCTCGCTCAGCCCCGACTACTCCTGCGCCATCGGCGGCGTCTCCATCGACGGCATGACTCCCCAGCAGGTCGCCGGCGGCCTCTTCGATAAATACAAAATCCACACCGTCGGCATCGTCTGGGAAAACATCTCCTGCGTCCGCATCACGCCTCACGTCTACACCCGCACCGCCGACCTCGACCTCCTCGTCCAGGCCATCCACGAACTCGCCGCCTGAGCGATAAAGTCATCCGAAGGCTCCTTCTCGATACGGAAGCGCTCGATGAGCTGCCCCGCCCGCTGTCAGCCTCGCCAGGTGGGAGCGGTCGTCTGGCGACCGTGCCGTCACAAGGGTGCTACGCCGGCAGCGCGACGGAAAAAGCCACGACCTTCAGGCCGTGGAATCCAAAACGTAAATAGTCTTGCTCTTCAGCCCCCGTCAGTGTCTTTCAGCGCGCGGGGACGATCAATCCGAGTTCATCCGCCATCTGCCACAAAATCGGGATTCTTCTGCTAAATATCTCGCGCTACACTGCTCCATCATGAAGCGCCCGCTCGCCGTCACGTTCGTTGGTTGGCTGTATCTCGTCGTTAATGTCATCGGCCTCGCCCGCCACTACAGCGACGTCCTGCCACCCCACCACGCGGAAGACCTCTGGATCGACCTCGTCCGCCTCCTCGGCCTCGTCGCCGGAGCTTTCCTGCTCCGCGGCGCTTTCTGGGCTCCCTGGATCGCCATCGCCTGGATGGCCTTCCACGTCTGGGTCGGCTGGCTCAATGGCACCATCCCCGGCCTCATTCACTCCGGATTCTTTGTCCTTATCCTCTACCTGTTGTTCCTTCGCTCCGACAGCCGCGCCTGGTTTCGCGCCAAGTCCCGACCCTCCACCCCGGGCTCATGAAAATCCGCAACACCGCGAACGTTGGTTCGCCGACAGATCCCCCTGATCTCTCTGTGTCCTCTGTGGTGAAATCCCCATGCGTTTTTCTCGCGCCATCTGCAGCCTCATTGGCGCCTCTGATAACCATCTAGTAAACTGGAAATGCCACCCGAAAGCAGGCTCGAGTCGCAGGGATCCAGCTGGCGGCGGATGCTTTCGGGCTGGTGATCGCTCACCCGTCTCCGCTACGCCAGCCCGCCCACCCCATCATTCCTTCGCAGCTGCGCCAGCAGTTCCTCCGGCGGGATCGGCTTCCGCAGAATTTCGAAGTTGTAGCCCTTTTGCCGCAGTTCGCTCGCCAGATCCGCAACCGACGCCACTCCCGAGAGCAGAAAAACCCGGCAATCCGGCAGGATCCGGCAAATCGCGATCGCCGCCTCGAACCCATCCATCACCGGCATCAGCAGGTCGGTGAGAAAGATGTGGGGCTGCCACTGGCGCGCAGTTTCCACCGCCTGCCCGCCATCGTAGGCCGCCCGCGCCTCAAAGCCGTGCAATCCCAAAATCGTCGCCAGCGTGTCCGCGATCGTTCGCTCGTCGTCGGCAATGAGAATCCTGCGGCCCATCCGTGTCCCAGCCACCATTCCCGCGCTTCAGCTTCGCGGCCGACCCTGAAGCGAGACCTATTAGTATGCGGGCCGGCGCGGATCAGCCCGAATCGAAAACACACTTTTGGCGGAACTTGGCGTTCTTTCAATGAACGACCTTTCAGCCCCAGTCAGGTATGGCCCGCCGGGGCCATTCGATTCAGGCGAAGAATGCCCGGGCGAACCAGGCCGGCGTTTGAACCTTTCGCGTCGTCGCAAGCCGGTTGACACATCGGTTATTCCGGAGCTATACACTCTTCACGAACCGGCAACCAAGCGGCCGGCTTCAGGCATCGGAAAATTTCGAATCGCTTCTGATTTCGCCCCGACGCAGGGAGGAACGTCAATGCAAGACGGCGATTTTGGGAACCATAATCGGGTCCTGACATCCTGGAAAGAAATTGCCGCCTACCTCGGTAAAGGGGTCCGCACCGTCCAGCGCTGGGAAAAGGACTTCGGCCTCCCCGTCCGCCGCCCCACCGGCTCTGACAAGAGCGCCATTCTCGCCCGCACCCGCGATCTCGATGCCTGGATCGCCATGCGTTGTTCCACCCGCAATCTGCCCGACGGGACCGCCAGCCGAAAACAGCAGATGCTCTCTGTCCGCTCTTCCCTCGCTGCCGCCCTCGCGACCTCTCAGATGCTTCGCGAATTGAACCTCGAGCTCCTTCTGCAGGTGAAGAACGCTCTGACCGGTCTGCACTCCGAGATTATGCGGATGCAAAGCGGAACCCAGAGCCCCCAGCCCGCGCTCCCCCCCGAGCCCTTGCCCCAGCTTCAGAACGACCTCACCACCGCCGACGCCGCCTGACTCAATCTGGAACCGCCATCCTCCTTTTGAACCGGCCCTGGAGCCGAGTATCCAAAAAATCCCTCCATCTGTGGAAATCTCGTCAAGTCCCTTAGGTGCCGTTACCTCTGCGTCCCGCCTCATTCCACAAGGCTTACAGCCACCGCAAATTGGGAGTAAATGGGTCTGAACTTGGTAATAAAAAAAGAGAGATAAAACAAAAAAGAAGGCCGCTTAAAGGCGGGTTTTTCATTGTCCGGAATTCCCCGGGTACCCATTTCCCTGGTGTCGGGACATGGGAAGCCGATGCCGTTAACCCCCGCCAACTGGGGACTGACAACTGGCGACTCGTAACCTGACTCGGGTGCCCCATTCAAGCCCGCTGTTGGCTTGAGTGGGAGGCCGATGCCCCCAACCCCCGCCACCCCCCCGGAGCCTTTGTATCAGGGCATGGGTTCAGCCATGCCGAAAGAGCGCCAAAATAAAAGGGCTTGAGCCCCTGCGAACAAGTTCCTGCCGACCGCGGTCTTGCTGCAACCTGCAACCTCCGTCCTCCCCCTGCTTTATCATCGAAAGCTGGCGCTCTCTGCCCAATCTTTCTTAGGATCATCATGAAAACCGGCATCATCGGCCTCCCGCAGGTCGGCAAAACCTCGCTCTTTAAAATCCTCACCAAAACCATAGTCGAAGACCGCGGCTACTCCCGCGAAGCCCACATCGGCATCGCCAAAGTGCCCGACGATCGGCTCGATCGTCTCGCCGCCCTCTTCAATCCCAAAAAACTCATTTAGGCCACCGTCGAATACGCCGACGTCGCCGCCATCAGTCAGGAAGCCCTCAAAGAAACCGCCTTCCTCGCCAGCCTCCGCAATGTGGACGCCCTCATCCACGTCCTCCGCGCCTTCGAGGACGACTCCATTCCCCACGCCGGTTCCATCGATCCCGCGCGCGACGCCAAAAGCCTCGAGTTCGAGCTGATGCTTTCCGACCTCACCCAGATCGAAAAGCGCCTCGAGCGCCTCGAAAAAGATCTTAAGAAGATGAAAACGGCGGACCTCGAAAAGGAGCACGCACTCCTGCTCCGCTGTAAGCCCGCCCTCGAAGCCGAAACGCCGCTCCGGGAGCTGGAAATGTCCCCCGAGGAAAAAAGCTCATCCGCGGCTTCATGTTTCTCTCTCAGAAGCCGGTTCTCTACGCGGTCAACATCTCGGAGAGCACGACGCTCGGCGTCGATCTCGAAAAAGCCCCCGAAAAATTTGGGCTGCGGAACTCGCCGCTCGCCCCAACGCAGGCGCTACCGCCTTCTGCGGCAAAGTCGAAGCCGAGCTCGCCGAAATGGACGACGAGGAAGCAAAGGAATTCCTCTCCTCCTACGGATTACAGGAAAGCGGACTCGTCCGCCTCATCCGCCGCAGCTACCAGTTCCTCGGCCTCATCAGCTTCTTCACCGTAGGCGAAGACGAATGCCGTGCGTGGACTGTGCCCGCCAACTCTCGCGCCCAGGAAGCCGCAGGAGCCATTCATACCGACCTCGAAAAGCACTTCATCCGCGCCGAAACCATTCACTGGGATACGCTGCTCGCGGCGGGATCGGAAGCCGTAGCCCGCTCTCAGGGCACCCTCCGCCTCGAAGGCAAAGATTACTTAGTCCAGGACGGCGACGTAATGCACATTCGCCACAGTGGGTAAGGAAGCTAAGAAGCGGTCAGCGGAACAGCGGAAAGGCGGTTCGCTACAATCCGGTCAGGCGACTCTGCGGATCGTACTTATCGCTGAAAGCATTTCGGCTGACCGCTTCTTTAGCTGACTCTTCGTCTCTCATAGATTCACCAGCTAACCACTTCTTAGCTCCCCTATGCTTCTCTCGCTCATTCTCGGATCCCTCGCCGCCGTCGCCGACATCATCGGCGGCGTGGTTCTGGTGCGCCGCAGCTGGCCGCAGCACTATCTCCGCTACTTCATCGCCCTTGGCGCCGGATTCATGATGGCCGTCGCCATCCTCGACATGGTCCCGGAAAGCATCCGCTTCTCTCCGCTCTGGGGAGCGGCCCTCGTGCTCGCCGGCTACTGCATCATCCACCTGCTCGAGCACACCATTACGCCGCACTTCCACTTCGGCGAAGAAACCCACCGGACACGTTCTCCACGCCCACACCGGATTTTCGATCCTCGGCGGACTCGCTGCCCACTCGTTCTTCGACGGCGTCGCCATCGGCTTCCGGCTTCGTCACTCTCCCGAACTGGCTCGGCTGGATCATCTTCGTTGCCATCTTTCTCCACAAGGTTCCCGAAGGTTTGACCTGGCCTCCGTCATGCTCGCCGCGGCGCGCGCCGCGCCGCTCTCTAGCGCCGCTATCTTCCTCGCCGCCGCGACATCGCCGGAGTCCTCGATCATCGATGTTTCCCCTCTGGGTCCTTGCCGGCCTGCCGCTCTCCGCCGGCGTGGCGATTTATGTCGCCGCCACCGACCTTGTCCCCGAAGTCAACCGCGAGCCCGGCATCCGCATGGCGCTGGTCTTCTTCCTCGGCGTCGCCATCTACGTCGTCGTCCGCCTGCTCGCGCCCGTGTAAACCGTCATTTGTGGAAGAAAAGGCTGTACAGCAGAATCACCAGCACCACGCTGCTCACCGTCACGTACAGCCGGTCGCCCTCAAGCAGAAAACCCACCACGCACATGCCCACGCGAGCCACCGGCGTGGCAATCAGAACCAGCAATCCCAGCATGATAATGCTGCGCGGATCGCCCGCGCAGACTCCGTGCACGATGCCGTGCATCGTCATCAGCTGAACCGTTTCGCCGTGGAACTGAGAATAGTCGGGCCGCGCGCCATGACTGTGCGCCAAGTACATCACGCCGCCGACCAGAACGATCGCCGCCGCCAGCATCACCCCGGTCCGCAGCATGTAACCGACCCAGTTCTCGATTCGCTTGTCTGTCCAGCTCATCCGTTATTTCCTCAGCAGGCTGTTCACAATCATTTCGATTCCCATGGCGATAATCAGCAGCGAGAACACCACCTTCAGCGTGCGTACGTGCGCGCGCACCAGCAGCCTCGAACCGATCAAGGATCCCGCCAAAACGCCAAGCATCACGGGCATCACCAGCGCCGGCATCAGATACCCGCTCTTCAGATAGAGTCCTGCGCTCGCCGCAGCCGTCACGCCGATCATGAAGTTGCTGGTCGTCGTCGAGACCTTAAACGGCAGCCGCATCGCCTGATCCATAGCGATCACCTTCACCGCACCTGACCCGATGCCGAGCAGGCCCGACAGCACGCCGGCCAGCCACATTAGCCCGAAACCGGCCGTCACGCGCTGCGCCACATAAGGCTCCTCGCGGCCATCGCCCAGCGGCAGAGTTCCCACCAGGCGCAGCCGCAGCGCCGCGCGATCGGGCTGCGTGGTGATCTCCTCATGCTTCGCCCTGAGCGAAACATAAGCGGAGTAAAGCAGTACCAGCCCGAAGATGAACCCGATCGCATGCGTCGGCACCTGAGTCGTGAGCCACGCGCCCACCAGCGCGCCCAGCGTCGTGGCGATCTCCAGGAACATGCCCACCCGGATATTCGAGAATCCCTCCCGAACGTAAGCAGCCGCCGCGCCCGAAGACGTCGCGATCACCGACACCAGCGAGGCCGGCGT
>CAVPCE010000076.1:0-19293 GCA_963702295.1 uncultured Acidobacteriaceae bacterium | reverse complement strand
ATTTCAGTGGCCGCGACTTCCGGCGGCAATATCTGGGTCGCGGACCATGCCAACTCCACTGCGACTCTTCTGTCTGCCAATGGAAATGCTATTTCCGGCGCGGCCGGCTACGCCACGTCCTCCCTGCCCTTCACCACTGCGGTCGCGGTAGATGCCGGCCAGAACGGCTGGTTTGCTTATGAGGGTGGTGTGGCCAAAGTCACGCCCGCCGGCGCCGTCAGCGCGTTTTCCTGCTGCGACGTCCCCGCGGGCATCGCGCTCGATGCCTCCGGCAATGTCTGGATCGCGGACTACGACGCTTCATCCGTTCTCGAGCTGTCCTCTTCCGGCGGAGTCCTTGGCCAGGCGGTAATGACCGGTGGAGTCGAAACTCCGGTTGGCATCGCCGTCGATGGCGCCGGCCACGTCTGGACCGCGAACTACCGTGCCAACACCCTAAGCGAATTCGGCAGCGCAAACCTCCAGGCGCTTTCCCCCGCCGGCGGATTCGGCCAGGATGCCTCGCTTTACGGACCCTTTGGTGTCGCCATCGATGCCAGCGGTAATCTTTGGACAAGCAATGCTTATGGCAACAACCTGACCGAGTTCATCGGCGTCGCCGCTCCGGTGAAGACGCCGCTGCTCGGCCCTCCGGCTCAACCGTGAACGACACGCCTTCGAGGCATGGAAGCTCATGACGATGTATAGCGCCGCATCCCGAACCGAGTCCCAGAGCGGTGCCGATCCTCGCCTCGATCTCATCTCCTGGGGAGTTCCCTTCCGCCTCTCTGCTTGCTCCGATGCACTTCTATCCCAGATGCGCCGGCATGCGCCCTTTGGTTCCCAAGAATGCCTCTGCCCGGCGCCCGATCACGCCACCTTTGCGATGCGCCGCATTGGAAGTGAGCCCCGTTTTCAGCTACTGGTCAATGATCAGCTCTTGTCGGACGCAGAGCCGCTGGCCGCCTCACTTCAGCAGCTCAGCTCCCATCTCACGATCCACGTCGCCGAATTCGCCCCCGATTACGTCTTCCTCCACGCGGGGGTCGTCGCGTGGAAGGATCGCGCTCGATTCTCCCCGGCTTCAGCCATGCCGGCAAATCGACGCTCGTCGCCGAACTGGTGCGCGCCGGCGCTACCTACTACTCTGACGAATTCGCGCTCCTCGATCCCGAAGGATACGTTCACCCCTTCACGCGGACTCTGCAGATGCGTCGCCCGGGAAGCTCCGAACAAACACCTCTTCCTCTTGCCCAGCTCAACGGACAGGCGGGACGCGATCCCCTCCCCATAGCCCTGGTCATCTTCACCGAATTTGCCGACGGCGCGCGCTGGGCACCCGAAACTCTTCCTCCAGGGAGAGCCGTCCTCGAAATGCTGCTCCATGCCGTTCCCGTGCAGCGCACGCCGGCGCGCGTCCTGGCTACCCTGACCGCGACTGTTCGCAACGCGACCGCCTGGCGTTCGAAGCGCGGCGAGGCGGCCTTGACCGCGCGCACGTTGCTCACCGCCCTCGCCACCGGGGAGCCGCTCGCATGAGAACCGGAATGCAGCCTCTGCTCACCCTCCTGCGTGGAGAGCCGCTCGACGGCATCTCCTCGGCGGAATGGATGGCAGCCCTCGATCTCGCCGAGCAGGAGAACATCCTGCCGTGGGCTGCGGCCTGCCTGAGTGCGGCCGGTCCGTGGAATTCACAGCTCGCGGAGCGCCTCCACGAAATCCGCCGCAGCACCCAAATTTCCGCATTTCTCTGGAGTTCGACTCTCAAATCAACCCTGGCGGAGTTCCACCGCCGCGGCATTGACGTCATTGCGCTCAAAGGCCCGTGGCTGGCGCAGCGCCTCTACGGCGACGCCAGCTTGCGGAACTATACCGACCTCGACATCCTCGTTCGCCACGCCGACATCGCCCGATCCGAAGATCTCCTCAACGAGCTCGGATTCGTCCCGACACGCCGTCGAGATGACTACGAACGTCCCTGGCGACGGAGCAGCGTTACCATCGAGCTCCACCACGACGTTGAGAACCCCCTGGCGTTCGATTTTCGGATTGCCGACGTCTGGCGGCGAGCACAGCCGGCTGAATTCCACGGTGTGCCCGCGTGGCTTCTTGCTCCCGACGATGAACGCCTCTTCCTGTGCCTGCACAGTGCACGCCATCGTTTCGAACGCCTCAGCCACATCCTCGATCTGGTCTTCGCTTTCCGATCCTGGCCGGACACGTCCGCGCACTTACCGCCAGATCCGGCCGCCGATCACCTGCTGGCTCTCGGAGCCAGAATGGCCGCTCGTCTGGACCCCCGGCTTACCGTCCCGGATCCACCCTCTCTCCGCCTCCGCGATCGCGAAGCTCTCGACGCCCTCGCCGATCAGCTTTGGCAGGAGCGTATGCGTGCGCCGGCTCTGCGTCTCACCTGGATCGCGAAGCACCAGTTCTTCCTCGCCATTGAGACCCGGCCATGGCAGCGTGGCTGCGCGCGACTCCGCTACCTGCGCATCCTGCTCACGCGACTCATTGACGCTGACTTTGCCTTCGCCGCCCGATTCCGTCTGCACCGCAGCTGGCAGGTATGGCTGCTCCGGCCCATCCGTCTGCTCTTCAAGGCGGCCCGCGCTGCCCCGCTTCCCGGCTGATGATGCCAGGATCAACCCAACCGGATCATGATTTTCTATCTGTAACGAAAGGATTTTGAGATGGCCCCGACAATAAGCCCCCGTAACATCCTGAGCGATCGCATCACTCTTCAGGAAGTAGAGACCGAGACCCTCCTGTACGACGAGAGCTCTCACAAGGCCTGGTGCCTCAACCGCAGCTCCGCTTGCATCTGGCGTCTGTGCGACGGCCGGAATACGGTTTCGCAGATCGCCACTAAAGCTTCTTCCGGAGCTCGGCTCGGCGGTCAGCGAAGATCTTGTTCTCCTCACTCTTGCCGAACTGCGCAATCAGGGGTTGCTACAGCCCGACTCCTTTGAGCCGCTCCCCGCCGGACTCACCCGCCGAGAATTGATGGGCCGCGCGGGACTCGCTGCCGCGGCTCTGTTGCCGGTGATTACGGCCATCATGGCGCTTCCCCCTGTCGCTGCCGCTTCGGTCGGTGGCACCGGCGGCACCGATGCCATCAAAAACCACCCGGCCCGCTGAACCCAATCAGCCGGCTGAAGGCCGCAGCCGGACAATCGATGGTCGCCGGATGAAACCATCTGGGTGACCGGGAGATCTTCCTCCCGCGATTCAAGGGGAGCAGGCTTCTTGCCTGCTTCCCGCTCCCGTCGGAGCCATGCGATTCCTGCTCTCTTTGCGGCCCGTGCGCCATCTAAGTCCGCAGAGGCTCATTTGGACGAACACTTCCGCAACGGTCGTTTTCTCAACCCGGGAACCGCCGAACATGGGTTCCGCGAGCTTTATCGGTGGATTAAAAACCGGAAGCCCGGCCCCTGGCCCTCGTGGATTCCCTCCACTCCAGGCCCACCGCCACCGGTTCAGGTGAACGGTTCCAGCCTCCGCGTGACTCTCGTCAATCACTCCACTGTGCTGCTCCAAACGGCGGGCTGCAATCTCCTCACGGATCCCATCTGGTCTCGACGCGCCAGCCCTGTTTCCTTTGCCGGTCCGCCGCGCCACCGCGATCCCGGCATTCGCTTTGAGGACCTTCCCCCGATTCACGCGATCCTCATCAGCCACAATCACTACGATCATTTCGACACGCCAACGCTCCGACGGCTGTGGCAACGCGACCATCCCATCGCGTTCTGCCCCCTTGGTGTCGGGAAAGCCCTTCGCCGCATTGGCTTCCGCGAAATTGTGGAGAACGACTGGGGTCAGTCACAGCCGTGGGGACCCTTGCGGGTCCATTGCGTCCCCGCACAGCACTTCGCCGCGCGCACGCCCTTCGATCGCAACCGAACCCTGTGGTGCGGATGGATCTGGAGAACTCTGCGGGAAACATCTACTTCGCCGGCGACACGGGATTCGGCAATTTCTTTCGGGAGATTCGTGAGCAGTTTGCGCCCCCGCGCCTCGCTCTGCTGCCCATTGGGGCGTATGAACCGGAATGGTTCATGGGACCGATACACATGACGCCGGAGCAGGCTGTGGAAGCCCGCCGCATCCTCGACGCGGCGACGGCCGTCGGCATCCACTACGGCACGTTTGCTCTCGCCGACGACGGTTTGGCCGACCCGCAGCAGCGCCTGCTCGGCGCCCTCCACGCGAGCTCGGATGCTGCGCAGTTCTGGCTGCTGCCGGAAGGCGAAGGCCGTATGATTCCCGAGCTGCCGCTCGAAGCTGAAGCGCCGTTGTCGGCGCAAACCTCGCCTAACAAGGCTCCGTTCCCGTCTCGGGAAACCGTCTCCGGCCCTAGGTGATGTCGTCCGTATCGAAAATTGGTTTCTCCGCCACCCCGTGGACCTGACTCACCAGGTCGCGGACCACGTCTTCCAGCTCTCGCTGGCTCTGCATCACCGCCGACATCGTCTGCAATTCGTTGGGATCTTCGATGCGCTCCAGCAACACAACTGCATGCGCCTGAGCCACATTATCGGCACTCAGACCTTCCGGCGTCTTGGCTTTAATCCCTACATTGGAGGGTGCAATGCCCAGCAAATCCGCCACGCGTTCGCGCATCTCGCCCGCGACTGGCCCGATCTTCGGAGCATTTAAGACCAGGGTCGTGTCCACATTCACCACGCGATAGCCGGCGTTCTGAATCTCTTCCATCGCCAGGTTTAAAAAAATCGTGGAATCCGCATCCTTCCAGCGCGGATCCCCTGGCGGGAAGAAGCTGCCGATATCGCCCGCCGACACGGCGCCAAGCAGAGCGTCGGTTAGCGCATGCAACAGCACGTCCCCGTCCGAATGGCCGGCCAGGCCGTCCGGGTGCTCAATGCGCATCCCGCCGATTTTCAGCGGCACGCCCGGCTTGAACGCGTGCGAATCCCAGCCATACCAATGCGAATGTCCATGACGTTTCCGTGTCCATTCAGGGTATATCAGGCGAGCGGGAATGCAAGCTGCTCAGGAATCGCCGCGCTGCGCCAGGTAAAACTCCGCCAGCTCCAGATCTCCCGGCTGCGTGATCTTCAGGTTCGACGGCGAACCCGGAACCACGAACACCTGGATTCCGGCCCGCTCCACGACACTGGCCTCGTCGGTGCCGACAAATCCGTTGGCCTCTGCATCGGCAAACACCTTCCGCAGCAGCCCGTACCGGAATCCCTGGGGCGTCTGAGCCTGGACGATGTATTCCCTGGGGATGGTGGCTGTAATGATCGCCCCATCCGCCGTCCGCTCCACCTGCTTAATGGTGTCAAGCGCCGGCAGCCCTACAATGGCCGCGCGATGCTTCTCCACTGCCTCGATCACGCGCCGGATCACCGCCGGCTCAATCAGCGGCCGCACCGCATCATGTACCAGAACAATGTCGTCGGGTTTGCAGTCCAGCGATCTCAGCGCATTGCACACGCTCTCCTGGCGCGTGTCCCCGCCTTCCACTACGCGAACGCGCTCGGCAAAACCATGCTCGAAAATGTGCGCCGTCAACCGCTCCATCTCCGTGGCGCGCACGGCTACCACCAGTTCCGAGACTTCCTCGACGGCGGCAAATGCTTCCAGCGTACGAATCAGAATCGGCTTTCCAGCCAGTTCAAGAAACTGTTTGGGAGCGGTGTGCGAAGTGTGACCCGGCGTCATGCGCGTGCCCAGGCCGGCTGCTGGCAAAATCACGGATACCCGCATAGAAAGAGGAGTATATCGCACTCGCGCCAGCCTCCGGGGGCCGCGGGTTACGATAGAAACACCGCGATCCTTCCGACCATCACGCGAGGATGCCATCTATGCGCAAAGGCGCAATCCGATCTTTCCTGCCTGTTCTTCTTGCCTTTCTCGTCGTCGCCATCGCCGCGCGGCCCGCTCGTCACGACATGAGCGAGATCGCCCAGACCCCGCCCATGGGCTGGAACAGCTGGGATGCCTGGGGCCTGAACATCAACGAGCAGCAGTTCCGCGACACCATTACCTGGTTCCACAATCACCTGCAGCGCTTCGGATGGCAGTATGTCGTCATCGACGAAGGCTGGTTCGCACAACATCCCGAGAATCCGACCGGCCATCAGGACTACGCCCTCTCCGACCGCGGCCTCTACATGCCTGCTGTCGATCGCTTCCCTTCCCGCCGCCGGCGATAAAGGCTTCCGCCCCCTCGCCGACTGGGTCCACGCGCAGGGCCTTCGCTTCGGCATCCACATCATTCATGGCATCCCGCGGGAAGCCGTCGAGCGCAATCTGCCCATCCCTGGCTCCCACTTCCATGCCGCCGATGCCGCCGACACCAGCAATACCTGCGAGTGGAATTCGGACAATTACGGCCTGAAGAACAATAAAGCAGCCCAGGACTATTACGACGCAGTTGCAGATCTCTATGCGAAGTGGGGCGTCGACTATCTGAAAGTCGACTGCATCTCGCGCCCCTATCAGGCGGACGAAATCCACATGATCCGCCACGCCCTCGATCAAACCGGCCGACCCATCGTGCTCAGTCTCTCCCCCGGCCCCACGCCGCTCTCGAACGCCGACGACGCCGTTCACAATGCGCAGCTCTGGCGCATCTCCGACGACGTGTGGGACCTCTGGTCAAAACCGGCGAACGCGCCCGCCTTTCCGCAGGCGGTTAAGAATCAGTTCGCCCTCATTGCCGCCTGGCAGCCGTTTTCCGGACCTGGCCACTGGCCCGATGCCGACATGCTGCCGGTTGGCTATCTTGGACCAACGCCTGGCTGGGGCCAGCCCCGCCACTCCCGCCTCACCACCGATGAGTTGCGCACCATGGTCACGCTCTGGTCGATCTCCCGCTCGCCACTCTTCATCGGGGCCAATCTGCTCAAAATGGATGCGCCCACCGAGAACGCCATCACCGATCCCGAAGTCCTCGACGTCGATCAGTATGCGGAGAACAGCCACCCCGTCATTCAGAAAGAAAACCTCATCGTCTGGATGGCATCCGCACCCGAGCACAGCGGGGACTACGTCGCCGTCTTCAATCTCGCAGACGCGCCGCAGGACGTGAATCTCTCCTGGGACGATCTCGGCTTCCCCTTCGGCAAGCGCCCGATCCGCGATTTGTGGAAGCGCGATGAACTGGGCCGCGTGGATCACATCGAAGTCACACTCGCACCCCACGCCTCCGCGCTCTATAAGGTTGAGCATCCGTGAAACCGGCTCGCCGATGCCGTCTCCGCAAGAAGCGCATGAACCTCTCGCTTGTTCCCGATAGCCTCCATGATCTCGGTGTGCGTTGTTGTGAACCTCTGAGCCTTCCACGCTATTCCTCTGAATTTAAAAGACATATCGTCACACGATATTTTTTCTTCCCCACAGCCAACTTCCTGCCCTCCGGCGCATCTATAAAAACAACACCAGAGGCAACTTCAGGCGTTTCCAACCTACCTGGTTGTATAAGTCTCTTCCTGTATCTGCCCGCGGCGTAGCAACTGCGGGAACCTCTATCGACCCCTGACTACCCCTCCTAAGCCTCTGAAGCGGGCCCGCTGGAAAGCGGGCCTTTCGCTTTTCTGCTGCCCTCTCTCTGCTATCCTTCCGCCTTCAGCCCTCATGCCGCGGAGATTCTCGATGAAAGCTCTTGCTCCCTCACTGATCCTTCTGTGTGTTTCTGCCTTCGCCCAGCAGGGCACCACCGCCGCCCAGGCCCCCAACAAAGACACCAGCTACATCGACCCGCAGGGCACCGCTCACATCACCCGCGTCATTCCCCTCCCGCCGGATCTCAGCCCGGAAGCGAAAGCCATGCTGGCTCGCCCCGCCTCTGACGCAGACATGCCGCAGACGCTCGACCAGCGCCGCCACGGCACCGACGTCTGGCAGAATCACGCCGGCGACGTCTCGGCGCAACTCTATCCCGTGCATCGTACCGAAGGCACCATCGCCGGTGTTCCGGTTCGCATCATCACTCCCGTCGCCGGCATGGACCCCGATCACGTTCTCCTCAACATCCATGGCGGTGGATTCAACTCCGACTCCGGTTCCTGGACTGAAACCATCCCGATGGCCAATCTCACCAGGATGAAGGTCGTCGCCGTCCTCTACCGCCTCGCGCCCGAGCATCCCTTCCCTGCCGGCCTGGACGACGTTATCGCCGTCTACAAAGAACTCCTCAAAACCTACAATCCCGCTCACATCGCCATTTATGGAACCTCCGCCGGCGCCATCCTCACCGGCGAAGTTGCCGTGATGCTCCGCGAGCTTCATCTGCCGCTGCCCGGCGCCCTCGGCATCTTCTCCGGCATGGGCGACTTCTCCCGAGTCGGCGATTCGTGGGCCATGTATGCCCTCAACGGCCTGTCCGGCCATCTCGATCCACCCTCGCCGAATGTTCATGACTCGGAGTACGTCGGTTCCACCGATCCACACGACCCGGTCCTGTCTCCGCTCTTCGCCGATCTCCGCAATATGCCGCCCACGCTCTTCATCACCAGCGGGCGCGACCTCCTGCTCAGCGGCACCACCATCCTGCAACGCGCCTTTCTCCGCGCCGGCAACGACAACACGCAGCTCGTCCTCTTTGAAGGCCTGCCGCACGCCTTCTGGAATGACGCCAACCTCCCCGAGTCAAAAGAGGCCGACCGCGTGATGGCTCATTTCTTTCTGCGGCATCTGAAGCAATAACGCCGAAAATCTGGCACGATAATTCCACTCCTGCATGCAAATCACTGACCTGCTCTTTGGACGACCGCTGGCTACCTCCGAGGAGCGCGGCGAGCAAATTGGCCCGGCCGCCGGCATCCCGGTCTTCGGACTGGATGCGCTGAGTTCTGCGGCCTACGGACCGGAAGCCGCCCTCACCCTGCTGATCCCCCTCGGGCTCGGCGGCATTCACTTCATCGGCCCCGTCACCGTCGCGATTCTGGTTCTCCTCGTCATCCTGTACTTCTCCTACTCGCAGACCATCGAAGCCTATCCGCACGGCGGCGGCTCCTTCACGGTGGCCGGCGAGAACCTCGGCTATCGCGCCGGGCTGCTGGCCGCTGCCGCCCTCATGATCGACTACGTCCTCACCGCGGCCGTGGGGATCTCAGCCGGCGTCGGCGCCCTCATCTCCGCCGTCCCTTCGCTCCAGCCGCATACGCTGCAACTTTGCCTCGGTGTGCTTGCCCTCCTCACGCTCGTGAACATGCGCGGTGTGCGCGATACCGGCGTCGTCTTTCTCATCCCAACCTACCTTTTCCTGGGCACTCTCCTCACCGTCATCGGAGTTGGACTGTTTCGCGCTGCCACCGCAGGCGGCCATCCCGTCGCGGTCGTCCCGCCCGCTCCTTTGCCGGGGGCCACCACCGCGGTCAGTCTCTGGCTGCTGTTGCGCGTCTTCTCCAGCGGCTGCACCGCCATGACCGGCGTGGAAGCGGTCAGTAACGGCGTCATGGCCTTTCGCGACCCAACCACGAAGAATGCGCGGCGCTCGCTCACCGTCATTATTGTCCTGCTCATTATTCTGCTCGCCGGAATCGCCACGCTCTGCCGCATCTACCACGTGGGCGCAACCAACCCAATCAGTCCCGGCTATCAGAGCGTGTTATCGCAGCTCACGGCCGCTGTCCTCGGTCGCGGATGGTTCTACTACCTGACCATCGGCTCCATCCTTCTGGTTCTGGCTTTGTCCGCGAATACCGCGTTCGCCGACTTCCCGCGCCTCACCCGATCCATCGCCCTGCAGGGGTATCTGCCCCGTGTCTTTTCGCTGCGCGGACGCCGCCTCCTTTACTCATGGGGCATTTACGTCCTTGTCGCACTCACCGCCCTCCTGCTCATCCTCTTCGGCGGCATCACCGATCGACTCATTCCGCTCTATGCCATCGGCGCCTTTCTCGCCTTCACTCTCTCCCAGGCGGGCATGGTCGTGCACTGGCGGCGCCTCGGCGGCCGCGGTTCCATGCTGCGCATCTTCGTCAACGGAACCGGCGCCGTCGCCACCGGCATCACCACCATCGTTGTGTTGCTGACAAAGTTCGTCGAAGGCGCCTGGGTAACGGCACTCCTCATCCCCGTCATGATCCTCGCCATGGTCGCAGTCAATCGCCACTACCGCCGCGTACGGCGGGAGACGGCCATCTCCAATCCCCTGCGCGTCACCAACATTCATCCGCCCATCGTCATCATTCCCATGGATCGCTGGAGCCGCATTGCGGAAAAGGCGCTCCGCTTTGCCATGTCCATCTCCCCCGAACTGCAAATCGTTCACGTTGACACGCCCGACGAAAGCCATGGCGAGGACGAGCTGCATCTGCTCTGGAAGGAAAAGATCTTTGACCCCATGCGTGAGGCCGGATGCGCCGAACCAAAATTCACCCGGCTGCAGTCGCCTTATCGAACCGTTCTGCTCCCGCTGCTCGATTACATCCTCTCCGAAGAGCGCATCCATGCCGACCGGCACATTGCCGTCCTTGTGCCGGAACTGGTGGTTCGCCACTGGTGGGAGAATCTGCTGCACAACCAGCGCGCCAACCTCCTGAAACTTCTCCTCCTGGTGCGAGGCAGTCAGCGCATCGTCGTCATCAATATTCCCTGGTATCAGGAATAGCCCGCAAAAAAGAAGAGGCAGCCTCGCGGCCGCCTCAAAACAGTGCAGGTTACAAAGAAAAACTTCACATCTCTTAGGGGAGGGCCCTGAGCGCATTCGCCAGCGTGCCCGTGAACGCGCCCGTCTTAAACCGCGAGCCTTTCCAGCGCCTGAGGTTGCAGGACGGTCAGGGCGGCTCCGTGAATATGAATCAGGTTGTCCCGCCTCAGCTGGCCCAGCACCCGCGTCACAGTTTCGCGCGTAGTGGCGGTCATCGAAGCAATCTCTTCGTGCGTCAGCGGCATCATGCAGCGGCCCTTCACCGCATTTTCCGGCGCCTGTTCCCGGCTCCAGTCGAGCAGCAGGTTCGCTACCCGGCCTGACGCCGTTGCCGGCAGAGCCAGCCTCCGCACTTCACTGAAGGCCGCTTTGTATTCCAGCGCCACGCACCGCGCAGCCCGCATGCTGGCGTCGGGATTTCGATCCAGAAAGTCGATCAGCGCCTGCCGCCGGATCGTCTTCATCCGGCAAGGTTCCACGGTCTCCGCCGTAACTTCGAACGGCTGGTTGGCCAGCGCCGCCGACAGCCCCAGCACTTCGCCGGCCCGGGCAATCTTCAGGATCAGCGTCCGGCCTTCACGACTGGTCGCCGACAGCTTCACCCGCCCCGAGCACAGCACGTGCACTGAGCCGCAGTTGTCACCCTCGCGGAAGATCACCGCGCCGCTGCCGAACTGTACCGGTGTTCCGATGCAGTCGAACTTCTCAAGCGATGAGTTTTCCATGCTGCAAAAGAGGTGTTTGCCGCGCGCCGTGCACTGCTGACATGTCTGATTCCGTTCCATGATCTTTCTCCTGGGGACTGCTGGATGTCCGGAGATATTGCACGGAGCGTGCCAAACTCTCGCCTGGCTGCATGTGACTCAAAGAACAGCGATTGGCCCGGCTGTCCCGCTTTGCAACCTGCGTCACAGCACAGTGTGCGCTGCGTCACACAACCTTCATCGCTGCGTGGAATGGCGCAATGGCGCGGAGGCCGGCCGGCTACCGGCTACCGGCTACCGGCTACCGGCTAAAGAATGCTTCCACATCCCCAATGTTCTGGGTGATTCGGTACGGAGGCAGGCTTTCCAGAAAGACCCTCCCGTACCGTTGCCGCTCCAGCCGCGGATCCAGCAGCATCAGGACGCCGCGATCCTCCAGCGAACGGATCAGCCGCCCAAACCCCTGCTTCAGCGTGATCACCGCCGTTGGCACCTGATACTCGAAAAACGGACTGCCGCCCGCCTCCTCAATGGCCCGCATCCGCGCCTGCACCACGGGATCCGTGGGCACCGCAAACGGCAGCCGGTCCACGATCACGCAGCTCAGCGCCTCTCCCTGCACATCCACGCCCTGCCAGAAACTCGACGTCCCAAACAACACCGCGTTGGGTGTCACGCGAAACTCCTCCAGCAGTGCCTTCCGCGGCGCGGTTCCCTGCAGCAGCAACGGATAAGGAATCTCGATCAGCAGCCGTTCATACAGCTCCCGCATCTGCTGATAGCTCGTGAACAGGCAAAAGGCCCGGCCTCGCGTAATCTCCAGCACCCGCCGCATCCGCCGCACCGCCTCGTCCTGAAACTGTGGCTCCCGTGGGTCCGGCATCTCCGGCGGCAGATACAGCAACGCCTGCCGCGCGTACTGAAAATGCGACGGCACCACCAGATCCCGCGCCTCGTCCAGCCCCAGCCGCTTGCGAATATGGGTGAACCCGCCCTGCACAGTCAGCGTGGCCGAGGTCAGCACCACGCTCGGAAATTTCTCGAACAACAACGCCCGCAGCAGATCCGAAACATCGATGGGTGTCGCCTGCAAATGCGTGCTCATCTGCCGCCCGCTGCGCCGCTCCAGCCAGAAAACCGTATTCCGGTCCTGCGACTCCATTAGAAACTTCAGCTGTTCCCGCACCATGCTCGCGCGCCGGCGCAGCGGTCCGGCCTCCTCAGCCTTCTTCACCCGCTCCAGCTCGCCTTCCATCCGATGCAGCGCGTTCAGCAGCCCCAGGTAAACGTCCCCCTGCGCCTCCAGAAATTCCTCCCGGTTCGTGAACGGCATCCGGCCCTCACCACCCCGAGGTTCCGACCCTGCCCCAAATCCCGTCCCCCGCGTACCCGGCCGTGCCGGCAGCGCACCAAAGAACAGACGCGCACGCTCCCGAATCATCGCCGCCGCCGTCAGCACCTCTGCCTTCAGCTCGCCCGCCCCGCGCAGCAGCGTCTCGATATCCCGCGCCAGCTCTTCAAACCGCAGATTGCTCAGGCTGATCCCGAAGTAGCTCGAGGCCACATCCTCCAGCTCATGCGCCTCGTCGAAGATCACCACCCCAGCCTCCGGCAGCACACCTGCATCCGGAGCACCGCCTGCCTGCTGGCGAATCGCAAGATCCGCGAAGAACAAATGATGGTTCACGATCACCACATCGCTCTCCATCGCCTTCCGCCGCATCTCCGTGATGAAGCATCGCCCGTAGTCCGGACATGTCTGCCCCAGACATGCCTCGCTCCGCGCATCCAGCTTCGACCACAGCGCACTCGCCTCTGGCAGGTCGTCGATCTCGGCGCGATCCCCCGTCTCCGTCGTCTTTTCCCAGTCCGCGATCGCCTGGTATTGCGAAATCTCCTCCAGCCCCGACAAAATCGGCTGGCTCCGCAGCGCGAACAATTTGTGCCGGCAAAGGTAGTTCGCCCGCCCTTTCATATAGCAGACACGCAGCGGCCCCAGCAGCGACTCGAGGAACGGCACATCCTTAAAGAAAAGCTGCTCCTGCAGGTTCTTCGTGCCCGTCGAGATAATCACCCGCTGTCCGGTCGTCGCGCACAGCCGCAAAGCCGGCAGCAGATAAGCCAGAGTCTTCCCGGTCCCCGTTCCGGCCTCGACGATCAGATGGCGCTGTTCGGAAAAAGCGCGCTCTACGGCCTGCGCCATCTCCAGCTGCCCCCGCCGAAACTCATAGGGCAGGCTCGAGCGCGACAGCACTCCCCCCGGCGCAAAAAAATCATGCAGCGAAGGCAGGCCCGAAGTTGTTTGCTGGGTGGAGGACACGGCCTCTTCAGAATAGCGGTTCGCGACCTCTGTCCAGATGTGGCGGTCTCCCTGAGGGAAACCGCCGTGCACATCGGACCAGAAAGGGAACCTGCTTCCCCCTATTGAGGCTTCTGAGGCTCCGTCGTCGTTTGTCCGCCATCATTGCCCGGATGGTTCGTGTAAATCGAGTATTGCTGCTGCGGCCGGTTCAGCTTCACCGTAATCGTCCGCGAGTCGCCGGGCAGATCGTATTCCTTCCCGTACGTTTGAAAACCCTTCGCAATTACCTGCAAGCGAAGAGTCACACCAACCGGGATGACATTGAGCGAGACTTTGCCTTCTTCGTTAGTCTTCAGCTCCATATTCCCGTCGTCCTTCCCATCCTTCAGAGGATGAAAGACCACGGCAGCATCCTCCAGCGGCTTCGCGTTATCCGCACGCAGCACCGTCACGGTAATGGCGCAGGTAGGCGGAGGCGCCTTGTACTTCCGGCCTCGCTGCTGCTGAGCGTGAGCCAAGGGAAAGAGGAATAGCACTGCCGCTGCCAGCGGCAACCCGGAACGCCAAACCACGCGATTCATACCGGTAATTTTAGAGCACGCGGCCCCGCCTTCGGAAACTCCATTTCTCCCGGATCCCGTAACTTTCTCGGCGGCAAAGGCCGTCTACTGGAGAACCACCCCCGGAAGCGCACCACGGCTCCCGGGGCCACGGGAAAGCGCACTTCATCTTCTCCGTGGGAGTACCGTAAGTTCACCCGCATGCGTACTTCCCCTCCGCTCATTCCGGCCTCCTGTCGCCGCCCTTCTGGCCGGTGCAACCCTCCTCGTTACGACGCTCGCCCTGGCCCAGGCGCCTCCGCCGCCCTCCGCCGATGCCTCCGCACTCATCCGCCGCGCCGTCGCCAAACGTCTCGCTGCCGATGCCTCCCTTCAGCCCGTCCGCTTCGTCTTCCACAAACGCGATGAACGGCGCAATTTTACGCAGAAGATCATCGAAACCAGCCAGGGCGACGTGGCCCTCACCATAGCCGCTAACGCCCAGCCCCTCGGGAACCGTCGCCCGTCAGGCTCAAGATCGACCGCCTCAACGACTTCGCCGCTCACCCGACCCCCAGCAGCGCCGTCACAGAACGCGAACAGGAAGACGCCGCCCGCATTGACAAGCTCCTCAGCGAGCTACCCGACGCTTTCCTCTACCACTACGACTCGGCGGCTTCCTGCACCGTCACCGTGCCTCCGTTTGTCCCTATTCCCGGCGAACTCCTCCCGCCGCCTCCCGCAGGCCCGGTTCCCGTCGCTCAGTGCTACCACCTCACCTTTACGCCCAGTCCGCGCTTTGATCCGCCCGATGCCGAATCGAGGATTCTCCGCGGCATGGCCGGCGAGATATGGATCGAGGCGTCGCACGAACGCCTGGTCCGCCTCCAGCGCCCACGTGATCTCCGATGTCGAATTAGGATGGGGCATCATCGGCCGCCTCGACAAGGGCGGCACCATTTTCCTCGAACAAACGGACATCGGCAACGACAACCGCAGCTACCCGCATGAAGCTCAACCTCACCGGGAAAGCGCTGCTCGTCAAGTCCTTCAGCTTCCGCATTACCGAAGAATGTCCGCTTCTCCCCCGTCCCTGCCGATCTCGACTACCGCAAAGCCAGTCCAGACCCTCCTTGCCGAGCAGCCGCCCGCAACCCCGTCCGCCCCAGCCGCTCCCTGAAAGCACCCTTTCATCCTCCAGGTAAGCACCCCCCCTGTTTGCATCAGAAGAGTGCAGTTTGACTTGATACTTAGATATCTATATAAAGACATCTAGTATGGCTAAGACCGATGCTCTTCAAGGTTCACTCGATTTGCTCGTGCTCAAAATATTGTCGCGACGCCCCCGGCTTCACGGCTACGCCATCATGGCTGCCATCGCCAGCACATCCGGCGAAGTGCTGCGCGCCGAGGAAGGCTCGCTCTACCCCGCGCTCTATCGGATGGAGGAAGCCGGCTGGATTCGCGCGGAGTGGGTCAAGAAAGACACCGGCCGCCGCGCCCGCATCTACGAACTCACCGCCGCAGGCAAAAAGCAACTCGGCGCAGAAGAGTCGCGCTGGCAATCAGTCAGCCTGGCCATCAACCGGGTTCTCCGGGAGGCATGACATGTCGTTGTGGTCGCGTATCTCGAATGCCTTACGAGGCGAGCGCCTGAACCGCGAGATCGAAGAAGAGCTGCGGTCGCACATTGAAGAAGCCATTGCCTCGGGACGCGATCCCGAAGAAGCGCGCCGCGCATTCGGCTCCGCACTGCGCGCGCGCGAGGCGAGCCACAGCATTCGTGCTGCCGGATGGCTTGAGTCGCTTCTCGCCGATGTAAGTTTCGGCTGGCGCCAGCTCTGCCGCAACAAGGTCGCCTCCGCCGCCGCTGTGCTTTCCCTGCCCTCGGCATCGGCTCCTGTGTCGCCGCCTTCCGTCTTATTGATGCCCTGCTCTGGCGCCCGCTGCCCATCTCCGGCGCAAGCCGGCTCTACGTCCTCTCCCGTAAGATGACCGGCCTGTACGGCAAGCCTGCCGAGGACAGCTACTGGGCCACGCCGGACTTCAAGCTCATGCGCGATGCCGTCAAGGATCAGGCCGACCTCATCGCCATCAGCGACGCCGACCGCACAGACATCACCTGGGCTACTGGCCAGCGACGACGACATGGAGAAAGCCCACGTCGCTTATGTCTCCGGAAACATGTTCCCGCTCTTCGGCCTTGAGCCCGCGCTCGGCCGCCTGCTCATCCCCGCCGATGACCGCGGCCCCGGCGCCGGTCCCTATGCGGTCCTCTCCTGGGACTACTGGAATCATCGCTTCGGCCGCGATCCCAAGGTCCTTGGCCGCTCGCTGCACATCGGCGACCAGACCTTCGAAATCGTCGGCGTCGGCCCTCGCGATTTCACTGGAACAGAAACGGGAACCGTCACCGACATCTTTCTGCCCCTCAGCATGAACAGCGTCGCCACCCAGGACGAGCGCGACTGGCACCACATCTTCCTGATGTTGAAACCCGGCGTCAACGCGGCCACCGCCCTCGAGCCGATCCGGCAGCACCTCTCCGCCGTCAGCCACGCCTTCGAGGCCGGGTGCTCCACGTGCTTCCGCGGCGTACCCAGGCGACGATCGACCGCCTTCTCAACCAGAAGCTCGTCTTCAATCCCGCCGGCGCCGGCATCTCCGACCTCCAGAAGGACTATCGCCGCTTACTCGGCGTCCTCGGCCTCCTGGTCGCTCTCGTACTCCTCATCGCCTGCGTCAACGTCGCCAACATGATGACCGCCCAGGCCGCCGCCCGCGCCCACGAGATGGCTCTAAGAATCTCGATCGGCGCCGGCCGTCGTCGCCTCGTCCAGCTCATCCTGTCGCAGAGCGCGCTGCTCGCCCTCCTGGCTTCCGTCCTTGGCGCATTGTTTGCGGCGTGGTCGGCGCCCTTTGTGCTCAGCCTCGTCAATCCACCCGACAACCCTGCGCGCCTCGCCCTTCCCGCCGACTGGCGTGTGCTCCTCTTCGGCCTCGGGCTTATTATCCTCGTCGTTCTATTGCTTGGTTTGCTTCCTGCTCTCCGTGCCTCTGCCGTCCGTCCGGTGGCCGCGCTCAAAGGAGGCGAAGATCCCCGCTCTCCACGCCGCCTCATGCGCGGAGCCATCGCTCTTCAGGTCGCTTTCTGCTGTCCTCGTCCTGTTTCTGTCCTCGCTCTTCGTCACATCCTTCCAGCGTCTCCAGAACCGCCCCCTCGGTTTCTCCACCGACCGCCTGCTCCTGCTTGAAACCGTTGCCGGCAAAGGCCAGCTTCCCGTCGTCTGGGACCAGACTGCCGAGGCTCTCCGTGCCGCCCCCGGCGTCGACTCGGTCGGTATCTCGGGCTGGCCCCTCCTCGGGCGCATCATGATCAACAGCGAAATCTCGATCGACGGCGCGCCTCCCAGCCCCACTCCCGCCTGGTTCCTGAATGTTTCTCCGCGGTGGTTCTCCACGATGAAGATCCCCCTCGTTTCCGGCCGCGACTTTCGCCCCGAAGACATCTCGCCGGGTGCCGCCATCGTCAACGAAACCTTCGTCAGGACCTACTTCCCCGGCGCCGGGACCCCATCGGCCGCACCTTTACGCGCGGCGACAATTGGCCCCTCTATAAGATCATCGGCGTCACCGCCGACGTCCCTTACCACGACCTGCGCGAGACAAACCGCCCAATCTTCTACGTCCCCTTCGCCGGCATCGACCGCAAATCCTCTCCCACGCTCGAAGGCTTCGCCACCTTCGTGATTCACACGGACGCCCAGAACCCGCTCGCCCTCGCCAACTCCCTTCGCCAGCTCATTGCGCAGCGCCACAACGGTCTTCGCGTCTCCAACGCCACCACCGAGCTCGATCTGGTCCGCGATCAGACCATTCGCGAGCGCTTGCTGGCCATGCTCGCCGCCTTTTTTGCCGCCGTCGCGCTGCTCCTCGCCGGCATCGGACTCTACGCTGTCCTCAACTATTCCGTCCTCCAGCGCCGCCGCGAGATCGGCATCCGCATGGCGATTGGCTCGACTCGTGCCGGCATCGTTCGCCTTGTCACTCTCGATATCTTCCAGATGATCGCGCTCGGAGGTTGCGCGGGTATCGCACTCGGATTCGGTGCGTCTCGCTACGTTGCATCCCTCTTCTATCAGGTCAGAGCAACCGACGCGGATATCCTCGCTTTGCCGGCGTGTGCCATCCTGCTCACTGCACTCATTGCCACATTGCCAGGCGTGCTTCGCGCGCTGCGAACCGACCCCACCGATCCTGCGCGCCGAGTGAAGGAATCCGATGCAACGCGGCCGAACCTGAGACTTTCGCGACCACATGGGAAAGTAAAACGTTTTTCCGCTGCCACAACAGTTAAACTGGGGCTTGCGGGTCTGCCCACACGACCCGTGCGATCCTCGCGGTTAATCGAGCGAACGCGTGCTTGACAACCGCAAACAAGGGCGGTATTTAATTCTTCACCCGGAAAACGTTTAACCGCGCGTCTCCCGCGTGAATTTCTTTCAGGAGAGACTGCCTTGCGCCCTGAATCCACCCCCTCTCGCGCCCCCTTGTTGCTGCGGTCGCCTTTACCTCCTCGTTCGCCCTTCTTTCCGTACCCTCCCTGATGCTGGCGCAGACCACTCCTCCTCAGAGCACATTCTTTGCCTCCGCAAGCGAGGAATCATATCCACCTACCAGATGAGCGGCGGCAATGGCGACCTGTGGCCCAGTTGCTGGGCCTCTGACGGGAATCTCTACGCGGCCAATGGCGACGGCACCAACTTCAACGGCCCGTTTAACGCTCTGGCGATCGGCAAAATCGCCGGTATGCCCCTCATCTCGCAGGAACCTACGTGGCCGGAGATGTTGGACACAACTACGCTGGGAGCCCCTACACTGACAAACCAACCGGCATGTAGTGCAGCGCGTCATCTATCTCGCGTATGAGAACCTGAATGAGGAGCACGTTAACGACGCTCCCGCAGCGACGATCCTGCGCTCCGATGATGACGGAGTGACATCGTAGGCCAATCCCGCTGGCCTCTGTCAGGCGCCCCCAGCAACGCCAGGACCCCGCAGCCTATGGTTCCGACCGTCTTCTTCCTCGATTTCGGGAAAGACTCTGACAATGCAATCGATGGTTACGTCTATGCTGCGGGCACC
>CAVPCE010000075.1:0-13092 GCA_963702295.1 uncultured Acidobacteriaceae bacterium | reverse complement strand
CTGGAGCCGCAGCATCCGGAAGCGCACTGCAATCTTGGGATCGTGTTGCTGGCTCAGGGTCAACTGGCGGAGGGA
Source organism: uncultured Acidobacteriaceae bacterium (assembly GCA_963702295.1). GTDB lineage: Bacteria > Acidobacteriota > Terriglobia > Terriglobales > Acidobacteriaceae > Palsa-343. The sequence continues at coordinate 13,017 of CAVPCE010000075.1, read as the reverse complement.
TGGATGAAGTGACACGCGTCAATAACCACCGCCCGTCGATCTTTCTTGCTTCACCGTCAAGATCTACGTGGCTCTTGGCTGTCCAAAACGGCAGACCTGTGGCTGGATTCAAAGACACGTCGAAGTAATGGCATTCGAAATACACCGATGACTTCCATTGGCCGTCATCGTCCCTTACAGGGACATACTTCGTCTTGTACGCCGGGGAAAGAGAGACAAACTTATTGGCTTGCTGCAGCCCCCCGGAAACATACTTGAAAAACGTGCACAGCGTGCCCTGTTGCCCCGTGGCAGAGGTGTCGCCCGTGGGTGGAGGGCAAGTTGTCGGGATCACCCGGATCGCCGTTACCCGCATAATTTCCTGCCGTGGCCGTAGTGCCCACAACCGTCAGTTGGGCGTCCCTGGACCAAATGGAAAGTGCCTCGCGGATTCGCTGCGTGATCACTGCGGGCGAATCGCCGTTCACAGGATCGTGCACGCTCACGGCTGCGTGAAACGTTGCATGAAGCTGTTCCAGCTCGGTCATTTGGGCTAATTGCTCGTCATCGCTCCGCCAGCCATCTGCGTGCGCAGCTCCCATCGCCGCGATAACCCCGACTGCGATCAGGGCCACAAAACGTGAGAACTTTCTGTATGTCGATTTCATGTCCGTCTCCTCTCGGATTCTGAGTCGCGGTTGTCGTCCTCACCGCGTCAGTTGTTTTGCCTGTACTCCATGTGCGGCACCGAGTTTCCATAACTGCCCCTTCAGGAGCAATACCTGCCGGGCGAATTGTTTCTCCCCCGGCAACTCGTTCTGCAGGAATCAGTTGGAAGAAGTTGTTCCCTGTCTCTCAGGGGTGCTAGACTCGGCGCTCGCAGTCGGGCGAGTGTGATATGCCCCTTTCACACACTCAAAACACGGTTCGGTTTGGCCAGTTTGAGCTGGATTTGCGCACACGGCAGCTCACGAAGAACGGTGCCAGAATCCGCTTGTCCCAGCAGCCGATTCAGGTACTTTCGTTGCTTCTGGGGTCTCCCGGCGAGATTGTGACGCGGGAAGAATTCAGACGACGCCTCTGGTCGTCCGATGTGTTTGTCGATTTTGACCACGGGCTGAATAAATCCATCCAGAAACTGCGCGATGCATTGGGCGATTCGGCAGGTTCTCCCCGTTACATCGAAACCATTCCCCGGATCGGATACCGCTTCATTGCGCTCGGCGATGAGGCGAGCGGAAGCGTGGAACTGCCGTCAGAAACAGGAATCTTTCCACCGCTGGCGGTTCCGGCCTTCCCCCATCGTGGCCGGATCGCCGGAAATCGACGGGCGCGATGGATTCTACTCGCCGTTTCTGCTACGGCCTGCCTGGCTTTTGCGCTTGGCGGCATGGCCCTCTATCGGTTGCGCCATCGCGAGCCGGAGCGTTACATACAGCTGACAGATTTCACTGACTCGGCGGTGGCGCCGACGCTCTCCCCGGATGGGCATATGGTGGCATTCATCCGCGGGGGCGATGGTTTTCTCACCCCGACCAGATCTACATCAAAATGCTTCCGAACGGCGAGGCCAGGCGGGTGACGGACGACCCACGGTCGAAATACAGCCTGGCATTCTCCCCGGATGGGGCGGAGATTGCGTACACGGTACTCGAGACTACCGTGTTTTCCACCTACGAGGTGTCCGCTTTTGGAGGCGAGCCTCATCTCTTGCTGAAGAACGCCGCGGGGCTGGTTTGGCTGGACCCGCAACGGCTGCTCTTTTCCATGATTCGGCCAGGGGAAGGGCTACATCTGGGCGTAGTTACGGCTTCGCTGACAGGTTCTGGCCAGCGTGAGCTTTACTTTCCCGCGCACGAGCGCGGCATGGCCCATGACGCGTATCCATCCCCGGATCGCCGCTGGGCCCTGGTGGTGGAGATGAACGGAAACGGCGAATGGGCGCCATGCCGGCTGATTGCTCTCGAAGGCCAGACCCCGTCGCGAGTCGTTGGACCCAACGGCGCGTGCTTGTCGGCTGGATGGTCTCCCGATGGCCGATGGATGGTCTTCACGGCCTGGGTGGATGGACAAAGCCACATCTGGCGCCAGCGTTTTCCGGAAGGAAAGCCGGAACAAATCACCTTTGGACCAACCGAAGAGGATGGAATCGCGATGGAGCCGGACGGACGGGCGCTGATCACCTCGGTCGGGGTGCACGAAAGCTCCCTCTGGATTCACGATGAGCGCGGGGAGCGCCCGCTTTCCTCAGAGGGTGACGTGGTCGTTTCGTTTTCTTCGCCTGCCTTCGGCCCGGATGCCAACATTCTTTATTACCTCTTACGGCGCCGGGAAAGTTCCGACGCGGAGCTGTGGCGAACGATGGTGGACTCAGGGAAAAGCGAGGCGGTGTTCCCTGGGATTTCAATGATCGACTTCGATATCTCGCCGGATGGCAGACAAGTGGTGTATGCAACCGCTGCGCGTGACGAAACCATGCAGCTGTGGACAGCACCGGTGGACGGAAGTTTACCCGCAAAGAAAGTGAATGTCTCGGGTATCCGGTCGCCGCATTTTGGCGCAGGCGGGCGGATTCTGGTCCAGCAGACGGAGGGAAACAAAAACTTCCTGGAGCAGATCGATTCGGATGGGTCGCACCGCTCGAAGATCTTCCCTTATCCCATCGGGGAAATCCAGTCTGTTTCTCCGGGCCGGCGATGGGTCACTGCTGAAATTCCCAGGGCCCCGGATACCAGCCTTCCCGCCATCATGGCAGTTCCGTTGGACCATGGAGCCCCAAAGCGCATTTGCGCGCCCTGGTGCTTAACGAAGTGGTCCACGGACGGGAGGTTCCTGTTTGTGACCGTGGATGATTCATCCCGAACCAGTCCGGGGCGAAGCCTGGCAATTCCCGTCGGTCCGGGGGAAAGCCTGCCGAATCTTCCAGCGGGAGGAAACTCCCTGGTGACCGAACCGAGCGTGGTTCACGGAGCGCAATCGATCGGGCGCGGATCCGTGGTGCCGGGCAAGGACCCCGCGCATTATGCCTGGGTCAACGTCACAGTCCACCGGAACCTCTATCAGATCTCGCTGCCCTAGCCTCTAACACTCATGTGCGGAGGCGAGCCGCAGCAACACCTCCGCAGGGTTGACTCGCTATAACTTCCTCGGCGGTAAATCGCAACATCGCCATCGCCCTCATGCCGGGAACTCCACCCACTGCCCCTCCTTTACGCAACTGGAGCTGGAGCCCCTCCTGTGGAAATCCTGTCAAGCCCCTCGCTGCCTGACGAAAGTAACAATCTCTGATACAAAACAACTTCCACGCCAAAATACCTCCCCAAATCTGGCAGTAAACCCAGCCCGGTTTGGTATTCTGAAAATAGGGGGAAAGAAAAGTTTTTCCTCCAGTGAAGGCCGCCTCGAGCGGCCTTTTTCCTTTTCTGGAGCCTCGCCATGACGCCAGCAAATCGCTCGGGCGCCCCATCCTCTTCGCCGCAATTGGCGAGAGCGTGGGAGCCGACACCGCCCACCAGAGCTACAGGCAACAGCAACAGGCTCCAATGCAGCATTCCCGCCCTCGAGCGAAGTGCTCCCGAATCAAACATCGGATCCCTTCGTGTCCGCGAGTGCTGCACTCCGGCCCCCAGTGTAGTACTCGAGCACCGAGTGCATCTGCTTTCCCCTCAGCGGTTTGCCACATGCCTCATCGGCAGCCCACTCGCAACTCCCTTGGAATCAAACACCATTCAGAACCAGAAAGGGGGAGGGGGTGCACTACAATCCACGGCTCGCCCGAAAAGCTCGCACCACATCCGCGGGATCGCGATGCTGCGCATCCACCGCCTCATTCATCGCCCGCATCGCATCGGCATCCACCTTGCCCGCCAGCGCCGCCGTCGCCGCTCCAATCCCAGGCCAGCGCCGCAGAGCCGCATCCCGCACCAGCGGAACAGCCTGGTACGGCGGAAAATAGTGCCGGTCATCCGCCAGCACCGTCAGACCAAATTCGCGAATCTGCCCGTCGGTCGAATTGGCCGCGATCATGTCTACCTGATGACGTTCAGCGCGCGATACAGCAGGCCCAGGTCCATGGTGCGCGGCGGACCCGCAAACTTGAGGCCATAAGCCGTTCTAGTCCAGGCAATCCGTCTGGCCGCTGTTCAAACTCATACCCAACGCCGAGCCGCCAGTGGGGTGTGTATTTTGCTGCCTGGCTGAGCGTCGCCACATGCAGCTCGCGCATCCTCGCCGCGGATCACCATCGCAAACGTGTTTTCAAATCCCAGCGGCGGAGCAACCATGACGTGATCCTTCTGCGTACAGACGGCTCACTGTTGCAAGTACGCGCTGCGGATCGCGATCGAGGGGCTGCTTGAGAATCGCAGTGAGTGCCGTGCCTGTGTACTCCACATACGCGTCGATGCGACCGCCACCAGCGCCTGCTGGCAGATGTAGCTGCCCGCAAGGTAAAAACGCCGCTCTACCTTGCAGATGCGCTTTTGGCCTCGATCTCCTGAGCCAGCAGTTCGCCCAGCACCACCTGCTCGGTAAAGTTCTTCGCGCCGACCACAGGATGATCCGGCCGCGGCGGGCGCACAGCCCGACAAGACAACTACGGCGAAAACGCCGATGCGAGCACAAATTGCCCGGCGGTGTGCACGGCGCGCCTTCATTCGCCGCACGCCGGAACCGGCGCTCGAGCAGACCCAGACGCTCCGTCCGCGGCCAGCGCCAGCAGCGCCGCAGGAATGGCGCCGGCCAGCACCAGACGGTTATCGACCGACGCGACCCCACGAAAGATCAGCTCGCCCAATCCGCCTGCGCCCACCGCAGCCGCGATGGTGGCGATGCCGACGCAAGTCACGGTCGCCGTACGCAGTCCGGCCAGAATGAACGACGCGGCCAGCGGCAGCTCGACCTTGAAGAAACGCTGAGTGTCAGTCAAACCCAGCGCGCGCGCCACTTCGATCAGCGCCGGTCGATGCCCTGAATACCTGCGTAAGTGTTCCGCAGAATCGGCAGCAGCGCATAGGCGGTCAGAGCCACGATCGCCACGCGCGCAGCGCGCTCACCAAGAAAGGGCAGCGGCAGCAGAAACCCAACATGGCCAGCGATGGAATCGTCTGCAGGATGTTCGCCACGCCGATCACCGGCTTCGCCCAGCGTGGACGCCGAGTCAGCCAACGCCTGTCGGCACCGCAATCGCCGTTGCCCAAGCATTGCCGCGCCTGTCAGCCACAGGTGCTCCAGCGTCAGGATCGCAAATCTCGCCGCCGTATCGCGCGAGAAACCCGCTCATGCCGCTCCTCCGCTAGCGCTTCGCTCACCCCGATGAAACGCGCGCACGTAGTCACGACAGCTGTCTCCTGCGCTTCAAAACTCTTCGGTTCCAGATCGCAGCCACGGACCCTCTTCACAACAGCACGATCGATGCCCAGCACAGCGCCTCATCCAGATCGTGAGTCACCAGCAGCACCGTCTTTCGACAGCTTCCGCAGCAGATCGCGGAGCATGTCCTGCATCTCCGCGCGCGTCAACGGGTCCAGAGCCCCGAACGGCTCGTCCATCAACAGCATGCTGGGTCCGCCGCCAACGCCCGCGCGAGGCCCACGCGCTGCCGCTGCCCTCCGGAAAGCTGATAAGGATAGCGCTGCGTGAACTCTCGGCATCGAGCCCCACCGCACCAGAGTTCATGGCTCGCCGCGGACGTTCATGCCTCGGCCGCCCTCCGCCTCCAGCACCACACCCACGTTCGTTCCACCGTGAAGTGGGGAAACAACCCGGTTTCCTGGATGACGTATCCCATGGCGCGGCGCAGCCGGATCAGGTCCGCTCGCACGTCCTCACCATTCACCAGCACTGTCCCGCTCGTCGGTTCCACCATCCGATTCACGGTGCGCAGCAGAGTCGTCTTGCCCGACCCGCTCCGCCCCAGCACAGCCGTCGTCGTGCCTGCGTCCACTGCAAGCGAAATCCTCTCCAGCAGCTGCCGGCCCTGCGGCAGCGCGAAGCTCACTTCCCGAAACTCGATGGCGGCGCTCATCCCGATCGTCGTTCCAGTGTAGGAGATTCGAGCGACTTGACCGTTCGTAAACTTTCCGCGAGCCTTCCACCCCTGTTTCTCCTGCTCGCGCCTCGATACACTTGGGGCCGAAGACAACGAGGCGATCTCCCCATGCTCAACCGCCGCAGCTTTCTCAAGACCTCCGCCGCTCTTCCCCTCGCCACCGCCTTCCGCGCCCAGGACCTCCTCGCAGCGCAGTCCGCCGGCGAAGAGCCTGCACCGAATCTATCGCGCTCCCTGCGCGATCTCGCCCTCATCGACAGCGCCGCCCTCCCGTGGCAACAGCGCATCCGTCGCGTTGGCCAGACGAACATGACGGAGCACGATCCCGCCGTGATGAACATCGATCAATGGGCCGACTTCTGGCACGACTTCGGTGCCGACGTCGTCTTCGTCAGCGTCACGGGCATCCTCGCCTACTACCCCTCGAAGGTCCCGTTCCACAAGCATGGAAAATTCCTGCACGGCCGCGACTTCTTCGGCGAATGCACGGCCGCCGCCAGAAAGCGCGCGATGCGCGTCGTCGCTCGCATGAGTCCCGACCTCAACTGGCCCGACGCTCTCGCCGCCCATCCCGACTGGGCGATGCGTAATGCCGACGGCTCCGTCCAGCACAACGAAGAGGAGCCGCAGCTCTTTCGCACCTGCATGTTCACGTCCTACATGGACGACTTCGTTCCCGCCCTCATGCGCGAGATCAACGTCCTCTACGACGTCGACTGTTTCTATACCAACGGCTGGCCGCCCCTCGGCAGTCTTCCCGAATGCCACTGCGCCGTCTGCAGCAAGCTGCCATCGCCAACCACCACCGCCTATTGGCGCGCCTTCAACGACCGCCTTTTCGAGCTCTGGGCGAAGTACGACGCCATCGCCAAAGAGAAAAAGCCCGACAGCTTCTTCTTCGCCAACATGGGTGGCAACGTCCACTCAGGACCCGACCTCAACCGCCTCGGCAAAACCGCCGCCTGGTTTCAGGCCGACAACCAGGGACGCACCTTCTACGATCCGGAAATCTGGGGCTGCTCGTTGCAGGCACGCGTCTGCACCTCCATCCTCGATGGCAAAGCTGCCGGCAATGTCACCGCTGCTTATTCCACCGGCGCTGTTACCTGGCGCAACGGTTCCAAGTCACCCGACGAGCTCCGCATGTGGTTCAACGAGTCCCTTGCCGGCGGAGTCGTGCCCTATTGCCATTTCGTCGGCGGCTATGAAGGCTTTGAGGTCGATCGTCGCTGGCAGAAAACCGGCGACGACTTCTTTCGCTGGATGTCTGCTCACGATCCGCACTTTCGCGTCCGCCGCTCGCTGGCCAATATTGGCGTTGTCATGGGCCAGAGCACCCAGCTGCTCTATCCCGGACCCACGCCCGGGCCGGAGTCAGGCCGCCAGCCCGGCCCCCCGCCGCATTTCCGCGATTACATGCGCGAGACCACCAACGGCCTCTACGCTCAGCTTCTCCGAGGCCGCCATTCCTTCGATTTCGTCCACGAAGATCGCCTCGACCCCCAGCACCTGCGCAAATACACCGCCCTGATCCTCCCCAACATCGCAGTGCTTAGCGACCGTCAGTGTCAGCAGCTCCGCGATTACGTCGCCTCGGGCGGCTCTCTCCTCGCCAGCTTTGAAACCAGCCTCTATGACGAGAGCCTCCAGCCGCGCTCCGACTTCGCCCTCGCGGATCTCCTCGGCATTCACTCCGCCGGTCCCGCCATCGGCACAAATGGCAACGCGTATTACGCTCGCATCGAGCGCCCCCATCCGATCCTCGAGGACTTTGCCGACACGCACTGGATTCCCGGTTCCCAGAATCGCCGCCCGTTGCAGCCCATAGCCGACCCCGTCCTCACCGTCGTTCCAGGCTTCGTCCACTATCCACCGGAACTCGCCTATCCACCTGTCGAGCACACGCAGCAGCCCGCTGTGGTCCTGCGCGAAACGGGATCTTCCCGCACCGCCTATTTCGCCGGCGACATCGAGCGCACCTACTGGCTCTCTGGCCATGGCGATCTTTTACGGCTCTACCAGAACACGCTGCGCTGGCTCACCCGTGGTTGTCGCGTCATCTCCGTTCAGGGCGATGGCCTGGTTGAGATGTTTGCCTGGGAGACCGAGCCAGGCTATGCCATCCACCTGCTCAACTACACCAATCCCAGCGCCCACCACGGATGGCTGCATTCGGTGGTGCCTCTCGGCCCGCAACGTCTCGCCCTGCAACTCCCACCCGGCGCGCGCGTCCGTTCCGTCGAGCTTCTCCGCGCCGGATCCAGCGTGCCCTTCCACGTCGCAGGCGACCAGACCCTCCGCTGTACGATTCCCGCCGTACAGGACTACGAGGTAGCGGTCATCACAATTACATAAGGATCCCCGACGGATACAACTCCGAAATCAAAAAGAAAGAGCCCCGCATCAGCGAGACTCTTAACCTTTGAGCGAAACACCGGCTGGCGTTTATCCGCTGTCCATTTACTTCCCAATCGCAATCACCTCAAAGCTGCCAGGTACAATCGTCGGCCGAGGATGCGGATGGTCCGCCGTCGGCGCTGGTCTCGGACCAAACTCCGCCGTTACCACGTACACTCGCTGTCCGTCGGGATCCATCGCCATCGTCCGCGCCCCCCGCTTTGTGGGCAAATTCTGCACAACGGTGTAATGATCAGGGGCGTCCTCGTGGATCACAGTCAGCGTGCCCGCGCCATTCGAGCTGAAGGCATACCGATCCGCGTCTGAGAAACGAGCCGCATCCGGTCCGTCGCCAATCGTCGGCGTGGCCACTACTTTGCCGCTGTCCGCATCCACTACCGCCATCTTGCCATCGCAAACCGCGAACAGTCGCCGGTGCTTGCGGTCGATCGCCAGTCCTGACGGACCTTCGCACGGCAGAATCGGCCACGTCGCTTCGACCGTGTGCGACTTCGCATTGATCTTTACGATCTCGCTCTTGTCTTCGATGTTGTCGTAAACGTATCCCTGCCCATCAGCTACCGGGAACTCCGGCTTGCCCGGCAGCGCCACCGTCGCCACAACCGTGTTCGTGCTGGTATCGATCACTGTCGCGTCGTGACTGCGCCCGTTGAACGCCCACACCGTCTTCGTGGAAGGATCGAAGACTGCGCCATCCGGTCCGGTGCCCGCCGGAATCGTCTTCTCGATCGTGTTCGTATTCCTATTGAACTCCGCTACCTGATTGGCGCCGCCGTCGGTGATGTACCCGTGCACTCCATCCGACGAAAAGACCACGGCATGCGTGCCATGCAGCCCGGTGATATCCGCCACCTGCTTGCCCTGCTGTGTATCCACCGCAATGACGTGATCTCCGTGCGTGATGTAGAGCAGTTTGGAAGCGGGATCGACAGCCAGATAATCCCAGAATCCGTCGCCCCCGATCTTCCACTCCGCCTGCACATGGAAAGGCCCGTTGCTTTCCTGCGCGCTCAGCGGCACAGCGCTGGCGGCCAGGGCCAAAGCCAAACCTCCCAGAGTTACGCAGCTCAGCATTTTCTTTCGCTGAAGAATCATTGACACACGCTCCTTCCCTGCAAAACAGCGCAGCCAGAGTACTCTGCTTTGCTGAATTTTGGCTGAAGGGAAAGGAAGAAGCCACGGGCCGGAACGGCGCAGGAGAGGAATTTTTTAGTCGACGCCGCCCTCACTGAGAAACTGCCGCAGCGCTTCCCGAAGCTTCCTGGCGTTGCGAGGGAAGACCGCATCACCGGCCAGGCCGCTCGTTTCCAGATTCGCATCGGCCACATAGCCAACGAATTGGGCGGCATTGGCGCGCTTCAGACGCAGTGCTGTGTTGACCGCCAGTTCCACTGCATGCTCGCTCGTTACTTCCAGCAACACCACGTCAAACTCCTTCCCGTGCACGTGCGGATCGATGCGGGAGTAATCGCCCACGAAATCAATCGCAAATCCTTCCTCCTTGAGCAACTGGTGAATCGAGTTTCCGTGTCTTTCAGAATCGCTGGCCAGCAAAATTGACGGACCGGCGACGGGCCCAGGTTCCTGCTTTGCGTAGGTCATCATAGTCGGGCTTGGTTTCTCCTCTTTCGTGATGAACCGCTTCAATTGTTGATCTCCGAATACATGCGAGCTCAGGCGTAGCTTTCCGCCTGATCGAAAGCCGGCAGAGCAATGCGGAGACTGTGCGGGATTCCATAAAGGTGCGGTGAAATGAACGGAACGGGAATCGCGCATCGTCCGGGGTAAAATGCACGGGGTTTGCCAAAGATGCGGAGGAACCCGCAGCCGTCTCAAACCAGAGCGGTTAGGAAATAATTGGGGGCGGGCAACCATCCACCATCCGCTACTTCCACACGGTTGGCGGGCAAGATTTGCCTCACGCTTAAAAGTGCCCGCATCGTCGGCTCAATCGCCGCATCGAAAGACTGGTTTAAAGTCACAGAATGTGCGATTTGGGCCAGCTCGCGACGTGGGTCTCGCCGGCGTTTGCAGCCGAACAAGCGCTGAACTCTACGTATGTAAAGTTCTCGCTCCTGGCTCTCAGTTCTATCTTCTTTCTGGTCGACCCCTTCGCCGCGATTCCTTCCTTCATCGCTATCACCGCCGGCGTCGATCCCGCCCGGCGTCGACGCATGGCGTGGAAGGCTGCGCTCACCTGCTTTATCGTGCTGACCTCGTTTGCTTTGGCGGGTCAGTTCATCTTCAGCCTCTTTGGCATCAAGCTGCCTGCGTTTGAAATCGCCGGCGGCCTCATCCTCCTGCTCATCGGTATCGACATGATGGAGGCCAAGCGCTCCCCCACTCAGGAATCACAGGACGAAACGCAGGAAGCCGCGGCAAAGGAAGACGCCGGGATCGTGCCGATGGGCATCCCCATGCTCGCCGGCCCGGGAGCGATCTCGAGCGTCATGGTATTGGTCGGACAGGCTCCCAATCACTGGCAGATGCTGGCGATTCTCGGGTCCATCACTCTGACGGCGTTCCTCAGCTATCTGGTGCTGAGCGGCGCCGATCGCATCCGTGTCTTCCTCGGCGAGACGGGCATCCGCATCCTGGTCCGCATCATGGGATTGTTGCTGGTGGCGCTGGCCATGCAGTTCTTCGTCAATGGACTGACGGACCTCGGCTTAATTGCCCGACGTGATCCCCGCCTGCGTTCACGGCCGAACCACCTTCTCCTCGTGCGGAAAGCTGCCAGGGTCTCCCGGCTGATCCTCAGATGATCGAAGACTAACTGCGGCGGCAGGTGCGTGAGCCAGTTCGCCAGCGAGACATCCTGGTAGTAGCTGTCCTTAAACATCTCCAGGAACACGAGATCTGTGTCGCCCGTGTTCTCGATGTAGTGGGGGAAATTCCGCTGTACGTAGCCCACGTCTCCTCGCTGGAAATCCATCGTGCGGGCGCGCCCGGCTGCGGCAAACACGGTCATCCGCCCTTTACCTTTCACGTAGTATTGCCATTCGTCGGCGTTCGGATGCCAGTGCATCTCTCGCATTCCCCCCGGATGAAGAACCACGTGTGCCGCCGCGATTTGCGGTGAAGCCTTGAAGTTGTTGCCGTCTACGATCCGCACCTCGCCGCCTTTCGCGGCGTGCGTCGGAGCCATCTGCATCAGGCGAAAATCGAAGGGCAGCCGCGAAGGTCCCAGATTGCCGTAGGCAGCCTTGCGATCGGCCTCCAGCGGCCCCGGCATCGTTCCTGGAAAGATGTACCGTCCTTCGGACGGCAGTGGGGGAAAAGCCGAGGCCGGGACGCCGAAGTTCTTTGCCAGCACCTCTGGTGGCGTGTGCCCGATCCAGTCTGTCAGCAACACCGTCTCGTATTCGTCGAAGCTTCCATCGTCAAACACCAGCAGGAATTCGCAGCCGTCCGGAGCCAGTCCCTGGATCGAGTGCGGGTACCCCGATGGAAAATTCCAGATATCGCCCTCTTGAACGTCATCCACGAAGCTGCGCCCATCTGGATCGATGCAGGTGATCCGCGCTCCGCCTGCCAGCATCAGGGCCCACTCCGACGCGTTGTGCCAGTGCAGCTCGCGGATCCCACCCGCTACCAGCCGCATCTGCACGCCGGCAATCTCCTTTGAAACATGCAGATCGGCCATCGTCACCTGACGCGTCCAGCCACCAGGCTGTACTCGCTTATGCGCCAACGAAAACGGTACTTAAAGAGCTGAGGTTCCCGTGATCCGTCGCGGGCGGCGTCACCGAGTCTGGGTTTTCTGCGTGGAGTGCCGGGTTATCCTGTCCGAGAATCAGGCTGGAACTCGCGTCCTGTTCCGCCTGCGCTACCTGCTCCTTCGTCTGCGACTCCCCTGTTCGACTCAGAGCGCCCGCCGCGAGTGCCGCGGAGCCAAATTCCAGAAAACGACGATGCGAGGGATGAAAGCCATCAGGCATCGATGAAATGCTCCTGCTGTAAGTGGATGAGTTCGTCTCCGGGAAAGCGCTCCTTCAGGGATGGCGCTCCAGCCCGACTGCCCAGCATACATCCCTCCAGATTTCCACGGTTTAGGGCGGTTTTCCACGGTTGCGCTTCGGCGCCGTCTCCCGTAGGATCAACAAGTCGCTTCTGAACGGCGGCGAGTTGCAACCGCAGTCTCGCGCATGCTATAGTAAGGAACGATTGCAGCAGTGGGAAAGGCTTCGCTGTCAGGGGTTCAGATGAGCCCCGGTAATGTTGAAAGGCGAAGCGGCTCTGTTCGACCGACGCAGCGCTGAGAGCGCACCGTAGCCCGACAGAAAATCCATTGCAGGACAGGAAGTTGCAGGCGCGGTTTGCCTTCAATATTCCCAAGGGTGGTCAGCCACCCCCGCAGGTTGTGCTTGCGGAACGATCTTTCTAAGTTTGGCGCTTCTAGGGTCTGATCCCGACACAGGGAACCACACTCGTTTGCAGCGAACCGCATGTTGATCAGCCGGATTCATTGTGGCTTGACACATGTACCCGAGATTGGATAATCTCGAAAAGTTCGCGCAAAATTGAAGCGCAACAAGTTCGAGGACGCGCAGCGTGCCCTTCGGGGTATC
>CAVPCE010000074.1:0-3161 GCA_963702295.1 uncultured Acidobacteriaceae bacterium | reverse complement strand
CAGACCCGGCCCCCGGTCTCAATTCCCCCCGCGTCACCCGCACCTCAGCACGGCGTCAGCGATCACTTACTCTCCGCGGCCCGAAGCTCGGAAGTATGCCGTCAGCGCTGCGATCGTCGCCGCATCGTACTCCGGATTCGCCGGCATCGTGGCCTCCGGATTCACCGATTGGCCGCACCACGTACTTGCCAAACGCCGCGGCATTCCCCTGCGCGATCAGCGCCATCTGCGGCCATTCAAAGGGCGATTTGCCGCCGCCGATGTTTCCAGCCCGATGGCATCGCAGGCAATTCTGCATCGCGATGCGGTACCCCTCCATCGCCGGCGCGCCGCCAGCGTGGGGGCTGCATTTCCTTCAGCACCGTGGCTTTCTCCGGATACAGCTTTAGTCCCGTCACTCCATACGGAACCTGCGCCATATCCTTGTGGGCCAAAACGTGGAAGGCGGGCTTGAAGCAGGTGCAGAAATCACGTAGGGCGTGTACTTCTCCCCATCCGGGCCCGGCTTCCACTGCGCCGGTTCCTTCCCGTCGATCCGCAGGACGAGAAACGGGTGATGCGCGCTCGATAATCGGCCGTGTAGTGCCCTTCATAACCGTCCGGCTCACCGCGGCAACCATCGCCTTCCCATCCACGCCCAGCGCGGACAACAAAACATCCAGCGAAACCCCGCTCAGTTCACCGGTCCGTTCAAGTTCTCGTCGTCGCGGTACCGTGTATCTTACCTGCGGCAGCCCGCTCAGCGCGGCGTAGCTCACGAATCGCTCTGGCTCCAGCCGTTACGTCTGGAAAATCGCCCGGAATCTCCAGATCCTGCGGCGAACTCGGTGGCCATCAGCGTTAGCTGCTGTGACGACGGAGACGCCGCCGCCATACCGCCCGCCAGAACCGCGCAAACCAAAATCACTCTCCAGTGCATGGCGCCTATCCTACCCCTTCTCTTCCACTGCTGGAAAACAGGTGCGGGCTCACCTGGCCCCTGGGGCCGCTGAATGGGATTTACTCCTCGCATCACTGCCGTGCCCTCACCTCCTACTACAATGCCCCCATGCCGCTCCGCCCTCACCGCTCGCGGCGCTGCTCGCCGCCTACCAGACCGGCTCCCTCTCCCATGAGGCCGAGGCACGCGCCTGCGTGGCCCGCGCGAACGGCAATGCCAGCCGCAACACCTACATCGCGCTCGATCCTGACTGGACCTTCGCCGAAGCCCACCGCCAATCCGCCGCGAGCCGACGCCGGCTCTGCCCCTCTCCGGAATTCCCGTGGCTCTTAAAGATTGCTTCGACCTCGCCGGCTTTCCCACCAGCAGCGGCTCACGCTTTTACGCTCGGCACTTGCCCCCAGCCTCGGCCGACTCGTGGGTTGCCGCGCGCCTCCGCCAGGCGGGCGTCGTCATCACCGGCAAGACCCACATGCACCAACTCGCCTTCGGTATTACCGGCGAAAACCGCGACTACGGCGACTGTCTCCAGCCCGCCGATCCAGCTCTCCTCACCGGCGGCTCCTCCAGTGGATCCGCCGCCGCGATTCAGGAAGGCTCAGCCCTTGCCGCCATCGGCACCGATACCGGCGGATCCGTCCGTGCCCCCGCCGCCCTCTGCGGCCTCGCCGGTTACCGATCCTCACTCGGCGTGGGCGACTGGACGGGCGGCTATCACCTGTCACAATCCTTCGACACCATCGGCTGGCTTTTTCGCGATCTGCGCGACGCGCCCCGGCTCGCCGAATCGCTCTTCGATCTCCCGCCCGAGCCGCAGCCCAGTCCCGCCACTCCCGCCATCGGCGTCCTCACCGGTCCGCTCCTCGATTCCTGTGACGCCGCAGTCCTTCACTCGATGGACATCTGGCAGGAACGCCTTCGCCGCGCCAGGCCCGCCTCGAGCCCATCCAGCCCGATTTCTGGTCCGACGCCTGGGACATCTACGCGCCCATCCAGGCCCGAGGCCGCCGTTCACGCCGGGTTTTTTCAGGAATTCGAGCCGGTTATTGCTGCTCGCCTTGCATGGGGTGCCTCCCTGACTTCTGACGAGCTGTGGCGCATGCAGCAGCGGCTTTCGGATTTTCGCCGCCAGCACGAGCGGCTCTTTGAGCGGTTTGACTTCCTGCTCGCGCCGGTTTCACCTCTTAGCCATCTCTTTGCCGGAACCGATCACACCGAAACGCGAGCGCGCCTGCTGCGGCTCACCACGCCGGCCAGCCTCGGCGGCAACCCCGCCGTCGTGCTCCCTTCTCCAGGGTGCGGTTTGCAACTGATCGCCGCTCGCAATGACGACCGTCGCCTGCTCCGTTTCACCGCCCGGCTTGGCGATTCAATCGCTGTCTGATGGATACTGCAGCTTCGTCCTGCGGTTCATCAATGGGCGAAGGAAAGCTCCACCAGCGTGCGCGCAAGGACCTTCACGCCTGCGGCGATGTGTTCCATCGTCGCGTATTCGTCCGGTCGATGGCTAACGCCCCCGCGGCACGGGATGAAGATCATCGCCATCGGCGCAACATGTGCCATGAACGACGAATCGTGGTAGGCACGAGCCACGATTCTCCGCGATTCCAGACCCTCCCCAAGGCAGCTGCGCGCAATCGCCGCCAGAACCTGAGGAGACGATGCGGCCGGCTCATCGGCGTTCAGCATCTGGATCGCAATTTGTGCGTCGCTGTTGCGCAATCTCCTCCGTTGCGCTGCGAATCTGATCGAACACCCGATCCCGCCGCTTCCTATCGGTGTCTCGCAGGTCCACGCCAACCTTCACCCGGCTGGGAATGCTGTTAATCGCCCCGGGATGCACCTCACACATTCCCACCGTGGCAACCGTGTCCGTCGACGCCGACTGACGCGCCGCGCCCTGATCCTGACAATCAGCTCGGCTGCCGCGCACAGCGCGTCGTGCCGGTCCGGCATCAGCACACCACCCGCGTGCCCGCCTTCCCCGTCGACGGTGATAAAGAAGCTCGATGGCCCGACGATATTTGTAACAATGCCGATGGGAATTTCCTGCCGTTCCAGAATCGGTCCCTGCTCGATATGCAGTTCCACAAACGCAGCGTAATGTCCGTGCGGCAGGCGCACCGTCGCCAGCTCGCCATCGAACCCCGCCTTTGTACGAACTGCACGCAGAGTCTCGCCATCGCTGCCACGCAGCTCCTCGTACGCATCGGCGTTCGAG
>CAVPCE010000073.1:0-7917 GCA_963702295.1 uncultured Acidobacteriaceae bacterium | reverse complement strand
AATATATCCACCTTCGCGAACTCCCGCAGCTTTGCGGCTGCGTCCGAGAGCTCCAGATAACGCAGTTTCCCTTCCTGTGTGAATCGGAGAATCTGCAGGTAGTCGAGCGCAACGAATCCCGTGCCGCGGCGCCTGCAACTGAGCCGGCAGCCCGCGAGTGCGGCGTCGATCGTCTGGCCGGGCCGGGAGTCAATCTCCAGTGGCCAGCCGTCGACTATCGTCCGCGCTGATTGCAACTGCTGCCACTCAAATTCGGGCAGCGAAGCCGGGTCCATCACCCGCTGATATGGCACCTCGGCCACGGCGGCGTAAATACGCTGCAGCAGCTCCTCGGCCTCCATCTCGATCGAGACCAGCCGCGTCCGGATTCTGCGCGCGCAGTGCTGAATGGCGGCGCCGATCATGAGGCTGGTTTTCCCCATACTCGGTCGCCCGCCAATCACGTACAACTTTCGGCGTTTGTATCCGCCAATGATCGCGTCCAGTTGGCGGATCGCCGTACCGACGCCGGTCTCAACCTTCCCAGACCGCAATGCCTCTATCTCCGACCACGCCGAGGCGTTTTGATCCTTCAACGGCCGTTCCGAGTCGGCCGATGCGATCGCTTCGAGAAGTTGCTGATCCAGAGCCGCAATGACATCCGCTGCGCTCTCGCTCTGGTCGGCCGCACGAGCCGCCCCATCTGAACAGATCGTCATCACCTGGCGCATCGACCACTTATCCCTGACAATGCGGACGTACTCGCCGATGTTCAGGCGGCGTGGCAGTCCTTCCGTCAGCGAAGCCAGCCAGGCGATGCCGCCAACTGCCTCCACTTCCTTACGGCGCGCCAACTCCTCGCCCAGGGTGACGATATCGACCGCACAGCCGGCGGAGAGCATTTCTCCCATTCGCCTGAACACCAGACGGTGGGCATTCAGCGAGAAGCAGGCCTCCGCGAGGCTCGCAGCCTCGTAGAACTGCGCGTTTTCGAGAAGGATGCTCCCGAGGATCGTTCGCTCGGCGTCGGTGTTAGACGGCAGCCCACGACGTTCGACGATCTGGTCGATGACTTCTGCGCTGGCCGTCATTGGGTCTCCGCTTCTGCCCGTTGGCGAATTTCCGTGATCGAAAGCTGGTGGACTTGTACTGGTGGACCGGAGTCGCTGGCGCCGGTACTGGCAGTGCCGCACCGGTTGCATCGCGTCTAGCGGGAAGAACTTCAGCCAGTTGCGCAGCACCGCCTCGTCAATGAGGCTATGTGGGTCATAACCGGCGTCTCGGAGTTCATCCAGCCTCTTCACGGCCAATCTGGCTGCGTAGGGCGTTAGAGCCCTTCCCCGCCTCGCGCGCATCTGCACCCAAGCCTCCCACGGCTCTAGAGGAACCCACTCCGGAACCACAAACGGCGAAGCCGCGTCCCTGTCTTGTGTTTGTTTTCTCCTTATAGGGGGTGCAGGGGGACCCGTCAGGCTGACACCTTTTGGAGGCTCATTTGAAACCTTTCCCCCTGAAACCTTTCCCTCTGAAGGGTTTCCCTCCGACACCTTTAGGAGTCGATACCGCGATAGTTTGCCTTTGCCACCCCCTCGTGTGACGGCCAAGAATCCCTCGCGCTCTAAGCGCTGAATCGAGCGGCGGACCGAGCTCTCCGAGAGGCGAGTGTCCGAGCACAACTCCTGCATGGAGATTGCGCACTCATCTTCGCCGTCGTAGAGCTTCCGGCGAGGCGGAGTTGCACCATTCGGTCGGCGGGGTCGAGGGCACCGCAGCGCCACACCCACTGCAGAATCGACGTGCTCATCTGGCCTGATCGATTCTCCGGCAGGTTGGGCAATTTGACTCATGGATAAATCGCTGGCGCTGGAGTGCGATCGCCTCGTCGGCAAGCCGGGCAGCGCGCTTTTGATCCGTCGCAAGCTTAGCCTTGTTGCGGACCTCTGCCTCAGCATTCAACATTTTGGTCCGCGTAGGGCACGAACCGATTTCATCTACGGCTGCGACGAGTTCTGGATTTACGCCTGAGATCTTGGCCGCGGCGTATCGCTCGATGACCCGGTGATCAGGGCGCGCGCTGGCGCTCGATCGCGGACGCAATGGCAGGAGACGAATCGCTCTGCCTTTGAGGCTGTGTGCACGGCCGTCGCGAATTAAGAATGCGGCGTCGCCGTGGGCGATATGGTCAATGGGTCGGTCTTTCGTTTCGTCTTGTTCCGGTCCGAAAACAGGGACGATCTTTATGCTTTTGCGCATGGGCTTCCCGCGCTCCTTCTGTCGGTCCCGGACCGCTTACTCTCTCCGCCCGCCGGACTGACGGTCGCGCGCGGAGAGGCTTCGAGCTAGGCTTTACGCCGAGCGCTGTCTCGCCGGGGTAAACCCTTCGTTCACCAGCCGCTCGATCTCTCCCTGTGGGACCCTCACCGCTCTACCAAGCCTCACCACGCCAACCCGCCCCTCAGCGATCCAGTTCCAGGCTGTCTTGACGCTTACGTTCCATGCTTCCGCCGCTGCCTGAACTCGCTGCAGCCTGCCCACCGGCTCCACTACTGCGTCCATTGACCTACCCCCCACTCCTCAAAATTGACTGCCACGAGGAAGAGAATTGCAGAACATGGAAAATAATGGAATGAATATCGACACGCATTATGTTATAGTTTGCGTGATGGTATTTAGCTCAGACAATAAGCGGGGCGGCATACGGAGGAAGAGGGACTTCACTCCTGCCGAGTTGCTGGAGGCGATCTCTGTCCTTGAGGGAGACGAGCGAATCGAGCAGGAAATCTTGTTGCCGGGCGATGATCGCTTCCGCCTAGTCCGCGAACTGAAGATTCCCCCTGGCAGCTATCCCATCACTGCAGGACGCGACAGCGAACTCGCAACCTTCGGTGGCTACTGGCGCGGTCGGGCAACGAGATGGTGGGTTGCCACGAGGGGAGAGCGGACAGAGCAGAACGAAGAGCTGCCCAGCGATTGGGCCGAGCGATTCCGATCTCAAGCGCATGAAACCCGCAGAGTGCTTCTCGACTGGCTCGATCTATGGCTCACGGCTGGCAAGAATACGGAAGCGATGATGCATGGGCATCCGGAAATCGATTCGATCCTGCGAGACTACATAAACCGCCAGAAGCCCTTCATCCTCTGGGCAATTTCCGGTGCGTCAAACACCGCTTACGCGGCCGATTTCAAGGCTTCGGCGCTGGATGAATCGGCGCGCCTCTTTCTGGTTGTGATGCTTCACCCACTGTGCGCCCGCCTTAACAAATGTGGGCGCTGCAAGCGGTTTTTCCTCGGCAGGACCGCTCGGGCGAAGAACATCTATTGTGCTCGCAGGTGCGGAAATGCTGATCGGGGTAACAGACCTTCGGTCAACGAGCGCGAAAGGGTCTTGGCCGAGGCGGCAGCGAAAGCAATGGGTCAGTGGAAGCCCCGACACGGTGATAGAACGATCTGGATGAAGGACAGGATCAATGCGGAGCTCGGCAGCAAGCATGAGCACATCAAGCGAAACTGGGTCACTCTCTACCTGAAAGAACACGCAGCAGAAGAGGAGAAATAATCGCAACCATGAGCGTATTCAAACGTGGCGGCAAATACTGGTACGAGTTCCGGTTCCTGGGCGCACGGATCCGCGAGAGCGCCAACACCAGCAACCGTGAGATCGCGGAACGCAAAGAGCGGGCGCGGCGGCGTGAGCTGGAGCTCGGATGCGGCGGGCTGTCAGAGGTGAAGCGGCCGGCGATGTTCGACCGTGCGGCGAAGGAGTGGCTGGAAGGCAATCCGCACTGGACGGACAGCACGCGGGAGATCGCCGATTTGAAGCTGAAGCGCCTGACGCCGTTTTTCGGGAAGATGTTCGTCAATGACATCCAGGCGGCCGACGTCGCGACATACCAGCGGAAACGCCTGAAGGAAGGCGCGGCACCGCGGACGATCAACATGGAGGCGTCGGCATTGCGGCAAATCCTGCGTGAGCATGGCCGCTGGGCGTTCATCGAAGGCAAGGTAAGGATGCTGCGCGAACCGTCGGAGATCGGCCGCGCTCTGATGCCAGACGAGCTCCATCGGATCGAGACGCAGGCGAAGAAAAGCCGCAGCCTGTCCCTGCCCGTCGCCATCACACTCCTGCGCCACACTGGCATGCGCACGGCTGAGTTGCGCATGATGCGCTGGCGCCAGGTCGACTTTCTCGGTCGCGCTGTGACAGTTGGAAAGGCGAAGACGAAGGGTAGCGAGGGCCGGCTCATTCCCTTGAATGAAACCGCCTTCCATGCGCTGCAGGAGTGGCGCAGCCGCTTTAACAACCCGCTGCCTGAGCACTACATCTTCCCGACCGAGCGATACGGCTTCGACGGCGAAGACTTGGCATAAAACCGGCGCCGTGAAGGTCTGGAATCAGGATGCGACGAAACCGATCGGCAGCTGGAAAGTCGCGTGGACAGCCTGCCGGAAGAAAGTGGTGTCACCTGCAGGATGCATGACCTGAGACATTCATTCGTCTCGGCGCTGGCTCAGGCTCAGGTCGCAGACTCCACGCTGATGGCGCTCACCGGCCACATGTCGAAGCGCATGCTGGAGCACTACTCACACGTCCGGAATGAGGCGAAAAGGGCGGCGGTCTCATCGCTTGATGCGGTGATTTCGCCATTATCGCCCGGGCAGCCCCCCACAAAATCACCCACAGCAGGTGCAGACCGAGGCGCAGCAATTGATGTAACGTGCTGAATCTAAATGGTAGGCGAGGCGGGAATCGAACCCACAACCCCCGGCTTAGAAGGCCGGTGCTCTATCCGATTGAGCTACTCGCCCGTGCCTCTCTCATTGTAGCCATGGCCGCCGCCTGCAAAATCTCACGCCACGCCGCTTCCGCTCTCGGGGAATCCACTCCCAACCCGCCGCGTACAGCGTTAACCCAAACCCCTCGACCCCACCCGCCACGGCGCCCCGCACCACGAGATCCACCCGTCCGCACCGCACCGCCTCGCCGCGCAAAACTGCGGCTGCTCGCCGCACCCACCCCTCATGCTCCGCGAACGATCCAAGCATTCCCGCTTCTCGCGCCACGACATCGACATAACACGCCATCCCCGCCCGTGCCTCTTCCGCCCCGCAGTCAAACTCCAGCGGATCGATGGCCTCTGCCATCGTCCACACATCACACTTGCTCGTGAACACCGGCGAGTCCGGCCCGTTCAGTTTCACAGCGCCGTTCGCAGTGCCGGATACGCTCGCGCCTCGGCAACCCGATCCACCGCCGCCGCGTCTCCCCGCAGATCGACAAATCCCGCCCACTCCGCCTCGATCCGCGCCGCATCCCCGCCCACTTCCACCGCCCAGTCAGCTTCCACGCGTGCCACTTCCCTCGACCCGATCCAACGCCGCACTCGCGTCCAGCAGGAAACCCAAAAGCGTCCGCTCCGCCCAGCGCCCGTCTCCGTTCTTCTCCGTCGAGAGAAACGCGCAGTGTCCCCCCTGCTGCGTTTCGATCAGCGTCACCCAGGGATTCGCGATCAGCGCCGCCCGCGTCTCCGGCAGCATACGAATAAACGGATCGTCCGCCGAATGGACAATCAGCGTCGGCACCCGCAACTGCGCCGCATACTGCGAACTCGCCACTGAGTAGTAGTAATCGTCCGCATCACGGAACCCGCCGTACCGCGCCACAATCTCCTGGTCGAAATCCCGCATCGAGTGAATCTGCTCCACCGCCGCATCCCCATAGATCCTGGGATACAGCGCCATCCGCCGGCGCACCCGCGCCAGCATCGATTTCATAAAGTGCCATTCATAAAGTCGATTCTGCGGACGGTGCAGCGCTGCCGACGATACCGCCAGATCCATCAGTGGCGAAATCCCCACCACTGCCTTCACCACCGGCGGAATCCGCGCCCCCAGCTTCCCTGCCCACCCCAGCACCAGGTTGCCACCCATCGAGTAGCCCACCAGGGCAACCGCGCTCACCCTCTGTTCGCGGACAATCGCCTCGACCACGCGCCCCACATCGTCCGTCCGCCCTGAGTGGTAGATCGTCGGAGACAGCGCATCCGTCCCGCCGCAGCTGCGCATGTTCATTCGCACCACGTTCAGCCCCGCCGCCAGCGCGCGCGCCGTGTTTCCCACGATGTATTTCGAATTCGACGAGCCTTCCAGCCCGTGGATCAGCACCACCGTCAGCCGCTCACGCCGCACCGCCTCCGGCTGCCAGTGGCAGTGGCACAGCACCCGGCTCGGCCCATACCCGGCCACCGGACCGTCCACCTCCACCACCAGATCTTCCGGCGCAGGCAGCGTCAGCCGCCGCGGCAGAAAATTTCCCGCCAGCGTCTGCACGTGCCCGCTGCCCAGCCAACGTCGAGGAACGAACTCCGTCCACCACTCCGGCCTGCTCTCTTGTTTTGATTTTGCGGAACCCGTCCGTTCGGTCACGATGCCCCGCCGCCCGCATCGCCGCGCACCAGCGCCAGCACCTTCGCCGCCCACAGCGCGCCCGTTGGCTCTTCTTCGTGCTTGAAGTACGCAAACACGTCGCCTTTTGCAGCCCGCTCCCGCAGCTGCCCGGCAATCGTCTCCAGCTCTGCGTCGGAATACTCCGTCTTCCGCCGCCGATAGCAGCTGAACGGCGCCGTCACCACATCCGGCGTCGCCAGCTCATCGCTCTCCGCCACGCACAGCGCCGCCTCATGCCGCTCCAAAATCCGAAACACTCCCGGCCTCGAACCACGACACGTGCCGAAACTCAAACGCCATCCGCAACCCCAGCCCGTGCGCATCCGCCAGAAACTGCGCCAGCTTCCCCTCATCGGCCTTGAAGTTCGGCGGCAGCTGAAACAGAACCGGCCCCAGCCGTCCCGCCTCGCCACTGGAGCAATCGCCCCTGCAAACGCCTCCAGCGTCGGCCGGCAATCCTGCAACCGCTGAAAATGTGTGATCCGCTGTGGCGCCTTGAATGAAAACCGGAACCCCTCGCCCGTTTGCGCCAGCCACGCGTCCACCGTCGTCCGCCGCGGAAAGCTCCGGAAGGTGTAGTTCACCTCCACGGAATTCAGCCGTGTCGCGTAATACTCCAGGAACTTTTTCGAGGGCAATTTTTCCGGATAAAACGCCGGCTTCCACGTGGGATACGCCCACCCGGAGCAGCCAATGTAGATACGGCTACCCGCGTTCTGGTCGGAAGCAGTCGTCACGGAAGGGGCCGCAGGGCATCGATTTTGGGGCGGATAGTGGGGATCGAACCCACGACATCCTGAGCCACAGTCAGGCGTTCTGCCGCTGAACTATATCCGCCACAACAGTCCTGATTGTAGCATTGGCGCCACAGCCGTTTTCGAGCGCCTGGCCGCGTCCCACCGCGCTCCAGCGCATCCCATCAACGCACCCGCATCCATGCCCGACCGCCCCCAACCCGAGATTCTCCCGCCCCTGCGCCCCGGCGTCCGCGCCCGAGCCGAGCGCCTCTTCTCCGACCAGAATCTCGACTATCTCGCCCATCTCCTCGACGACATCTTCCGCATCCCCGGCACCCCCATCCGCCTCGGACTCGACGGCCTCATCGGACTCATCCCCGGCATCGGCGACGTGCTCGCCGGCATCGCCTCCTTC
Source organism: uncultured Acidobacteriaceae bacterium (assembly GCA_963702295.1). Taxonomy (GTDB): domain Bacteria; phylum Acidobacteriota; class Terriglobia; order Terriglobales; family Acidobacteriaceae; genus Palsa-343. Next base: position 342 of record CAVPCE010000073.1, on the reverse strand, counting down.
GTCCTCGTCTTCGCGGCCTGGGTCCGCGGCGTCCCGTACATCACCCTGGCCCGCATGATGGTCAATCTCGGCCTCGATGTCCTCATCGGCGCCATCCCGTTCATCGGCGACATCTTCGACATCGCCTACAAAGCCAATCGCCGCAACTACCGCCTCCTCACCCGCCACCTCCGCCAGCCCCACCGCCACACCTGGAAGGATTACGCCTTCCTCGCCACACTGCTCGCCGCCATCCTCGCTCTCCTCGCCGCCCCGCTCATCGTCCTCGCCCTCATCCTCCTCTGGCTCGCGCATCGCCTGTGAACCGCTGGCTTTCTAAACTCCAAACTCTAATCTCTAAAC
>CAVPCE010000072.1:0-14655 GCA_963702295.1 uncultured Acidobacteriaceae bacterium | reverse complement strand
TTGCCGGAAACGGGCTCGGAGAGACCGGGACGTCGACAGTGGCGGGATCGCCGACGCTGAGTATCTGTGCCTGCGCCTGCGACAGATGAATTTTGGCGAGCAGGGCGCGGGTATCCATTACGGTGATCAGCGGCGCGCCGGCTGCCACGGTTTCGCCGGCAAAGAGCGGCCGGTCGGTGACCACTCCGGTGATGGGGCTGCGAATTTCGGAGTAGCTGAGCTGGGCTTCGGCGCCCTGGTACTTGCCCTGCGCGGATTCAAACTGGCCCTTCGCGGACTTGAGAGCGGCCGCGTGGCTAACCTCTTTCATGCCGGCGAGGTGTTTGGCGGCGGCATCATAGGCGGCCTGGGCCTGCACGAGGGTGGCCTGAGCGGTATCGAGGTCGCGGCCGGGAATGGCGCCCTGAGCGAAAAGCTGTTTGCGGCTGGCCACGATGCTCTGGTTCAGGTCGAGATTGGCTTTGGCCTGGGCGAGGTCGAGCTCGGCTTTCTGGTAGTCCTCAGGGACGGTGGCTTTGACTTCGGTCTGGTAGGTGGCGTCGGCGGAGTCGAAAACGCCCTGGTTGTCCGTGACGGCGGCCTGAAGATCCTTGTTTTCGAGGGTGGCCAGGAGCTGTCCGGCCTTCACGTGCGCACCGCGCAGGACGTAAAACTTTTTGACCGGGGCGGTGATCTTCGGGGAAATTGCGGCCTGCGCGACGGGAGCAAGAACAGCGTCAGTGACGACGTGCTCGGTGATGGGCTGGACCTGCGCGGCGGCGGCTTCGACAGAAACCGCGCTGGGCGCTGCTTCCTCCTTCTTCGAGCACCCGGCGAGGGAGACGAGCAGGCAGACAACAGCCATAGCGAGAAGACCGGAAGGGGACAATAGGCGAGCGGGTCTTCATCTAGAGGACTCCGGTGAGAGTTTGCAGGTTGCGCGAGCGACCTGGGCCCGCAGAAGGCCATCGGCGAGAGCGGATTCGGCCTGGGCGACGGCATTTTCCGCATCGACGACTTCAAGTGCGAGAGCCTCTCCGGCGGAGTAGCGGAGGCGGGTGAGGCGAAGGCTCTCGCGGGCCGTGTCCACGCTGGTGCGCAGCGAAGCCACCTGGTCAGAGGCCACGCGAGCTTCGTTGTAATACTCGTCGAGTTGCGCAATGAGGGTTCGCTGCATGTTGGTGAGAGCTGCCTGCGCAGCCTTTTCTCTCAGCTCGCTCTGGCGGACGCGGTCGTGGGTGGCGAACCAGTCCCAGAGGGGGATATCCAAACCGACCGACGCCGAGTAGCCGAGGTTGCGACGCCATCGGGACCATTAACGGCAAACTGGGGCGCGTCGATGCCCCAGCTGTAGTTGAGAGCAAGGGCAGGGAGTAGCCGGCGCGGGAGCATAGACGTCACTGTGCGCCGCATGCAGAGCCGCGAGGGCGCTGCGGAGATCAGGGTTATTTTTTCCGGCCTGAGCCTCGATGGCGGTGCGATCCGGCAACGGTTCAGCGATCTGGCCTTCCGCAGCCACCGTGTAAGGGGTGCGGGGATCGGGGAAGAGCATGACGCCCAGGTCGAGACGGGCTTTTTCAGCAGCCAGCGTGGCATCGTCGAATTCCCGCTGGCGCTGCTGATACGACAGGTCGGCTTTGACCACATCAGCGTGCGCCACTTCCCGGCCGGTCTCGAGTTTCTGTGTCAGGTCGACAAAGGCTTTGGATTCGTTGAGGGCGCGCTGGGTGACGTTCACCTTCTCGTTAGCCGAGAGCACGCCGAAGTAAGCAGCCACGACGCGCACCACCAGGTCCCGGCGGGCACTCTCGAGGTCGGCCGTGGACTGGGCGGCCAGCGCGCGGGCGCGCTGATAGTTGGCGACGCCGGCGAAGCTGAGGGTTTCATTGACGAGGATCTGTGCGGCGTATTCCCGGATCGCGTTGTTGGCGATGAAGCGAGGCGCAGCCTGGGAACCAATTTGTCCTGCCTGATTGCGAACGCCATTGGGCTGCGTGTAGAGATATTGGCCGTGCGCGTCGGCGTTGGGCAGCAGGGCGCTGCGGCTGAGGGCCGCGTCCAGCCGAGCCGATCCGCTGGCGGCAACGGCGCCTGCATAGGCTGAATCGTTTTTGAGAGCCAGGGCAATCGCCTGGCTGAGGGTGATCGAGGGTGCGCGGGCTATCGGAAGTCGCCGGGGTGACGGCCGGTTGCGGGGCCTGGGGCAGGGACTCGGCGAAGACGGGCCGAGCGCAGACAATCGCTGCGCCAGCGACGAGGAGCGCCGCAAGCCGTCCCGGAAAGCCCGAACAAAACATGGGCTGAGAATATCAACAGCAGCTTAAGGAAGGCTGAAGGAGGCAGTTCGGATCGGTCGCCGGTTACCGGAGTTGCTGCTCGGTCATCAGGTGCGCGAATTCCGGGAGTCGCTCGCAGCGATGTGAGCGTTTGGTCTCCGTAAAGCTTTTGGCGATCTCCGAAGCCCTCATTCAGCGCACGGCGGAGAAAATCGAGGGCTTTGGCATTCTTCCCTGACTGGGCAAAGATGCGAGCGATGGAATAGTCCTGCTGGGCGCGGCGGCTGGCCGGCACCGGTTCGGTGACATGGAGGCTGCTGGAGTCGTTGAAGACAGCGGGATCGAGGGCGAAGGCCTTCTGATAGGCCCTGAGGCCGTCCTCGTATTTCTCCTCCGCGAACCACGCTGTTCCCAGATTGCTGTACATGGTTGCGGAATTCGGATTGAGGGCCAGAGCTTTGCGATAGCACCGGACCGCCTTTGGGTAATTCTTCTGCGCAAAGTAAACGGCGCCGAGATTATTGAGGGCTTCGGGGTAAGCGGGGCGCAGATGCAGGGCGCGCTCATAGGCGCGTTTTGCTTCGTCGATGGCAAACAAGTGGTGGAAGGCCATGCCGAGCTTGTTCCAGACGTCGGGGGAATCCGGAGGCGACTTGCGGTAGAAGTCGATGGCGACGGCGTATTCCTGGCGGATCATGGCCAGGTCTCCGCGAGCTTCCGGTGTGAGCTGAGCCGGTGCGGGTAAGACGTGTCCGGAAGTGCGTCTAACGCCTGTGGCGCTGCGAGCGGAGCCAGCGCCAGAACCAGGAACAAAGGTGCGACACGGTGCCAGCGTGCGGCATGGGAGCCCTCTTAAATGCACCCTATGATGGACCGAAAGCGCCGGGATGGGAAAGACGAAATTTCCTCGCGGTTACGAGGGGCACACACCGAGTCGAAGAGCCTTCAGCCGACGATCGGCGGCGGCAAAGGATCTGCTGAAGGCGGAGCCGCTGTTGTCGGAAGCGGAGTTCCTGGGGGATCGAGGCGATCGCCGAGAGGCGGGTAGTATCCGCCGTAGTAGTAGACCGCGTAGGACTCCTTGACGACGGCGATGAAGCCGTAGAGAACCACGCAAAGCAGCAGATACGCCGCGACGAGAATGGCGCCGGCGGCGAGGCAATACAGGATGAACAGCGCCATGCCACCGGGTCCTGCATGCCAGAAGGCGCGGAAGAGGACAAAGCCGATGCCAAGGCCTGCTCCGCCCAGCAGGAGCAGGACGATCATCAGGGCCATGCCGCCAATCCACGCGAGGCCGAGTTCGAGGACGAAACGAAGGAGCAGGTAGCCGAGGAAGGATCCGAATTTCTGGCGAAGGAACTGGAAGAAGCGTGCGAACGAACTGCCCAGGGGAGCATCTTCGAGAGCCAAAGGCGGCAGGATGAAGTCCTGCGTGACGGCGTCGGCCGTGAGCGCCACCAGCATAAAGAGAAACATGACCCCGTAAAAGGGAAAGAGAGTGGTGAAGACGAAGGTTGGGTCCTGACTGATCTGTTGCGGGTTCATGTGCCGCATGGCGAGGATGAAATGGAGCATCAGGGTCCGGCGGTGACGGCCAGCAGCAGAAGGAGCGCGAAGCCGACGAGAATCATGAGGCCGAAGAAGCGCCACGCCTGAGAACGGTACGGCGTCCAGGCGCGCGAGACCAGGCCATGCCGGTGGAGCACGAGATCGAAGAGGGTAAAGCGAAGACGGCACCAGAGCCAGACCAGAAAGATCGCCAGCAGGAGGAGGAAGAAAAGGCCGATGGTCAGGGCGGTGAAGAGAATCGACGGCAGTCCGGAGGGGTGGACCGAGCGGCGAGCGACGGCTCCCACGACTCCGCTGCCAATAGCCAGGAACTCAAAAAAGATGCCAAAGAGCATGCCGTAGATGTTGGGCTGAGTGAGCGCGGCGACGACGGCAATCTTCAGAAAAAACCAGAAGCGGAAGGGACTGGGCTGGCCGGGCCAGGGGCTGGGCGGCGTGAGGATGGTGCGGGCCCGGCTGAAGGCCGGAGAGATGGCGTCGACCGGCGACAGCGGTTTCATGGTGCGGAGGCCTTTCCCCTGAATTTGGGACCAGCGTACAGGGTTCAGGGTGCAGCGTACAGAGGGGAACAGAGACACAGGTTACAGGTTGCAGCGCGTGGGATCCGGGAGAAGTGTTATCGGCGTCAGGACGGTTTGTATCGCTACTTATAATCAGAGTCCATGACGACGATTCGATGGGCGCGCCCGGATGATGCGGCGCTGATTCTCCAGTTTGTCCGGGAACTGGCCGAGTATGAACGCGAGCCGGACGCGGTGACGATCCGCGAAGCCGAGTTGCTGCGGGATGGCTTTCCTGCCGAGGGCGGAGAGCGCTATTTCGAGTGCCTGATTGCCGAGGAGGACCGTGAAGCAGCCGGGTTCGCGCTGTTCTTCCCTATTTATTCAACGTGGAAGGGGCGGGCGATGCACCTGGAGGATTTGTTCGTGCGTCCGCGGTTTCGAGGGCGGGGTATCGGCAAGGCGCTGCTGACGAAGGTGGCGGCGGTCGCAGTGGAGCGCGGGTGCGCGCGGTTCTTCTGGCACGTGCTGGACTGGAACACACCGGCGATTGAGTTTTACCAGTCACTCGGCGCGGTGCCGCTGACCGACTGGACGCGGATGGAGATCTCCGGGGAACCGCTTCGTGCCCTGGGGCGCGAATCAGCAATATGAGGATACGGGTCATCGGCGGGGGCCTTGCCGGCCCCGAGGCGGCGCTGGTCGCGGCGCGCATGGGCATCGAAGTGGACTTGCACGAGATGCGGCCCGTGCAGATGACGCCCGCGCATCAGACCCCGGATTTCGGGGAGCTGGTCTGTTCGAATTCCCTGAAGAGCGAGAGCGAAAACACGGCGCCCTGGCTGCTGAAGCAGGAGATGCGTCGGGCAGACTCGCCGCTGCTGCGGTGCGCGGATGCGAGTGCGGTGCCGGCGGGGCATGCTCTGGCGGTGGATCGCGTGGAGTTCTCACGGTTGATCGGCGAGGCGATTGCCGCCGAGCCTCGGATCACCGTGCACCGGGAGGAGGTCACGCGTTTGAATCCCGAAGACGGAATCAAGATTGTGGCGTCCGGGCCGCTGACGTCCTCAGCCCTGTCGCAGGAGATCGCGCGGCTGACCGGGAGCGAGCACCTGGCGTTCTACGACTCGATCAGCCCCATCGTGGAGGCGGACTCGATCGATCGAGAGAAGGTCTACCTCGCCGCACGCTATGACAAGGGCACGGCGGACTATATCAACTGCCCGATGACGAAGGAGGAATACGAGGCGTTCCACGACGCGCTGCTGACGGCCGAAAGCGTGGAAGCGAAAGAGTGGGAGAAGCTGGACTACTTCGAAGGCTGCCTGCCCATCGAGGAGCTGGCGCGGCGGGGGCGGGATACGCTGCGCTTCGGTCCGATGAAGCCGGTGGGACTGCGCGATCCCCGGACCGGGAAATTGCCCTGGGCGGTGGTGCAGCTGCGGGTGGAGAATCTTCGCTCGGACTCCTACAACCTGGTCGGATTCCAGAACCACATAAGGTATGGCGAGCAGGCGCGCATCCTACGGATGATCCCCGGCCTGGAGAACGCTAAGTTCCTTCGTTACGGTCAGATCCATCGCAATACCTACATCAATGCTCCAGGAGTATTAAACCGCCTTCTGCAGATGAAGGAACATCCTGGGATCTTCTTCGCCGGGCAGATCTCCGGCGTCGAGGGCTATACCGAATCGATCGCGACGGGAATGCTGGCCGGTATGTATGCGGCGGCGATTGCGCGTGGGGAGACGCCGGAGCCGGTGCCGCGGGGAACGGCGCTGGGATCGCTGGTGCGGTACGTCACGGAAGCCGATCCGAAGCGCTTTCAGCCGGCCAACATAACCTTCGATCTGCTGGAGCCTCTGGACGATGAGACCCGGCGCAAAGTGCGGGACAAGCGGGAGCGGCACCGGATTCAGTGCGAACGGGCGCTGGCCGAGTTCGATATATGGCTGAAGAGGGTTGCGGCCATCCAGTCAAACCAAAGCCGGGCTTGAATGGGGAACCGCCGGCACCCCATCGACAGGGGACGCGGTGTAGGCGGCCGGGGGAAGGCCTGCTAACCTTAAAGAAGACATGAAATTCGGCGTTCTGGTCTTTCCTGGATCGAACTGCGATCACGACACCTATAACGTGGTGTCGGCGATTGCCCATCAGCCGGTGGTGTTTCTGTGGCACGACTCCCCGAGTCTGGAAAACTGTGATGTGATTCTGGTTCCCGGCGGGTTCGCCTATGGCGACTACCTGCGGACGGGAGCGATTGCGCGCTTCTCGCCGGTGATGCAGTCGGTGAAGAAGTTTGCCGCGGATGGCGGCCTGGTGCTGGGCATCTGCAATGGCTTCCAGATCCTGTGCGAGGCGGGTCTGCTGCCCGGAGCGCTGATGCGCAATGCCGGACTGCAATATGTCTGCAAGCAGGTGTATCTGCGGACAGAAACGAACGATTCGCCGTTCACGCGGACGCTCACCAAGGGCCAGGTCCTGAAGATTCCCATCGGGCATATGGAGGGGAACTACTTCTGCGATGAGACGACCCTGGGGCAGCTAAAGCGCCAGGACCGGATTGTCTTCCGCTACGCCACACCGGAGGGCGCGATCACACCGGAATCCAATCCCAACGGTTCGCTCCAGAACATAGCCGGCATCCTAAATGAAGGAAGGAACGTGTTGGGGATGATGCCGCACCCGGACCGGTCGAGTGAGTCGCTGCTGGGTTCGGCGGACGGGTTTAAGATTTTCGAATCGCTGGTGGGAGCTATGGCACAACAGCCATGATCGATATCCATCACCATTTGCTGTATGCGACCGACGACGGGCCCAAAGACCTGGACGGCTCCGTCGCGCAGGCCGAGGCGGCGGCCGCCGACGGCATCACGCATATCGTGTGCACGCCGCACGCCAACGATACCTTTGAGTTCAACCCGGAGAAGAACCGGGAACGTCTGGATGCGATCCAGGCGCGGGTGGGCAACGATGTGCATCTGGGGCTGGGCTGCGATTTTCACCTGTCCTACGAAAACATCGAGGACGCGCTCAAACACCCGACGAAGTTCACCATCAATCACGGAAAATATCTGCTGGTGGAGTTTGCCGAGTTCATGATTCCGCAAAGCATCGGCGACACGTTTTACGAGTTCACGGTGCGCGGGGTGCGGCCGATCATCACCCATCCTGAGCGGAACCCGATCCTGCAAAAGGAACCGGAGCGCATGATCGAATGGATGCGGACGGGCTGCCTGGTGCAGATCACCTCAGCTTCGCTCGGAGGACGGTTCGGGAGGCGAGCGCAGGCGATGGCCTGGAACCTGCTGGAGCGGAACTGGGTGCACTTTATCGCCACCGATGCGCACAACCTGGACAGCCGGCGTCCGGCGCTGCGTCCGGCGTATGCGGGTGTGGAGAAGCGGTTTGGAGCCGAAACGGCGGAGCGGTTGTGCGTGGAGAACCCACGGGCGGCCTACGACAACCAACCCCTGCCTCCTCAGCCCGAGCCGGAAGCTGTGTACGTCTACGAGGACGAGCCTGCGAAAACGCCAGGACTCATGGCACGTCTCTTTGGCAAATAGCCAGTTTCCCGACGGCAAATCGCCTCTTTTCAAAATCTCTGCCCACGGCCGGACTACTGAATTCCGGCTGCGTTCAGGTGATCGGAATAAGCTTTGTCCGACTCCCGAATGTGGTGGATCACCCACTGGCGAACGAAGTTGAGCAGGGAGACGGAACTGGCCGAGCGCCCTTCTTCCAGCGCCCGCTTGTACTGTTCCACGTCCTCCATCAACTTGCGGTGCTGCTCCCGATGCGCAGGCAGACCGGGATACCCGGTTTGCCGCATCAGGACTTCTTCCTGAAGAAAGTGGGTGCGGGTGTAGACGGCGAGTTGTTCCACCGTGTCGCGAACCACGTCATCCCCCTTTCCGAAGCGCATGGCTTCGGCCAGGCCGTTGATGATCTCAAACAATTTCTCGTGCTGTTCGTCCATCTGCCGCACGCGAACGCTGTACGATTCATTCCAGGCGAAGATCGCCATCGAGGACTCTCCCGAAATCAGGCGCTGCCCGGCTTATCGGCAAGTGGACGGGGAAGATGAGAGCGCAGCGGAAGAGTCCGTTGTGGCGATCTAAAGACCGAGGCCGCCGTCAACGCTCAGAATCTGACCGGTGATAAAGTGCGGGCCGGTGGCAAAAAACAAGACCGCCGCAGCGACATCCTGGGCGGTGCCGTTGCGTTGCATCGGCGTACGCCGGGCGAAGTGCTCGTATTCCTCGGCCACTTCGCCGTTCACGATCATGCCGGGGGCGACGCAGTTCACGCTGATCTCCGGGGCGAAGGCTTTGGACATGGTCTGGGTGAGCATGTGGAGAGCGGCTTTGGAGGTGCAGTAATGGGCGTGCGTGGGCCAGGGATGCAATCCGCCGAGCGAGCCGATGTTGATGATGCGGCCGCGCGCGGCCTTCAGGTGCGGATACGCCGCCTGGGCAGCGAGGAACGGAGCGCGGGTATTCGTCTCAAACATCGCATCCCACTGCTCCACGGTGATGCTTTCCAGAGCGGCAGTTTCATAGCGCCCGGCATTGTTGACGAGAATATCGATGCGGCTGAACTGATCGGCGACCGCGTCGACAGTAGCGTGGATCTGGCTGGGATCGCGGAGATCCGCTCGGTACGCGGCGGCCAGGACGCCCCGTTCGGCCAGTTCGGCGACGGTAGCCTGGGCATCGGTTTCGGATTCACGCCAGGTGATGGCCACATGAGCGCCCGCTTCAGCGAGAATGAGAGCCAGCGCACGCCCGATGCGTTTGGCGCCGCCGGTCACAATCGCCACCTGCCCATGAAGAGGCTTCATACGTCGATTCTAACGGCCCTGTCGATGCGGTATGCGGGGTGCCCGGCAACGACAAGGCTCTCTGCATGCATCCAAGGGTCCGAGCGAAGGACCCCTTTCATGCGAAGAGCGCGTTTCATGGCCATATTTGCAGGCTGCACGCTGGCCGTGTGCGCAGGTTGTGCGGGGAGCCGTGCCGGGCATCTGGCGTCGGCCGGAGCTGCGGGAATGGCGCCCGATGACGCCGCCCTCCATCCCAATCGCAATGCTCCTTACATCCTGGCAGGTGGAACCCCGCGCCTGGTGCCCCGGGCGACGGCAGAGGATGCGGCCAGCGCAGGACCGTGCGATCCCGAGGTGCTCTCAATAGAAGAAATCGCGGGCGATACCAGCGGGGTCTTTCGGTCAGTGAAGCTGGCCTTCATGAATCGGGGGCCGGTGCCCTGCAGGCTGGGCGGATATCCCGTCGTGGCACTGCTGGATTCCCAGGGCGAGCGGCTTGGCAACATCACTACGCAGAAGGTCAGCTCGACCGAAGTCCTGGCTGAGTTTGGAAAACAGATGCCGACTGGCTCGAAAGAGCCTTCGCCGGCAGTCACGCTGATGCCGCAGGCGGTGGCGGCCTTTCAGGTGGTGTGGACGACCGGCTCCGAATGCTCGCGCGTAGCCCGGATTCAGGTGTCTGCTCCCGGCAGCCGGCGAACCTTCGGCATCATCCAGCCCATGAAGATCTGCACCGGGCAAATTCAGGTGACGGAGCTGCGGCTGGATGAGGGGGACGTGTAGAAACGCAGGGATCAGGGATCAGGGATTAGAAGTTAGAAACAAGTTTGCCGGCCTGCGGGTGAAGGCGATGGCGGCCAGGGCGATGAGCGGCGGGAACCACTCCAGGGTATAGCGCGGCTCCGGGGCTTCGAGGGTGAGGAGCAACGCGCAGCGCAGCAGAACGAAGAGCAGGATCGCCCCGCGCAGGGGTGGTCGCCTAAAAAATCCCACAATAGCCGCCAGGAAGTAAGCCAGATTCAGGCCCGCGTAGGCCCAGGCGAAGATCGTCTCGGCAGAATGGTGCTGGTACTGCCACCAACGCAGTTCAATCCAAAGCAACTCAGTGCGGGGCCGGAAGGCCATGTCGGCCAGGCGGGCCAGAGGAAGCACAACATAGCAGCGGAAGGGGTGGTCGTGGACCCGCTCGGCAGCGAGCGCACCAAAGGCCGCGTCCATGGCCGGCGTAAGGGTCGTGGTGCGGTTGTAGTCAGCGATCAGATCGCGCGTCTGCAGATACTGCTGGGGAGAATCGAAGGCGCGGGCAGGAAGGTCGGAGAGATCGATGACATCGGAGTTGACATTCCAGTAGACCTCCCAGGTGCAGGTGAGGTCGACGCAGATGGTTTTAGTCCAGCGATTGAAGCCAGGGTCGGAGGGTTCGCCGGGATCCACCGCATACCGCGGCGCCAGAGGCTGAAAGAGATGGAAAGTGCGTGCGTTGCGAATCGTCCACGGAAGAAAGGGCAGAATCGACAGCACGCCGCAGACGATCGCCCAGCGCAGCATGGAAGCCATACCCCACCGTCGATATCCATAGAAGACCATGGCCGGGCAGAGGGCGACGGCGAGCAGCGCGCCGTCGGGGCGGAGCAAGGTGGCATAGCTCCAGGCGAGGGCCAGCGCCAGGGCCCAGGTCCAGCGGGGCGCGTCAAGAAACCGGACGAGCGCATAGAAAGCGAGGGCGGTGCAGAAGAGCTCCAGCGTTTCCGTCAGAGGCACGGCGGCATAATTCGCAGTGAACGGGCAGAGCACCGCCAGCCAGAGCGCCCACCACCCGGCGCGGGGTCCCCCTATGCGGTTTGCGAAGGCGGCGATCAGCAGGCACGTGGCAAGGTCGATGGCGGTCTGCGCAAACATGACCGCGTGGTAATGCTCCATGCCAAAGAGGCGGAAGCAAAGCATGAGGAAGAGCGGATAGCCGGGCAGTCGGATAAGGGTAGGGTGGATGCCCGCGACGAGCTCAGAAGCGGGTGCACCGGGAGCCGCTCCACCGCCGCCGGTGAGGCCGTAGATGCCATGGAGCATCCAGTTTTTCGCGATGTCGCCGTAGATGAGGGGGTCGCCCTGGACCTCGGGATAAGCATGAATAAACCACAGGCGCAGGGCGGCTCCGGCTGACAGAGCCAGCGCGAGAAGCATCCATGACTTCAGGCCCATGCGAGGCATTGGGACTATTAAAGCAGCCCCCGGCAGGTTCGTCTCAGAAGCGAGTGGTGATGGAAGGGCAGCGCAGACGGCGGCCGCAGCGGGAAAGAAGCCACGGCGCGCTCCCTATCGTACGATGGGATTTGTAGCTATTTCACGATGAAACAGGTTTTCTACGATCCGCGGCAACGGCGCCGGAAGATTATCCGGCGGGTCACCGATCTGTCCATCATTGGACTGACCGCGGTGCTCGTGGTCTTCGGCTTCAGCGTGCTCTCGCGGCAAACCCTGCCCGAGTTGCTGCTCCCCGCGCAGAAGCGCAATTACAAGGCCCTGAAAGAGAGGCAGCCGGAACTGGCCCGCCGGCTGGCGGCACGTCCGGCACGCCGCAAAAGCCGCCGCCATCCCGTGGACATTGTGCTGAACCAGGATGAGGGACTGCGAGCGGCGTTCTACGAGAATGACGAGCAGGATTATTCCTCGCTGAAAGCCCACATCCATCAGATCGACATGCTTTTTCCGGACTGGCTGCACGTCGTTTCCCCGGACGGCAATCTGACCGCTTCGACCTCGCTTTTCCCGGTCCACCTTTACAGCGTTGTCGATGCGGCCGGCGTGCACGGCGTCGACCCCCAAAACAGAGTGAAGAATGTGATCGACGCAGCAAAGGAGGACACCGATGTCTTCCCCATGCTGAATGACTATAACGTCCTCTCTCAGGACTGGAACGGCGAGGTCATCGGCAAGATGCTGCGTGACCCGGTGGCCCGCGATCGGCTGCATATACAGCTGGATAAATTCCTGGCCGCCAACCCCGGCTATCGCGGTATTTGCCTGGATTTCGAGCAGGTTCCGGATCAGGACGAAAAGCTTTACGCAGAGTGGGTTGGCGAACTGCAGCATGACTTTAGCTCAAAAAAGTTAAAGATTTACGTTAATGTGCAGGCGTCAGCCGATGATCCGTTCCTCGCCCTGATGGCGCGCGACAGCGACGGCATCATCCTGATGAACTACGACGAGCACGAGGAGACCAGCGATCCCGGGCCGGTGGCCAGCGAGCCGTGGTTTGAAGCGAACCTGACCCGCGTGCTGAAGCTGGTCCCTAAGGAGAAACTCATCTGCGGCGTCGGCAACTATGGCTTCGACTGGGCGACGCCGCTGCCCGAGAAGGGAAAGAAGCCTTCCAACAAGGTCGTCGACGTAGACGATCTGACCGTGCAGGACGCCTGGCAGCGTGCCGCCGATGCAGGAGCGGATGTCCATCTGGAAGGCGACGAACTGAATCCGCACTTTGCCTACGACGATGAGGATGCCCACCTGCGTCACCAGGTCTGGTTCCTCGACGGGGTGACGGCGCTGAACGAACTGCGAGCCGGGCGCCAGATGGGTCTGCGCACGTTTGCGCTGTGGCGGCTAGGCGAAGAGGATCCATCGCTGTGGCAGGTCTGGGACCGCCCGGGCGCGAAGGACGCTCCCGAACAGCTGCGTACCGTGCCGCCGGGCGAGAACGTGGACACGGAGGGTGAGGGAGACATTCTGCGCATCGTGGCGCCCCCGCAAACGGGCGAACGCACGATCCAGATGGACGCCGACAACTTCACCGTCATCGACGAAGACATGACCCGGCTGCCCCACTCGTACATGATCCAGCAATACGGGTACGACCCGCACAAGCTGGCGCTCACGTTCGATGACGGGCCGGACCCGGTGTGGACGCCGAGAATCCTGGACATTTTGAAGCAGTACCACGTCCATGCGTCCTTCATGGTTATCGGCGAGGAAGCGCAGAACAACATCGGCCTGCTGAAACGGTATGTGCGCGAGGGGCATGAGATCGCCAATCACACCTACACGCATCCCGATATCAGCGATATTCCGCCCTTCGAGCTGCAGGAAGAATTGAACTGGACGGAGCGCCTGTTTGCCGCCGAACTAGGGATTCAGCCGCTCTATTTCCGGCCGCCCTATTCGATCGACCAGGAGCCGGACACCAACGACGAGGCCGCGCCGGCTTACCGCATCCAGCAGATGGGCTACACCATCATCGGCGACAAGATCGATACCGACGACTGGAACGAACACCCGCGCAAATCACCGCAGGAAATCACCGACAGCGTGCTGCAGCAGATCGACGACATGAAGACCCATCCGTGGATGAAAGGCAGCATCATCCTGATGCACGACGGAGGCGGCAACCGTTCGGCGACGGTTGCGGCGCTGCCGCTGCTGATCACCACGCTGCGGGCGAAGGGCTACCAGTTTGTACAGGTCTCCGACCTGATGGGGAAGACCTCGGCAGAGGTGATGCCGCCTATTGCGGCCAAAATGCGCTGGCAGGCGCGCATTGATTCGGTGGCATTTTTCTTCATGGCGTTCTTTGCGCACTTTGTCGTAGACATTTTCTTCATTGGCGACGTGCTGATGAGCGCGCGCCTGGTGCTCATTGGAATCTTTGCCCTCATTGACCGGCTGCGCAAGCGCCGTGTACCCCCCGGCGTGTATGAGCCTTCCGTCGCCGTGCTGATTCCCGCCTACAACGAAGAAAAGGTGATCGTGCGGACGATCCGTTCGGTGCTGCACTCGAATTATCCGCGCGTCCGCGTCATCGTCATCGACGACGGTTCGCAGGATCGAACCTTCGACGCGGCCAAAGATGCCTATCCGAAGGAAATCGCCGAAGGACGGCTCCTGGTCCTGACCAAACCGAATTCCGGTAAGGCGGAGGCGCTGAATCTCGGCATCGCTCACGTGGATGAAGAAGTTTACGTCGGGATCGACGCCGACACTGTGATTGCACCCGACGCCGTGCGCCGCCTTGTGCGCTACTTTGCTGACGAGCGTGTGGGTGCCGTGGCCGGGAACGCGAAAGTCGGCAATCGCATCAACCTGTGGACGCGCTGGCAGGCGCTCGAGTACATCACCAGCCAGAACTTCGAACGCCGCGCGATGGACCTGTTCAACGTGGAGATCGATCCCGCCAAGCTGGCCGCCATGGGCATGACGCTGGAAGACGTCCGAATGGCGCTGGTGAACGCCACGGTCAACGCGCCGAAAGGCGTCATCGACAGCCAGCACCGGCAGTTCACGCTGTATGCCAACAACAAGCTCACCAAGGCCGGCGAGTACAACAACGTCATCCTGGCGCAGCACAACGGCGCCCCGGTGCGCGTGCGCGATATCGGCCGGGCGGTCGATGGGCCGGAGAACAACACGCTCGCCGGCTGGCAGAACGGCAAGCGCGGCATCATCCTGCTGGTGTTCAAGCAGCCCGGCGCCAACGTGATCGACACGGTGGAGCGTATCAAACAGGCGCTTT
>CAVPCE010000071.1:0-25673 GCA_963702295.1 uncultured Acidobacteriaceae bacterium | reverse complement strand
TCTTCTTTTGGAGCACTGAGAGTGGAAACTGCTGGCCAGGAAATGGATGATGTTGGGTGGCCTGAAGAAGTTGGCGCAGTCAACGGGATGATGGATGATGTTATGGTCAGTGTTTTATTGTAGGATAGCTGTTTGGTTCATTTGATTATTTTACTTTTTATAGTATATTCATATAGAATTGCTGTGTTTTGAGCGGCCCAGCGCCACCGCCATGTCGGCCTCGCTGGAAAATCTATAGATCTTACGAATGAAGCGCATGGAAGTTTCCAGTTCTTCGATGACCGAGTCCCGGCGGCATCCGCCGCGCCGCGCGGGATGCCCGCCACCTGAACGATACACCGGGTCGGAGTGAGCGAAGACCGTGAACCCGGCGTGGGTCTTGGTGTCTGGAATGCGACGCGCGCCGCGATCCATCCGCTGCGCGTGACGGGGATTTCGGTGGACGGCATGGCGACGCGGCCGTCGCGCGCAGTCTGCTCGGCGACGACTTCTCCATCCTGAATGATTTGCAGACGGTCGAACGGCAGGCGCGAAGTCGCTTTGGCATGCACTTGCACCATTTCCGATGCGGTGATGCTCGATCCCGGACCTTTTCCGTTCACATGGAACTCCAGCAGCGGACCGTTGGAAACGAACGTGCGTCCGGCGCGCAATCCGGCGAGCCAGGAGTCATAAGTGAAAGCGCCTTCCACCTGCACGAAGACGCGGTTATGGTCGTAGACCCACCAGTCGGTGCCGGTGGACGCGGGCAGTTTGAAGCCGCAATTGAGGAAGCGATAGTAGCGCTGGTAATCGGCATCGCTGCCATCGCCGACGTTGTAGGCGTCGACAGTTTCAGCGCCAGCGCGACGGGAGATTCCATGCCGTTTCCATTGTGGCACCAGATGGTGGTGGCGCCGACTTTCTTGGCTGCTTCGCAGCGCCATGGAGATCGTCGGAAAATCGGGCGCATTGGGCTTGGCCGCCAGCATTCCGGTGGAGACCGGCTGGACCAGATGCGGGATATTGAGGAACAGGCTGTGGCCGTAACCGATAACGTCTTTGACGGTGTTGTTGCGCGCTTCTTCGCCCATGTCCATCAGGGTGCCGTCGCGGGAAAACTCGGGCAGGCGTCCGATGGGATAGCGGTTGGTGATGTAAGGCGCGTCGTTGCGGATGAGGTAGCTGATGACGCTGACGTCGAGATCTTCGGCGGGCGGGACCATGCGCAGCCGGTCGTCGGGATCTTCGTCGATTTCGAGATGGTAGTGGGTATGGGTGTTGCCCGAATACCAGCCTCTCGGCGTGCATATCGAGCAGCATGGGGATGTTGAAGTCGCGCACCTGTGTGTGGCCCGAGCCGATTTCGGCATTCTGAGCGACGGCGTCGTGACAGATTCCGCGCACGCACTCGACGCGGTACCGCCCGGGCGGCACGGCGATCTCGTAGGAGCCTTTGGCGTAGAAGTAATGCCGGACGCCGGCAGGGGCACGCTGCGGCATGGTCTTGATGGCGTGCTCGGGAAAGTAAGCTTCATCGGAAAAGACATTGGTGACGCGGATTTTGGCGGCAACGGGCTGGCCGGTCGCGCCGTCGACAATTTTGCCGCGAATGACGCCAGGTGTCGGGTGTCCGGGCGATCGGCGCGTAGAGGTCGAAGGAGGGACCCTGAAGTGAGCACCGGAATCATGCGCGCGATCTCGCGCCGTGAGAGGTGACGGTGGTTCCCATAAGAGATGACGATATCAAGTTGCGCGATCGCCTGGGCCATCTCACGAACATCGCCTACCCCTATCCTGCGAACAAAGATTAGAGTGTGTACTACTAACGCCAAGAATCTTTGCGGCTCGCGAAGATTTTCCGCGACATGACCGGCTTCGCCGGCAACAGCCTAAAGGCTGTTGCACAGGGCACTCCAGACGCAAGTCTGTGTTACCGGTTTCCGCTCAAAGCGCTCTGTGATACAAGGAGTCTATGTCGAAATTGGTTTGGCTTGCCCTCCTGGCAATGTCCACGATGCACGCGCAGACGATTAATGATCAGAATACGCCTCCCCATCCGCCGCGCCCTCCCAGCATCGCCGACATCGCCTACGGTCCGGATGTCATGAACGATCTGGATCTATACATCGCGAAATCGGACAAGCCGACGCCCCTGGTAATCTATTTTTTCCCTGGGGCGTTTGTCGTCGGAAACAAGAACACCGTCAATCCGAATTTGCTGGATGCCTGCGCCAAGGCGGGGATTACCGTCGCGTCGATCAACTACCGCTATTCCACGCAAGCCCCTTTCCCTGCGCTCTTTCTGGACGCCGCCCGAGCGCTGCAGTTCCTTCGCCTGCACGCCAAAGAGTACAATATCGATCCGCAAGCCATCGCCTCTACCGGATCGTCGTCCGGCGCGGACATCTCGCTGTGGCTGGGATTCCATAAAGACCTGGCCGATCCTTCGAACACAGCGACCCAGTACTCCGGCAGTCTACGCGAATTTCAGCTGTTGGCGCAGCATCCGCGCAGACCACGCTCGATCCGAGGGAACTGGTCAAGCTGATTGGTGAGGAAGGCGCGCGGAATCCAGCGTTCCCGAAATTATATGGCCTGAAGCGCGACGAGATGGACACTGCGCGGGCGTACAAGCTGTACGATGAAGCGTCGCCGGCGGCGTTGTTGACCAAAGACGCAGCGCCCGTGTTTCTCTATTACTCCATGCCCAATAAGCCCGTAACTGCAGAGACGCCCGTCGGCGAGCGCGTGCATCATCCGGTATTTGGTTTCTATCTGAAGGAGAAGATGGACAAGCTCGGCGTGGAATGCATCATGCATTTGAAGGAGGATTATCCTGGCGACAATCCCGGACCTTTGTGGCATCGGGATATGGTGCAGTTCTTCCTGACGCATTTCAGACGATAGCGGGATTCATGCAACGCCATATGATACTGAGAGCGTGGCCCACAATTACGCTTACGCCTTATCGCCAGGGATGGGCCCCCGATGACCGGGATGCCAATTTTAAATCCGAGGTAGCGTGCTACACGACGGCCGACCCGTTGCCGACTCTCGAGAATCTCAGCCGGAATACCGGCATCCCGGTGGGTTGCCTGGCACGGTACATCCTGGTGAAATGGACTGCATCGGGTTCCGAGGCCCTGATGGCCATGGGGCCTATCGTGCTGACCCAGATGCAGCAGCAGATCGACGAGGCGGAAACCGCCGGCACGGATGAAGCGCGCATCCAGGCTTACCATGCGTTATGCCAGATTGTTTCCTGGCTGGCGAGGGGCAGGTAAAATTTAATCAGTACGAGGATGTCCTATTCCAAAAGGATCGTCTGCTTCGCGAACTCTCTCAAGAACGGCGGCCGCTGTGTCGCGGGACGCGAGAAATCCGTATCGGCATACGGCGGATGGATCCGGCCAGTCAGCGCGCGGCCGACCGGCGAGCTCTCTAGCGGAATGCCGCTATGAGGATGGTTCGTGGCCAAAATTGCTCGATATCGTCGATCTCCGGCTCAGGAAAACTGAGCCGCACCATCACCAGACAGAGAACCACATCGTCGACAAATCGTACTGGGTGAAGAGCGGCGAGCTCGAGTGGCGCGAACTGGAGAATCTGGTGGAGCAGCCGGAATCACTATGGCTCAACGGCGAAAACACCTACTATGGAGTCAACGATGTGTTGGAGCAAAGGGTGGCGTGCGCGCTGCCGAATTCACTTTTTCTGATCCGGCCGGAGTCTGCTGCGATAAGGGTCGGCAAGGAGGGTGCGGTCGAATTCCCGCGAAAGACGCGCGCGCGTTTCCGGTACTGCGGCGTCGAATACAGCCTGAAAGTCACCGATCCGGTTGCCGAGCAGGCATTTCAGCTGCGGGGCGATGGCGAGCATGCTCTTCACGACGTTTATCTGTGCGTCAGCCTCACCGAACCGTACAGAGAGACGGGCGGTGTTATAAGATCGTGGCGGGTGTGATCAGCCCGCACGCTTTTTGAGAGCCGGCATGGCGGAAATCTTCACTATCGGACATTCCAACCATTCGCTGGAGCGGTTCCTCGAGCTGCTGAAGCAGCACCGGATTGAAGCAGTCTGCGACGTCCGGTCGAGTCCCTACAGCCGGATGCATCCGCAGTTCAATCGTGAGAACCTCAAGCAATCGCTGCGTGAGGTCAGTGTTACGTACGTTTTTCTGGGACGGGAACTGGGCGCTCGCAGTCTGGATCCGGCGTGTTACGTGGATGGCAAGGTTCGGTACGACCTTCTGGCGAAGACCGACCTCTTCCGCAATGGGCTCGATCGTGTTCAGGAGGGAGCCGGCCGGTATCGAATCGCTTTGATGTGCGCCGAAAAGGATCCCCTCGATTGCCACCGGACGGTATTGGTCTCGCGGCATCTGGAGGCGCTGGGTTTCCCGGTCCAGCATATTCTCTCCGATGGCGGACTGGAGCGGCATACGGACGTCCTGGTCCGGCTGCGGGAAAAGCTCCATCTTCCCGAGAACGACCTGTTCCGCTCGCCCGAGGAAGTGATTGAGGACGCTTATCGGATGCAGGGCGAACGCATCGCCTATGAAGCCGATGAGATGGCCGGGAGCGCATCGGATTGAAAATCTATACTATCGGTTTCACCAGGAAATCGGCTGAGACGTTCTTCAACAGGCTCATGGAGGCCGGTGTGAAGCGGCTGGTGGACATCCGACTGAACAATGTTTCGCAGTTAGCCGGATTCACCAAGCGCGACGATCTGCGTTTCTTCACACGCGCCATCTGCGGCATCGACTACATTCATGTACCGGAGTTGGCTCCCACCGGGGACATTCTCGATGCCTATAAAAAACAGAAAGGCGACTGGCAGGTTTACGAGCGCCAATTCGTGGACCTGATGACGGCGCGGCGGATTGAAGAATTGGTGGCGCGCGAGTTGCTCGACAGCGGGTGTCTGCTGTGCAGCGAAGAGAAACCCGACCAGTGTCATCGACGGCTGGTCGCCGAGTATCTGCGGGCGAAGTGGGGCGATGTGGAGATTGAGCACATCTTATGAGCCGCGGGCTCACGGTGGCCCGCGGCCAATCGTTTGTGTAATCGGTTTATTCCGGGCGCTTGCGACGTCTGGCCACGATGTAAAAAAGCAAGGCGGCCGCGACGATGGCGCAGATGAGTCGAATGGTTGAAGTATCCACTTTGTTTCTCCTTTAAACGTTTCTCCGTCGAACCTGGACCCGAGCGTCAACTGGCGGCGCCGGCCCGTTCTACTCCTTCTATCGGCAGCACTCCGAACAACCTTTAGGGTCG
Organism: uncultured Acidobacteriaceae bacterium; assembly: GCA_963702295.1. Lineage (GTDB taxonomy): Bacteria > Acidobacteriota > Terriglobia > Terriglobales > Acidobacteriaceae > Palsa-343. Next base: position 20,412 of record CAVPCE010000071.1, on the reverse strand, counting down.
TTTCAAATAGAATTCATCATGGGTAGGAGGTCGCGGACGATACGAACGACAACCGGCCCGACGGTAATGACGAAGAGCGACGGCAGGATAAAAAAGAAGATGGGAAAGACCAGCTTCACGCTGAGCTGCGCCGCTTTCTCCTCGGCGCGCTGACGAGCTTGAATCCGCAGATGGCTCGAATAGGTACGCAAGGTTTGCGCGACGCTGGTCCCGAAGCGATCGGCCTGGATCAATACGGCGACCAGCTCTTTCACGTCCTGGACCCCGGTACGGTGGGCAAGATTGTGCAGCGCCTCGGGTCTCGATTTGCCGGCTCGCGTCTCGAAATTGATCATGGACAGCTCTTCACTCATCTCGGCGTGCGCCCGGCCCAACTCCCGTGCTACGTGGAGAATGGCCTGGTCGAGCCCCAGACCGGACTCGACGCAGATGGTCAGAAGATCGAGTGTGTTGGGCAACGCACGCTGGATCGATCTTTTTCGCCGTCGAGTCATCAGGAGGAGGAACTGGCTGGGCAGGCAATAGCCCGCGAGAAGACCTCCCAGTGCAGCCATGATTAGGGTAGAACTGTCCGTGCTGCACACAGCGTCGTCTGCTTCCTCGCCGCGCGCCAGGCCAAAGCCCCCTTCGATATCCGCACCCTCGGCATGAATGACACCCGCCTGCGCCTGTATTGTTCGAAAGAGACTCACACCTGGGTACAGAAAGCCGCCGACATATCGGGCCTCGGCACCAACGCCATTCGCTGGATTCCATCCGACGCCCGACAGTGCATCGACCTCGCGGCTCTTCGCGCCGCCATCCTCCACGATCGCGCCGCCGGCGATCAGCCCTTCCTCGTCATCGGCGCGGCCGGCTCCGTCAGTACTGGTGCCGTCGATCCCCTTCCCGAAATGTCTGCACTCTGCCGCGAGTTCGATCTCTGGTTCCACGTCGATGGAGCCTACGGCGCCCTCGCTGCCGTCCTCCCGGACGCTCCGCCCGCGCTCGCCCATCTCGCACTCGCTGACTCTGTCGCCGTCGATCCCCACAAGTGGCTCTATGCCCCGCTCGAAGCCGGATGCGCCCTGGTCCGCTCACTGGAAAAACTGCGCGCGGCATTTGCTTATCATCCGCCCTACTACGCCTTCGGCGACGAGGCGATCAACTACTTTGATCTCGGCCCGCAAAACTCCCGCGGCTTTCGCGCCCTCAAAGTCTGGCTCGCCCTGCAGCAGGTCGGCCGCCAGGGCTACATCCGCATGCTCTCTGACGACATTCGCCTCGCGCGCGAGCTCTATGACCGCGTCGCGCACGAGCCCGACCTCGAAGCCTTCACCCAATCCCTCAGCATCACCACTTTTCGCTTTGTTCCCTCCACCCTCGACGCCAGCGACCCGCGCACCCCGAATACCTCAACCACCTCAACCGCGAACTGCTCACCGCCCTGCAGAACAGCGGAGAGGTCTACCTCTCCAACGCTATCGTCGACGGCCAATTTGCCCTCCGAGCCTGCATCGTCAACTTCCGCACCTCCCTCGCCGACATCGGCGTTCTCCCACCGCTCGCCGTCCGCCTCGGCCGCCAGCTCGACGCAAAGCTGCGCCCCCGCACCTTCGCCGGCTCTGACCCGCTCCCATAAACTCTCGTGCTCCGCATCCTCTTTGGTGGATTTTTCTCTCCGCTCAGGCTAGCCACCGGAAGGAAGCTCGCGCCCCTCGCTCAAAACGGGATCCTCCACCGGCGACAGCCCAAAGGAGCGAGAACACCTCGCAACGCCGCACGCCCCAGCGCTCCCCTCAGCCAGGTTCATCCCACAGCAGGAAGCAAACTCCCCTCACATCGCATGGTCAAAGGAACTCGTTCCACGCCGGCGCCGAAGTAACGTCCGAAGACCGAATTGAAATATCAGTCTCCCGCCGGCTGGTTCTCACGTACACGCTGCAGGCCACGGGCTACCGGCTACTCGCTCTTTCATTTACCCTTCCCCTGTGATTCACGCGCTGCGTCAGGACTTCAACGCCCGCTTTCGCCCCCAGACCTTCCGCAACATGCTCCACGGTCTCGACGCCCTCGCGCGCACCCACGTAGCCTTCCCCATCGCAGAAACGCCATGCTTCTTTCCCCGCGAACTCCTCGACGAAATGGCAACTACCGGCGCGACCTCACCCATCAGCTCCTCGCCAGCCCCGACTACCTCGCTCGCTCCCTCACCGACATCCCTGAACCGTGGCGAGCTGCCAGCCAAACGCGCATCCGCACTTCCTTACCGCCGACTTCGGCCTCGTCCGCGAATCCGAGTCCCTCGCCCCGCGCCTCGTCGAGATCAGGCCTTCCCCTCCGTCTTCGCGTTTCAGTGGGCCGTCAGCGAAGCCTACCGATCGGCCTTCTACTCCCACCTGACTTGACTATCTCTTTGGCGGCCTCACTGAAACCGCCTTCTGGAAGCTCCTCGACCGCACCATCGTCGCCGGCCACGATCCCGAGTCTGTCGTCCTCATCGATGTCGATCCCGCCCACCAGAAGACCCTTCCCGACTTTCACATCACCGCCGATCGCCTCGGCATCCCCATCGTCGACATCGCCGCCCTCGAACCTATCGACCCGGATCCCACTCGTCCCGACCGTCTCCCCCGCCTTGGTTATCCCAGCGGCCGCACCTTATCCCCATCCGCCGCATTTACAACCGCGCCATTGTCGATGAGCTGGTCCGCAAACAAGTCCACCTCCAGTTCGACTACCGCGAACCTTTCGATGTCGAATGGGCCGGCCACCCCAACTGGTATTTCCACGTCAGCAAGTTCTCTCTGCCCTTGCTCGACCACCCTGCCGTTCCGCCGCCTTCTTTCTCGATCACCTCAGTGACCGCCCCGATGGCCCCCATCGTCGTCGCCTCCCCGCCGACCGTAACCGCTGGATTCTTAAGCCTCTCTACTTCCTTCGCCGGCCAGGGCATCCAGTTCGCACCCTCCGACGACCACCTCGCCGCCATCCCCCCCAGCCCGCCGCTGCGACTACCTCCTCCAGGAACGCGTCACCTTCGAGCCGGTCATCGATACCCCTGTCGGCCCTACCCAGGCCGAGATCCGCATCCTCTATGTCTGGCCAGATCGGGGCCAGCTCACCCCCCCGCTTTCCCTCGTCCGCCTCGGCCGGGGACCCATGATGGGGGTCGACCACAATCGTAACCAGACCTGGGTCGGAGCTTCCGCCGCCTTCTTTCCCGCCGCACCGTCGTCACCCGCCTGAGAACTTCCGTTTCCTTCCGATTAAGGCCCCTGTCTTCCACACCTTCTCCCCGCAGTACCCCATTTTGGTCATTGCGAGTGCCATTTTCGTCATTTACAAATAACAGCGCCGATGTAAACTTTGGTAATTAGCGGTGGTCGTCTGTTACGGGTACTGTAAGGCGGTACGTTCAGGAGATAACTCGTGGAATCTGCCATCTGTTCCTCTCCTGGAACCTGTGACTGGCGCCCGGCTCGGGGCTCAGTTCGTTATCCGCTTCACCTCCGGGTGACCCTGCTCGCCGACAACCGCGAATATGAAGCGCTCACGGAAGACCTTTCTGCAAGCGGCGTTCTCTTCCGCCTTCAGAAGCCTCTTCCGGAAGAGTCGCATATCGATTTTCTTTTGGAAATCCCAGCGGGATCGCTGGACTTTTCCGTGACTGCGGCGGTGCATGGCTCGGGTAGAATTGTCCGCTCTTATTGGAAGCAAGGTCAGGCTTTCGCCGCTGCCGTAATCGACGAGTACAGGTTCCAGTAACCAGAGTCGGATACATATTCGTATGACGCATAACAATGGACACAGCACTACGCCTCCTCCCCCTCAGGCGCCCCAGGCCAGCGCCGAGGTAAGGGTGATTCTTGCCGATTCCCAGGCCATCTACCGCGTCGGTATGCGCAAGGTGTTCGGACCTGAGTCCGGCATCCTCGTCGCTGCCGAGGCCGACAACCTCCAGGCTCTCCAGGATGTCGTCCAGCGCGTCCCTGCCGACGTTCTCCTCCTCGAGGGCGCCATGATTACCGGCACCGCCAACGCTGTGCCCGCCATCGTGCGCCTTGCCCCCGATCTCAAAGTCATCGTGCAGTCGGCGTCCAGCGATGAGTCGGGTACCGTCGAGCTCTACCGCCGCGGCGTCCGCGGCATCATCCCTCGCTCCATCTCGCCCGACCTCCTCGTCAAGTGCGTCCGCAAAATTGCCGCCGGCGAAACATGGATCGACAATCAGTCCGTCACCTGGGTCATCGAAGCTTATCGCTCCCAGGCCGGCAACATGGCCAATCCCCGCAATCAGCCCCGCCTCAATCAGAAAGAGATGCTCATCATCGCCGGCATCACCCAGGGCAAGCGCAATAAGGAGATTGCCTATCAGCTCGGCACCACCGAGCAGGTCGTCAAAAATTACCTGCGCAAGATCTACGACAAGCTCGGCGTCTCCGATCGTCTCGAGCTCGCCCTCTATTGCCTCCACCATCAGCTGCACAAAAACGCCGCTGAAGCAGACACCCGTCCCGTCGAGGTTTCTGTACAGCCGCAATAATAGCGCCTCTCCTTTCTGAGATTCGTTGAAGAACCGTGTCTTGCTGCGTAGTTGTGTCTTGCTCTTCTATTAGGGCACGACCTTGGTCGTGCCGCAAAGCGATCCAACTGAATCCGGGCTTTTTAGCCCCTGAAGTTCTTTCTGCAGCAGGACAATCGCGCCCGCTCCGTTACCATAGGACCAACGCATCTCCCCTCTGACGGAGAGAGACTCTTTGGTCTGGCAGTTCCGCGGGCGCAATGCCCTTTCGTTGTGGATCGCCTTCCTGCTCCTTCCCTCTCTTGCTCCTGCCCAGCAGTTCACCCGCCAGGAAATCGGGCTCGGCCTCCAGTCTCAAACCTCCAGCCTTTACGTCGACGTCGCACCCAGCGCCATCCCCGACTACATCGGTCCCCGCCATATCTTCGCCGGACCCTTCGGACGCTACACATGGAACCTTTCTCCCAGCCTCGCGTTCGAAGGTTCTCTTGGTTACCTGCCCGGCTTTCAGACCTCCTTCGGTGTCGATAACGGGCACGAACTCATCGCCCTCGCCGGCGTGAAAGCCGGATGGCGCCGTCGCCGCTTCGGCCTCTACGGCAAAATCGAGCCCGGCCTCGCTTCCTTCTCTCCGGGGCTTAATGTTGAGATCCATGCCGAGCAGCCGAGCGACTATCAGCCCCGCACCAACTTCGCCCTCGACACCGGCGGCGTCATCGAGCTCTACCCTTCCGATCGCACCATCCTTCGCTTCGATATCTCTCAAACCCTCCTTGCCGAGTACGATCAGGTCCTGGCCCGTGCGCCCGGCTTCCTCGACCTTCACGAAGGCCACCTCGCCGATCACCTCGGCCTCGCCGTCTCCCTCGCTCACCGCTTCGGCGCCTTCCACGATGACACCGAGAGTTCCCCGACGCGTCAGCCCATCGACATCGGCATGCTCTATTCCCTCGAGCAGCGCCTCCATCTTTCCCTGGCGCAAATGCAGGCCAACTCCGGCGGCGGCGCCTTCCTCTCCTGGAACTTCTCCCGCTATCTCTCCTTCGATACCACCGCCTTCTACTCGCCTCACAAAGACGGCTTCATCTTTCCCCAGGATGGCGGCACCACCACCGACGCCCTCGCCGGATTCAAAGCCGGCATTCGCCGCGGCCGCATGGGCTACTTCGCGAAAGTTCGTCCCGGCGCCATTCAGTTCTCCCGCACCGCCTGGCGCGAAGCGCCACCCGCAATCCAATGGGAGAAGACCACCGACTTTGCCCTCGACTCCGGCGGAATCCTCGAGGTCTATCCTGCTCGCCATCTCCTCCTGCGCGCCGAAGCCGGCAACACCTACATCCACTACCATGCCGCCGATATCCAACTCCCCCAGAACCAGGACCTCTACTACGCCCCGCGCCGCCGCTCTTCCATTACGCTCCTCTTCGGAGGCGGCGTGAGATTCTAAGTTGGCAGCCTGTCTTGCATGGTTGGCCTCGAAGACCAATCGCGATTGAAAACTGATCCCTCGCTGAAACCTTAGGCTCCGTGTCCTCTGCGTTCTCTGTGGTGCACGTCGGGTTTTCTCGTGGCGAAACCCATCGCCTCTTCCCACAAAAAAAAGGCCGAGCCCGAAAGCCCGGCGCACTGCACCGGAAGGGATGCTATTCGTGTCCGCTATGCGATTCCTATCGCGTAACCCGGTAAACCCTGGCTCCTGCCTTTCGTCATCCACACCTCGAACCCGATCCCATTTCCCCGGATCTCCACCGCCGAGAACGAAGCTTGGGCCGTCATGTGTTCGAAGTGCTCACGCGTATACGCGTTCTTCAGCAGCATGAAACGAAACGTCAGCTTGGTGATCGCGCGATTCACCAGCCCCAGTCCCATCTCGTCGACCGCAGAGCTCACATCGCCCCACGACGCGTCTCTTCGCAAGTCGATCACCAGCGCCCGCCCACCCGGCTTCAGCACGCGAGCCATCTCCTGCAGCGCCCTTACCGGCTGCGCAAAGTTTTTGAAGGCTGCCCGGCACACCAGGAAATCAAATGTCTCCCGCGGAAACGGCAGGTTCGCCGAGTTCCCCTGCTGGAAGTCCAACTGCACCCCGGCCTCCGCCGCCTTCTTCCGCGCAATCTCCACCATCGTCGGACTCAGATCCAGCCCCGTAATCGCATACGGTCCCAGCTTCGCCAGCTCGATGCAGAAATAGCCAGGCCCAGGCGCCACTTCCAGCACACGCCCGCCCTCCGGCAACTCCTCCGCGATGCGGCGCGCGAGCTTCTGAAATTCCTGAATGGATTTGCCTGTGGTCTTCGCATACCACTGCGCCATCCCGCCTTCAATTCCCCGATCCCGATGCGGCTTCGGCATAGGGATCGTCGTCGTTGCTGTAGTCATGTTGGTCATCGCTGTGTCCTCCTGTTTTCCTCACGTTGGTTTCACCCATTTTGGGCGAGCCTCGCCTGTACCGCTGTCGCTCATAACAACAGCGGCCATCAATTTCAAAGCTTTCGTCTGTTTTGCTGCCCCGCCCGCTCGTTCTCGCTATCCGCTAAACGCTATCCGCTCGCTAACCCGTAACCCGTATCCCGTGCTCTCTCACTCACAAAACACCTTCACCTTAGTCACATTGCCGTCTTTCCCATCCACATCCACTGTCAGATCCTCAAGGTGGTCGATCAGCTCTTCCAGGTTCTCCGGCTTGATCTGCGACAGGGTCAGCGGCACCCCATGTTTGCTGAACGCCGCGTCCAGCTGGTCATGGGCCTGCTGCGGAATCAGCCCCGCCAGCCGCACCCCCGCGCGCAGCAGCTGCATCGGCACCCGCACGTTCACCGTCGTTGGGCCGCCCTTCAGTCCCGTCATGGACTCATCGGCCTCCACCAGAACCCGCAGATACTTCGGCTTCGTTTTCGTCCCCGGCGTTGCTCCACTCGCAGCGCCCGCCGCCGATCCAGCAGCTCCGTTTCGCCGCATTCCCTTCGAGCGCCGCCAGCAGCCTCTCCGCCTCACCGGCGTTGATCTTCCCCGCCGCCAACATCTCCAGTACCTGTCTCCGTTCGTCGCCCATCGCTCCCCCTGCCTTTCTATTTTTCTATCCCCTGTCCGCTATCCGCTATCTTGCCGCCAGTCTGATTCACTCCCGATTGCCGACCCGCTGGAGCTTCTCTGTGCTCTCTGTGTCCTCTGTGGTGAATCAGGCTGACTTCAACTTCGCCCCAACCTTTTCCGCCATCTCCCGGTAACTCCCCCGCACCCGGTACCCTGCACCCTGTACGCTGCCTTTCAAGCCACGCGCACCCACACCCGCACCTCCGGCGTGTCCACCTCCACCAGAGTCTTCCGCAGCGAACTCACAATTCCCCAGGCGGTTCCATACAGCCGCACCGCATTCAGGTGGACAAACATGCAAACCACCGCCACCACCGGAAACAAAATCAGCACCAGCGGCAGCAGGACCAGCCACACCAGAAACAGCGGCACCCAGATCCAGAACCGGTGCTGTCTTCCCCGCACCGTTCCTCCACTGCACTCGCACCGAAGCTCCCCACGGAATCATCACTCGCCTCCGCATACCTATCCCGTAAACCGTAGCTCGTTACCCCTGGCTCTTCTCCAGCTCCGCAATCGCCTCAGCCGCCGAGATCTCTCCCCGCTGCAGCCGATCCATTACCTCGGTTCGTCCCGGCGCAGGATTCGTCTCCACAAACTCCAGGCTCCCCGCAATCCGGTTCAGCCGAGCCTTGATCGTTGGATAGCTCACCCCAAACACCTGCTCCATCTCCTTGATCGATCCGTGGCTCCGCACAAACGCCACCACAAACACCTGATCCTCGGCGCTCAGCCGCGCCAGCTGCGGCAGCTCAAATGACCCCTCGATCGCCACGCCCTTCCCCGTCAGCCGCACCCGTTCCACGACCAGAGCCTGCCCCTGAGTCAGCTTCGTCAGCTCCTGCCATTCCATCCCGCTCTTTGCGCCTTCCGCCACCGCGACCTCCCCAAAACTCACCAGACATGAACTACGATGCGACAAGTTCTAGCGAATGTCAATAGAGAACTTAACAAACTTAATATACATCCTCACAACATTCAAGTTTTGTTATTCCCCTTGCTGAAATAGTGAGAAATCGCGAGTATGCCCTTTTGCCCCTCTTTGTGGAAATCTTGTCAAGACCCTCCTCCGGAAACTAAAGTTATGTCCTCTGATTCCACAAGACTTCCACGCCAAAATACCCTCCCAAATCTGGCAGTAAACTCGCGTAGATTTGGTATTCTGAACTTAGGATAGAAAAAGAAAAAGGCCCGCCGCGCGCGGGCTTTTCGCTTGTTGCAGAACCAGAATGAGTCGCCAGCCCAGGGTTAGAGGAGCCCCCTCCCAAGTCCTTATGCTGCCGCACATAGAGTAAGGGGGCTCCTCCTGATACGCGCAATCGACTGAAAAGGAAGCACTTACTTAAAGCTAACGGTTTTTATTTACACGGGTTGGCCCTCCAGCCTGAGCCCCTGCACCCTAAAGCCTGTACCCTGTACCCCGTACCTTGTACCCTGATTCAGTCATGACCCAATCGACCCGTGGCTTTTCGACCCGCGCCATTCACGACGGGCAGGAACCTGATCCTCGCACCGGAGCCGTCACCGTTCCCATCTACCCCACCTCCACCTACCAGCTCCAGGGCATCGAGGAACATCGTGGATGGGAGTACTCCCGCGTCAACAACCCTACCCGCGATGCCGTCGAAGCCACGCATCGCCTCACTCGAAGGCGGGACTTCTGGACACGCTTTCGGCAGCGGCATGGCCGCTATCGCGGCACTGGTCACGTTACTCAACGCTGGCGACCACGTCATCTGTGGACATAACGTCTACGGCGGCACCGCGCGCCTCTTCAGCCAGGTCATCGTCCGCCACGGCATCGAGTTCTCCTGGGTCGACACCTCCGACCCAGAGAACGTCCGCCGCGCCATTCGGCCGACAACGAAGCTCGTCCACATCGAGACGCCGACCAACCCGCTCATGCAGCTCACCGACATTCGCGCCGTCGCCGATATTGCCCACGAAAAAGGCGTCCCGCTCAGCGTCGACAACACCTTCATGTCGCCCTACTTTCAGCGGCCGCTCGCGCTCGGCGCCGACGTCGTCATGCACTCCACCACCAAGTTCCTCAACGGACACAGCGACGGCCTCGGCGGCATGCTCGTCACCAACCGCTCCGACCTCGCCGAGAACTTCCGCTTCGTCCAAAAATGCACTGGCGGTATTCTTTCGCCGTTTGAAAGCTGGCTGATTCTTCGCGGCGTCAAAACTCTCGCCGTCCGCATGCGCCAGCACGATGCCAATGGCCGAAAGGTCGCCGCGTATCTGGCCAAACACCCGAAGGTCAGCAAGGTCTTCTATCCTGGCCTTGAAACGCACCCGCAGCACGAGCTCGCCAAGCGCCAGATGTCCGGCTTCGGCTCCATGATCGCCTTCGAATCGGGCTCCCGCGCCAACGCTGACAAGATCCTCCGCGCCGTCCGTGTCATTACCAATGGCGAATCCCTCGGTGGCGTCGAGTCCCTCATCTCCCACTCCGCGACAACCACGCACGCCGCTGTCCCGGCCGAAGAGCGCGAGCGCATCGGCATTACAGAAGGCCTCGTACGCATCTCCGTCGGCATCGAGGACATCGAAGACATCCTCGCGGACCTCGACCAGGCCCTGAAACAAATATGAAGCGCCTCGCGTGGTCGTTCTTCCCCCGTTCTCTGCCTTCTCTGTGCCCTCTGTGGTGAAAGCCTTTCGCAATCGGCTGCACAGAACTCAGCTCCAGCACCCGCGCCTTACCAGTACTTCCGCCTCGGCGCGAAGACCGACGTCCACGTCCATCCGCGCGCCGGCTACGCGCTCATGGGCGGCGGCGCCGATATCGACGAGGCCTTCCGCTGGCTCTGCAATCACGCCGACGGCGGCGACTTTCTCGTTCTCCGCGCCTCCGGTACCGATGATTACAACCCCTACATCCAGCCGCTCTGCCACATCAATTCGGTAGCGACACTCATCATCCCTACCCGCGAGGCTGCTAACGATCCCTTCGTGAAGCACGCCATCGATGACGCAGCTGCCATCTTTATCTCCGGCGGCGATCAGGGCAAGTACATCGGCAACTGGACCCACTCACTTGTCGAAACCGCTCTCCGCGATGCGGTCCAGCGGGGCGTTTCCTTCGGTGGAACCAGCGCCGGACTCGCCGTCCTCGGTCACTACATCTACTCCGCCCAGAACGACAAACCCGACGACAAAGACCTCACCTCCGACAAGGCCCTCGCCGATCCCTTTTACCGCCAGGTCGTCATAGCGCCCGACCTGCTCGGCATTCCCATCCTGCGCGGCATCATCACCGACACACATTTCGACACGCGCCACCGCGAAGGCCGCCTGCTCGTCTTCATGGCCCGCATCCTGGCTTCAGGACAAGCAAAGACCATCCGCGCCATCGGCGTCGACGAGCGCAACGCCGTCCTCGTCGATCCCGACGGCCACGCAGTCGTTGTCGGAAAGCCAAATGGCGAAGCCGACTTCTACCAGGCCTCGGGCAAACCGCAACAGTGCATGCCCGGGAAGCCGCTAATCTTCAACTCGATTGCGAAGCAAACGGTCGCCGCCGGCAAGGCGTTCGATCTTGGTACGTGGCAGGGCGAGGGATCAGCGGTTAGCCTCTCCGTTCATGGAACGAGCATTATTGCCTCGACGAATTCACCCTCGGCTGCTCCCCAATGAGAAAGAAGGCAGGCCAGGCCGCGAGCCTTCCGCCTCGCTGACCGCTTTTTAGCTGACCGAAGCTTGGCTACCCGTTCCTCAGCGAGCCAGCTCTTAGCTACCCTGCAAACCCGTAGCGCATTTCATCCGCTTCTGGTACTTTGTGCCCCACGGAGGCAATTGCATGAACCCACGTCAACTCGCCTGGATGTCCCTTATCGCCCTTTCCGGTATCGCTGGCGGCTTCGCCCTTGCGCAGGATCGCGACCACGACCACGACCGGGACATGTGGCGTCGCCACCCCAACCTCGCGCAGGCTGAACAGCTCACCCATCAGGCAGACGGTTATCTTATTGCCGCACAGCGCGCCAATCGCTGGGACCTGCACGGTCACGCCCAACATGCCGAGCAGTTGCTCCAGCAGGCCGATCGCGAGATCTGGGAGGCCGCGCGCGACGCCGACCATCACTAAACGCGCAGGCCCGCGCAAATCAAAAGGCAGGCTCATCGAGCCTGCCTTTTCTACACCGTAAACCGTATCCCGTAGTCCCTGTTCCTACTGATGCGGCCTCTGCTCCGGGCTCGACCCCTGCGGCAGCGGTCCGATCCCTTCGCCTTCGAGCACCTTTGGCGTATCTTCGTGCAGTTCCGGCAGCGGAGTCTCGAGCGCAGCCTTCAGCACCTCGTCCATCGTGTCCACAAAGTTCAGCTTCATCGCACTCTTCAGGTTGTCGGGAATCTCCGGCAGATCCTTACGGTTGTCCTCGGGCAGAATCACCTCGAAGATCCCTGCGCGATGCGCCGCCAGCAGCTTTTCTTTCAGACCGCCGATCGGCAACACTTTGCCGCGCAGCGTCACCTCGCCGGTCATCGCCAGATCGCGCCGCACCGGAATCTTCGCCAGCGCGCTGGCCAGCGCCGTCGCCAGTGTAATGCCGGCCGACGGTCCATCCTTCGGAATCGCTCCTTCAGGGACGTGAATATGAATATCCACGTTGCGATAAAAGTCTCTCGGCAGTCCCAAATGCTGCGCCCGGCTGCGCACGTACGAGAGCGCCGCCTGCGCCGACTCCTGCATCACGTCGCCCAGCTGTCCAGTTGTTGTCAGCTTGCCTTTGCCGTCCAGTACCTGTACTTCGGTCTGCAGGATGCTGCCGCCGACTTCGGTCCATGCCAGCCCGTTTACCAGACCGATCTCGCTCTTCTCATGCACCAGCGAGTCGCGGAACTTCGGCACGCCCAGGAAATCGGGCAGATTCTCCGCAGTCAGCGTCTCCTTGTGCTTTGCGCCGGCCTTCACTACCTTGCGCGCGACCTTGCGGCACACATTGCCGATCTCTCGCTCCAGGTTCCGCACGCCCGCTTCCCGCGTGTAGCTCCGGATCATTTCCGTCAGCGCCGCGTCGGTGAAGACGATGTTCTTCTCGGTCAGGCCTGTGTTGTCGCGCTGCTTCTTCACCAGGTACTGCTTGGCGATCTCCAGCTTCTCGACTTCGGTGTAGCCATGCAGCCGCAGGATCTCCATGCGGTCCTGGAGCGCAGCTGGAATCGTGTGCAGCACATTGGCCGTCGCTACGAACAGCACCTGCGACAGATCGTACTCAACATCAAGATAGTGGTCCTGGAAACTGTGGTTCTGCTCCGGATCGAGAACCTCCAGCAGCGCCGACGCCGGATCGCCCCGGAAGTCCGACGCCATCTTGTCCACCTCATCCAGCATGAATATCGGATTTCGCGTACCGGCCTTCTTCATCGACTGAATGATCTGCCCCGGCAGCGCGCCGATATACGTCCGCCGGTGCCCGCGAATCTCCGCCTCATCCCGCACGCCGCCCAGCGACATGCGCACGAACTTGCGCCCCGTTGCCTTCGCAATCGACATCCCCAGCGAGGTCTTGCCCACGCCCGGAGGTCCGACGAAGCACAGGATCGAGCCCTTGGGATTCTTTACCAGCTGACGCACAGCCAGGAATTCCAGGATGCGTTCTTTGATCTTCTCCAGCCCATAGTGATCTGCGTTCAGTACCTTTTCCGCGTGATCGATGCTCCGCGTCTCTTTGGACTTCTTCTTCCACGGCACCGCCAGCAGCCAGTCGAGATAATTCCGCGAGACGGTCGATTCAGCCGACATCGGCGGCATAACTTCCAGCTTCTTCAGCTCCTGCGTCGCCTTCTCGAAGACATCCTTCGGCATCCCCGCCGTTTCAATCTTCTTCTTCAGCTCGTCGAATTCGCTCTTCTCGCCGCGCCCCAGCTCTTTCTGGATCGCCTTGATCTTCTCGTTGAGGTAGTACTCTTTCTGCGCCCGCTCCATCTGCCGCTTCACCCGCGACTGGATGCTGCGGTCCATATTCAGCTTCTCGATCTCGATATCGAGAACATCGGCAATCTTCAGCAGCCGGTCCGGCAGGTCGAAGATGTCCAGCAGCTCCTGCTTATCCGGAACTTCGAGCTGCAAATTCGCCGCAATCGTATCGGCCAGCTTCGAGGGCTCATCGGTCCGAATCGCCGACGCCACAGTCTCCACATTCAGAGACTGCTGCAGCTTCACATACTGCTCAAACAGCGACGTGACGCGCTGCACGAGCTGCTCAATCTGCGGTGTGACCTCTGTCAGCGGCTTCGCAACCTTGACGGTGGCGACAAAGAAGCCGTCTGCGTCGCTGATCTCCACAGCCCGCGCCCGCTCCAGTCCCTCCACCAGAACCTTGATGTTCCCATCCGGCATGCGCACGCTCTGCACAATGTTGCCGACCGTGCCCACCTGGAAGATCTCGTCGGGGCGCGGCTCGTCGATGCGCGCGTCGTGCTGTGTGGCCAGGAAGATCTTGCGCTCACCGTTCAGCGCTTCTTCCAAAGCACGCACGCTCGATTCGCGACCCACCACGAACGGAGTCATCATGTGCGGGAAGATCACCATGTCCCGGATGGGCATCATGGGGAGCTTGCGAAGCTCGTTGCGTTCCCGGCTTTCTTTGGACGGCTGGCTCACGGGATTCCTTTCGCGGAGGGTTGTCTTCCGTTGAACGATTGTAACGGGTCGCGCTCTTAGGGAAAGAGTACCCCATCCGGGAGACAGGCTGCCGAACGCCAGCCATTTTTGTCAGACAGGGGAACTAAAATCAGCACCAGCAGCAAAGAGGAGCGCTCACATGCCTGTTGGACTCAACATCCTGCCGCAAAGTCACAATTTATGCGTCGCCAGCCCATGGCTCAGGCGACAAACTGCGTCGTGATTACCCCTCCAGGGAGGTCCGATCCCGTCTAGCCGGCTTTGTCGAGCAGCGCCATCGAGAGATGCCGGTTGTGGACCATCTCTGCCCTGAATCTCCATTTCTTTCACCTTCTTATTGCTGGGCAGGTGGTACATCAGATCCAGCATCAGCTCTTCGAGGATCATGCGCAATCCGCGCGCGCCCACCTTGCGCAGGAGCGCCTCCTGAGCTACGGCACGAGTCGCGTCATCGGTAAAGGTCAGTTTCACGCCCTCGTAATCAAACAGCTTCTGATACTGCTTCAGGATTGCGTTGCGCGGCTTGGTCAGAATCTCCACCAGCGCCGGTTCGTCCAGCTCGTCCAGAATGCCCATCACCGGAAGCCGGCCCACGAATTCCGGGATCAGCCCGAACTTGATCAGATCCTGCGGCTCCGCCTGGCGCAGCAGTTCGCTGTCGCGCTGCGCGCGGATCAACCCGGCGCCTGGCTCCAGCTCCTTATCGGAGAGAGCCTTGAACCCCAGTGCCTTCTTGCCCACGCGCCGGCCGACCACCCGCTCCAGTCCCACAAACGCTCCGCCGCAGATGAACAGGATGTTGGTCGTGTCCACGGGCGTGAATTCCTGGTGCGGATGCTTGCGGCCGCCCTGCGGCGGCACATTCGCTACCGTGCCTTCCAAAATCTTCAACAGCGCCTGCTGCACGCCCTCGCCGGAAACGTCGCGCGTGATCGAAGGATTCTCGTCCTTGCGCCCGATCTTGTCGATCTCGTCGATGTAGATGATGCCGGTCTGAGCCCGCGCCACGTCGCCGTCAGCCGCCTGCAGCAGCTTCAGGATGATGTTCTCGACATCCTCGCCCACGTAGCCGGCTTCAGTCAGGGTCGTCGCGTCCACAATGGCGAACGGCACGTCGAGCATTTTGGCCAGCGTGTGCGCCAGCAGTGTTTTGCCGCTGCCCGTGGGCCCCACCAGCAGGATGTTCGACTTCGACAGCTCCACATCGGTACCGCGCGTCCGATTCATCTGCACGCGCTTGTAGTGGTTGTAGACGGCCACCGCCAGCTTCTTCTTGGTCTGATCCTGCCCGATGACGTACTCGTCCAGGAATGCCTTCACTTCCAGCGGCTTCGGCAAGTGAGTGGGCGCGGCTCCGGTCTGAGCCTCGGTTCGGTCGTCTTCAAGAATCGAATTGCAGACCGCAACGCACTCGTCGCAGATATAGGCGCGCGGATAATCGCTCGGCGATGAAATCAACTTGGCGACGGCGTCCTGCGACTTGTGGCAGAACGAACAGCGAAGTGCTTCATCCGATCCCGTTCGCGTTTTCATCTCCGGCAAACTCCTTGACTGCTCAGCGAGGCCCCTGGGGGAGTCCCTACTGGTTGGTCCGCGGACGATCGATAATCTCGTCGATGATCCCGTACTCTTTCGCCTGCGGTGCGTTCATGATGAAGTCTCGTTCCACGTCTCTTTCGATCTTGTCGAGATTCTGGCCGGTGTGCTTGGCCATGAGCTTGTTGGTGATTTCGCGAATGCGAATGATCTCGCGCGCGTGAATGTCGATGTCGGTCGCCTGTCCGGCCAGTCCGCCCATCGACGGCTGATGGATCAGAACCCGCGAGTTCGGCAGAGCAAAACGCTTGCCCTTCGTTCCCGCCATCAGCAGAAAAGCGCCCATACTCGCCGCCTGCCCGATGCACAGCGTCTGCACGCTATTCCTGATGTACTGAATGGTGTCGTAAATCGCCAACCCCGCGGTAATCGAGCCACCCGGGGAGTTGATGTACAGCTGAATATCCTTTTCCGGATCTTCTGCAGTGAGAAACAGTAACTGCGCAATCACCAGGTTCGCAATCTGATCGTCAATCGGCGTGCCGAGAAAGATAATGTTGTCGCGAAGCAGACGCGAATAGATGTCGTACGCCCGCTCGCCGCGGCTCGTCTGCTCGATGACCATAGGTACTAAAGCCATACTTCTCTCTACTCTCTGTTCTGCGGCATTGCCGCCGCATCGTCAGTGACCAGCATCACCCTCGCGCCAGCGAGGCAATTCAGGACATGCGTTCGACGAGCAAGTTTCCCGTCTTTTCCCTTCTCAATTGTTCCCGAATTCTAGCCAGACCGCCTTCGCGGGTCAAACGATCGCGCAGGCTTTCGATCGGCTCGCGTGTTTGCAAAGAGATGATCTGCAGTTCCCGCTCCGTCTCCTCATCGCTGACCTGGACGTTTTCCACATCGGCAATTCGATCCAGCACCAGAGCCCCTTTTACTTCGCTCGTCGCCGACTCCCGCTGCGCCTCGCGCAAGCGGTCGAAATCCAGCTTCCGCATGTCTTCGGTTCGCATGCCCTGCGCTGCCAGCGCCCGCAATCCACGCTCCAGCCGGGTGTCCACCTGGTTTTGCACCATCGACTCCGGTACCGGGAAGGCAAATTTTGTCACCAGAGCATCGACCAGGCGATTCCGCGTGTCGGTCAGAACTCTGTGTTTTTTATCGGATGCGAGGTGATCCCTGAGCTGCTTCTCGAAGTCTTCGAGGTTCTCGTACTTCCCCATTTCCTTCGCGAACGCGTCGTTGAGCTCCGGCTTCACCTTTTTCTGGATGCCGCGCACCTCCACCGCGTATGCGACCGTTTTACCCGCAAGCCGCTTCTGTCCGAAATCCCCCGGATAGGTTACCTCGAACTTCAGCTCCTGACCCGGCCTGGAGCCGCGCAGCGCGTCTGTAAATGCCTGCACAGTGTCCGGGCCTCCGATCTCCACGGACACATCCTGTCCCTCGATGGGTTGCGGAGTTTGATTCTCCCCCTCGGCACTCTCTCCTTCGAGCGCGCCCGTGAAGCTGATCTGTGCCCAGTCACCGTCCGCCAAACCGCGATCTTCCGTCACCGCTTCCGTGGTCGATCGTGCGTCACGAATCCGTTCCAGTTCCGCCTGGTACTCGGCTTCGGTCAGCTCCGTGTCCGGCTTCTCCACGCGCACTTCCTGGTAGCCGTCCACGGAGAACTCTGGCACGACCTCAAAGACTGCTTTGAAGCGCAGCGGCTTGCCTTCCTCCAGGTTCAGGTCCGTCACCTGCGGCTGCGAGACCGGCCGCAGTCCTTTCCCGGCAATGGCCTCGCGGAAGTGTGGCGGCACGATCGCTTCCACCACCTCTTCGCGAATTGCCCCCGCAAAGCGCGAGCGCAGCACGCTCTCCGGCACCTTGCCGGGCCGAAACCCAGGAATCCGTGCCAGCTTTTGATAGCGCTTCGTTACGTCGCGGAAGCTCTTCGTCACCGCCTCTGCCGGCACTTCGATGTCGACTTCGCGCGTGCATTCAGGATTCAGGCTGGGCTGCGCGTGCTGGTGTACCGCACCCGCTTCACCGGAGCCACCTCCCGGCTCGCCTGCGCCGGAGTTTTGCTCCGTAGTTTCGTTGTCCGCCGCCACAGCGGCACCTGTCTCTGTCGTCTCTTCCGATGTCAAAATGTGCGCCCTTCCCGGGCCGGTTTCCCGCTCAGTCCTCGCAGGCTCTCAGGGCTGCGGACCGCAGGGGGAAGCGGCATGATATTCGACCTGACTTTCCGCGGCCGTGTCCGAGGCCGCAGGGCAAGTCGTTGCTTTGTCTCTCCTCTATGGTACGGACGCGCGCCGGTCCAGGCAAACGCCGGTCGTGCAAAACGCGCCGTTGGTACCCTAGCCCCATGAGCATCCGCACCCTCTCCTCCCGGGAGATCTACCGAAACCCATGGCTTCGCCTCCGCGAAGATCAGATCGAGCGCAGCAACGGCGCCCGCGGCCTCTATGGAGTGGTCGAAAAAGACCCTTGCGCCGTCATCATCCCCATCGAGGGCGAGACGGTTTATCTGGTCGAACAATTCCGTTACACCATCCAGCAGCGCAGCCTGGAATTGCCCCAGGGGGGGTGGGAGACCGCCGATGTCGATCCCGAGGAACTGGCTCGCGGCGAGCTCCGCGAGGAGACCGGCCTCGTCGCCCGAAACATGACCTCGCTGGGCAGTATGTGGATCGCCTATGGATTCGCCCACCAGAAGCAGCATGTCTTCCTGGCCACCGGCCTCACGCCCGCCGGCGCCGATCCCGACCCGGAAGAGCACGATCTGATCCTGCGCACCACATCCATCGCCGAGTTCGAGCAAATGCTCCTCGACGGCACCATCCAGGACGTCTGCACCATCGCCGCCTGGGGTTTGTACCTACTCTGGAAGAAACGCCAGCAATCCTGAGTCGCGCCAGCCCAGGGACAAACAAAAGCGGCCAGCCGAACTCCGGCTGACCGCTCTTGAACTGCCCACTTTCCCAACTGCTTCTCAGAAGCTAAAGCTAGCCTCCAGAAACAGCGTCCGGTTCCCCGAGGTGGGGCCGTGGAAGAATCCTCCCGCAATCGTCTGCGACGTCCCGAAATTCTTGTTGGGTGTCAGGCCTCCGGTAAGCGGATCCGGTGACAGGCTGATCGCGCCGCTCGGCGTTCCCAGGTTTTCATGGTTCAGAATGTTGGTCGCCCAGGCAGAGAAGGTCAGACTATATTTGCGCGCAACCTCCTGATCCATCCGGCCCGGTCCGCCGCGGTTGCCGCTGAGGCCGCCGCCGCCCAGGCCTCGGGGGCCGCCGTGGAAGCCGCCACCGCCGCCGGGACCATGCTGGCCCTCAGCCAGCTTCGGTCCGATGCCAAGCACCTTGCTCAGCCGCATATTCACGCTCACGTTCGACGGTCCCGTGCCGATTCCATAGGGAATGATTTTCTCGCCCACAGCCGACGGATCCAGCGTCGCCCCGCTGCCCGACTGCGCGCCATATCCGTACGGCAGAGCATCCAGACAGGGGAATCCAGCGGGTTGAAACGCCCCCGGCTCGCTGCAGCTGCTCGCGTAAGTGGGCCGCGCGTTGAACTGATTGTTGCCTGTCAGTTCATCGCCCGTCACGACGTTATACGGCGTTCCCGAGTTCGCCATCACCATGGGGGATGCGGAGATCTTCCATGGCAGCGTGAAATTCCCGAACAGCATGAAGCGGTTCGCTACATCGAATGTCGTGCGCCCGTAGTCGAGACCGGGATCGCTGGAAACCGACGGCACTGATCCGATCCCGCTCGTATCGCCCTTCGCATTGCTGTACGTGTAATTGGTGAAGAAGCTGAATTTCCGGTAAGTCGCACGGAAGGTAACCATCACCTGATGTTCCTTGTAAAAGCCGCCCGACTGGTATTGCAGATCATTGGCCGGTGGCGCATTCACGATCGTCGTCGGATAAATGCCCGCCTTTGCATCTGCCAGAGGAAACTCCGCGGCTGCGCTCAGATTGTCCGTGAAGAACTCATGAATTCCCTGCGAGAACACATACGTGACGTTGCCGGTCATCGTCTTCGACAACTGCCGGTCCACACCGATCGCCGCTTCCATATCGTTGGCCGCTTTGAAATTTGGAGCAATCGTGTAGCGGGTGGGCGCGTTCTGCCCGGTCGCGCTCCCTGGACTGCTGTTTGAGATCGGGACCGTCTGGTTGGGATTGAAGGCAATGTTCCCGCTCTGGATGAATTGCTGCTGGTTCACGCCATTCTCGTGAATTGCCTGGATGATGTATGGCTCGCTGGCCCCGAAGCCGTTGGGCACTGTGAACCGCCTGATAAAACCAGCCATACCCGGCGCGCACCACCGTCCTGGCCGGCTTATTCGATGCGCCATGCCCAAGGGCATACGCCACAGCAAAGCGCGGCGCCCAGTCGCTTTTGTCGCTGATGCGGTTCTGCGACTCCCAGCGCAACCCATAGCTGAAGGTCAGGCGCGGATTGACCTTCCAGTCATCCTGATAGAACAGCCCGCGTCGAACAGAGTCGCGCGCGCCACCGGGTTCGCAATTGCGGTATAGGTGTAACGAATCGGCTGGCACGTCGCCGCCGGAGGATTATCCAGGCAGCCTACGAAGTTCGCCAGGTTGGAGAAGCTGTACGACCCGTTGCTGCCCGCGGTGCTCCG
>CAVPCE010000070.1:0-24610 GCA_963702295.1 uncultured Acidobacteriaceae bacterium | reverse complement strand
GCAAAATGCCGGAGCCGCCAAAGGCGGTGGTTCTGAGTTTCGATGACGGCTACGAGGGCGTTTATAAATATGCCTATCCGGTTTTGAAGCAATACGGGTTTAAAGGCGTGCTGTTCTTGGTCACATCGGTGATGGGCGATGAAGCGCCGCCCATGCCGCACCTCACGTGGCCGCAAATCGTGGAAATGGATTCTTCCAATGTGATTCGAGCTGAGGTCCATGCCCAGCGCATGCACATTAAACTGGGCCAGCGTTCGCGGAGGAAGAAGCCAAGGGCTTGCCTTCGACCGATATCGAGCACGACCTGGCTGGAGCCAAGCGCGACATCGAGGGGCACACGCATCGGCGTGTGAACTACATCGCCTGGCCTTTTGGCGATTACAACACGGATTTGATTCGGCTAACAGCCAAGCTTGGCTTCTATGCGATGGTGGATACGGAATACGGGGTCAACCGCCCCGGCGACAGCGTGATGAAGATTAAGCGGCTTGCGGCATCTCTCGTCTCCACCACGGCGGGCAGCGGGTGGTCGGGGGAGGTGCCGAACACGGCCAGCGAGCTGGCGAACACCACACCGGTTTGCTCCAGGCCGTCCGGCGCGCGGCCAGCAGCGCCTCGGTGGCCCGCAGGTTGGCCCGCACGCCGAGATCGAAGTCGGCTTCGCATTCCGCGCTGACCGCGGCGGCCAGATGGAAGATCACCGAGGCCCCGGTGAGCGCGCTCCAGCCCGCGCCGTCCGGCCGGACCAGCTCGCCGAGCTCGCCGTGGAGGGCGGTGACCCGCCGGTCCGCGGCCAGGTCGGGGGGCACCGGCGCCTGGTCGGCCAGGGTCAGCCGGCCCAGCGGCCGGGCCGCGCCGCCCGCCACCGCGACAAGCAGGCCGCCAGCAGGTCCCGGGCCAGCCGGGCGCCCAGGAAGCCCGCGCCACCAGTGATCACGACGTTCGTCACGGCGTCTCCGTTCTCCGACCTGGCCAGGGGCGTCCACTACAGTGAGCGCGCACCCTCCATCATCCGTCGGTGCACAGGCAAGAATCCTGATCACCTGCCAGGCCCGGACACAAATCAGCATCGATATTTGGACGGGGCCGCTGGTAGTTACTGGAACATCAATGGCGGGAGTATAGCACCCCGAATCGCCTGCAAACCATAGACAAACAACGCCAATCTCCCGAACGAGAGGGCTATTGCTGCCCGCGGCGCGTCGTGAGTCGAGCCCCGGCAAAATTAACAGAAGTTTTGCATTCTCTTTGCCCGCCTGCGTTAGCCTGAGCACGACAGATCGGAAAGGACCTTCTCGCCTGTGAGCCAGACCGTTTTTGTGCTGGAAGATGACGCGGATATCGCCCGGCTGATTCAGCATCACCTGGAGGCCGCCGGATTCGCGGCCAGGATTTACAGCAGCCCGGCCAGCCTGATTCCCGACGCGGAACGCCAGGCCCCGGCGCTTTTTCTGCTGGACATCATGGTGCCGGGAGGCGACGGGCTTGACGTGTGCCGCCGCCTGCGCAATCACCCCGCCCTGAGCGCCGTGCCGATCATCTTTGTGACCGCACGCGCGGGAGAGAATGACCGGGTCCTGGGGCTGGAATTGGGCGCCGACGACTACATTACCAAGCCCTTTGCCCCACGCGAGCTCCTGGCTCGCGTCAAGGCGGTCCTGCGGCGATTCGAACGTCCTTCCACGCCCTCGGCCATCACGTTTGAAGACGTGGAGATCGATGCCAGCGCCATGCAGTTGAAAGTGCGGGGTAATCTCACCACCACAACCGCCACGGAATTCCGCCTGTTCGACTACCTGGCCCGGCATCCCGGTCGTGTCTTCAGCCGGGATCATCTTCTGGACGCTGTGTGGGGGGACGCGCGCTTCGTCACGCCGCGCTCGGTGGATGTCTACGTCCGCCGCATCCGGGAAAAAATCGAAACCGATCCGGAAAACCCACGCTATCTGAAGACCGTCCGCGGCGCCGGTTATCGTTTCGAAATTCCCAAGGTGGCCGAACGCGCCGCGAGTTAAGATCGCAGGAATGACGATCCCGGAACTGCTGCAGCAGGAGTTTGCCGAAGAGAGCGCCAGCACGCGGCGCATCCTCGAACGCGTGCCCGAAGCCAGTTTCCCCTGGAAGCCTCACGCGAAGTCAATGACCCTCGGACGTCTGGCCTCCCATGTTGCCGACCTGCCTAACCGATGCGTCACGATTGCCACGACTGAGACTTTCGTCCGCAACCCCGGCACCGCTCCCTTCCAGGCCGGATCCGCGAGCGATCTGCTGGCCCATTTCGACGAAGCCGCAGCAGCAGCCAAAGCCGCGCTGGGCGTTCTGCGCGAGGATCAGCTCTCTGCCGCCTGGACCCTGAAGTTCGGCGAGCAGACGATGGCTGTTCTGCCCCGTGCGCTTGCGCTCCGCCGAGTCTTTATGAATCACCTGATTCACCACCGCGGACAGCTCAGCGTGTACCTGCGCCTGCTGGAGGTCCCGGTTCCTGGGATGTACGGCCCTTCAGCGGACGACCCGCGATGATTCTGCCCGGCAGACCTTTCCAGGCCCGAAGCAGGCGATAATGAACCCACCCAGGATGGCCGCGTGACCGGCAGAGTCTTTTCCAAATTGCTCTTCTCGTTTGTGCTGGTGCTGTGCATCGGAACGGCAATCCTCGATTTTTCCTTTCGCAACATCGTCGAACACTCTCTTCACGAACAGGCCCGGGTGGCGTTGCTGGGGCCGATGCAGCAGGCGGCGGCGCTGCACATTCTGCGGCGGGATCTGCTAATTGCGTCTTTAATCTCCCTGATCCTGGCCACGCTCGTGTCCGCCTTTCTTGCCCGGCGGATCGCCGTTCGCCTGCGTCGCATCGTCGCGTTTTCGAATCGGATCGCCGCCGGGGATTTCACGGCGCGCATTGAAGAGGAAGCCAACGACGAAATCGGCGAAGTGGCCCTGGCTCTCGACGCCACCGCCGGCCGCCTCGAACAATCGTTCCACGCTCTGCAGAGCAAACAGCGCGAGCTGGCGGCCCTGCTGGACTCCATGCAGGAGGCCGTCATCGCGGTGAACGGAACCGGGCAGGTGAGCTGGTCAAACGCGGTCATGCAGCGCATCGCCCCTGGAGCGGTTCGAGCCGGCAAAGCCCTGGTGGTTAGCGTTCGCGATCCGGAGATCCTGCGCTGCGTGGAGACGGCCCTGCGCGAGCGCCGCATTATTACCGGACGCGCCATCTCCGTGGTCCCCGGCCGTACTTACGAAGTGAGCGCTGCTCCCACGCCCGATGGCGGAGCGGTCGCCGTTCTGCATGACGTAACCGAAATCGAGCGTGCTGAGAAAATGCGCCGCGATTTTATCGCCAATGTTTCCCACGAACTGCGCACGCCGCTCACCTCCATCTCCGGTTACGTCGAGACTCTGCTCGAAGATGGGATGGAATTACCGGACCACGCCCGCGAATTCATGTCGATCATCATGAAGAATGCGCGCCGTGTAAATCGCCTGACCGAGGACCTGCTGGCTCTTGCGCAGGTGGAATCCGGGGAGCACAAGCCGAAGGTGCAGCCGGTTCGGGCCTCCGCTCTCGTTCACGACGCAATCGAATCGCTCGCCGGCATGACGGTCGAGTCAGGGATCTCGCTGGAAGCGGGCGACAGAACCGATGCGTTTGTGCTCGCGGATGTCGACGCTATGACTCAGGTGTTCGGCAACCTCATCGAAAACTCCATCAAGTACGGCGCCTCAGGCCATCGAGTGGTCGTTGGCGCGCGCCCCGTGGAGAACGCCGTTGAGTTTTATGTCCAGGACTTCGGTCAGGGCATAGCCTCGGAACATCTGGGCCGCATCTTTGAGCGCTTTTACCGTGTTGATAAGGCTCGTTCCGCGAATCGGGCGGCACAGGTCTGGGTCTGGCGATCGTCAAACACATCGTGCTCGCACATCGCGGGACGATCCGCGTCGAGAGCGAACTCGGCGCGGGAGCCACGTTTTTCTTCACCCTGCCGATGGCGCCGGTTGAGTCCATGGGAGAACCCGAGGAGCCGAGCGCTAAAGTCGAAATCCGCTGAGCCCGGCCGAGACCCACTACAATGAGCCATGACGTCCAGGACCGTCCACGCCGTCTGTACGCACGACTGCCCGGAACTGGTGCGCGTGTTGGTGACCTGGACGAGACCGGGCAAGCGACTCGACGTCGCCGGCGACCCCGCGCACCCGGTTACGCGCGGCTTTCTGTGCGGCAAGGTGGCGAGTATCTCGATCGTGTCTACTCGCCCGAGCGGCTGTTTATCCCATGCGCGCCGCACCGGCGTTCCCAAAGGTCCGTTGCCCAGTGGCCGCGAGCCGGACTCCTTCGAACGCATCTCCTGGGACGAAGCATTGGGCGAGATCGCCCTCGTCGGCTGAAGTATGCCCACGACTTTGGCCCGGAGTCGATCCTGCCCTACTACTACGCCGGCACCATTGGCGTGCTCGGTTACGGTTCGATGGACCGACGATTCTTTCATCGGCTGGGCGCCTCGCAACTGGCGCGAACCATTTGCTCTGAAACCGGCGGCCAGGCGCTCAAGGCCGTGTATGGGCAAAAGCTCGGTACGGACACCGAGGCATTCCGGTATGCGAAGCTGATTCTGGCCTGGGCCGCTAACATTCACGGCAACAACATTCATCTTTGGCCTTTCGTCGAAGAGGCACGCCGCAATGGCGCCCAGCTGATTGTCATCGATCCGTACGCGACGCGGACAGCACGTGCCGCCGACTGGCACATCCCCATCCGCCCCGGGACCGACTCTGCGTTGGCGCTCGGCATGATGCACATCCTGATTCGCGACCGTCTTTATGACGAGGACTACGTCGCCCGCTGGACCTGCGGCTTCGAGCCACTTCGGGAGCGCGCGGCTGACTATCCTCCGGAGCGGGTCGCGGCAATCACCGGCATCCCCATAGCGGATGTGGAAAGGCTCGCGCAACTGTACGGGACGACGGCGCCCGCAGTCATTCGTCTCAATTACGGGGTACAGCGGAGCGACAACGGCGGCGCGGCGGTCCGTGCGATCACCATGCTGCCGGCGCTTACCGGAGCGTGGAAGCAATATGGTGGGGGGCTGCAACTTTCCACCAGCGGCGCCTTTGGCTGGGACAGAGAAGCTCTGGAGCGCCCCGACCTGATGCTGACCAGCTCGCTCGGCCGCCCGGCCCGCGTCGTGAATATGTCGACGCTTGGCGAGGCGCTCACCGAACTGCGTGATCCGGCTGTCCACGCCCTCTTCGTCTACAACTCCAATCCCGCAGCGGTAGCTCCCGATCAGGAGTCGGTTCTGCGCGGCCTCTCGCGCGCCGACCTCTTTACGGTGGTTCACGAGCAGTTCTTCACCGATACGGCAGACTATGCCGACATCGTGCTGCCGGCCACCACCTTCCTGGAGCACAAAGACGTTCAGGGGGCCTACGGCCACTACTACGTTCAGCTTTCCGAGCAGGCGATCGCTCCGCTGGGGGAAGCGCGCTCCAATGTCTGGCTCTTCTCGCAACTGGGGCAGCGCATGGGCTTTTCCGAGCCCTGCTTCCTCGATACTCCGGACGATCTCATCGCGCAGGCACTGGGGACTTCGCAACCCGACCAGCAGCATCTCTGGCTGGCCGGTATTACTCCTGAGACGCTCACCAGCGCCGGGGGCATGCAGCGGCTTCGCGTTTGCGGGGATCAGAACGACCAGCGCTTTCTTCCATTTGCTACAGGTCCTTTCGCCACGCCCAGTGGCAAAATCGAGTTCTATTCCGCTGCACTGGCCGCCGAAGGGGTCGATCCACTGCCCGCCTTCCAGCCAGCACCGGAGTCGCGGCATACCGCCGCGCACGAGCGATATCCGCTGGAGTTCCTGCCGCGAAAGGCGGATAACTACATGAACTCCACCTTCCCCAATCTGCCCGGACATCAGGAGATGGAAGCCGCGTACAACGGCGTTCTTGAAATTCATACTGAGGACGCTGCCGCCCGCGGCATTGCCGATGACGATACTGTCGAAGTTTTCAACGATCGCGGCAGTCTTCGGTTGCGCGCCCACCTGAACGGTGCCGTCCAGCCCGGAGTGGTGGCCGCCCGCCTGAACTGGAACAAGCTTTCAGCCGGTGGCCACAACGTGAACCTTCTCACATCGCAGCGCCTCAATGACCTGGGCGGCGGACCGGTTTTTTATTCGGTACTCGTGGATGTTCGCAGAGCCACCGCCTCTGCCTCCGCGGTCCTCTGATCTTCCGGTAAACTGATCCCAATTTCCCCCAGGCAGTTTCAGTCGCCATCGCCGCTGCACGGGGTAGAGAAACGGAGTGATGCAGCCTGACGATGGCGCACAGGAATCAGCCCCACGCGCTGCCCTGTGGTGTGCAACGTTCAGCTCGGGATTGGCGTCGCCGCGCCTGGGTTTTGCGCTGATATAATCGCCTTTTCCCAAAGATTGGCCCGATTTTGAGCAGTGAGGGTGTGCTTATTTTTCCCGTGAACTCCTGGAGCGCTGGCTCCCCGCACGTATTCAGCAGGAAATGGCGCCGCCTCCTGGGCCGCTCCCTGATGTTGATTCTCCTTCTGGCCCCGGTCGTGCCGGGTTCGCATTTGTTTGCTCAGGAGGAACAGGGACAGGCGGCAGCGGCTCCCGTCGGCCAGCAAAAAATCATCGAGATTCGTGTGATCGGCGCTCGCCGCATCCCCCGGGAAACGGTTCTGGCGCGCATGTTCAGCCGCGTCGGCGAGCCCTTCGACCCCCTTACGATCGAGCGCGACTTCAACTCGCTATGGAATACCGGCTATTTCGAGGACGTCCGTATCGAGAAAGAGGACACGCCTCAGGGCATCATCCTGGACGTATACGTACGCGAGAAACCTACGATTCGCGACATCACTTATAAGGGTCTTAATTCCGTCACGCAATCCGACGTGCTTGACCGGTTCAAGAAGGAAAAGGTTGGGCTTTCCGTCGAAAGCCAGTACGACCCGGCGCGCATTGCCCGCGCCGTCACGGTCATCAGGGAAATGCTGGCCGAGCATGGTCACCAGTTTGCGACCGTGCGCCCCGAGGTTAAGGACATCCCGCCCGCTTCGGTGCAGCTTATCTTCAATGTGAAGGAAGGGCCGACCGTTAAGGTGGGCAAAATTACCTTCGGCGGCAACCGCCACGTCAGCTCCCTCACGCTGCGCGAGGCGATGCGCAACCTGCGGCCTGTTGGCATACCGCATTCCATCATTCTCGAGAATCTGTTCGCGCGCACTTACGACGCCAGCAAGCTCGAAGAAGACTCTGAGCGCGTTCGACTGGCCTATGAGGACCGCGGTTACCTGCGGGCAGCCGTCGGCGAGCCGGAGACGCACATCCGGAACGAGGGCGGCCTTTCGCTGTTCACCTTCCGGCCGCGCAAGGGTAAGCGCATCGACATCCACATGAATATCGAGGAGGGCGAGCGCTATCGTCTGGCGGCCATTAAGTTCACGGGCAATATCGGCCAGGCGAATCCCAGAGCGCTGCGCGGCATCTTCAACATCAAAGACGGTGCTACCTTCAATGCGACCGCCTTCCGCAAAGGTCTCGACAACCTGCGCAAGGCGTACAGCCAGGACGGCTACATCGACTTCAGCGCGATCCCGACACCATCCTTCGACGACGCCAGCCACACCGTGACATGGACGATCGACTGCGACGAAGGCAAACAGTTCACCGTCTCGCGCATCGAGTTCCAGGGCAACACCGTCACCCGCGACTTCGTCATTCGCCGCGAGTTGCTGCTCCAGGAAGGCCAGGTCTACAACAGCCACCTCTGGGAAATGAGCCTGCTGCGCCTGAACCAGCTGCAGTACTTCAACGAGCTGAAGGTCGATCAGGACTCTGAGACACACCAGAACACTGAAGCCGGGACGGTTGACCTTCTGCTCAAGGTGCAGGAGAAGGGCAAGAACTCCATAGGCCTCAATGGCGGCGTCAGCGGTCTGTCGGGTGCCTTCCTTGGCCTCAACTACCAGACCAATAACTTCCTTGGGCTGGGCGAAACCCTCAGCGTCCAGGCAAATGCCGGCAGTCTGAACCGCCAGTTGATGTTCGCTTTCAACGAACCGTACGTTCGGAACCGGCCGCTAAATCTGGGGTTCCAGGTCTTCGACAGCAAAACAGACTACAACGCCTCCAAGAGCTATTCCCTGAACGGCACCGGCGCGAATGAGAACTCCGCCATCTCGTCACTGCTGCAGAACTATAACCAGGGGCGCAAAGGATTTACCCTATCCGCCAGCTATCCGCTCCGGCACTTCAGCCTGTTCGGCTTCTCGCGCGTCGGCGCTACTTATTCGTGGGATAGCTCTACGGTGCGCGCCTTCAGCCAGGCATCGAGCAATCTGTTCCAGACTCTGGCTTTCCGCAGCGGCATCCAGGGCCAGAACGCACTGGAAGGTATCGTCACCAGTTCGGCGATGTTCAGCTACAACTCGAGCAACATCGACAGTAATTACCTGCCGCACAGCGGCGAGTCCCTGGCGGGCTACCGTGCAGATCGCCGGCATCTGGGGCAGCGTCCGGTACATCCGTCCGGTGGTTGAATACAAGCGCTTCACGCCGATGAAGGGACTTTGGTTCAACAAGCAGGGGCGCAACACCCTTGGGCTTCGCATGCAGGCCATTTACATCACCGGATTCGGCGGCGACGTGGCTCCTCCATTTGATCGTCCCTCAGCTGGCGGCGAGCAGGATATCCGCGGCTTCGACGTGCGCACGGTGACGCCTTATGGATTCGTCCCCACGCGGGTGATGTATGCGCTGACCAATCCTGACGAGCACCGTGCCCCGGGATCGACCAATCCGAGCCTGGGACCGATCGAGGTTCCGTTGCCCGTCTATGGCATTGCGACCATCGGTGGCGGGACACCAGTTTCACCGGGAACCTGCAGTACATGATTCCGATCTACGGGCGCACCGTGGGCTTTAATATCTTCGACGACTTCGGCGTGGATATGGCGTTGAACGATAATCAGCTGCGCCAGAGTCCCGAAGGCATCGACGCGTTGAACTCGCCCCTCTACGGCTGCCCCAATTACATCAATGGCACTTGCCAGGGCGGCCAGCAGATTCGCTTTAGTTCGACGATCGATCCCATTCACGGAACGAATTATGTGCCGCGTGACTCGGTCGGTGGAGAGCTCGATGTGATGATGCCGATTATCAACGCTCCGTTCCGCATCTATTACGCCGTCAATCCGCTCAAGCTCTTCACCACGTTCCGGCGCCAGGACCTGATTACCCGCAGCATGTTTCCTGCCGGTGGCGCCGGCGACTACTCCTATGCGCAGGCGGAACAACTGTATAACGGCACGTATGTTTTGCGGGAACCCAGCAAGACATTTCGCCTGACTGTTGCGACGACCTTCTGACCGCGGCAGCGCGAGCCGCCGTGGGCAGGGTTCCTGCCCCGAACCGTAACCCCCTTTGGAGCCGGGATTGTTTGACGGCTCCTCCACCGGGTCCTATAATTTGCCCAAGTTCCTGAGAATTTCTCTCTGTCCGCATCTTTGCCCGCCGGGCGGAACTCAAGTGCCCGGATCTGCTCCGGCGAAGTCAGGTAGCCGGGATGGGAGAGAGCGAGAATGCGGGCCAAGCCACCCAGGAAACCCAAGGAGTTTGTGAATTCCATGAAGCGTTCGTTGTCACTCGTTTGTGTGCTCGCGTCCGGACTGGGCGTCGTAGCCGTTGCCCAGGCCTCTCCGGCGACCCCGGACCCAACCGCCGCTGCTGCCTCCGTTCCCGTCACGGGCGCCACGAAAGTTGCCGTCATCAATTTCCAGCAGGCAGTCGGCCAGACCAACGAGTTTCAGCGCGACCTCGCCGACCTGCGCAAGAAGTACGAACCCCGTGAACAGACCCTCCAGCAGCAAAACACCGAGATCGACGCCTTGAAGAAGCAGCTTCAGGATGCCGGTACCAAAATCAGCGACGTGGATCGCCAGACTAAACTTCGCAGCATCGACGACAAAACCAAGAGCCTGCAGCGCTCGGCTGAAGACCTTCGCAACGACGAACAGACCGACGGCCAGGAAACCTTCCAGCAGGTCGGCCAAAAGGTTTACGACGTGATGGTGTCCTATGCTCAGCAGCAGGGCTTTGGCCTGGTGCTCGATGCCAGTCAGCAGAACAGCGGCGTTCTTTGGCCTTCTCCGCAGTCGGACATCACTAAGCCTGTAGTCGAGGCCTACAACGCCAAATCCGGCATTCCGGCTCCGGCATCCGTGCCGTCCGCGCCTGCCCCGCACGCCGGTGGTGCGCCGGGTGCGACCCGGACAACACCCAGGACAACAACGCCTCACTGATCCTGAACCCATTCCTCGGTAAAAGAGCGGCCTTCAGAGGCCGCTCTTTTTTGGTGAAGCCGATTGTGGAAAACTTTGTGGAAGACTTCCCTCCAAATTTGTACCCCTTTGGGTTTTGTGGGCAATTCAGCGGTTTCTGGCTACGCCAGAACCAAAATCTCCTTAATTTTCATCCGGTTACCCTGGCTGGGGTCATTTGTTGGGACAAACAGATAAATTTTAGGCAACCATCGTGGTTTTCCACAAAAACCGATCAACCTGCCATGAACACCGGATCCCGACCAGGCTTCCTCTCATCTCACAATTCCTCGTTCTGATTTCGCAATAAACTCCATCAGATACTGGATGTCCTCTGAGTCTGCGGCTTCGGACCGCAGTTTCTCGAGCGCCTGGCTGGTGTTCATCTTCGCGGTAAAAAGCAAACGAAAAGCGCGGTGGAGAGCGCGAACCCGCCGATCGTCAAACCCCCGACGCTTCAGACCTACTTTGTTGATTCCGAAGGGATGTGTCTCGCGCGTGGCAGAGGTCAGCGAGAACGGCGGGACATCCTGCGTGATGACCGTTCCCCCGCCGATATATGCGTGGCGTCCAATCCGGCAAAATTGATGAACTGGACACAAGGCTCCGACGGTCGCGTAATCTTCCACGATCACATGGCCCGCGAGCGTTGCGCTGTTCGCCAGGATGCAGTGATCGCCGATCACGCTGTCGTGGCCTATATGGGCGTACGCCATGATCAGGCAGCCGCTGCCGATCACCGTCGTACCGCCGCCGCCAGTCGTCCCCCGTGAAATCGTGACGCATTCGCGAATCGAGTTGTCGTCTCCCAGCGTTACCCCTGTGGATTCGCCACGATACTTCAGGTCCTGCGGGGCCACGCCAACGCAGGCAAAGGGGAAGAAGCGATTGCGCGCACCCGCCTGCAGATGGCCGTCCAGAACGACATGAGAAACCAACTCGCATTCCTCGCCGAGAACCACCTCCGCACCCACCGTGCACCGGGTCCTACCGTGCAGGACCCGGGGATGATCGCGCCGGGCGCGACGATGGCCGTGGGGTGGATACTCACTCCTGGATCCCCTGTTCGCCCCCTGGCTTCGCGCCCTCACTTTTTGCTGCCTCAGGGATGCGCGGCACAGCGCGCACATGACCGTCGCTTCGCAAGCCAGTTTGCCGTCCACCAGGGCATGGCCTTCCAGTTTGGCGACGCGCGGTTTCCAGTTGAGCACATTCACTTCAATGCGCAACTGATCGCCGGGAACAACCGGCCGCCGAAACCGCGCCCGCTCGATGCCGGTAAAGACCATCAGCTTGTTATGCGGATCAGGGACCTCCGGCATGAGCAGCACGCCGCCGGCCTGCGCGATCGCTTCCACTACCAGCGCGCCCGGCATAATCGGATAACCCGGAAAATGCCCCTGGAAGAAGGGTTCATTGATAGTGACGCTTTTGAGGGCAACGATGCGCTTCTTCCGTTCGATCTCAATCACGCGATCGATCAGCAAAAAAGGATACCGGTGCGGCAGGATCCCCATAATATCGGTGATCTCCAGCACCTGGCGCCCTTCGAGAATGCATTTTTCATTTTCCATAAGCAGCAGCGCCGATTATAAATCGGCCGTTCCCGTCACCTCAGAGCCAGCAGTGCCAGAGCCAGAGCGAGCGGCATCACGATCGCGCCTACTTTGAGAAACGACCACCCGGTGATCTCCGCACCTTCGCGTCGCAGCGCAATCAGCCACAGGATGGTCGCAAGTGAGCCCGTCACCGAGAGATTCGGTCCCAGGTCCACACCAATCATTAATGCCTGGGCCAGGGTTCCGTGATGCCCCATCTGACGCAGAGCCGTTCCCGTGGCCAGACCCACTGGCAGATTGTTCATGACATTGGAAAACAGGCCGACAGCGAATCCGCCTGTAAACCCGCCCCACCCATTGTGCAGCGCCGCCATCCAGCCAATTCCCGCGCGCGTGACCCGCATAAGCCCAGCCCGGTTCAGGGCCTCGACAATCATGAACAGGCCCGCAACCAGTGGCAGTACGCTCCACGACACATTCCGAATCGCATTCTTCGGTGCGCCGCGATCGCGAATCGCCACCAGCGCGATCGCCAGGACACCAACGGTACACGTGGGCGCGCCGAGGGCAATGCCGAAGCCGGAGGAAGCAGGAGCACTACCACCGCGACTCCGATCGCCGCCACAGCCAGCCATCCCGCAGGTTGCAGCCGATAGGGTTCCTCAACCGGAGCCGTACTCTGTCGCAGGGGCTCCCGGAATATTGTGCGCAGGCACAGGTACGTGACTCCAATGGATGCCAGCGACGGCAGCAGGAAGACCGCCAGCCATTTACCCAAAGGGGGCAGCTGCCGGTCAAAGACCACCAGGTTGGCGGGATTCGAGATGGGCAGCACGAAGCTGGCAGCATTGGCGACCAGGGCGCAGGCCAGCAGGTGCGGCCGGGGTTCGACTCTGGCTCGACGCAGCGCCGCCAGCACCGCCGGCGTCATCACCACCGCCGTCGCGTCGTTCGAGAGCAGCGCTGTCACTACTACGCCCGCGCCGTAGATCCACAAAAACAGGCGGGCCGATGATCCCCGCGAGTGATGGACTGCGAGATCGGCGACCCAGTCGAACACGCCTTCCTCCCGGGCCAGCTCCGCCAGCAGCATCATTCCGGTCAGAAAGAGGTAGACATCCACTCCGTCGAGGATGGCCCGCCCCGCCCCACCCAGAGACAGCAGGCGCGTGGCCACCAGCAGCAATGCGCCTCCACAGATCCAGACGTATTCGGGAATGCCCCGCGGCCGCCAGCATGAGCGCGAGACTCGCCAGGGAGAGGGTCCAGATCAGAACGATGGACATGTATGAGGTTGAGCAGCAATCAGTATGCGACAGTTGGATGCGCCCGCACTACACTGGAGCGAGGCTACGCCGGCCTCCCGATCCACCTGGCGATTTCTCGATCGGGCACCGGCAAGGAGTTTTTGTATGTCCGTTGCTGAGCGACTCTATTACAAAGATTCGTTCCTCAGATCTTTCTCCGCCGTTGTCACTGATGTACGCGAGCTGGCCAGTAGCCAGGGCGAGTCCGTCTGGCAGCTGGCCTTCGACCGCAGCGCCTTTTACCCCGACAGCGGCGGACAGCCTTGCGATACCGGCCTGGTCCGCGCCACTTCGCCGGGCGGCGTTACGCTTGAGATCCCGGTCGAATCCGTCGAAGAAGACGAGCACGGACAGGTCTGGCACGTCACGCGCAAGCCGCTTTCCGCCGGCACGCACATAGAAGGGGAGATTGCCTGGGAACGCCGCTTCGATCACATGCAGCAGCACACGGGCCAGCATCTGCTGTCGGCGATCTTTCTCCGCGAGTTGAGTGCGCCCACGGTCTCTTTCCATCTGGGTGAGAAAAGTTCCACCATTGATCTCGGCGGAACGGCGCTTTCACAACACAGCCTCGAGCGCATTGAGCAGGTGGTGAACGAACTGATTGCGGAGGATCGCGCCGTCTCCGTGCGTCACGTTACTCGTACCGAGGCAGAATCGATGCTGGCCAGCGGCGCATTGCGAAAGCTCCCGGATCGTTCAGGCGACATCCGTCTCATTGAAATCGCCGGAATTGAAGACAACGCCTGCGGAGGAACCCATGTTCGCTCCACCGGCCAGATCGGCGGAATGCTGTTGCGCGGTACTGAAAAGGTGAGCCGCGGAGTTCGCGTGGAATTCGTATGCGGTCTGCGGGCCGTTCGCACCGCCCGCGCCGATGCGGCCATTCTTGCAAAGGCCACAGCTTATCTCTCCGTCGGGACCCCGGATATTCCAGCGGCCATTGAACGTTTGAAGATCGAAGGGAAGAACGGCGCGAAAGAGCGCATGGACCTGCGAGAACAGCTCGCCGATTACCATGCCGCTCGGCTCGCTGTTGAAGTTCCGATTACCGAGGGTTTGCGCCTTGTGGACCGCGTATGGAAAGACCGCGATGCGAGTTATGTAAAGCTCCTGGCCAGTCGCCTCACCACGGCAGCACCCTCTTCGGTCGCGATTTTCTGCTCTGAAAATGGCGGAACTGTTTCGCTCTTTCTTGCGCGCAGCCTCGATCTCAGCTTCGACTGCGGACGGCTCCTGAAGGAGGCTCTCTCTCAGTTCGGCCTTCGTGGGGGAGGCTCCGCCGACCTTGCCCAGGGAGAAGTTCCGGCTGCGCAGGCGCCGGCGTTGCGGGCGTCCGTGGTGGACGCCGTGCACGCCGCAACGGCGAGAACTTCCTGAGCGTTACGGGACAGGCACCCGCTGGTGGGACTTCGCCGCAGCATAGTAAAATCAGAGTTGCTTCCCGCCACGTGGGGCTATAGCTCAGCTGGGAGAGCGCATCGTTCGCAACGATGAGGTCGTCGGTTCGATCCCGACTAGCTCCACCAACAAATCAGCAGCTTGCGACACACCCTTGATCTCAACATGAGATTCTGTGTCGTTGCTTGGTCGTAACCCTCCGTTTCTGCGTTCCCTGAATTCCCCCTCTGAGTCGGTTTCATGGAGAGCGCATCCAGCGCGCTCCGCTTCGCTTCCATGCGCACGTGGGAGTAATGCTGCAGCATCTTCCTCGAAACGTGGCCGGCTATCCCCATGATGGTCCGGTCGCTGGCCTTAGACTCGGCCAGCTCGGTGATGGCTTGGTGCCGCAGATCGTGGAAGCGAAATCCATGGAAGGGGCTCTTGACGTCCTGGTGTCCGCCTGCAGCAGGAGCAGGTATCGGCCGGATCTTGCAGCAAGCCGCATTGTGGACACTGAATTGCGCGCGTCAGGCGGCGCCATGCTGTCCGCCAGCTCTTCATCGGGCGGGTGGGGTCGATCTGGGTCGCCTCGCGGCCGGAAAGAGGAAATGCCATGGCTCGAAGCCGCCGAGGGCCTGTGCCCGCCTGTAGATCGCCAGAATCACCTCCCAGGCTTCCGAGTTGAAGGGAATGACCCGTTCCCCGGCTTCCGTCTTGCTTCGCCTCACCGTCAGCGCGCGCCCGATCATGTCGACGTCGCACCAGCGCAGCCCCTTAATCTCGCATCCGCGCATTGTGGTATTTAGCGCCAGCCGCGCCGCCCATGCTGCGTTCTGCCACTCTGGACGCGCTGCGGCCCGCTTCAGCAGCCTGACCTTTTCCTCGTATGTCAGCGCCCGCCCGATCTTCTCCCGAACCGGCAGCGGCCGAATCTCGTCTGAGAAGAGGTGCCAGCGTTTCGCTCTCTTGAGCACTCCGCGGATGATGTCCAGTTCCCGGTTCAACGTGGCATTCGCGCGGCCGGCAGCCTTGCGCTCCCGGAGGTAGGTCCGAACTTGCTCCACGTGATCCGCCAAACGGGAGTACTGCCGATTGCGGCCTTGATGGGCTTCGCCCGTTCCCTTCTCAGTCTTGACGCTTTCGGAGCAAGACGGGGGATCCGATCCGCAATGAACCTGTCCGCCGCTTCCGCCAAGGACAGACGAGAAAACTCGTCCTGCAGGCCGCCAGCCTGCCGGCCTTGGCTTCGGCAATCAGCTCCCGCTCTTTGCGCTGCGCTTCCCGCCAGTCGCTCGTGTCCAGCGATTTGCGGTACCGCTCGCCGTCCACGAAGAAGTGCGTGTGCCAGGTGTTACCGCGCTTTTTGAGTGCCACGTTCTCCCTCCGAACCCCTGCGGTTGGTCTTTATAGCAACTCGGGCCGAACCTTTGCCGGCGTCCGCCTTCCGCGCCCTGTCGCTTCGCACCGCACCAGATGGGCGCACTCAGGGCTGCAATAGATTTTGTGGCGGGCCGCAACCCGGAATGGAGAATTATTGCAGTCATGCCGTGCACACCGTCGGAATTCCGCTCCCTGCAGGGCATCGATCTGGACCGTTGCGATCATCGTCCTGAGGCAGTCCTTCGAGATAATCTTCGCCTGCGGGACTTCCCCTTCCCAGTCGAAACTGATCGGCGGCGAAATCAGAAATCTGGTCATCATCCCCAACTCGAATTCCTCCGGAAGCGAACTCCAGTTTCTTGCCGGGGACACGAGCGCCCGCCCCAACACCCGCTGCCACTCAGAGAAATCTGTCTGAGTAAAATGTAGTCTCCACTCCCCATCGCCCCGCCCTGTAGAAAAATGCCTGCCAGTTCTCGAGTTTCCATCCGAGGAAGTCATGCCTCAATTGCCAGGGATCGACCGCTTCACACGCATCTTCCAATTCGACGAACCTGTACCGGAGCGTGGGTGAGGCGGGGTCCTTAGCAAAATCGCGTTTGGAAGCAGGCTGGGAGGGTTGCGCGCTTCCAGGGGCCAACAGCCTCCAACGCTCATCGGGAACGATACTATCCTGTGTGACATAAAGTGTGCCTTGTGCATGTCTCACCACCCGTATAGTGTCACGAGTATGGGTTTGCGCGCAAGGATTTCCGTGAGGAGGAAATGTGAGTAACAAGGCTCCAGACAGGCTGTATTCGGTAAGACGCAGCCGCCGAATTCCTGGGCGGCATTTCGAAGTGGACAATCCGCGCATGGCTGGCAAAAGGAAAGCTGCGTCCGACGAAGGTTGGCGCCCGCACGATGATTCGCAAGAGCGAACTGCAGAGGGTGATTGACGACAGCGCCGCGCAGAAGGGGCAGGGCGAATGACTACCGAGACCATTTGCCTGTTGACGCTGGAGGAAAGGCGGCTGCGCTACGACTCTCTCCGCATACGATCAGATCCTTTGTGAAGAGTGGCAACTGGCCCCCGTAAGGATTTGCCGGCGGTTCCTGTTTCGCCCTGTTGACGTGGAAAAGCTCATCGCGGCCTGTTGCAGTCCGGAGCAGCGGTAAATGAAATCTGCCCGCGGATCGGCCGACAACCATTCGCCGAAGCCCGACGCGCCGCACCGGTGCCGGTGTGGGACGGCGAGGATTGCGCCTGGGACCGTCGGCGCCCAGGCGAGTACACCGCCACCATCGTGCATGTCGGGCAATCGAGTGGCTGCGCCGCTGGCGGCGCTGGAACGTCACCGTCACGTACGAGTTGGACTCCGGCGAGCGAGGTCCTGGGTTTCTACTCGTTGGGGGAAGACCGGCCCAGCCCAAAGTGTCCGCGCCAATTCGGTACTGGAACCTCTACCGGGTGCCCTCGGCAAGCGCCGGCAGCCGGGGGCCATGCCTCCGGAGATGTTGCTATGGGCGGAGGATGCGCATCACCATCACAGACTCGCCAACGGTCGCGACTCTCGCGTCACCGGAGAGGCTGCTCTGGACTCAAGTCAGCGTCAGGGTCTTCTTCAGTGTCAGATTCCTTGTCCTGGTCGACGTCTTTGTCAGTGTCAGTGTCAGAGTCAGTTCAATGTCAGTAGTCAGGATCTGTATCTGAGGCTCAGGCTCACCTCAGGATCAGGATCAGACTCAGGCTCAGGCTCACCTTCAGGATCAGGCTCACCCTCAGGCTCAGGCTCACCCTCAGGCTCAGGCTCACCCTCAGGCTCAGGCTCACCCTCAGGCTCAGGCTCACCCTCAGGCTCAGGTTCACCCTCAGGCTCACCGACGTGAGGTGGAGCTATGACGCACGCCTCTGGCCTCATCCAAGCCGCGCGCAATCTCGGCGGAGAGTTGCTGCTCACGGACTCTGAGCGGATTCGGTTCAGTGGGCCAGATACCCCAGAAGGGCAGGAACTGATAGAGCAGCTTCGTTCTCACCGCGATGAGGTAATCCGGATTCTGCGCCAGCAAAACACCTGGCCAGTTCCGTCCTATCCAGATCTCTGCCGGATGCGGGACGCCGGCTTCGTCCCGTGCTTCCGAGAGCAATGGGAGGCGGAGCAGGCTCGGAGGTAGAACGGAAGGCTAGGTACGAGCGGCTGTGCAGGTGGGGAGCCGGCGGGGAGGCTGTCCAATGAAGAGGCTGAGGGTGACTGAGCGGCCCGGCGCGGCCGCCTTCGCTGTGGGGGATCCGGGGCCTACCTGAAGGGCTGTCCCTTTGGCGAGCCGGGACGCGTGCTGCGCGTGGCGCGTGGCAGGGTGGCCGTCCTGTGGCCCAACCTGGGGTCAACCTACATCAGCAGGCATCGTCCGGGCTCCCTGCGCGTCACGCGCTTAGCTGGGGAGAAGCCCGCAAATGATGCGATCGCGGCAGGGGAGGACTGAATGGAAAGGGGAGAGGCGAAGGTGAACGAGAGGAAGTGGATTCAGTTGACGTCTGAGGAGCAGTTCGCGCTGGCGACGGTAAAGTTCTTCCACCACGCCCGCCTCGGCCGCTACGGTAAGTGCAGGAAGTGGGCACGGAGGCTCGCCCACGCCGCTCTGACGCTTCACCCCGAACTGCGCGGGGACGGCTCCCTGGAACGGTATTTCGTCGCCAGGCTGGGGCGGGAGCGCGGCTATCGCGGTGCGGAACTGACCGTATTCGTCGAGAAGGCGTATCAGAGCAGCCTTGCGCAGACTGCCACGAAACTGGATTTCCGATAACGGATAGGCGCCAATGCACACCCCGCAGAATCGGGCAGGATAGGCGAGGACAACGATGAAAGACTCCCACATTACCCTCGGGATGGCCGCCACCGGCGAGCATGTCGCCATCGACATCCCTACCTTGGTCGGCACCCGCCTTCTGGTAACCGCCAGCTCTGGCGGCGGCAAGTCGGAGACGCTGCGCCGGATCCTTGAGGAGGCCGTCGACCGAATTCAGTGCATCGTGATCGATCCCGAAGGCGAGTTCTCCACGCTGCGAGAAGAAGCCCTTCGTGCTGGTGGGCGAAGGCGGCGAGACGCCAGCCGATGTCCGCACGGCCGCGCTCGTGGCCACACGACTGCTGGAACTCAATGCCTCGGCCATCTGCGACATCTACGAGATGAAGGTGCAGGACCGGCA
Source organism: uncultured Acidobacteriaceae bacterium (assembly GCA_963702295.1). Taxonomy (GTDB): domain Bacteria; phylum Acidobacteriota; class Terriglobia; order Terriglobales; family Acidobacteriaceae; genus Palsa-343. Next base: position 5,458 of record CAVPCE010000070.1, on the reverse strand, counting down.
CGAATGGGTGAAGCGGTTCCTGGATGCTCTGGTACAGGCCCCGAAGTCGCTCTGGCATCCCGTGCTGGTGGTGATCGACGAGGCGCACAGCCTTTGCCCGGAGCGGGGCTACGGCGAGTCCGTCTCCTCGCAGGCGGTGATCGACCTGTGCAACCTGGGCAGAAGCGCGGGCTCTGCGCCGTCCTCGCCACCCAGCGCCTCAGCAAGCTCTCAAAGAATGCCGTCCGAGCCGCTGCAGAACTATCTGGTGGGGCGCACCACCTTCGACGATCAGGAGCGTGCCGCCCGGGTGTTCAAGGTAAAGCCTGGCGCCGAGACGCGCGAGTTCTCCCTCGAGCTGGAGCGGTTGAAGGACGGCCAGTTCATCGCCCGCGGCCGTGCTTTCAATGGCGACATGCTCAAGGTCCAGGTGGCGCGCGGACAGACCCGGCCGCCCAAGACTGGGACAGCGATGGCGGGGCGCGTGGGAGAGTTGGGAAATCCGGACTGAGTGGCGAGCAGCACCCGAGGGACGCCGATGGCGTAAGTTGCGAAGGGCGGAGAACACGGCCTACCAAGTCCCGAAGTGCTACCCTGCGGTTCCGGCTTGGCGGCACTTTCCGTGCACACTTTCCGTGCACACCACTCTTGCGCCAGTCAGACCAAAGTCGCCTCGCGGCACTCAATTTCATCGCGTGAGAGTGGTTCGAGCACCCGATAGCCTCGCTACTTTTGTTACATCGTCACTCCATCTCAAGATGCTGAACGCCGAGTGCCTGGCGCAGCTTGTCGAAGGCGCCGCGGACGCTACTGCTCGCCAACTCCACATCGGGAACCACTTCCTTCCAATCCTCATCCTCGAAGCGGCCGACGTCGCCCTCCAGCCCGCCGACGGCATCGCTGAGAGCCTTCAAGGCGTCCTGTACCCCGGAGTTGTTCAGGAGGGTCGCAGTATTGTTTGGCTTCTGGTCAGTGTCGCATCCAGCCAAAAGGGCAGAAGCGGGTAGCATGAGCGCGAACTGGCGGCGATTCATGCCGACCAGTTTGACACACCTTGACTATGAGGAGCGTCGTTTCCGAGTCCGCATAATTGTGTGTGTTGACCGTCGAGCAGGCGGCACAAACGGCAGCCGTGGCGAAGATCGAGGATTAAGTCCATGGTCGCCGACTGCCGGCCTGTGAGCTTTGATCTTTTCGTTCGGAGATAATCGTAGACCCCATCAAGCGTTCCACGGATCGATCGATAGTCTTCTTCGAGGGATGGGTCCAGCGCCCTCAAGGCCTCAAGCTTGGGAAAATTCTCCCGCAGCGCTTTCACCTGTGCCCCATGGTCGCCGAGGGTCGGGCACAGCTTGTTCGCGATATCCCCAATGCTGCTCAGACCGTTCGTATTGAGAAGCCATCGGCAGGTGGAATAGATCCAGCTGTAAAGCTCGGTTACCCTTGCCTGATCGACCAGCCTGAGAACAGTCTCGCCGATCTGTGTGGCGCTGATTCCAGCCACATCGTGCGCGGGCACCATAACGTGACCGTCCTGGAATCCAGGGCCATCCGAGATAGTCTTCAGGTGCGGTCTCGCCCTACGTGGTGATCTCGGATGAAATTCGGCGCGGCCCATTTTACGCCACCGCCAGGTGCGTCACGCACTTGGGCGATGGGGCAGTGTGGGCGCTCATAGTGGTCGCCGCTTCCGGTCCTCAGGACGTCCAGGGCTCCCGATCATCCTGCAGAGCTTCTCGTCGTCCTCGGAACACGGAAACGGCTGGTGGCGCTGTGACGGATATCACACCTGCGCGCCGGTCAGCGATGACAGTATGAGTCCCATGGCTTTAGCCCCGCGCGCCTTCCGCCTGGTCATCCAGCGGATCGGAGTCGATCGTGATCCCGGCTTCCGATTGATTGCCTACGCGGAAAACGGAATCCACGCCCACGCTGAGTTCTCCACCCTTCGTACCCTGCTTGATGCGCTCGATAGAGCGGTCCCGGACGTAGTGCTGGACCTTCAGGCGGAAGGGTCCATCGTCTTCGCCGGCGAGATGGACCTGGGTGAAGCCCAATTGAAGCTCCTGGGCTTTGTGTGACTGTTCACCCGTGTTGACGGGATCCTTTCAAGTACGGCACGCACCTAGCGGGGGTTCGGCCCCCTTCGATCTTCCCTCCCTGTTTGGGTGGCCCTGCCGTGGATCGCGCTGGCGGCAAAGTGGGATAGTCCTACTCGGCGCTGCGGCGGACACTCTAGGGTTAGGAGGCAGTTCCCGATGAATCGGCTCACTTGGTTGCTCATGTCGTTCCTCCTGATGTTCTCTTCGGCGCACTGCTTTGGGAAGGACCATCCACGGATCACGATTCAGGTTGTGAATTCACGGGCCGCCAGTTACCAGAGAAACGTCTACGTGCCGGGACAGCGCGGCCACTCGGAGACAAACTGCAACACGATGGGGAATGCCACCCTGACCGGAACGACGGCGTATGGCTCGGCCAATACGAACTGCTCAACGACAACGACGCCCGGGAGAGCTCCGCAGATCGCCACCAGGACGGTTGCGGAGGAGTACGTGAAAGCCCTTCTGCCCGACGGGAGAAACGTGGTCCTGTGGTGCCAGCAGGGCTACCGCAAGTGCCTCCCGCTGGCTCCGGGGAGCTACGAGGCGCAAATCGACGGGAACGCCCTGTTCATCTTCGTGCCTGAGTTATCCGGCAAAGAGCGAAAGGTGAAGTACAAGGCGGTGATGGTGGATCCCGTCGCTCCGGCGCAGTAGGCCGTCGGTGGGTTGCGCGCTCACGGGAACCCCACACGTGTTCAGGGACAGAGAAGGCCCCGCGCTGGGCGAGGCCCTCTCGCGGCTGCCCGCGAACCGTTCGATACGCCTGGGAAGCGCAAGCAGAACGCGAGCTCTACCATGATGCGGTCGAACCGTTGTGAGTATGAACGCCATGATGCGACACTCCGGCGACGGCTATTTGACCGGTATCGGTAACTCCCGAACGTAAGTGCTGCCCGCCAGCATTGACGCAATCTCCTGAATCAAGGCTGCTGGATCGCCGGTCTCGATACTGGGCGCAAGAGTGCCAGGCGGGACGAACACGCCTATCTCTGTCAACAGAAGGATCGGAAGGCGAGAGCTTAAATTTGCTCAGGTGACCGGAGTAGGCCAATGCCCTCTCCGGATGACCGTGCAGCGCAATGACGACGAGATCGAACGTACCCTCATGATCTAGGCGCTCCGCTTCTATGTAGTTGTCTCTCAGGTCAACGGTGTATCCAGAACCCGTGAGCAAAAGAATCCGTGAGTCTCGCCGCGCATCGTCGGCGTCGATGAGAAGGAGCTTTTTCTTGGCGTTTTCCATCCACGATCCATGAAAACCAGCCCAGTATAAAACGCAATGCGAACCCGCAGGGATCACGTTGAAGGATTTGGATCGGTACATGCGGTATTCCCGGCCGTCGCAGCGAATGCCCCGTTGCGGCGAGTTGCGATGCGCGGGGAGGGGCAAAAGAGACAGAAATGGCCCGCGGCTGATCCCGGAAAGCGACGCCATGACGTGCACGAAATTGTGATAAACCGCGGCGACTTCATTGAAATCGCTGTGCGACTAGAGAATAAAAGCAGCACTTATGGCACAATCACCCGTAGCTCGGAAGGGGCTGCTCTCGAATGAAAGCCGGGGAAGATGTCCGCCGAGCGATCGAGCCGAAGCTGACGAAAATCCATGGCGCGAGCCGCTGGTGCGGGCGGAGGTGGTGGCCGAGTACCTGCAGGTGACGGTCGAGACGGTGTTTAAGTGGGCGCGGGCGAAGAAGGACCCGCTCCCGATGCGTCAATACGGGCTCCGGGGCTTCCGGCGCTTCAAGATGAGCGAGATCGAAAGTTGGCTGGACCGCAGGAAGACGACATGCTGAGGCGGTTCTAACGCGGCGAATGGGTTTCTATAGAGAACCAGCGAAGTTGCTCATGATGCTCCAGATATCGCTTACCAAAGCTCTCAGAAAAATAAATATTGGCATCCCTTCCAGAATGCCAGGCTCGTTGATCGCTACGTCGAAGGCGAAGCGCACATAATTGTGCTCCTCGGAAATCGGGGCCCGGCCAAGTTCGCAGCCGGCCTCCATCGGAATCGCTCCAGGACTAGACCCGGGGAACATGAGTTGGCTGAAATAGGAAAAGCAGGATCCCGCTTTCATGGGACTGGGCGGGCGTTTGCTTTTTGGAATTCTGGAATCCTCGACTGGTACCGTAGCAACCGACAGCAGCAGCCGGTGCTTATCCACAATATCGAGCCTGTGCAATTTCCAAAGGTTGTGGCCCTGTCCCTCTCTATATGGCTGGATAACGTCGAACATTTGGTACAAAGGCTGCGAAGGCTCGGTACCCTGCTTCTCATGGTGGCCCGATACGCTTCGGCGGTATCGAAAATTGGAAGGACGTATAGCTGCAATCGTTGGAGGGGTCAGCGGCGGAAACGAGGGCGCACGCCAAATGATCCAGTGTGCTTCGGAGGTTATGCAGAGCGTCTCCGAGCATCAGTCCGAGTTCGCCTGGGATGACCGGCACATACGAGACGTAATAGACGATCTCACCCGTCTCAGGATCATCCTTTCGCCCGATGGCACCGGCGTTGGCCTCTCGGAAACGATCAACGGCGATCTCCAGATTGTCGATATGCCACTTTGGCCCAGTCGTATTTTGTTAAAACCCGCTGGTAGCCGTCGCCCATTCCGACATCATAGGCTGGTTGCGCTGTCGGTCTTCCGGTACGCGTTCTGTCACGCCTTCACCGCGGCGCTGTAAACGCCCATGCGTCTGTTGGATTCGGCGGTAGCGGGGCTGGCGGAGCTACCACTCCTGCGCGCAAGCGGGGCCGCGACCTGCAGTGCGACTGATCGCCGGCTCCTGCCTCCTGGGAGCGAGAGGCGCTACTCCCACGAAAGCCAGCCTCAGCGCCGGACTCACCTTGATGCCCTGCACCTGGGCTCGTCTCACGATCGCCGGGAAGTCGCCGCGAAGGTCGGCGGGATGGCCGCCACGTCCCGCGGGGTCGCCTTCGTCAGGGACTCGGCCACGCGCGGACTCTCCATGAGGTTCGCCAGCCCGTGCACGGCTCCGAGGGTGACAGCGCTTTCCCCGACGGCGCCGGGGATCTCCGACACATTGCCGTGGATGATGTCCCGAAGGACGTACAGGAGCGGCCACGTCGCCGCCCACGATCCGCGGTGACGCACGAAGGCAGCTCGCTTCTCGAGGCTCTCCGCTTTCGCTTCCTGGACATCCCGTGGACCCAGGCGCTTCATCTGGGCGACTTCCGGCTCCGGGTAGGGAGCGGGAGCCTTTCGCGGTGCGAGCTGCGGAGCGGCCTTTGTCGTCGGCGCCGGCAATCGGATTACCCCGCGCCTCCTCATCGTACCCGCGGATGGTGTTCGCTCGCTGCGCCAGTTGCGGGTCGTACTTCGCCAGCGCCTCGATGCCCGTGCGGTCCTTCC
>CAVPCE010000069.1:0-33179 GCA_963702295.1 uncultured Acidobacteriaceae bacterium | reverse complement strand
TGGCCTCAGGAAGAAGCACGAATGGGTCCTTACGAGCAGAAAGTTGATTCAGGGACAACAGAGATTCCAGATTTAACGGAGCCTGTTTGCTGTCGACGGTGTCTATCTTTCGTTGTGCGTCCCGAATTGGCAACGGTTTCTGTCGCTGACATCGTTACGCAAGTCAGGTTATCGAGTGGATTATCCGAGTGTTGATGATTGATCAACGATTACTACAGTCAGCCGCATTACCGTGATCCCGCGTAGAAATAATTTGCAAAACCGCAACCCGTGCGCCGATATAAGTCATCCTTAAGTTCACAATAGAAAATCAGCGGCGCAGTCAGACCGCAAGAGCAGTTCCTTTTCCTTGGTTTCTCGAATCATGCAGAACGCTGAGCTCACGATCACGGTGGGTATGCCCGTGTGCAATGCCATGCCCTGGCTGCCGGAGGCGATGGAGAGTCTTCTCTCGCAGTATCGGCACCGGCGGATTTTCCATCCTCGCCATTGTCGATGGGGGATCCGACGGAAGCGCGGCGTACCTGCGCAGTCTGCGCACTCCGCAGTTGCGCGTGATTGAGCAGCCGCACGCGGGAGTCACCGCCACCCTCAATCGTCTGCTGCGCGAAGTGCATACACCGTGGCTGGTACGCATGGACGCGGATGACGTTTCGTATCCCACGCGGATCGAAGTCCTGCTCAATACGATCGCGCAGTTCCCGCAAGCCGGCCTGGTCTACTCTCTGGCGGACTATCACCCGCGCGAACGATGCGCAGGGCAGTTTCGCTGCTCGCGAGGCACCGCCGAGGAGCTGCGCACCATTGTTGAGAGCGGCTATCTTGCTCTCCATCTGCCACTCCACGGTCGCGCTGAACGTGGACAAGGCGCGGGCGATTGGCGGCTATCGCATGGATCTGCATGCCGAAGATGCGGACCTGTGGTGGCGCATGGCACGCAATTACGAAATCCGCTTCATCTCCGAGGCTCTGGTGGGATTTCGCCTGGGTGAGCAAAGCGTGAGCTCGCGGCATCTTGAGAGCCAGCAACTGGCCGCGATCTACGTGCAGTATCTACTGCTCTCCGATCTGTGGGGATTGCCGCCGCAGCCACTGGGTGAAGTGGCTCAGGTGCTGGCGGGCTTCGTGAATCCAGCATCGGTGCGAGCCAAGGACTGGCTGCGCCGCTGCAATATGCACCTGGCCCGACGAGAGCCTTTCCGCGGCGTCGCCGCGCTGGGCCGATCGATCTGCGCCTCACCCGGCTACGTCGCGGGCCGTGTGCGGGATGAAGTGCGGAAATCCGCGATTGCCAATGGGGTAGCGCCTCAACTTTTCTGGGAAAGGAAGGAAGCTCTGTGGGCCTGATCGAAGTCATGGATGTGGCTGGTGCGATACCAGCGAGTCCGGCCGGGCTGAAGGAAGCGGACGCTGGAAAGACGTCAACGCGGCTGCCGCTGCCTCCCCGCTTTGTGTGCTCGAATGCGTGCCGGTGGATCGAATCTCGATGGATTACGCGGCGATCCTGCTGGTGGAGGCGCTCCTTCATCGGGGCGAGTTGCCCACACTGACCGTCGCTGGGCCTAATGCGCAACTGGTGACGCTGGCCCGGAAGGATGATCTCTTCGCCGAGGCCATGCAACGGGCGGACCTCGCCGTTCCCGATGGCATGTCCGTCGTGATCGCATCACGCCTTCTGGGCACGCCCATCCCGGAACGCGTGACGGGTGGCGATCTGATGGAGCGGATGTGCGCCGAGTCAGCCCACTATGGCTTCCGGGTCTTCTTCCTGGCGGACTGCCCGGCGCGGCGGAGATGGCGGCGTTCAACCTGCGTCGTCGTTATCCTGGGCTCAACATCTGCGGCACCTACTGTCCGCCGCGCGGATTCGAAAACGATCCCGCGGAACTGTTCTGGATCGAGAAGGTGGTGGAAGAGGCGCAGCCGGACCTGCTTTGCGTGGCCTTTGGAGCACCCAAACAGGAGATCTGGATGCAGCGCCATCGCCAACGGCTGAAGGTGGGTGTCATTCTGCCGGTAGGCGCGGCCTTTGACACCCAAGCCGGACTGCAGCGCCGCGCACCGCAGTGGATGCAGAGGAACGCGCTGGAATGGCTCTTCCGCCTGATCATGGAGCCGCGCCGATTGTGGCGGCGGTATCTGATTGGGAATACTCAGTTTGTCGTTCTGGTCCTGCAACAGTGGGCCCACGAAAAGCACGCCGGATGGCAACGGCGGCTGCGGCGCAGGACAGCGATCCACCGCGAACAGCCGGCCGGAGACTGATCATGATGAAATTCGAAGACTGCCAGATCCGTCTCTTCAGCGACGGAGCGGACATGGCGAGCATTGTGGAGATGGCGGCCAAGCCATGGATTCAGGGCTTCACCACGAATCCCACCCTGATGCGCAAAGCCGGCGTGCGCGACTACGAAGCCTTTGCCCGCGCCCTGATCGCGGCGGTGCCCGATCGTCCCGTCTCACTCGAAGTTTTTGCCGAAGACGAGACGGAGATGGAAAGGCAGGCGATGACTCTGGCGACGTGGGGCGCCAATGTCAACGTCAAGATCCCGGTCACCAACCGCGCCGGCGTATTTCTGGGGCCTTTGATTCGGCGACTCGCGGGGGCCGGTGTGGCGCTGAACGTCACCGCGATTCTCACCCTCGACCAGGTGGAGCGGGTTGCGGAGGCGCTGCCACCCGAGGCACCGGCGATTGTGTCGGTCTTTGCCGGGCGAATCGCCGACACCGGCATCGATCCTGTGCCTCTGATGGCCTGGGCGAAGGTACTGCTGCGGGAAAGGTCGCAGGCGCAACTGTTGTGGGCGAGTCCTCGCGAAGTTCTGAACATTTTCCAGGCGGAGCAGGCCGGGTGTGACATCATCACCGTGCCGCCTGAGATCCTGTGCAAACTGGATCTGGTGGGCAAAGACCTCGAAGTCTATTCGCGTGAAACGGTGGAGATGTTCCACCGTGACGCGCAGGCTGCGGCATTCACCATCGACACCAGCGCGCTGGCGAAGAGTCCGGGACCGCACAAGTCAGCGGGCGAGAACGATCTCCGCGGCCTCAGCCAGGTCGCGCGCAAAAGCGTCGGCGCAGGGATCGGCAGCTCGGAGCTGAGTCGCGGCGCCTGAACGCGCATCGATGCGAAGAGTTCGCACGGCGGCCGAACGGCCACACTCCGTGTCGGTCGCCTGGTCGCCGATTATCCAGGAATCCGCCAGCGAGAGACCGAAATCGTCGCGTGCGCGGAACAGGAACCAGGGCGAAGGTTTACGGCAGGTACAGGAGCCCGAATAGCCGGGAACGACCCCTTTGGGATGGTGAAGGCAGTAGCAGAAGCGGGTGAAGTGAATCCCACCCCTGACTAACGTTGTCACTAACTTGTGGTGAATCAGACCTAATGTCAGCCAGGTCGACTTACCCAGAGCGTAATTCGGCTGGTTAGAAACCAGAATCAGACGATATCCATGGTTCTGCAGACGCCGGAGAGCAGCGATAACTCCGGGGAGAAGCTGGAAGTCTTCCGGAGCCAGGGGCGATTCCATGCGGCCGCTGGCTGGGTTCAGGACGAGGGCATTGAGAACGCCGTCGCGATCGAGGAAGATGGCGGGTCGAGCTATTTCGCCGATTCCCATTTCATCTCGTGGCGGCGCAGCCGCGGATGAGAAACGAGCAGATGCCAGATGACGGCCTGGAACTCTTCGGTGTGCGGAGTGACCGTTTCGGCGGAAAGGGTGGGAATGATCAGGCAGGCATCGGCGACCTGGGCCGTATAGCCGCCATCGCGACCCACGATGCCGAGGATTCCCGCGCCCACGCTGCGGGCGAAGGCGAGGCTGGCGACCAGATTCAGGCTGACATTGTGTTCGGGGTTTCCGCCACCGACTGAAAAGATAAAGACTGCATCGCGGCGGCTGAGATGGCTGCCCTGCAACCATCTCGCATAACAGGAATCCCAGCCCTCATCGTTGATACGCGCGGTCAGTTCCGAGACATTGTCGGTGGGCGTATACGATTCGATGCCGGCGATCTTGCGGAAGTCATTCACGGCATGGCTGGCATGGCCGGCTCCACCTCCGACACCGAGGAAGAACAGGCGGCCCTCGGTGCGAGCGAATATCGACCAGCATATCGATCATGCGGTCGATGGCGGCTGCGTTCAGGCAGGAGGAAATCGCGCCTACCTCGCTCAGGTAGTTGAGTGTGTAGTCGTTCACGAAACAGGCCCCTCGGTTCAGCGGGAGGTCCGGCGCAGGACCGTGGAGGCGGAGGGCCGGACGAAGGCGAGCTGCAGTCCCGAAGTCGACTCGGGAGAGAGAGTGAGCTTCTTCATCAGCAAAGACAGGCTCTTGCGCAATCGAGTGGGAATGCAGCCGAAGACGAGCAAGAGCAGGAACGAGCGCAGCTCCGGCTGACCGTGCACCAGATAGAGCCAAAGCAGGGCAAGCCGAGCGCTGAGACCTGCGCGGCTGGCCTGCACGCGCCAGGCGCACTGAATGGCAATAAACCAGGAAAAGGCTCGCGGAGAAATGAGCGGCCGGATGCGCCGAATCCAGGCGAGCGAGGCGCGCCAGTCCGGAGAGCGACCGACGCTGGCGCGATTGTCCTCAACACGCCAGAGGGTGAGCGGCTGTGGAAGCATTCTGAGACCGACGCCCTTGTGCGCGGCCACACGGATCATCCAGTCCCAGTCCTGATGCATGGGCAGTCCCGGCTGGAACGGCACAGCCAGCAGCAATTCCCGCGGAGCCAGCAGCGTGGAGGTTTGCAACAGGCCGCCAGGATCGCTCAGACCCTCACGGCAGAAGAGGTAATCGGCCACGGGCTCAGGCGCCTGCCAGGCGCGATGCGGGAGAACCCGGCTCGTGGTGGGTGATTGGGCGATGACTCGGCAGGAAACCACGGGAAACCAATCGGGCATCGCGGCGGTCGCGCGTATCTGGCGCTCGATTTTCTCCGGCAGCCACTCGTCGTCGTCGTCCAGGAAGGCAATCCATTCGCCGCAGGCCGCGCGAACTCCTGCGTTGCGCGCCTCGGAGCCGCCACAAGGACGCTCGAGGAAGAGGGCGCGGATTCTGGTGTCGTGAATCAGCTCGAGCTGCGCTTCCGTTGCCGGATCTGGACCGTCGACGACGACCAACACTTCCATCTTCGGCCAGGTCTGCTTCAATACGCTGCGGATCGCGCTTCGCAGGAAGTCGGGACGTCCATGCGTGGGAATCACCGCCGAGACGAGAGGGTGATCCGCATTGGCAGGATAGGTTCGCATGGATTCGGAGAGTGAGTCGAGCATAGGGAACGCGCGAGACGAGCGACAGATTACGAGTGGTCATTTGGTTTACGAAGGTAATGTGGCAAGAGGTGCGATTCTATTTCTGCCGGGTACCGCAACAGGTGCAAACGACAACGCCATTGCGAAACGCACCTCACTGGCGGCCGTTTACGGCTGACGCTGACCCCGAAAGCGCTGGATCTGGTGACCGTGGAGAAGTGATGGGGTCATGTTTTCCGGCCGGCTGACGCCAGCGCGGCTGTGTTCTCATCAATCCATGAAACTGCGCGCAGGCCTTTCTCCGGCCGTCGGCCTGGTGCTTCTTTCCGCGTTGTGGGCTTTCGGCTGGCTGCTTCCGGACCTGCTTCCGCAATCGGGCGCAACGACCGTCTCACTTCCGCTGGGACAGGCGATCCTCTTTTCCGCTTTCGCCGCCACGACTGCGTTCATCGCGAAGATGCGGCGGCTCGAGTTTCCTCGCGGGCGCCGCGCGTGGATCGGCGCCAGTATCGGTTTGGGACTCTTTGTGGTTCCTGCGGTTGCTGCGGGTTTCGCGCGAGGCTGGATTTCCAGCTTCGACGAGGTTGCGGTTCTTTGTCTGACGCCGGTTTTCGCTGTCGTGCTCGAGCCCTACCTTCAGGACAATCCGCCGCGAAAGGGAAAAGGCGCTCTGGCCGGTGTTTTGGTGGCGTTCGCAGGAATTTTATGTCTCCTGCCTCTCGAAACACCCGGATCCTTTCGCGCCGGAGCGGCGCTGGTTGTGCTTCTTGCGGCGGCTCTTATTGTTGCTGCGATGAACTGCATTGCAGTCAGGATTGCGTGCGCGGTTCCGAGCGAGTCCAGCCTGACCCTGGCTGCGCAGGCAGGAGGCGCCAGCGCCATTCTCTTTGCGGCGATCGCCGCCATGACTCGAAATGCTGCCTGGGATTCGATTGCGCTCGCAATCTATCTGCTCCGGTTCTTTCTGGTCGAGATTCCTGGCCTGTTTCTGCTCTTTTGGCTGATGCGACGCCTTTCCGCCACGCGGATGACGGCTCGTTTTCTGATCGCGCCGCTGTTCGCCTCGCTGGCTGGCCTTGCGCTGGAACGGACGCTGCCGCCACTCCGAGGTTTGCTGGGCATTGTGCTCCTGGCCGGCGGATCGGGCTGGCTGGTCTTCGCGCCGGCGGAGTCCGAGGCGGATGAACGGTTCTCGCTCGCCACGGTTCCAGTTGAGCCGCCGGCACCGCGCGAGGATTGATGAGGGTAGAGAGGAGGGGTACCCCCCTTCTCTGATGGGGAACGCGGTGTTTGATTCCATTCGGTTTGCGGCACGTCGCGCTGCGGGGCATGTGGCATCCTGCTGAGGCGCGAGCAGTTGCATTCGGGGCCGGAGTGCAGCATTCGCGGCCTGAGTGCTGCACTCGAGGCCGGAAGAGGCTGGATGTTTGATTCGAGAGCAGATCGCTCGAGGCCGCGAATGCAGCACTGGGGGACAGGGTGCAGGGTACAGGGTGGTTTCATCGCGGTTGTGTTTCGGCGAGGGTGGCGAAGAGGGTCTCCATCTCGCGCTGGAGTTGGGCGAGGTCTTCCGGCTTGGTGCCGGGAAAGCCAGGAGGGGTGGACGGTGTGGGCGGATGGGCAGACCCGGGCGCGAGCGAGGCGATCTGCGGCGGTTCGCTGTCGGGGTAAGGGAAGGGGACCTGACCGAGGCGGGTGAGAGCGGCGCGGAGGAAGCGTCCCACGGTGCGGTCAGAGGGCGCCTGGCCAGGCTGGGTGAGGGCGTCGAGGAGCTCGTAGACGAGGGATGGGAGTTCGTCGGGACGGAGGCAGGGGAGCTCGCGGCCGGTGGCGCGCCAGCGGATGAGTGCGCTGTAGCGATCGCGGCGAGGGATGGGGCGCTGCCCCGGAGTTTTGAGGAGGTGGTGGCGGCAGAAGGGCTGATTGCGTCCGGCGAGGCCGCGGCATTTGCGGCCATTGGGCAGGGTATGAGTGCATTCGGGAGTCAAGTTTTTCCTCCGGTGGAGCAGGGGTTACGGGTCCCGGGTTACGGGACCGGGCCAAAAAAAAGACCGCCTGGAAGGGCGGTCTCTTCTTTTTTTACTCTATAAGTTCAGAATACCAAGTTTGAGCGGATTTACTGCCAACTTAGGCCAGCTCTAAGTGGCATGAAATGAGGGGCGACGCGGTCGTACCGTTACCAAAGGGACTTGACGAGATTTCCACAGAAGCTCCCGGAAACCAGTTACAAGGTCCTAAGTGCGGGTTAGAGACTGCCGATGGCTCCTTGTTGCGGTGGACGGCCGAAGCCTCAACGGGGTAGCCGGCGTCGGTCCCTGGCAGGCCGGAACCGGGCATGCCAGCGGAGAACGAGCGCGGTGCGGCGGGGCTTACCAGACGTAGGTGCCCACGGACTCCGGCGGCAATTTTGCGGTAGCTACCTTTCCCTGATAGCGAATGCCAAACGTGAAGGGAAAATTCCCGGTATTCGACACGACCAGGACGACTTTGCCTTCCGGGGTGAGGAAGGCCGCGTTGTCCAGTTGTTCGAGGTTATTGGAGCCGACATGCAGCGAGCCTGGGGGGACGAACTTTGAGAAGTGTGCGAGCGCGTAGTAGGCGACGTTCCGTTTGACCTGATCGCCCTCCAGGGTAAGGGCGCCGAAGCACCCTGCCGCAGCCGCCGTCGTTGGTGTGGGGACCGGCCTCGGGGTCGGCGGCGACATTCCACAGCAGGACGTTGCGCGCCCAGTTGCGGGTGGCGCCGATCAGCACGCTGTCAACGGGCGCCGCGATATCGAGCGATTGCGAGTCCGGGCTCTGGGTGACGGATTGCTCGGTGAGAAAGAGGTCTTTATTGGGATATTCGTTATGCACCGAGGTGAGGGTGGCGGAATCGCCGCCATAGAGATGGAAGGCTGTGCCCTGGACATACTTGTTCGCGGCCGGGTCGGCGAGAATGGAGAGAGGATAGGAGGGAACGTCCGAATTATGATCGTAGATCTGAATTCGGGTTTGGATTCCCGCTTGTTCGAGGGCCGGCCCGAGACTTGTCGCAATAAAAGCATCTTCTTCCCGCGCGAACATCACCATGCTGGGCGTGTTCTTCGGATTCAGCGGCTCATTCTGGATGGTGATGGCATCGATTGAGATGCCTTCCGCCTTCATTCCCTGGATGTACTTCACGAAGTACTGAGCATAGGCGGAGTAGTACTCAGGTTTGAGGTTGCCGCCCTTCAGTTTGTCATTGGTCTTCATCCACGCGGGCGCCGACCATGGGGAACCGAGGATCATGATGTGCGGATTGATGGCCAGAATCTGCTTCAGCAGGGGAATGACATCGGCACGGTCCGCGTCGAGACTGAACTTCGCCAGTTGTGGATCGGTCTGTCCGGGGGCAGGTCGTCGTAGGTATAGGCATGGTCATTCATGTCAGAGGAGCCGATGCTGACGCGCAGGTAAGTGACGTGAATGCTATTCCCCGCAGGCGCGAACAGTTCCTGAAGCAGGTCGGCGCGTTTCGCCGGCGACATCTGCTGCAGGAGCTGGGCGCTGCCGCCGGTAAGCGCCAAGCCAAAGCCCTGCATGGACTGGTACTGCTCCATGCTGTTCACGTCGATGACGCGATCGGCGGGTGTGGTTGGATTGAATTGAAGCGCCGCTGGCTGCGGTGCGAGCAGGGCGGATCGATCATTCGTGGTCAGCCACACGTGTATCTCGCCCGGCTGAGCTGCCTGAGGTAATGAGGGGGGGATAAAACCCAGGAGCGATAACAAAAGCAGAGCGCCCGTCCGCTTCATAATGGTGTCCTTTCGCCGGTGTCGGCAACGAGGCCGGAGATGCGAAGTGCCCAAAACAAACGTTTGTTTACGAGCAGAACGTTTCCTGTTCTAATTCCAGCGAAAGATGAAAACAGGAGGCCGAGCATTTGTCAATCAAAAGCTGGATGGAGGTTGGGGACAGAGCGGAATGCCGGCAGCAGCGATGGGGAAGCGGTTCATCTGGAACGCGTGCCATCGCGGCGCGGACTGAGATTTCCAGGGGAGACAGGGTAAGAAAGCCGATGGGGCGGTGGCTTTTTCGGCTCTGATGATTCTCTGCTGTGCTGCAGGCGCGAAGGCAAGCTCGATTTATCCCGTGCGACTTGACGATCCGGAGGCGGTGTATCTGACGCCTGACCGATTTCCTGTTCACGCGGACGGCGTGCAGGACGCCAGCGCCGCCCTGCAGGCAGCGATCGATGCGATGGAGACTGCCCACGGTGAGGGAATCGTTTTTGTGCCGGAAGGCCGCTACCGGATCACGCGAACCATTTATGTGTGGCCGGGAGTGCGCATCATCGGTTATGGCGCGCATCGCCCGGTCTTTGTCCTGGCGGATAACACCCCCGGATACCAGAAGGATCTGGGGTACATGTTTTTCTTCGCCGGTGAGAGGCCCAGCAGTACGCACGAACGTCATTATCGCGAGGCGAACCCGTCGGCTCCGCCCACGGAGGGAACCGTTCCGCCCAACAACACAGTGCCCGACGCCAATCCAGGCACGTTTTATTCGGCGATGAGCAATGTCGATTTCGAAATCGGCGCGGGCAATCCGGCGGCTGTCGCGATTCGGTTTCATGTGGCGCAGCACTGCTATCTGGCGCACATCGATTTTCATCTGACCTCCGGTCTCGCAGCTCTGAAGGACATTGGCAACGAGGCGGAAGATCTGCACTTCTACGGCGGGCAGTATGGCATCGTCACCCAGAAACCTTCGCCGGGATGGCAGTTCACGCTGCTGGATTCAACGTTTGAGGGACAGACGATTGCCGCCATTCGTGAGCACGAGGCGGGACTGACGCTGGTCCACGACCGGTTTATGAATGTGCCGCAGGCAGTCTCGATCGATCCGGAATATCACGAGGAGCTGTGGATCGAGAACACGCGGTTCGAGAACATCTCGGGTCCGGCCATCACGATCAGCGAGGAAAAGAATCCGACGACGGAGATCAACGTTGAGCACGTTTTGTGTCACAACACGAAGACGTTCGCACTGCTGCGCGAGAGCGGACGGACGTTTGAGGGGCCAGCGAATAACTATGAAGTCCGTTCGTTCTCCTATGGACTGACGATGCAGGCAGCGGGCGATTGGGGAGAGATTCGCTCGAGCTTCGACGCGCTGCCGGTCGCGGAGCTGGCGTCGCCGGGGGCGCCTGCGATTGAGTTTGCCGCCGGCGGAAAGCTGGGTGAACCTGCGCTCGCTCGGCGCCAAAGGTGATGGAAAACGGACGATACCGCGGCGATCCGCAAGGCGATTGCGGAACACCGGGCAATCTATATTCCGATGGGCCGCTATGTTGTGCGCGGCACGGTGGAGTTGCGGCCCGACACGGTGCTGATTGGGTTGCAGCCGAGCATGACGCAGTTCGATGTGCTGGATGGCACGCCGGCCTTTCAGGGTCCTGGCTCTCCGCTGCCTTTGCTGGAGGCGCCGCGGGGCGGCGACAACATCGTTACCGGCATCGGCCTGTATACAGGCGGCATCAACAGTCGCGCGGTCGGGGCGAAGTGGATGGCCGGGGCCGATTCGCTGATGGACGATGTTCGTTTTCTGGGTGGCCACGGCACGAATGCGGCTGACGGTACGCGCATGAATCCTTATAACGATACCCACACGGCCGACCCGAACCCGCGTCGCCGCTGGGACGCGCAGTACCCCAGCCTGTGGATCACCGACGGCGGGGGCGGGACCTTCACCGATATCTGGACGCCCAGCACATTCGCGCAGGCCGGACTTTACATTTCGAACACCGACACGCCTGGCCATGTCTATGAGCTTTCGAGCGAGCATCATGTGCGCAACGAAGCCGTGCTTGACGGCGTGAAGAACTGGGAGATCGTTGCGCTGCAGACAGAGGAAGAGCGGGGCGAGGGCCCGTTCACGCTGCCGTTGTCGATCGCGCGCTCAGAGAACATCACATTGCGAACTACCACGGATATCGGGTTGTGAGCAGCTACCAGCCGTTCCCCTGCGCGATCCGCATCTCTGAATCTCAGGGGATCCACCTTCGCAATATTCATGTCGACAGCGACAGCAAGGTCTCGTTCGACAACTCTGTTGTCGATTCCACGGACCACAAGGAAGTGAGGCGACGCGAATTCGCGTCTTTGGATGTGCCCGGAGAGCCAGGAAAGGTGCAGGCTGGTTCGGAGGCCTCGGTTCTTGCGCCGGGCGCTGAGGTGAAGCGGCTTGCGACCGGTTTCTTCAATATTTCGGGGGCGACCGTCGACCAGGCCGGGCGGCTGTATTTTGTGGATGCGCACTGGCAGAGAATCTACCGCTGGTCGCCGGAGCATGAAGAGGCGGTCATCGTTCGGGACCATCCGCTGGACCCGGTCAACCTTGCCTTCGATCGCAGCGGCGACCTGCTGGTTGTTTCGTATCAGGGAAACGGTACGGTCTACAGCTTTCGGCCGGATACACCCGAAGATCAGGTCACATTTCTCAAGCCAGAGGCAGCAGGTGAGCGTCCGCAGATGAAACCGATTCTGCCGGTCGATGTGTGGGCGAAACGCGATCTTCCCTCGACGACTCCCTGGCAATACGTCTCGCCGGATGGAAGCGTCTTTCTTCCCGCGGGTGATGATTTTGTCCAGGGGCAACTCTATTACGGCACGAAGATGGCGGACGTTCTGCGGGCTTTTAGCCTGGCTCCTGTTGTTGAGGGGCATCCTTTCTACATCAGTGACGAGTCGCAGGAGAAGACCTGGCGAGTCACAGTAACGCCGAGCGGCGGTATTGGAGAGATGCAACTCTTTGCGAACGAAGGCGGAGAAAGCGTCGCGCAGGACAAAGACGGGAATGTTTATGTGGCAGCCGGGCAGGTTCTGGTGTTCGGTCCTGACGGCACTCTGCGAGCAAGGATCGATGTTCCGGAGCGGCCGATTGACCTTGTGTTTGGCGGGCCTGACCGTCGCACGTTGTACATTCTGACCCACGACTCGCTTTATTCAGTTACAACCAGGGTGGCGGGCCTTTAACCTGGTGAGACAGGCGAATCTCACACGAATTCCGCGGAAAGCGCATTTCTGGCGAAGTTGAATCGGGGTATGCTCCTCACATGAGTCAGCGAAAGAGCGGACCAGGCGTCACGGGTGCACCCGTCAAGCTTAAAGTGCTGGCGGCCCACCTGCGCCTGGATCCGGCCACGGTTTCGGTGGTGCTCAACGATGTGCCGGGGCGGTCCATCCCGGAGGCAACCCGTGAACGGATACGGGCTGCGGCGCGCAAGTTCAATTATCAGCCAAGCTTTGTTGCGCGTTCGCTGCGGAACCGCCGCACCATGGCGATCGGGATCCTGGTACCGGTGTTGGCCGATGGTTATCACGCGGAGGTAATGAGCGGGATAGGTGACCGTCTGCTGGATAAGAACTATTTTTATTTCATCGCCCACCACCGGCATCGGCCGGATTTGATTGAACGCTACCCGCGGATGCTGATGAGCCGGGGCGTCGAGGGTGTGATCGCAGTGGACACGCTGCTCAGTCATCGGCTGCCGGTTCCAACGGTCGCCGTGGCCGGACACGGGCGGATCAAGGGCATAACGAACGTGGTGCTGGATCATAAGAGTGCGGCAGAGCAAACCCTGCAGCATCTCTCCGGGATGGGACACCGCGACATTGCCTTTATGCGCGGGCAGCCATTCAGCTCCGATTCGGAGGCGCGCTGGTCGAGCCTGACGAGGGTGGCCCGCGATCTCGGGATTCCGATCCGGCCGGAACTCACGATTCAGCTGAGCGAAGATCTGACGTCCCCGGAACTGGGATATCCGGTTGTTCAGAAGCTTCTCGCGTATCACCGACGGTTCACAGCCATCGTCTGCTTCAATGACATGGCCGCCATTGGAGCGATCCGTGCGTTGCACGACGCGCAGCTGCGGGTACCGCAGGACATATCGGTGGTCGGATTCGACGATATTCCCCAAGCTGCCTTTCAGATGCCCAGCCTAACGACCGTGCGGCAGCCGCTTCACACTATGGGCAAGCTCGCGGCGGATGTCCTGATGGAGCACCTGGCGACGAACGCGACCATGCCGGCTCAGCTTTCCGTCGAGCCGCAATTGATTGTTCGAGAGACGACCGCTGCGCCTCGGCGAAAGCCGACGAAGCGAAGCTCCGCAAAGGCCCGCATGGACCATGTCTCCTGACGCTCAAACCGGAAGCGCTGCCGACGGGCGTCTTCGCGTGGTGGTCCCCCTTTTCGGGGGATTCTTTTTTCTGGGAATTACGACGGTCATGCTGGGCGTGCTGCTGCCGGGAATTGCGGCGCAACATCACTTGACGGACAGTCAATCCGGCATCCTGCTGACCACCCAATTCACCGCGAGCGCCTGTGGCGCCCTTTTTGTCCGCCGCCGATTCGCGCACACCCTGGTCCGCGGATATCTGGTGATGGCAGCCGGCGCGGCGATGCTGGCGGGGGCGTCGCCGCTGGAAGCGCTTGCGGCAATTGCCCTCTTTTCGCTGGGTCTGGGTATGGCGCTGACCTCGAGCAGCCTGCTGGTCGGGCGAATTTTCTACCGATCCCGCGGGGCGGCGATGTCGATTTTGAATTTCAGCTGGAGCCTCGGCGCAACCGTGTGCCCGCTGATTCTGGTGGGCCTGAACGCCCGATTTTCGCTGCGCGAGCTCTGCGTCTCGCTGGCATTCCTCAGTGCTGCGCTGGGTCTGGCGCTCTTTCCGGCTGCGTCCGCACCAGGAAGCACGCCGGCTCCAACAGCGGCAGGCGCAGCGGGCGAGCGGAACTGGATGCCCATCGTGCTCTTTTCGGCGCTCGGGTTTCTCTATGTCGGCACTGAGGCCACTCTCGGTGGGTGGATGACCACCTATGCGGCACGCACCCTGCACTGGAGCGTGGCGGGAAACAATGTTGCAGCGGCGTGCTTCTGGGCCGCGATTCTGGTGGGGCGGGGAATTACCCCGCTGGTCCTGAAGTTTGCGAGCGAAGTGCGGGTACACCGCTGCGCGATCGCCGGGGCATTGGCCGGCATTTGCATTCTGCTAGCGGGGCACGGACCGGTGACCCTGCTGGCCGGCGCCTGTTGCACCGGTCTTATGCTGGGTCCCATTTTTCCTTTGACTATTTCGCTTTTCATTGACCGCGCAGGGGATAGCGGCAATGTGGGCTGGGTATTTGCGATCGCCGGATTCGGGGCCGCGGCATTTCCATGGGCCGCTGGCGCAGTTTCGACTGCGGCGCACTCTTTGCGCATCGGCCTGCTGGCAACGGCAGTGAGTACTGTGGGCATGCTGCTGCTGGCTGTGCGGCTTTCGCCGTCGCGGCGCAGGTCAATTGGCGGCTGTGTCGTTATAGCTTTGATCCCCCGAACATTTTTTTGTTCAACCGCGCATTTCCTGGTCCGGTCGAAGCGCATGCGTCACTAAAGCGATAAAGCATCCGCAAATCATTTTGCTGGGGTTTGCTGTGAGGCTGAATAGCGCTCAAATGCCCAAGACAAAGGTTTGTCTAGAGTACTTTGAGGTTGAAAATACTCTTGACAATGAAACGCCGGCGGTGGTTTCATAAGGCCGGTTCGGGGCCGGTAGTACTCTGCCCTGGCCAAGACAATCGGTTGTCTCAAGCGCGCTCCGGCGCATGTGTGCGGGAGTGATGAAGATTACGGGGACCGGACTCATACACACCACATGACAAGCAGGTGGGTGGCGGACATTCGGAAGGACTTTTCAGGAGGCGATATGTGGAGAAGCATTCAGGGCGGCCTGCTGCTGGCGGGTCTGCTGAGCAGCGCTGCGGTATACGCGCAAAGCACGAACTCCGGCGACATACGCGGAACGGTGACTGATCCCTCGGGCGCTGTCATTCCCGGAGTCACGGTCACGGTCACTGACATCGACAAGAATGTCACCCGCACCTACACCACCGACGGTGCAGGCCTGTACGACACCAGCTCCATCGTGCCCGACCATTACACGCTGACCTTCACCAAAGAGGGTTTTCAGACGCTGGTGCGGGGCCCCATCACGCTTGCGGTCGGGATCCAGGGAATCAACGCGCAGATGAGCGTGGGCAGCAGCCACCAGGAAGTCACTGTGCGCACGGACGTGCCGCTGCTGGAGACCGAAAATGGAGCCCAGGAACAGACGCTCACCGCAGAGACCATGGACGCGCTGCCGCAGGTGGGAGCGGACTGGGAGAACTTTATCTGGCTTCAGCCGGGCGCAGCGGGCACGCCGGAGAACTCAAGCACTTCCGTTCAGCCCAATGGCGGGCAGGTGGCGATCAACGGCAATTTGCCTTTTGAGCAGTATCTTGCCGACGGCGCGACCACCAGCCTGCCGATGAGCCAGAACTCGGATGTCACCATCTTCGAGACGACGTCTGAGGTGAAGATCAGCGACAGCGCGTTTTCGGCGCAGTACGGCGTCGGCAATTCGGTCTACAACCAGATCACCAAAGGCGGATCGAATCAGTTCCACGGCTCCGGGTACGAGTATTTCCAAAACGATGCTCTGGACGCGGTTCCGTACGCGTTCGGCACAAAAGCTACGGTGCCGCTCCTTCGTTACAACAATTTCGGATTCAACGTTGGCGGCCCGATTCTGAAGAACAAGATGTTCTTCTTCTTTGATTACGACAAGACCATCGATAACGGCGGAGCCTCCATTGGTTTCCAGACGGTTCCGACGGCAGCGCTGGAGGCGGGAGATTTCAGCGGCGCTGGTTTGCCGACTTTGTACGATCCGACGACTCAGACCATTCAGAGCACCGGGACTTACACATATACGACTGCCGAATGGCGACTATACGCAAACCTGCCCGTGCGTAATCCGCAAGACATTCATCTCGGAATACGGCACGAATGCGATTCCGGCGTCGATGATTGATCCTGTTGCGGCCAAGATTCAGACGTATTACCCGAAACCGAACACGGCGGGGCAGGTGAGCAGCGGCGTCGCGCAAAACAATTACACCTACAACACGCCCAGCACCAACCCATTCACGAAATATTTCGGACGGCTCGACTGGGACATTACGCCGAGCAACCGGCTTACGGTTTCAGAGACGGAGAGCGACAACCCGGCTACGTATCTGAATGAAGGCATTTGTCCGATCAACTGCCAGAACGGCGACGTGAGCCGCAACAACGCCCAACTCTCCGACGTCTGGATTTTCAGTCCACACCTGATCAATGAAGCCCGTATGGGTTTCACCGATCAGCTGAACTTCTTTACGCCTTACACAATTAATCAGGGATTTCCCGCCAAACTGGGATGGCAGTTCGGGAAAGCGGATAACTTCCCCAACACTGCCGTGAACGGTTTCTGCAGTGGTTGCGATGGTAACGGAGACGGTCCGGGTTCTTCTTCGAACTCGGTCTACAAGGAGATGGTCTTTGACCCGTCGGATGTCGCGACCCTGATTCATGGCCGGCATGTGCTGCATTTTGGCGGCGAGTTCCTGATCAATCGGGCCGACTCCACGGCATGGGGCAACATCAATGCCGGAACCGTGAACTACAACGGCAGCTATACATCAATCAATGGCCAGACCGCTCTGACGGTTGGTTCGGCAACCTACGCTTCCGGAGAATCGTACGCAGATTTCCTGCTGGGGCAAACGCAGGGCTGGAGCGCAGGTGTCACGCCTGAGTTCGGCGGCCGCTGGAAGACTCCGCAGCTGTTCGCTCAGGACGACTGGAAGTGGACGCCGAAGCTGACCTTGAACCTCGGTATCCGCTGGGAGGGTGAGACAGGCTGGTCAGAAGTTAAAGGCAATGAAGCGGCGTTCGATCCGACGGTCCTCAACCCTGCAGTCGGCAAGGACGGCGCCATGTGGTACGGCTTCAGTCATGCCAACGGCCGCACGTCTCTGCAGGCGCCGAAGTGGGACATCTTCCTGCCTCGCGTGGGATTCAGCTGGGCGATGATGAACAACACGGTAATCCGCGGCGGCTTCGGCATCTATGCCTCTACCTGGAGCGAAGACACCTATGGTGGAGGAATGGGCGGGGCATTCGGCAGCAGCGGCAACTATACCGATACCACCAACGGCCTTTGCCCGGTTGTACAGCTGAGCAGCGACGGATCGGCGCCTGACACCGTCGACCCAGGCTGCGGAGCCGGCTCCTTTAATTCCACCAGTCTCGCATCGCACTACCTGACAGCGCCGACAGCGCCGGACGCCCTCAACGGTCAGGGAGTGACCTATAACGAGTACCACACGCCGGTGCCCACAAACTATCAGTGGACCGTCGGGGTGGAACATCAGTTCGCCGGCAACTATGCGGCTGACATCGCTTATGTCGGAAACCATGGAACGAACCTGAATTACCCGGTCGACATCAACCAGGTTCCGGAAGCGGATCTTGGGCCGAACGACATCTCTTCAGAACCGTATCCCTGGTATCAGGCGGTCAACGGCAGCACCAATAACGCGATCTCCAACTACAACGCTCTGCAGGCACAGTTGCAGAAGCGCATGAGTTACGGGCTGCAGTTCGGTGTCAATTACACCTGGTCGCATTTCCTCGACGATCAGGATTCTTCGGGATGGGGCAGCCGCGGCGGCTGGCAGAACTACCAGAACGCCTACAGTCCATCCTCCAACTACAGCAACTCGAACTTTGACATTCGCAATATGTTCAAGGGAGAGGTGATCTACCAGATGCCGTTTGGCCAGGGTCGCCAGTTCCTGAACGGGAACCAGATCCTGAGCGAACTCATCGGCGGCTGGAACGTTTCCACTTCGTTTGTGCTTCAGGGCGGTAATCCGCTGAGCATCACGACCGGTGGCAACAACTCTTCCAACAACCAGTCGGGGAGTTACACGCAGTTTGCCAACCGCAGCGGAAGCGTCAAGCTGCCGGGCAGCACGAAGGCGCGGCTCAACGAGTGGTATAACCTGGCGGCTCTTTCGGTACCGGCTCCTTATACCTACGGCAACCTCGTTCGCAACGCAGTGTATGGTCCGGGACTGACTGATTTGAATGCGTCGCTGGGCAAGGTGTTCTCACTTTGGCCTGAGCACGGGGTGAATCTCGAAATTCGAGGTGAAGCCTTCAACGTGCTCAACCACGCGAGCTTCGGTCAGCCAGGCAACAATGCTATCGGGCCGGGCGAGTCCGCACAGATCACCGGCGTGACCGTTGGCGGCAGGAGCATGCAGCTGTACGGGAAAATCAACTTCTAACCAGGTAATGTGCCTCCTGTCGAGGGAGGGGCGGCCGATCGCCGCCCTTCCCTTTTTTTCGTGGAGGCGACCCGCTATCATGAACCGAAAATGATGTCCGGAAAAATCACCTTCTGGGTTTGCTGCTGGGTGGCCCTCTGCGGTTTGTCGTTGCGGTCGCAGAGTTCCTCTGCGACGGATACGACAGAGCAGATCGAGGCGCACGCGCGGCTGGCGCATCAGTATCTGGCGGAGCGGCGTCCGGACCTCGCTGTTCCGGAACTGCAGAAGGTGGTCGCGCTGGCTCCCAATAACCTTGACGCGCGGGTAAACCTCGGGGTCCTGCTTTTCTTTCGCGGCGATTATCCGGCGGCAATTCCGCAACTGCGGGCTGCCGTTGGCATCCAGCCTGATTTGTGGAAACAGCGGGCGCTGCTCGGCCTGGCGGAAAAGCAGGTGCACGAGGAGGCCAGCCGCGCGGATCTGGAGTCAGCCTTTCCTCACCTGACCGAACCAAAATTCCAAATGGATGTCGGAAAGGCCCTGATCGACATTTATACGGCGAACGGAAATCTGGATAAGGCTGCCGCCACGGTTTCCGACCTGCTCGTGACGCGCCCCACGGACACGGCGCTGCTCTATCTTTCCTATCGGCTGTACTCCGACCTGGCGGGGCGGGCTACGCTGACTTTGGCGCTGACGGATCCAAACAGCGCAGAAATGCACCAGGTGATGGCTCGCGAGCTGGCGCGGCACGGTGACAATACTGCGGCAGTCGCAAACTATCGCGAGGCGATCCGTATCAATCCGCATTTGGCCGGTTTGCACAGCGAGCTCGGAGACCTGCTTTACCATTCCAGCGACGACAAGCTGAAGGCCGAGGCTCCGGCGGAGTTCAAGGCGGCGGTTGCGGAGAACCCTAACGACGAACGCGCTCTTCTCTCCCTGGGCATGATCGCTGCCGAGAACGCCGACCTGAAGACAGCGTATGCGGACGATTCCCGGGCCGTTCAGCTGAGTCCAGGGGACACCGATGCCTGCACGGAGCTGGCCAAGGTGCTGGTTCTGATGAACGAGCGTGACAAGGCCGAACAGATGCTGGAGCAGGCAGTGCACGCCGATCCCAGCAATTACGTTGCCCACTATCGGCTGGCCGGGCTCTACAGCCAGCAGGGAAAGACAGATCTGGCGGCCAAGCAGATTGCCGAATATCAGAAATACAAGCAGATGAAAGACAAGCTTGAGAAAGTCTTCGAAGCGATGCGGGTGGCTGCTGCGAACCGACTTGCCGATGAGGATGCCGGGCCGCAGCACTGAATGGGCCAGTCACCCTGGGCGATTGCCTACAGGCGGCAATCCGGGCTCGAACTCCTTACTGCTCGGGTGCTGATACTCTGCCGTTATCATTTCCGCGCGGAACGAACGACCGCGTGACGAAACTGTGCCAGAGGAACTGCCCATCTCGTCGGACTCGGCGCCGGCTGCCCCTGAACCGGCGGCTGCCGAGTTGACGCCGTCAACCGCGGGCCACGAGAGTCCCGAGAACGCGAAGGAACACGACCCCATGCTGGACGTTCACCCGCCCCAACACGCCGCGACCACCTGGCGCGACTTCTTCATCCACATTGCCACCATTGTTCTCGGGCTGGTGATTGCCATCTGCCTGGAACAGACGGTGGAACTGCTCCATCACCGGCACCAGCGCGAGCAACTGCAGGCTGATCTTCGCAGCGAGGCCGAACAGAATCTTCAGGTCATCGACCGCGATCTGAAGATGCAGGGCCTGGAAGCTTGGTTTGAGCAGGCGAGCCATGCCGGCTCTGGCTGCGGAAAAGGGCAGGGTCCAGGTCAGTCTGGCTCCGGCGCCTTGTCTCCCGGGATCGGTGGGTACGGCAGAGTACCGCTACTTCGCTCCATCGCAGGCGGTGTGGACGACGGCCAGGGAAGGCGGCCTGGTTGTTCTGTTGCCCGTGGAACAGTCGCGCATGCAGGCACGGCTGGCCCACAATTACGAGTTGCTGGGCGCGGCGCGGGACGTGGTCTTCAACGATTGCCAGTCCATCGTGGCCATGCGTCGGCGCTTTGCCCGATCGGGCGCAACTCCGGGCGCGCCTGAACTTTGGAGCATGACTACCGACCAGGCGGAGCGCCTGGCCGCCACCGCCGCCGATACGCGGGTGGCGATCCAGGGGCTGCTGTTCCGGCTTCGATGGTCGAAGGTTTACGAGCAGGGCATTCTGAACGGCGAAACCGCTGCCGATATCAAAATGATGACGATCGATCAGGAGAGATTTGAAGATCCGCCGTCCCAACCCGCTCCGCCGAAACCGTAGCCGGCTCTATTTAAGGATATGCAGATGATTCGGAGAACCTTTTTAAAGACGCTGATTGCCGGCGCCGGCGCTTCGCTGATCGATCCACAGATGCTGACGGCGGAGCCTGCCGTTCAGTCAACGGCGAAGAAAGTCGTGATCGGGGGCGCGGGCATTACGGGACTCTGTTGTGGCTACGAACTGATGAAGGCGGGCGTGGATGTGACCATTCTCGAGGCTTCGGGTAGGTACGGCGGGCATGTACTGACCGGCAGCGAGGGCTTGTCGGACGGGCTGTATGCCGACTATGGCGCCGACCACATCACCAAGCCCGGCTACGAGCGGCTGTTTGCCTATGCGGAGGAGTTCAAGATCCCGGTGGTTCCCTATCCCAATGCGGAAGGGTCGTGGCTGCCGTACAACGATGACGATCTGAGGATGATCGGCGGGAAGTTCTATACCAACCGCATGCTGGCCGATGGCGGGACCCTCACGAGCCTGGGGTTTAACCGGCGCGAGGTGGAGTTCCTGTCGAGGCACCCGTGGTACGAGCTGCAGGGGCTGTATCTGGAGAAATACGTGGCGAAGATCACCGATCCGAACCAGCTTTTTGGCGTGGGCCTGGACGATCTGGACAAGATACCGATTACCGAACTCTATAAGAACGAAGGCGCGTCGCCGGCGGCGATCCATTTTCTGGGAGAGGAGGGAACAAGCGCGCTGTACGGGATCTGGAGGCTGGCCGCGATGAGGTCTCGCGGGATCCCTCTGTCGGAAGGTGAGATTTTTCGGCTGAAGGGCGGGAACGAACAGCTGCCTGTGGCCTTTGCGAAGCGGCTGGGCTCACGGGTGAAGCTGGCGCATCCGATTACCGCCATTGAGCAAAGTGACGAGAGGGTGACGGTTCATTATCGCGAGTATGGATACGAGGAGAGCAAGACGCTCAATGCGGATTATTTTGTGAACTGCATCAGCCTGGCGGTGTTCAGGAATATTCCGGTCACGCCTGCTCTGTCAGCGGCCAAGCAATATGTGGTGGATAACCTGACTTACACATCGCACCCGTTCTATGTATTTGAGGCGAGCTCGAAATTCTGGCTGGACGATGGGCTCAAGAGCATCAATATGGAATTTGATCATCCGGATATCGACTCGATCTGGGAGGTGCCGAGCGAGGTGGAGACGACGCGGGTGATTTTGAAGGCCTATGGCGGAGGAGGGCTGTCGCCGCAGCGTGTGCTGGCTGCGTTTCGACAGGTGTATCCGGGCAAGCGGGACACGATCGTGCAGGCGCTGACGAAGGACTGGACCCAGGACAAGCTTTCTCCCAGCTGTGAAATGGAGCCGTTTCCGATCGGGCAGATGCATCAGTTCTGGCCGGAGATCCTGAAGCCGGATGGGAGAATCTATTTTGCCGGGACCTATGCAGACCTGTTGAGCCGTGGAATGGAGTCGTGCATTCGGTCGGCGCAACGCGTGGCTCGGGAGATCCGTGAGGCATGATGCGGTCCAGGTTTAAAGGTCTCTCGGCTGCCGCGGCGTTCAGTATTGGTGCGTTGTCAGCGGCATTTCTCATTTGCGATGGTCAGGATGTTCCTGGCGGGACTGTGGAGCATGGCAAGGATGGGGCTCCCGTTGTGAAGATTACCGATCCTGCGAACGGCGGCACTTATCGATGGAACTCGCTGGTGAGTTACAACGTTGTTGTCACTTATCAGGGAAAATCCACTCAATATCAGGAGATTCCTTCTGACGAGGTCCTGCTCAGGGCGACTTCGGTTTCGGATGTAACGGCGGGCGCGGCGAAGGGTGCGGGAGGGCCGACGCCGGCCGGGCTGGTGGAGATCGTCCGGCTCAAGTGCGTGGGATGTCATGAGTTTAAGGCAAAGGCCATGGGCCCATCGTTTGCCGCAATCGCCGCACGCTATCCGGACAGCCAGGCTTCGATCGACACTTTGTCCCGGTACATCCGCGACGGGTCGACGGGAGTGTGGGGGCCGGGGAGCATGCCTCCGCATACCGATCTGACGGAAGAGCAGCTGAATGCCATGGCGCGGTGGATGGTGACGGAGGCCGGCGATCCGAAGGTAAATTATTATGTGGGCACGGAGGGCGCGATTCGGATGGAAGCGCCCGCGATGCCAGGGCCAGAGGCGGGGATGATTCTCAGCGCGAGCTATACGGCGCCGGGTCCGGTGGGCGATCACGAGCCAGGTTCACGGGGCGAAGATACCGTGATTGTTCGAGGCAAGTGAGAGGCTGGGGGCAGCGAAGAAGAGGTCAGCTGGAAAGCGGTCAGCGAACAGGCAGTCAGGCAAAGAGCGGTCAGGGGAACGGTGGTCTGCAGGAAATCCGGTGAACCGGAGGCATTGTGCACAAGCTCTTGTCCGACCTCAGGCTGGTTTTACGGCAGCTTCGGCAATCTCCAGGATTCACCGCGACCGCGGTGCTGATGCTGGCATTTGGCATTGGCGCGACGACGGCGATCTTTTCCATTGTGGATGGCGTGCTGCTGCGGTCGCTGCCGTTTCCGGATCCGGGTCGGCTGGTGACGCTGGGCGATCAGGTGGCGGGGACGAACTGGGGCCACACAGATCCGGGTCCGGTCACGGGACCCGAGGTAGTAACGTACCAGCGGGAGACGCATGCTTTTCAAAGCCTGGGCGGTTTTGCCGGCGCGGGGTATGAGCTTTCCGGGATCGGCCAGCCTGCTCAGATTGCCGCTGCGCGGATGACGCCGTCGATGTTCACCGTGCTGGGCGTGGCGCCATTGCTGGGGCGCGTATTCACCGCGCAGGAGGATGAGCAGAAGGCGCAGGTGGCGGTTCTGAGCTATGCGACGTGGAAGAGCCGCTTCAACGGCGATCCGCATGTGCTGGGAACGAAGATCCTGCTCGACCGCAAGCCCTACGTTGTGATTGGCGTGATGCCGCGGAGTTTCGAGTTTCCGATGAATCGCGGGCACCTGTATCACACCGAACTGTGGGTACCAATCAGTTTTTCCGCGCAGGAGCTTTCGCCGGAGGCGGAGACCAGCTGGTATCTGCAAATGGTCGGGCGGCTGAAACCCGGCGTGACACAGGCGCAGGCGGAAGCCGACGCGAACCAGGTGGCGGCGCAGATCATGCGGAACTTTCCGCCGGATGCGGCGAATTTCCGGATTCATCCTGTGGTTTTTCCACTGCAGCAGATTGAGGTTTTGGAGACGCGTCCGCTGCTGCGGATGCTGTTTCTGGCGGTGGCCGTGGTGTTGTTGATTGCGTGCGCCAATCTGGCGGGGCTGCTGCTGGTGCGGGCGATCCGGCGGCAGCGGGAGATTGCGGTGCGGATGGCGATTGGGGCGCCGGCGCTGGCGGTGCTGCGGCAGATGATCCTCGAGAGCCTGGTGATCAGCGTGGCCGGGGGCCTTGTGGGCATTGGCCTCGCGGCGCTCGCGGTGGGGTTGGGGCGGGACCTGCTGCCGGATTCATTGCCGCGGGTGGACGCGATTACGCTCAACTGGAGCGTGGTCGGGTTCGCTTTGCTGCTGGCCGTGATGACGGGGTTCTTTTGCGGACTGGCGCCGGGATTTGCGGCGCTGCGCACGAATGTGAACGCTTCGCTGAAGGAGGGCGGCCGCAGCGGATCGGTGGGTGGCGGACACGCGCGTCTGCGTTCGACGCTGGTGGTGCTGGAGATCGCAGTGGCGCTGGTTCTGCTGACGGCCTCGGGCCTGCTGCTGCGCAGCTTCAGCAAGATGAGCGCGGTGGATCTGGGCTTCCGCCCGGATCACGTGACGACAGCAATCTATTCTTTGCCGCAGAAGCAATACTCAACCCAGGCACAGATCGACACCTTCAATCGCCGTTTGCTGCAGCAACTGCGGCAATTGCCGGGCGTGCAGGCTGCGGGGCTCACCAGCACGATTCCCGCGACTGGCGACGGCATCGAGATTTTTGTCGTGGACGGCTATGTCGATCCGCGGGGACCGGACCGCTCCACGGCCTCCCCCTCTCAGGTGATCCCCGACTATTTTCGGGCGATGGGGATTCCGCTGCTGCGCGGGCGGTATTTTACTGAGGCGGACGACGCCAACAGCCAGCTGGCGGTGATCGTGAATCACGAATTCGCGCAGCACTACTGGCCGGGGCAGGATCCGATCGGCAAGCGCATGCGCACGGGGATGGTAAAGTCGGCGACGCCCTGGATGACGGTGGTGGGAGAGGTTGGGGATGCGAAACTCACCTCGCCGGACGCCGATGCAAGCGAGCAGTTCTACCAGCCGGTGGCACAGCTGGAGAAAGCGGCCGGAGCCTATGCACAGCCCAGCGATCTGAACGGGAACGGCGGGTATATTGTTTTGCGATCGGCTCTGCCGCCGGAGCAGATGGAGAATGCGATGCGGAGCGTGGTGCGGGGGCTCGATCCGCAGCTGCCACTCACGCAGGTGCAGACGATGGATGAAGTCGTGGCGCAGAGCGAGGCGCCGCGGCGGTTCAACACGATCATCATTTCCGGCTTCGCGCTGGCGGCGGTTCTGCTGGCGGTGCTGGGGATTTACAGCATCATTGCGTTCTCAGTGGCGTCGCGGGTGCAGGAGATGGCGATTCGGATTGCGCTGGGGTCGCAGCGCTCGCACATCGTGCGGCTGGTGGCGGTTTCCGGGCTGAAGCTGGCGGCGGTGGGGTGCGTTCTGGGTCTGGCAGGGGCGGCGGCTGCGGCGAGGATTCTGCGGAGCTTCCTGTTCGGGGTGAGCCCGTTCGATCCGGTAGTGATGATACTGGCGACGGTGGCGGTGTTTGGGCTGGCGCTGGCGGCTTCGGCGCTGCCGGCGCGGAGGGCGGCTTCAGTCGATCCGCTGCAGGCGCTCAGGGGAGAGTGACGGGTTTCAGGCCTGTTGGGGCAGCGGGGCGTGCGTCGGCTGCTGCGTGGAGTTGCGGTGGACTCGCAGGTTGTCGAGCGCGTAATCGAGATAGCGGGGCTCCATTTGGGGCGGCTGCTCCATGAAGCGACAGGTGGCGATGACCTGATCGACGATGAATCTGGGCTGATAGGCGGCGAGTTCGAGGCCTTTCTCAATTTCAATTCTGTAAACGATGTTGTCGATGGCGTCGGCGGAAACAGGGAGGCCGGCCCTGGCGCACTCCGTCTCGAAGATGCGGCGGAAGGATTCCACGCTGGGCGCACCGACCTCGATTTTGTAGGGCAGGCGGCGGAGGAAGGCGGGATCCATGAGGTCTTCCGGCTCGATGTTGGTGGAGAAGATGACGAGTTCCTCGAAGGGAATGCTGAAGCTTTTGCCGGTATGGAGTTTGAGGTAGTCGATGCGGTTTTCGAGGGGGACGATCCAGCGGTTGAGCAGGGCGGTGGGGCTGACGATCTGGCGGCCGAAGTCGTCGATGATGAAGCAGCCGCCCAGCGCCTTGATATGGAGCGGCGCCTCGTAATAGTGGCCGACGGGGTTGTAGAGGAGGTCGAGCATCTCGAGGGTGAGCTCGCCGCCGGCAACGAGGAACGGCCTGCGGCAGGGAACCCAGCGGTGATCGAGAACATCGGTGCGGGCGGCGGGGAGGCCGCCATCGTCCATGAGGCCGGCGGGATCGACGGCGACGTGAATGGCGGGATCGAAGACCCGGATAATCTGGCCTTCGACGGCGATGGCGTACGGCACGTAGACGATGTCGCTGAAGACGTTGGCGAGGCAGCGAGCGATGGAGGTTTTTCCGTTGCCCGGTGGGCCGTAGAGGAGCATGGCGCGACCGGAGTTCAGGCCGGGGCCGCATTTCTCAATGAGGGCGTCGTCGAAGGTGAGGGAGCCGATGGATTTGCGTATGCGGTCGAAGTTGATGACTTCGTTGGTGAGCTTCTGGTGGAGGACCTGTTCATTGAACTGCTCAAGAGGTACCGGGGCGGGACCGATGTAGCCGACCTGGGCGAGGGCGTCGATGGTCCAGCGCCTTCCATCTTCAGTGATGGCGTAGCTGCTGCTGCCAAAGCTGTCGGCGCCGCGCACACCGAGGGAGTGCAGCAGTTTGCGATCGACCGCCATCTGCACCAGCTCATTGACCATGCGGGTGGGGAGCATGATGGCGTCGGTGATCTGGCGGACGGTCTGCAGACGGGCGGAATAGATGAGCTTCATCATGATGCCCATCAGGTCGACGCTGTCGATTCCGGTGGAGGCAAGATTGGCAGGATCGCTGGGAAAGTGATGCAGGAAGGAATCGAGCGCGGTCTGCGAGAGCACTCCCAGGGCGACGAGGTTCTCGCCGAGGCGGCCGCCTTCGGTAATCTGACGATCGAGCGCTTTGGCTACGTCTTCGGCGGTGACCAGCCGGGCCTGGACGAGCAGATCTCCTAACTGCAGACGCGTGGCGATGACATCCTCCGGGGAAGAGTTTGCAGAGCCATGGGAGTGGGGAACCCGTGCCACGATCGCACGGACCAGGAGAAAGGCAGCAGAAATGCAGTGAAACAAGGGTCGGGGTTCAGGCTCTGTTCGAGCAACGCTCGATGGGGAGAGACCGGGGCCGACGCACTGAGGCTATCGCGGCGGCCGGCGATCCGCCCATCCCTCTTCCGTGGAGTTACTCCGGGTCAGGGCTGGGTTGATCGAATCCCGTGCAGTTGCGGGCCGATCAAGTTGGACCAGGCGTAGTTTTCGTCCCGATCCCCATCGATTGTCCAGAACATCGCGCCGATCATCCCTGGATATCCTTCCGGGCGCCGGAGTTTGTAGGTCACACCCGCAGGTGGTTTGCCGGTTATGAGGTACTGCATCGCGCCGCTGACTCGCTGGGGGGTCGATTCGCCGGTCAGGAATCCAACCGCGACTTTGTTTGCGGGGACCGGGGAAAAACGTCGTCCGCGCGTTCATTCACGGGGAAGCCATGCAGCAGCAGCTCTGTCATGGCGGCGTCGTAGTCCACCGATCCCACCTGGTACATCTCTCCATCCAGGCCTTCGAAGGGCGGCGTGTTGTAATCCTGCACGTCGACAAAGGTGAGGATGTCGCGCACTCCCCATAACAGCGGCAGATAGGATCCGAACTGGCCGCCGTAACCTACATATCCGCCGGGGATCTGGGTTCCTTCGGGTACGAGCGTGAGCATGAACTTCGGCCCGAAGTGATCGCGCAGCTGGTGCAGGGCCTGGATGAGATTCACCACCGAGGCGGTCTTCGGATGGCGGAAGTCGGTGTCGCCCGGATCGAGCACCAGCGACGGCGACTCGAAGTCGAGATCGATGCCGTCAAACCCATACTCTTCGACGATCTGGGTTACGGAATCCACGAAGTTGGGAATGCTGTTCCGGTTCACGAGCGAGAAGTACTCGCCGCCACCGCCGAGGGAGATGAGGACCTTCTTCCCGCGGCTGTGCAGCCATGCTATGTCTTGCTTCATCTGGATCAGATCGAGAGGCGGGACTTCCGGCTGGCCCGGCTCCGCGGGGCGACCGGGGCGGACATGCATCTGCATCGTGCCTTCCGGCGCCAGATGATTCACGTTGGCAAACGCCACCAGGATCACGTCCCACTGCGGCGCGACATCGCGAAGACGCAGCAGTGTTCCGTCGGGTCCGTCGCCGGTCCAGTAGCCGATTAGCTCATGCCCGTTGGTTGTTGCCTGGGAGGGCGCGGCCGCCACCGTCGCGGGAGGTGCGGGCTCATTGGCGTTTGCCGGATTGGGGAGTGCCCGCGGCGGGCATCGGTCCGCCACGGCTTGCAGCTTGTCTGCGTCAGGAAAACTGTACCGGCCTTCTCCGCCCGTGTACCAGGGCATCAGGGCAACGTCAGCCACATGCCATGTGCGGCCGCCGGCATGGACTTCCGATGCCGGTCCGGAGGGCAGATCGCTGCGGTCGTTCGTATCCAGCGGATCCTGCAGGACGTAGCGGGTGGATGGACTCTCTCCTCCGCAACCGCGCGGCTCTCCACCTTCGTTGACCGGCCACTTCCAGGCCGGCACCAGGTTTTCTCCTGGGGGCAGGGGCTTGCGGAACTCCACATGAAACAGAGGATCGAAGA
This sequence comes from uncultured Acidobacteriaceae bacterium, assembly GCA_963702295.1. GTDB lineage: Bacteria > Acidobacteriota > Terriglobia > Terriglobales > Acidobacteriaceae > Palsa-343. The sequence continues at coordinate 4,456 of CAVPCE010000069.1, read as the reverse complement.
GGGGATCGTTGACCCACTCCGCCAGCTGTTCGGTGAGCGGCTGCACATCGTGTTCGGTCACCAATGGCGGGGCAGCCCCGAGATACGGACGCCAGCACAAACGAGTTCTCGGTCGTGGGATCGACGCCATGGGTTCCGAAGGTGCAGCAGACCGTGGCGTCGCCATAGGTGTAGAAGGCCGTATTCTCGGTCACCGCGATGACCAGCTTACCGTCTTCGTGGGCAATGGACTGGAAGATCGCCCGCTCCACGAACTCGATATCGGCCATGCCGAGCGCAGTTCCCGTCCGCTTCGAGGTGAGCGCGTAGCCATAGCCCGCGGGGATCTCCACCGTCAGGGGGTGAACTTCCGGCTGCGCGAGGAGCGTGTGCCATCCGGAGCCCGCACTCTTTCCGAAGGTTGCGCGCAGCATCGCGTCCATGTACTGCGTGGGCGCCTCGTCGCTGAACGGCGCTTTGGCGAAGACGGGCGACTGCAGCACCTGCGGCACATCGGGTGCAGCGTCGAGGGTGAGCGACTTGCCGTCTGGGCCGGGCGCATCAAACACCAGCCGCACGGGCACCAGAACCGTCGGAATCGTCAGGGTCGCGGCTTGTGTCCCAGCCTGTGCAGGATTTTCTCCGGGCAGCGTCACCCAGGTCTTTCCCATCTCGGAGCGGAACGTCGGCACCGCGCCTTGTCCATAAGCGGCTGCGGAGGCGAGTCCGAAGAAAACGATGAGCAGGAAACGCGGACTTTGCATCAGGAGACGATGATATTGGATGGGGAGTGGCCGGGTGTGTCGGGAGAACAACGCTTTGGATTCTTGTCGGCCGCTGTGCGACCGATTCCCTCCGCCGGGAGGTCCGCAATGATGCGGGCCATTCGTTTGGCTGCGGGGGTTCCTCCGCTCCGTGCCGGGATGCGTCGTGCACCGCTGGACGATCCATGCCCGGCGCTCCGGTCGGGATGACAAATCTTATTTAGCGGTTCATGTTGTCGAGGACGGAGCCGACTATGCCGCCGAGGAGGCCGGCTTCACTGGTTTGGCGCGCCTGTGCTGCCGGGAGATACTCCTGAATCTGGTGGGCGAGTTTGGAGATGGGCAGGGTCTGCAGCCAGATGCGGCCGGGTCCGGTGAGGGCGGCGAGGAAGATGCCGTCGGCTCCAAAGATCAGGTTCTTGATGCCGCGGACCATGGTGATCTGGAAGGAGACGCCGGCCTGGAAGGCTCCGACGTGGCCGGGATGGACGAGAAGGGTTTCGCCGGGACGGAGATCGCGCTGGACGAGTTCGCCGGAGAGTTCGAGCCAGGCCATGCCCTGGCCGCCGACTTTTTGCAGAAGAAATCCGTCGCCGCCGAAGATGCCGGCTCCCAGAGACTGCTGGAATCCAACGCTGAGCGTGATGCCGGCAGTGGCGCAGAGGAAGCCGTGGCGATGGATCATGTACTCGTTGCCGGGCGCGACTTCCACGGGGACGATGTGGCCGGGGACGCGGGTGGCGAAAGCCAGTTCGCCGGGGCCGCCCATGGCGCGGTACTCCGTCATGAAGAGGCTGCCGCCGCCGGCGACGCGCTTGATGGCGCCGAAGAATCCTCCACCGCCTGCGAACTGAGTGTGGGTGGTCATCTGAACGTTGGCGGACATCCAGGACAGCTCGCCGGCTTCAGAGATGATGGCGTCGTTGGGCTCGAGGAGAAACTCGAGCACGGGCATAGTGGTGCCGGTGATCCGCGGTTGCATGCCGACAGGGTATCGCAAGTTCGGGCGAAGCGTCCTGAGGATGGCAGGAGACAGCGCGAGCAGGGCGAGGAGCGCACGAGGTTGGGAATGGGCGAGACGCGCAGCCTGGTCGGGCTAAGGTTAACCGAGTCCGCATCAGGGAGATGGCGACTTTAGTAACGCATCGATTACGCAGTTGCCATTGTCGATAATCATTTATTTTTCATAGAAATACATGATGTAGTTGATGTGAAATGTTATTGGGGTGGGTGGTAAGAAAATTTTTGATATAGATACTTTAGGCAACTCTATGGCGGTGCCTTGCGTCATCATGGAATCACGGCACCAAAGTTTTCTGCAGGGCCCTGTTGAAGGGAGCCGGATGAGTGAACGACCGGATCTCAGCACAGGTATCCCAATTCGCCCCGTAGTCCGCGCAGTCACCGCGTCCTGAGTAGCAGCCCGAACGCTGTTCCAGATTCGCCCAGCCCAGCAACACCTCCTGACCAGGCCTGGGATCTCAGTCTGAGAGAGAAAGGTAGTGTCCCGCTTCGACAGGGGTCGCTCCCTGCTGCGCACAAAATGTGCCAGCGGTAGGCCGGTACTGAGCTCCTGCTGATCCTGCTCCGCTCAGAACGGTTGCGAGTCCCCTCCTCTGCGAATGCGGAAAAGCGTCAGGATCACTTCGCCCTGAATTGAGTTTCGATGACCGCGCAGGAACCTGATTCCTGACGCGGACAGGGTTCGTGTGTTCGGCGTGGACCAGGATCGTCCCGATGAAGTTGCGTTTTGTTCCTCCCCCCTGCGGCCGCCATGTGGCTGGCTGCGTAGCTCCACAGAGACAAACCTTACCCAGCCGGGTCATGGCAATGCGGCCGCGCGCGGCAGCCTTTCGCAGGCTGTGGTGTGTCATCCTGGTACTGGCGCTGGCGGGCCTATTGCCTGGGTCGAGCTTCGCGGCGCGCTACCGCCACAGCGGCGGATCGAGCGGCGGCGCGCAACTGAGCGGGTTGACGTGCAGCCAAAGCACGCTCTCCGGAGCGGTCAGCGATTCCTGTACGGTGACGCTGAGCGCGGATGCCACGAACCAGGGCGTTACGGTCAGCCTGAGCAGCAGCGATTCGGCTGTCGCGGTTCCGGCTTCGCTTACCGTGCGCAGCGGTGCGGCCACCGCATCATTTACAGCCAAAGCTTCTGCAGTCACCTCATCGCAGAGCGCCACGCTGAAGGCGAGTGAAGGAGGGAGCTCGGAAACGTTTCTCCTGAATCTGAAAGCAGCGGGAGCGGCTGCGCTGTCGGTGAGCGCGACTAAGGTGGCTTTTGGCAATGTTGCGGAAAACACCACGTCGACGCAGCCCGTGACGCTGAGCAACAGCGGTACTGCGGCCCTGACAATCCAGTCAGCCACGGTGACGGGGAAGGGCTTCAGCGCAGCGGGCCTGAGTCTTCCAGTGACGTTGAATCCGAGCCAGTCCGCCACACTGGATCTGCAGTTCGATCCAACGGCGGCGGGGGCGATGAGCGGAAGCGTCACCATCAGCAGCAGTGCTTCGAATGGCTCCGCGATGACGATCAGCATGAGCGGCAGCGGGGTGGCCGGGTCCTCGAGCTATGCGGTGGATTTGAGCTGGAAGGCTCCGGCCAACTCCCCGGATGCGGTGGCCGGGTACAACATCTACCGCGCGAGCGGCAGCGGCAGCTATCAGCTGCTGAATACGTCGGCGAACCCGTCCACGACCTATACGGATTCGACGGCGCAAAGCGGCGCAACCTACAACTACAAAGTGACCAGTGTGGATGCGTCAGGGGCGGAAAGCGGGGCCTCGAACATCTATACGGCCACGGTTCCTTAGGCAGGAAGGGCTGACAAGGCAGACGGCTCCGCCGGAGTTGGGCGGGGCCGGGCTGACCTGGGTTGAGCTAACCCGGTTTCCTGGTCCGGGTTTCCTAGTCCGGGCTGCGCATTTTTTCCCTGACGGTTTTGGCGAGCTTTTCGATTTCCGCAGCGGTGTCGATGACCTTCAGGGAGAGCTGATCCTTATCGCTTTTGTCGACGGCGGCCTTGAGCTGCTGGGCGAGGTCGAGAAGGTGGGCGGTGTCGTCGACGATGGCCTTCTGACGCTGCTGGTTGCGCTCGCCGACCATGAAGCGAGCCATGCGCAGGTGGGCCTGATCCATGGCGCCGATGTCGGCGAAGCCGGAGCCTCCGGTGCTGACCGAGGGGCCGGAGTTTGAGTTCTGGGCGAGGGCGGAGCAGGTGAGTAAAGGGAAAGCGGCGGCGAACAGGAGGATCAAGCCGGGGCGCATGCGAGGGGCGAAACCTTGCAGGGCAGGCATTTTGGATTTCCTCTGGGGCGGAATTCAGCGGTGAAGTGCCAGCATTATACGGGAGATGCAGAAAAGTATGGAAGCGAACAGGTATTCTGAAAAAACATGTGGACTGAATTACTGATTGCCGGGCAACGGGAGTTCTTCGTCGGTCTCGGTGACAAATATCGTCTGGACCTGCAGGACTTTCTGCACGACAAGCTGGAGCATCTGCTGGGCGTCGCGCTGCTGTTCTGGATCCTGACGCGACTGCTGAAGCTGATTACCGGGCGCATTCTGCGCGTCGCGAGCCGGCAATCGAACACCGCAGGACACCTGGCGCAGGTGACCACGTTGACCTCGGTGATCCGGGCAACAGGGCTGGCGATCATCGTGGTGCTGGCGGCGCTGCGCGAATAAGGAGATGTAGCGTGCCATGTAGACG
>CAVPCE010000068.1:0-49496 GCA_963702295.1 uncultured Acidobacteriaceae bacterium | reverse complement strand
CACCGGCAAGCAGTCCCAGCGCCTGCTTCTCGAACAGCCGCCGGTAGATGCCGCCGGTTCGGCGCACCAGTTCGTCGTGCCGGCCTTCTTCCACGATTTCGCCTCCGTCGAAAACGAGAATCCGGTCGAGCATCCGAACCGTGGACAGCCGGTGCGCGATCACGATCGCCGTACGTCCCGCCATCAGCCGCTCCATCGCCTCCTGAATCAGCGCCTCGGACTCAGAGTCGAGACTCGAAGTCGCCTCATCCAGAACCAGCACCGGAGCGTTGGCCAGAAACGCCCGCGCCAGCGCCACCCTCTGCCGTTCACCGCCGGAGAGCTTCACTCCCCGCTCGCCCACCAGCGTGGAGTAGCCCTTCGCCTGCCGGCAGATGAACTCGTGGGCGTTGGCCAGACGCGCCGCTTCCTCGATTTCCCAGGGCTTTGCGCCCGGGCGACCGTAGGCGATGTTCTCCGCCAGTGACCGGTGAAACAGCAACGGCTCCTGCGGCACCAGCGCCAGCTGCGCGCGCAGCGAGTCCTGCGTCACGTGCGCGACGTCCTGACCGTCCACGAAGATGCGGCCCCCGGAGACGTCGTAGAGCCGGTGCAGCAGCTTCACGAACGTCGACTTCCCGGAGCCCGAGTGCCCTACCAGACCCGACGCGCTCTCCCGCCTCAATACGGACATTGAAGTCGCGGAACAGCGGCGCGCTCTGCATGCCGTAGCGAAAGGTCACGCGTTCGAAAGCCACTTCGCCCGCGCGCACCCGCACCGGCCGCGCATCGTCGCGGTCGCTGACTCCCAGCGGCAGGGACTGGAACTCGACCATCTCCTCCATCTCGTTCACTCCGCGCTGCAGGTTGGCGATGTGCTGCCCCACATCGCGCAGATATCCATGCACGATGAAGTAGCTGGTCAGCACAAACGTCACGTCGCCCGGCGTCGCCCGGCCGCACCACCACATCCACAGCGCAGAACCCACCACCAGCAGCCGCAGCGCCAGCAGCACCGTCATCTGCACGCCGTTGCTGTTCGTGCCGAAGACCCAGTGACGCTCCGTGCGCCGGCCCCATTTGTGCAGGACCGGGACAGTCGAGCGTCTTCCCGCCTCCGCCCGAACGACTTCACCGCGGTATTGCAGGTGATGGCGTCCGCCAGCGCGCCTCCAATGCGCGTGTCCTGCGCGTTCGAGAGCCGCGCCGCCGGCGCCACGTAGCCCAGCGACATCCCGATCGAGATGACAACATAGACCAGCGCGCCCGCCGCCACCAGCAAACCCATGCTGGCCCATCGCAGACCCGAGCAGCAGCGGACAGCCGCCCAGCACCAGCACGGCCGGCAGCAGTGCCAGCAGCAGCGTGTCATCGATCATGTCCACGGCCCACATGCCGCGCGTGATGCGCCGCACGATCGACCCGGCGAAGTTGTTCGCGTGCCAGTCCGTGGAGAACCGCTGCACCCGCCAGAAGGCATCGGTGGCCATGCGCGACATGAGCCGCAGCGTGAGCCGGATGATCGCCCGCAGCGCGAGATACCGCATCGCCGCGAGGATCAGCCCCAGCACCGCCATCGCCAGAATCGCCGCAACAGCGGCGTGCAGTGCAGCCACACGTCCGCCGGCGTGCCCTGCTACCGCATCCACCAGCCGGCCGGAATAGACCGGCAGCAGCAGGTCGGCGCCGGTCGCCAGAGCCATGCAGGAGGCGACCGCCGCCACACTCCACGGCTCGCGTCGCCAGTGGCGCATCAGGAATGCGAGAACGTCGCGCACCACGTTATTGGAACTTCGCTCAATAGAACGGCTCATAGAATCCTCAAAGGACGCGCCGCCGGCACCCTGGGCTTGCGTTTTGGGTTGCAGTCAATGTGCGTTGTGGAGAAAGCAGCAACCCGGCTCGAGAGACAAATCCTCCGCGGAGGAGGTCGCTCTACGGCCTGCCTGTCAGAACCGGACTGAAGTCCGACCTAATGAAGGAAACTGACGAGAAAGGCACCCGGCCGCTGCGCTTTGGGATCGCTGGGCGAAAAATTGATTTTCATGAATGCCTTCCTTTCGTCGAGGTTTTGTTAGCTTACCACGGTTTTGCGGAAGATTTTCACTGGCAAGCGGAACTTTTCACGTCGACTTGTTCGCTTGAGCCTTGATGGGCCGAAACTTCTGGAATGCCGACCATGTGCTCGTAACCAGGTGGAAACCGCACAGCGTCTCGGCTAGTTCTTTCGCTCAGGCATTCGGCACGCGCTCTCACGGGGTCGGATTCGAGAGCGACATACTTAGCGCTTTACCGCTTCGCACGTATCTTGACGATTCATGGCTCCCAGAACTGGATTGCAGTGTGATACCAAGACCGAAGTCGAGCTAGCTAAGAGACGCTGAACGTCTTCCGGGTGGAATGACATCCAATGTCACCGTTTTCTCCCACGCGCCTATTCAGCTGTTCGAGTCCGCCGTGCGTAAACCCGCACATCATCCCCCACGCCTCGCCAGCATGGCCGGCGAACAGCCCCTCCGTCTTGAAGAGATTATCCAGATCCTTTGCCAGTGCATTGACATTGCCATATAACGCTTCGCCCCTCTTTATCTGCTCGATCTGCTCCGGTGTCGCTAGGAAGGCAGCGAACAATCCGCGATTGGTGGCCTCAACCGAAGGCCGAAGAAGGGCGTATGCAGATCCGATCAATCGGTCTTGGTAACAGAACACCATGATCGCTTCGTGGTGTGACTGAGCAACTGCGAGGAAGGATGCAAACAGGGTTCGACGATCATCGTTCGGTACGTCCCGGCAAGCTGGTCCGCTGATAACTGATGCATCTCCTGAGCGCGGCGCATTTCAAACTCGGTCTGAGGGTCCATTGGTATAAGGTACGTGCCAATCCGCTGCTCTGCTGTGCGATTAAGCAACACTGATTGCGGAAATTTAGCTCAGGAGGCTCGATGCAGGCCTAGCAGGTGCGTTCTGGCCGTGTGACTGGCTATCCGGAAGTTTCGAGCGAACAGAGCACAAAAACGACCGCAGATCCTTCGTTGCTCCGCTCCTCAGAATGAGAGCTCCGGCAGGGCGAGACTTCGCCGCGAATTACCGCGCAGCTGTTGCCTAATCCCCTATTCCCTGGTCTTCTTCAACTGCCCGCAAGCCGCATAAATATCCCGCCCCCGCGGCCGTCGCACAAATGCCGAAATCCCCTGCACCCGCAGCCGCTCCTGAAATCGCGCCACATCCTCCGCGCGCGGCATCGTGAACGGCACATCCGGCCCGGGATTCCACGCAATCAGATTCACCTTCGCCGGAAAATTCGCCCGCCGCAGCAGCCGCACCACCTCGTCGGCGTGCTCCGGCCGATCGTTCACGCCGCCCAGCAGCACATATTCAAAGGTGACGCGCTCCCGAGGACGCAGCGGCACCTGCTTCACCGCATCGATCACCTCTGCAATGTTCCACTTACGCGTAATGGGCATGATCGTCTCGCGCACCGCATCGTTCGGCGCGTTCAGCGAGATCGCCAGCTTCGGCCGCACCGCCTCTTTGGCGAAGCGCAAAATCCCCGGCACGATCCCCGAAGTCGAAACCGTCATCCGCGACTCCGGAATCCCCATCTCCTCCACCAGCAGCCGCACCGCCGCCATGAACGCGTCGTAGTTCAGGAACGGCTCGCCCATCCCCATGAAGACCAGATTGATCCGATCCCGACCCGGCTCGGCATTCTGACGTTTGAGCACCGCCGCCACCTGTCCGGCAATCTCCCCGGCGCTCAGGTTGCGCACAATCCCCAGCCGCGCCGTCAGGCAAAACTGGCAATTCACCGCGCAGCCAATCTGGCTCGACACACAGATCGTCGCCCGCGACCAGTTCTTCCCGGACGAATCCTCGGCCTCCTCATCATCAAAAGACCCGTCGCCGCCACCATCGCCCTCCGGCATCCACACGGTCTCGACAGTCTGCCCATCGTTCCCTGCGATCAGGTAGCGCTCCGTCCCATCCACCGAGCGAAAGGTCTCCACAATCTCCGGCAGCCCCACCCCAAAGCCGGCTCCGGCTACTCGTTCCCGCAGCGCTTTGGGCCAGGTGGTGAGCCCTTCCAGGGCGGCGATTCGCTGCTGATACAGGGCTGTCGCGAGCTGCCGGACCCTATACTTTGGTAACAAGAACGGTTCCAGTCTTTTCTCAAGTTGCTCATTCGAAAGGCCGAAAAGTCCTTCACCCCCCGGGGGTCCCGGTGCGTCTAACATGGTGACAAGGGTTTTTCCGTCGGTCTTCATCCGCAATTCCGAGCATAGCGCATCGAATATTGACCAGAAGCCCGGCCTCGCAGGTTCCCTTCCTCACGAAAACCGAAATGACTAAAGAACGCAATATTCGCCGTACTGTCCTTCCCAGTGGACTCGTTGTCCTCACCGAACGCATGGAGCACGTCCGCTCCGTCGCCATGGGCGTCTGGATGCGCGCCGGCTCCCGTCACGAAGTGCCGGAGCTGAATGGCATCTCTCATTTTGTCGAGCACATGGTCTTTAAAGGGACGAAATCCCGCTCCGCGCAGCGCATCGCTCGCGAAGTCGACGCCATCGGCGGCAATCTCGACGCCTTCACCGGCAAGGAAACCGTCTGCTTCAACATGAAGGTGCTGGACGAGCACGTCCCTACCGCCCTCGACGTCCTCTCCGACCTCGTCCTCAATCCCGTCTTCGCCACCGAGGAAATTGCCCGCGAGCGCGGCGTCATCCTCGAAGAGATCAAGATGGACGAGGACAATCCCGACTACCCTCGTCCACGAGATCTTCACCCAGGGTTTCTGGAAGGGGCACCCTCTGGGCAAGCCGATCCTCGGCACCCGCGACACCGTCCGCAGCTTCGACCAAAACACGCTGCTGGGTTTCTTTCAGCAGCGCTTCCAGTCCGGCAACATGGTCTTTTCCGCCGCCGGCAACCTCGAGCACGACGCACTTGTCGAGCTGGTCGCCGAACACTTCTCCGCCCTGGCGTCCGGGCAGCGTCTGTACTGACGGAGCCGCGCCCACCATTACCTCGCGCATCCAGCTGCGCAACAAGAAATCCCTCGAGCAGGTGCAGCTCTGCCTGGGCGTTCCCGCGCCGCCGGTCGCCGACTCCTCGCGCTACACCACGCTGCTGCTCAATACCATCCTCGGCGGCGGCATGAGCTCCCGCCTCTTCCAGACCGTCCGCGAAGAGCGCGGCCTCGTTTACGCCATCTACAGCGACCTGAACCCCTATCGCGATACCGGCGCACTCTGCGTCTATGCCGGAACCTCCGCCGATCGTGCCCTCCAGGTCATCGACCTCATCATGGAGGAATTTCGCCGCCTCAAGTCCGAGCCGCTCCAGCCCGGCGAACTTCGCCGCGCCAAAGATCAGCTCAAAGGCAACCTGCTGCTTTCGCTCGAGAGCTCGATGTCCCGCATGTCGAACCTCGCCCGCCAGCAGATGTACTTCGAGCGCTTCTTTAGTTTGGACGAGATCCTCGACCGCGTGGAAAACGTGACCGAAGAGCAGGTGATGACCATGGCCACCCACCTCTTCCAGCCGGACAAGGTCGCTCTCACTCTGCTCGGCCGGCTCGATGGATTGCGCCTGACCCGCAGTCAGCTCGATTGCTGAGGGCCTGAGCTCGATCGTTCCAGCACCGTCGCGAAAAACCCGTCGCAAGGATGCACGCCCGGGATCGTCCGCAGATACGGTCCCTCCGTCGCACTCCGCAGCCGCTCGCGTCCCTCAGCGGTGAGCACACCCCGCGCCGCCAGAACATCCAGGATCCCCTCCACGGGCACGATCCGCGATCCCCGGGCCTCCTGCAGTGCTAACTCCACAACCTGCTCGTTCTCCTCCGGCTCTAGTGAGCACGTGGAGTAGACCAGTCGCCCACCCGGCCGCAAGCCTGCCAGCCCGGCCCGCAAAATCGCCCGTTGCCGTTCTTGCTGCCGTGCCAGGTCAGCCTCGGTCACCCGCAGCCGAATCTCCGGGTTCCGCGCCATCGTCCCCGTCCCGCTGCAGGGCACATCGCACAGGATCAGGTCCCACTCCGGCTTCAGCTGCATCTTCGTCACGTCGGCAACTTCAAACCGCATGCGCTTTGTGAGTGATTGCGGCAGCATCCGGCGCATCGCGTCGAGTCTCTTCCGGCTCACATCCACCGCAGTGATCTCCGCAGTCGGCAGCCGGTCCGCCAGGATTGCTGTTTTCCCACCCGGCGCCGCACAGAGGTCCAGCACCCGAACTGGGTTGTCGTCCGCCCGTGCGGCCAGCACCTCCGCGACTAGCTGCGACCCCTCGTCCTGGATCCGAATCTGCCCCTCACGAAAGGCCTCGGTCCGCCCAACGTCACCGCCCACCACCCGGCGCGCGCAGGTCAGAAACGCCCCCGGCTCCATATCTAAACCGGCTACTGTCGCGTTGGGGTCCGCCCGTATGGCAATACCCGCAGGCTCCTGATCCCACCGGCAGATCGCCTCCGCCGCTTCAGGGCCATACCGCCGCGCCCACCGCTCCACCATCCACGCAGGGTGCGCCCACCGCGCGGCAAGCTCGCTGGCTGAACAGGGCGTTGTGGCCCGTGGCCTGTGGCCTGCGGCCTGGATCTTCCGCAGCACCGCGTTCACCGTCCCCGTCGCCCCGCGCTCCTTGCCGCCCTTCACCAACTCCACGCTGTCGTGGAGCACCGCGTGAGCCGGCACCCGGTCCAGGTGGAGCAGTTGATACGCGCCCATCCGAAGCGCTGTCGCAGCCTCGGGGCCAAGCCTTGCGTCGGGCCGCGCCAGCAGCTTGCGAATCTCGGCATCCAGCGCAATCTGCCAGCGCAGCGTTCCCAGCACCAGCATGGTGGTCAAATGCCGGTCCGCCGCCGACAACGCATCCACTTCGGGCAACCGCAGCAGCTCATCGCTGTGCGCGTCCCCGCTCTCGATTTGTGTCAGAATTCGAAACGCCGCTCGCCGCGCCGGTGCAATCACAGAACCATTTTTACAGTTCGCCCAAAGACGTGCGCAGCAAAACCGCATCACGCCCTGTGCCCTGTGCCCTGTGCCCTGTGCCCTGTGCCCTGATCAGTCCAGCCGCGTCCCCGCTTCTCGTCGCGTGCCCACGCAGAAACTCCCCCGCCGTCATCCGCCGCTTGCCTTCCATCTGGACTTCCACCAGTTCCAGCCAGCTGCCTCTGGCCGCACGCCACAAACAGCGTTCCCTGTTCGGCCAGCAACTGACCTGGCTCCATGCGCCGCGCGCCCCGCAGCTCGGTCGGCAGCAGACGATGCACCGTCAGCTTCTTTCCGCCCAGCGTGGACCATGCCCCCGGCCACGGCTGAAAGCCACGCCACCGGTTGTAGAGCGTCATCGAAGGCTGCGTGAAATCCATGCGGCCGTCCTCGCGCGTCAGGATCGGCGCCAGCGTCGCCCGCGCATGATCCTGCTTCCGCGGCGTCAACGGCGCCCGCACTCCAGCTCGTCGCAGCGTCTCCATCATCAGGTCCGCGCCCATCTCCGCCAGCACCGGAAACAGCATTCGTCGCCGTCTGTCCGGCGCCAATCGCCACTCTCGCTGCCAACAGCATATCTCCCGTGTCCAGCCCCGTCCAGGCGCATCGTCGTCACTCCGGTCGCCGCTCTCGCCGTTCGCCACCGCCCACTGGATCGGCGCCGCGCCGCGATACTTCGGCAACAGCGAACCATGCAGGTTGAAGTTGCCCAAGCCGCGGCAGCTCCAGCATCCACTGCGGAATGATCCGCCCGTAGGCCACCACCAGAATCGCATCCGGCCGGATCGCCTCCAGCTGCGCACGAAACTCCGGATTGTTCCTGATCTTCTCCGGCTGAACGACGGCAAGCCCGGCTCCATCGCCGCGCGTCTTGACTGGAGGCGCGTGCAGCTCCATGGTCACGGCCCACGGGACGGTCCGGCTGCGTCACCACCAGCGCGCACCTCGTGCCCTGCGCGCAATCAGCCAGCCTCGAGCGTCGGCACCGCAAACGCGGGCGTGCCGCAGAAGACCAGCTTCATCCGTCTACCACTCGCCGGTCTTCTGCAGTTTGCGAATCTTCCGCAGCGACTAGGTCCCGCTTCAGTGCGCTGATCCGGCCGATGAAACAGAATGCCGTTCAGGTGGTCGATCTCATGCTGAAAGGCCCGCGCCAGCAGCTCGGTTCCGCTCCAGTTCGAACCACTTCGCCGCTAATCCTGGGCCTTCACCTTCACCTTCGCCGCGCGCGAGACCTTGTCGCGGATCTCCGGCAGGCTCAGGCAGCCCTCTTCTTCCAACTGCTTGCCTTCCTTGCGGCACGATCTCCGGATTGATCAGCACGATCTTCTCGTCGGGGTTCTTCTTGTAGCTGATGTCGATCACCGTGATCCGCTTGCGAATGCCGATCTGCGGCGCCGCCAGGCCGATCCCCTGCGCCTTGTACATCGACTCGAACATCTCGTCCACCAGCTTCTCGCAGCTCCGTCGTTGAACTCCGTCACGCTGTTCGGTCGGCCGCTGCAATATCGGGTCCGGATATTTACATCAGATTCTCGCCTGATCATTCGCCGTGATGTCGCGTCAATCCCGTGATCCTCTCGAAACTTCTAACTCCCTAGTAACCTGGCCATCTGCTCCAGGTACCCGTCATAATTCCGCTTCAGCTCGCCAGAGCGAGTCGCCGCCGAACTTCTCCAGCGCGAGCCTCGCCACTGTCAGCGCGACCATCGCCTCCGCCGCCACGCCCGCGGCCGGCACTACACACACATCGCTGCGCTCGTACGCCGCCTTGGTCTCCTCGCGCGTCGCGAACGCACCGACTCCAGCGGCCGCCGCAGTGTGGAGATCGGCTTCAGATACCCGCGCACCACGACATCCTCGCCATTCGAGATGCCGCCTTCGAGCCCCCGGCATTGTTTTGTTCGCGCGTGAAGCGCGTGTGGTGGCCGTCCTTCACTTCCTGCGGCGTAGCCGATCGCGTCATGCACCGCCGACCCCAGCGACTCCGCCGCCGTCACCCCGCGCCCGATCTCCACCGCCTTCACCGCCTGCAGCCTCATCACCGACTGCGCCAGAAGCCCATCCAGCCGCTCATCCCAGTTCGCGCAGGTGCCCAGCCCGGCGGCGCGCCGTGCACCACCACCTCAAACACGCCGCCTACCGTATCGCCGGTCCGCAGCACCGCATCCACCTCGGCCTTCATCCGCGCCTCGGTCTCAGCGTCCACGCAGTTCAGCAGTACTTCGTCTTCGCCGCGAAGCGCCGCAATCTCCTCCCATGCTCGCCGTCCGCTCCAGCTCGGCGCGGCCCACGCGGATCACGTGGCTCGCCACCTCGATGCCCAGTTCCAGCAGCACTGCTTGGCTACGCGCGCCGCGCGCCACCCGCGCCGCGATTCCCGCGCCCACGCTCGCTCCAGCACGTACCGCGCATCGGGAAAATCGTACTTCAGCGCGCCCGCCAGGTCCGCATGCCCGGGTCGCGGCGAGGCCACCGCCTTGTGTTTTGCCGGATCGCCCGCACCCACCGGCAGCACTTCGGTCCAGTTCTTCCAGTCTCGGTTCTCGATGCGTCATCGCAATCGGCGAGCCGATCGTCTTCCCATGCCGCACGCCGCTCAGGAAGTGCGCCGTGTCCGTCTCGATGCGCATCCGCCCACCGCGTCCATAGCCCTGCTGCCGACGCCACAGCTCGCGATTCACGCGCGCTTCATCGATGGGAACGCCCGCGGGCATGCCCGAGAGCAGAGCCACAAGGCTCTCCCCATGCGATTCACCGGCTGTGGAAAAACGCAGCATAATCGTCTCTGAACCGCTTTGATTGTAGATGATTCCGTTCTTATTCGGTCGCAAGCCAGCCGTACTGCTTCTCGCTCAGCGGCACCACCGAGAGCCGCCCCATCCTCACCAGCGGCGAGGTGGCGAACATGCTTTGCTCCTTGATTTCTGCCAGGGTTCGCGGCGTCTTCGTCCGCTTTACAAACTTCACCTTCACCAGCGGCTGCTTCGGATCGCCGGCATCCACCCCCACCACCTTCGCCAGCCCCACCGTTCGCTTCTCATCGCCGGTGTGGTAGATCACCAGCATCTCGCCGCGCTGCATCCCGGCCAGAAACTTCACCGCCTGAGGATTCGACACGCCATCCCACACCGTCTCACCCTCCCGCGCCAGATCGTCCAGCGAATACGTTCCGGGTTCAGTCTTCAAAAGGTAGGGCATGGTTTCTATTCCTCGACTTTCTCTTGCAATCGTGATTCCTCTGCTGAAGCTTCCGCGGGTTTCGCCGCCAGATTTCGCAGCTCCTCCGTCTTCAGATACGCCGCCGTGTTCAGCAGGGGCCGTTCCATTGAGCGCACCCAGTCCGTTATCTCCGCAGCCGTCCGTCCATTCGCCTCGCTGCGTGCGAATTCGCTCCGCACCGTCTGCATCTTGGCATCCAGATCGTCCAGATAGTGCAGCATGATCGCCTCCGGTGTCATGGGCAGCTTCGGTGATCCGAACTCGTATTTCCCGTGATGGCTCAGCACCAAATGTTCCACCAGCAGACGCTTGGCAGCAGGAAAATTCGGAATCATTGCGATCTTTTCCTCGATCATCCGAATCCCGATCGTGATGTGCCCCAGCATCTGCCCTTCCAGGGTGTACTCGAAGCTCGTCCCCCACGCCAGCTCGCGCAGCTTGCCGATATCGTGCAGCGCCACACCGGCCAGCAGCAGGTCCCGGTTGACGCTGGGATAATGCTGCGCTGCCGACTCGCACAGTGCCATCAGCGACAGCACATGCTCCAGCAGTCCCCCGATCCACGCATGATGCATGCCCTTGGCCGCCGGAGCCTGCCGCAGCGCCTGCATCAGTTCGGCATCCTGCAAAAACGCTTCCAATAGCGCCTTCAGGTCCGGGTCGCGGAAGCTCGCCACCCAGCCCTGCAGCTCAGCCCACATCTCGTCGATGTTCCGCTCCGTCTGGGGAACAAAATCGCCGAGTTCGTATTCATTCGGGAGTGCTTCGCGGATCTTGTCGACCTTGATCTGCAGCTTCTCGTTGTAGCGGCACACCTGCCCGCGCACCTTGACCACGTCACCCGGTTCGAACTCCCCGGCCTCCGCGATCTCCCACATCCGCGCGTCAATCTGCCCGGTGCGATCGCCAAATGTCAGTGCAAAGTAGCGCCCGCCATCGCGCCCACTCCGCACCTGCTTCGCGGCCACCGCGAAGAACCCGGTGATCTCCCGGTTCTCCTGGCCCGCCAGATCGGCCACCCAAAGGTCTTTCATCGTATGCGCGGCCCCAAAAGGACTTAGAGTTGCGGCGCAGCCGCGCCCGTCCCCTGCGGGGTCCCGGGCTGTGTCGAGTCAGTACCGTTCGTGTCGCCCTTCTTTTCGTCGTCCGACATCCGCCGCTTGGGAGCGTTCTTCGCCGCCTTCTTCTTTTCCGCCTTCGCCTGCTTCGCCGTCTTCCTCGAATCGCCGTTCAGGCCCAGGGCCGACTGCTGCAGCGTTTCCGACGCCGTCTCTTGCTGCGTCTCCACTGGCGGCGCGAATTTCTGCTTCTTCTTGCTCTGCGCCATCGCCCGCTGCTTCGCCTTCGGCTCTTTCGCCAGGTCGGACAACCGCGTCTTCTTCTTCGTCTGATTGTTGGCGCTGGTGTCGATCACCTCTCCCTGGGCATTCGTCAGGGCCACGCCATTCTCCGGCTGGTTTGCCGCCACCTGGGCTGCCTGCGTCGATTCGGCGCCTGTCGCACCCGCATCGATCTCTCGCGTCGGACCCGCCGGCAGCGTCTCGCGCGGCGCCTGGCCAAACCGGATCTTCTCCTTCTTCCCCGGCTTCTCCGTGCCCTTACTGCTGGCGACTTCTTTCCCCTTCTGCCCGTTCACCTTGTCCAGCGTCGGCACTCCTGCCGGAATCCCGCTCGCGGTTTCCGCTGCCGTCGGCTTCTGGCTTCGCACCGTTTTCTGCCGGAAACGCGACCGGTCCATTGCCTTCTTCTTCTTCTTCGGCTGCGGCGGTGTGTATGCGCTCTGCACCAGCTTGATCTCGTTGGGCGTCGCGCCGGAATCGAAATACGGCGCCCGCACATCGATCGAAGCCTCATTACGCAGCCGTGTCAGATAATCGCGCAGCGCCGGCTCCATCTTCTGCATGCCGATTTGTTCCTGGACCTGATTCTGCACATCGTCCAGAGGCGCTACGCCGCCTTTCTGATGCTCCGTGACCTTCAGAATCAGCCAGCCCTGGCGGGTTCGGATCGGCTCTGTAAACTGCCCAGCCTGCAGGCTGAAGGTCGCATCCTCCAGCTCTTTCGAGTGCAGATCGTCGCGCTTGAACTCACCCAGATCGCCGCCCTGCGCCGCCGTCGGACCGCCGGAGTCCGCCTTCGCCACCGTGGCAAAATCGCTCCGCCCTTCAACCGCGTCTCAAGATCGTCAGCCTTCTTCTTCGCATCAGCCACCTGCGTCGCATCGTCCGGGTTCGGCGTTGCGATCAGGATCTCGCTCAGCCGCTCCTGCTCCGGCTTTTCGAATTCCGCCTGATGCGCCTGGTAATACGCCCGGATCTCCGAGGGCGCCACCTGAATGTGCGAGCCCACTTCCTGGCTGATCACCTCGGACCGGATCACATTCTCGCGAATCTGTTCCTTCAGATCCTCGTAGGAAACCCCCTGCGCCTCCGCCGCTTTCTGCAGATCTTCGAGCGAGGCCAGGTGGTACTGCTTGCGCATATCGTCCAGACGCTTGATCACCTCGGTCTCGCCGTTGATCCCCAGCTCCTTGCCCTTCGAGAGCAACAGCTGGTTGTCGATGAGCGAACGCATCAGGTCCCGCTTCTGCTCCATCAGCTGCGCCTGAGTCCAGCTCTGTTGGCGAGCCTCCTGCTCCAGCTCCTGCTCCGCGCGATCGTAATCGGACTTGCTGATCACCTGGTCGTTCACGCGCGCCGCAATGTCCTCCACCACCGTTCCGTGGTAAGGCGACTGCTGGGTCTGTGTATCGGAGGAACCCCGCCCCTGGGCACAGGCGGGAACTGCGGCGGAAACTACGGTAAGACCCACGCTGGCGGCCAGCAGGGCAGGAAGAAAGGGAACGCGAAGAATCATAGGGATCAACGTCTCAGAGCGCCAACCGGACCACGTCCAGCCTTCATTCCAGGCAGATTATCGTGATCGTGGGCGCTTCGCTTATTGTACAGCCGCTCGCCGCCCGTCTCGGCTCCGTGAATCCCTGAACCCTAAACTCTAAACTCTGCCCTTCACCTGCACGCCTTCTCCAGCTCCGGTGCATAGTCCGGATGCTGCGGCAGCGGCAAATGCTTCTCAGCCATCGCCCCTTCAAGTGAATCCGGCCCCGGCACCAGCTTCGGATCGACGTCGAACCTGTAGAAAGGATCCTTCTCCGCATCCGTCAGCGACACGAACGTGAACCCGTGCCGCTTGTACATAGCGAGCAGCCGCGGCAGCATCCGCGCGTCGAACGCCCCAATGTGCATCAGCAGCACATACGGAATATCGTGCCCGAACAGTTCTTCCGTCATTGCATGCCGATACCCAATATCGTCCTCCGCGGCCCGCAGATAGCTGTGCTCCAGCCAGACGATCTTTGCCGCATTGTGTTTCTCGCTGCACCGCGCGTACGGCTCGTTCCAGTTGTAGTCGTCAAAGCTCATCGTCACGCCGGCGATCTTGTAACCGTGCTGCGCCAGATACACCCGGATCCCGGTCTTCTTCTCGATCGTGTTCCCTTCCGCCAGATACGGAAACCGGAACCAGTGCCAGTCCGCGCCCTTCATCTGCAGCTGCAGCAGCGGCTCGTCTTTCTCAATGTCGCCCTCAAAATTCTGCAGCGGAACCTGATCCAGATTCATGTGCGACCAGGTGTGGCTCCCCAATGGAAAACCCGCCTTCCGCCACGCCGCCAGCACGGCCACCGTCGTCGGATGATCTTCCACCCGCTGTCCGTTCACGAATCCATAGGTGGGCGGCACATGCGCCGCCTTCAGCGCCCGGATCACCCGCTGCGCCACCTCCAGCCGGGTCTCGCCCGGAGGCAGAGGCCCGTGCACCGGCAGGTCGTCAAAGGTGATCGCAATCTGCTTCGACTCTTTTGCCGCTTGTGCTTTCTGAGCCGGATGCGGCGGTTGTGCCCCAGCCGTTCCCACCAGTCCAAGGCCCCCCGCAACAAGAACAGCCAACCCCTGCCTCGCTCCCCAACCTCGCCGCAATGTCTTCTTCCTTCTCTTCCAGGATTCCAATCCCCTGGTTGAGATGCGTCGCGTCGGAATGCGTGCAACTTTCAGCTTGTGATCGTTCCCACCGCCATCGGCATGTTCCGCAACCGCTGGCCCGTCGCCGCGAAGATCGCGTTCCCCACCGCCGGAGCCACCGCCACAATTCCCGTCTCCCCCGCGCCCGCCGATGGCAGATCCTTACGGTCGATCAAAATCACCTCCACCTCCGGCGAATCCTCGAACCGCGGCACCCGGTAGTCCGCAAAATGAGCGTTCAGAATCTTCCCGTTGCCAAACTGAATTTGCTCGAACAGCGCCCCGCCAATCGCCTGTACCACCGCGCCCATCACCTGGTTGCGCAGCCCGTCGGGATTCACTACCGCTCCCGACTCCCATGCCTGCACGACGCGCCGGATTCGCACATTCTTCTGTGCATCGATCGCCACCTCCACACACGCCGCCGTGTACCCGCCCTTTTCCGTTCCCCCCGCAATCCCAAATCCCCGCTCCGGCGTGGACTTCTCCCGCCCCCACCCAAACCGATCCGCTGCCGCCGCGAACACCGCCCGCAGCCGCGCATCGTCCAGGTTCTTCATCCGGAATGCCAGCGGATCCATCCCCGCCGCATGGGCCAGCTCGTCCATCGCGCACTCCCGCGCAAAGTGATTCGCCGTCGCCGCCAGCCCCCGATACGATCCCTGCGCCAGGGGCGGCTCCTCCCACTCGCGGTACTCCTCCACCTTCGTTGCAACCTTATAGGGCGTGTTCAGCCCCGACGGCCCGGAGTTGTAGTTGTGGTGCTCCCACGCCACCAGCGTCCCGTCCCTCTGCGCCGCTCCGCGCATATCCATCACACCCGCCGGCCGGAAATACGCCCAGGTAAACTCCTCCTCGCGCGTCCAGATCAGCTTCACCGGCCTGCCCGCTGCCTTCGCCAGCCGCGCCACCTCCAGCGCGCACTCCCCTGTGTGCTTGCCGCCGTACCCACTGCCCATATCCGGCATCAGCACCCGCACTTTATCTGGAGAAAGCCGGAATGCCTTCACCAGCTCATCCTTCACTCCAAACGGACGCTGCGTCCCCGTCCACACCGTCAGCTTCCCGTCCTGCCACTCCGCCACCGCCGCCCGCGGCTCCAGCGGAGCATGCGCGATGTACGCCACCGTATACGTCTGCTCCAGTTTCAAAGGCGCGTCAGACAGCGCCTTCTCCACGTTCGACGCGGCGCCGCCCTGTGTATCGCCGCCTGCGCCCTTCCGGATCGCCTCAAACAGCTCGCGGTTTGAAATCTGCTGGGGCACCTTCCATTGCGCCTGAACCTTCCCCATCGCCAGCTCCGCCGTCCACACGTCATCCGCCACCACGCCGACAAAATCGCCGTCGCGGACCACCTGCACGCCCGGCATCTTCTCCGCAGCCGTCGTATCGGCCGACACCAGCGTTGCCTGGAACCCTGACGCCCGCAGCACCTTCCCAAACCGCATCCCCGGTCGGACAATGTCCGACGGGTACTTGTGCCGCCCCGTCACAAAGTCGCGGCCGTCGACCTTCGGCTCCGGCGTCCCGGCTATCTTCCAGACGCTCGCCGGCGTCACTGGTAGATCGCCACTGACCGTCTGCGTCAGCTTCTCGCCTCGCGTAATCTCCCCGTACGTCAGCGCCGCCCGCGTCTTTGGATTCGTGACCTTCCCGTCCGCCGCCTCGAGCCCCGCCGGATCGCAGCTCCACCGCCGCGCCGCCGTCTCCACCAGCATTTGCCGCGCTGCCGACGCCATATTCCTCAGCTGCGGACCCATTGTCGGTGTCGACCGGCTCCCGAACGTCCCCGCATCCCACGGCACCAGATCCGTATCGCCCATCACCATCGTGATCGAGCCAAACGGCGCCCGCAGCTCCTCCGCCACGCTCTGCGCCAGCGACGTCCGAATGTTTTGTCCGACCTCTACCTTGCCGGTGTACACCGTGACCTCGCCGTCTGAGTCAATATGGACCCAAGCGCTGATCGCCTGCGGCAGTTCGTGTCCGCCAAAATGCCGCCCCGATTCCTGCGCACCGGCCACCGTGTCTGACGCGCTCAGGCAAACCAGCAACCCGCCCCCGCACAGCCTCAGAAATGTTCGGCGATCCAGCTCAAAGGCGCGCACCCGCTCCTGCATTCCTCTGAAATCCAGCTCGACATCCAGCTCATGCAGTGGCATGCTCGGCCTCCTTCTGCCGCGTCTCCGACGCGCGCGCAATGGCGGCTTTGATCCGCGGGTACGTCCCGCACCGGCACATGTTCCCGTTCATCGCCTCCAGTACCTGCGCCTCCGACGGGTGCGGATGCTTCTCCAGCAGCGCCGTCGCCGCCAGAACCATCCCCGACGTGCAGTACGCGCACTGGAACGCCCCCTCTTCCAGAAACGCCTCCTGCAACGGAGTCAGCTTCCCATCCCGCTCCAGCCCCTCAATCGTTGTGATCTTCGCGTCCGACACAGCAGACGCCACCGTCAGACACGACCGCGTCGGCTCGCCGTTCAGCAGCACGGTACACGCCCCGCACTGCCCCTCGCCGCAGCCGTATTTGGTCCCCGTCAGCCCCAGCCGATTCCGCAGCACCCACAACAGCGGCTCCCCGTCCGCCGCCTCCGTCCGCCTCTCCACACCGTTCACGTGCAGCACCAGCTCTGCCATACGCCAACCTCGCCAGTCAGAATACGCCCGCATCAACCACGCTTGTCACTCCGGGCCCACGCCCTGAGGCCTGCGGCCTGTGGCCTGTTCTGATAAATTGCGTCATGGTTTCGCGATCGCTGAAAAAGCTCGCTTGTCTTCCCGCTCTCGTCGCTTTCGCCACCCTCCCCGCCTCCGCCCAAAATGATCCCGCCCTCTCTGCGAAGCTCCAGCAGACCATCGCCGGCTTCCACGGCAAGGTCTCCCTCTATGCAAGGGACCTGGCCACCGGCCAGACCGTCACCATCGACGCCGACCAGCCCGTCCCCACCGCCTCCGTCATCAAGCTCACCGTCCTCTATACCGCCCTCGAACAGATTCGCGCCGGCCGCGTCCACTTCAACGACAAGCTCACCCTCACCCATCAGGATCAGGTGCCCGGCTCCGGCGTCCTCCTCTTCCTTGACACGCCGCAAACCCTCACCCTCAAAGACGCGCTCACCCTCATGATCGCCGTCAGCGACAACACTGCCACCAATCTCGCCATCGATCACCTCGGCCTCAAAGCCATCGACGACATGATCACCGCGCCGCCGCCCACCGGCCTCGGCCTCCACAACACCTGGCTCTATAAGAAGGTCTACCAGCCATCGGAAGGGCCCCAACCCGCCGACCAGCCGCAGTTCGGACTCGGCAAAACCACCGCCCGCGAGATGGCCTCTGTCATGGAGCGCTTCGTCACCTGCAGCCTCGGCCCGGCGCCAACTCCCGCCGCTGGCGATGGCTCGATTCCTCCGGACAGCGACCTGTGTAGGGCCGCGATGCACATGCTCAAGGTCCAGCAGGATCGCGAGATGATCCCCCGCTACCTCGAAGCCATCGATACGTCGGAGAAAGACTCCGCTATCGCCGACAAAATCGGCACCCTCGACCACGTCCGCAACGACGTCGGCGCCGTCTACACCAAGCACGGAACGATCATCATCTCCGCCTTCACCCACGACAACGCCGACACCAGCTGGACCCCCGACAACCAGGCCGAACTCCTCATCGCCAAAATGGCCAGGGAGATCGTAGATGTGTGGACCCTGGGAAGCTGAGTTTTAGAGTTTAGAGATTAGAGTTTGGGTTTAGGCGAAGCGCAGATCAGCGCCAGGACCGCAACGTCCCGGTCGTCAAACTCTGGACTCCAAACTCTAAACTCTGTGCTCTAGCCCCGCGTCAGCGCCTCAACGAGTCCCGCCCACTCCGGCCACCCGCGGACCAGCTCCGCGCGGCTTCCTGACTCATAGTCCGCATAGTCAAATCCCGGACTCACGGTGCACCCCAGCAGCGCGAATCGCCCACCCTCCACCAGCCGGGCGCCCTGCCACACTCCCTGCGGCACCACCGTCTGAACAAACTCCCCATCCGCCAGATCCTGCCCCAGCACCACGCGCTCACCCCTCCCATCGGGAAACAGCCGCAGCATCTCCACCGCATCGCCCAGATAAAAATGAAAGACCTCGTCCGACGCAAGCCGATGCATCTCCGAATAGTTCCCCGGCTCCAGCAGATAGTAGATTGCTGTTCCCGACGATCGCGCTCCTGAGTATCTCCCAGAGAGCGCCGCCGCCGGAATCCGCTCCGCCGCCCGCCACGTCTCCGCAAACCAGCCGCCCTCTCGCGGATGCGGCTCGAGGCCCAGCAGCGCCTTCACCGCCGCCGCTGTCATTTCCATTGCCATCTCCGCATCTTACCGGCTCAATATCGGTGCGCCGGCGAAGCTTCCGGGGATTACTGTGCCCCCGCGTTCGCGCCGGCAGCGGTTACAAGGCTGGCCTGCACGGCATCGCGCGCGTCCACTTCCTTCTGCACCTTGGCCGCCTGCATCAGGTCCAGCGCGTGATTCCAGAACGCCGATCCGCCCGAAGACAATAGCCCCACGATCGCGTACGAGAAGTACGGATGCCGCGCGTTCTGCGGAATCTGGATATCACTGACTCCCGCGATCACTCCACCCACCGTCCCCGACAACAGGTACAGGCATGCACACCGCACGTTCTCCCGGGACTGGGTTTTGCAGGGTGTGAACAGCAGCCGAAGGACCGGCCAGCTGCCGAACATCTGTTTCAGGATCTCGACGACGCGCTCTACCGCTACACTGAGCGCCGCAATTGTGGCAAGAATGGTGCTCGCACTCATAGTCGGCAGCCTCCTCGATGCATAGGCACTGCAGGATTCAATGAAGCCGAGCCAAGCCAATCCGGGAAGAAGATTGGCCCGGATTATAGCCTGCGCTCGCGGCCGCGGGAACCTTCTTTGTTGCTCCTTTGTCTATCCATCGCCAACACCCGCGGGTCAACCCACTCGCGGACGCTCATCCCCGCACAGCCGGTCGTGAGCACGGCGTCGCCTCGCTCTTTTCTGCTGTTCGCATCTCGCGCTGTGCTCTGTGCCCTGAGCTCTGCGCCCTGTAAGGAGAAGAGCCCCATGTTCGAACAAAGTCTCGTCGAGTCCACCGGCCGCATCCGCACTCGCAGCCGCCGCTATGTCGTGCCGTCCTTCCTGCTGGAAGCGGCGCTCGTCACCACCCTGATCCTGCTCCCCTGGTTATACCCCGCATCCCTGCCCCGCACCTCTCTCGTCACGCCCCTCATGGTGCCGCTTCCGCCGCCGGCCGTCGCCGTCACGCCGCAACCCACCAGCGCTGCGCCGGTCCCGCGCCTCCAGATCCTGAACATCTACGCACCCTCCCGCATTCCCACCACCATCGCCCCTATCGTTGACAACCCGCCGGGCCCCGTCGTGCCCGGCGTCTCCTCGCTCGGCCCTGGCGTCCCCGGACTGTCCGCTGCCCCGCTCTTCCCCTCGACGCCACCACCCGTTCCGGTTGTCGCTAAACCCAACGGCCCGCTCCGCATCTCCGCCGGTGTCGCAGCCGGACAACTCATCGTCCCCATCCAGCCGCGCTATCCGGCCATCGCCCAGCAGGCCCGCATCCAGGGCACCGTCGTCATCTCGGCCCTCATTGGAACCGACGGCCGCATCGCCAGCCTCCATGTCCTCAGCGGCCCCCCGCTGCTCGTCCCCGCCGCCACTGAAGCCATCCAGCATGCCCGCTACCGTCCATGGACCCTCAACGGCCAGCCCGTCGAAGTCGAAACCACCATCAACGTCGTCTTCTCCCTTAACTAGTTTTCCCTCAACCTGCCAACCTGCGTCGTCCGCCCGGCGGCCTCCCCCGTCGCCGGGCACCCCGCCGCACCTGCCAGCCAAAAGTCCCTCGGCCCGCATCTGACTCTTGTCCGCTGTCCGCTGTCCGCTGTCCGCTGTCCGCTGTCCGCTGTCCGCTGTCCGCTGTCCGCTGTCCGCTGTCCGCTGTCCGCTGTCCGCTGTCCGCTTCTTTTGTTGCGATACGATGAAACCCGTGCAGGTCCTCGTTTACTCCGCCTCGTGGTGCCGCGATTGTCGTGAAGCCAAGCGCTTCCTCGAGACCCACCACATCCCCTATACCGAAATCGACATCGAGGAGACCCCCTCTGCCGCCGCGGAAGTCTTTGCCCACGTCGGCAAGTACGCCATCCCCCAGTTCGTCATCGATGGCGAATGGGTCCAGCCCTACCGCGCTGGCCGCGGCTTCCTTTACGCCGAAATGGCCTTGCGCTTTGGAGTCAACGGCTCCGCCCCCCGCCGCTGATCCTGCCTTATCCAAGCCGGCCTACTCCACCCGCCGCAAATCTGAAGCCCGCAAGGGCGTCCGCCTGGACGGCCAGTCCCCCGCAGGGGCGTCCGCCTGGACGGCCAGTCCCCCGCAAGGGCGTCCGCCTTGACGGCCAGTCCCCCGCAGGGGCGTCCGCCTGGACGGCGGTGAGGCCAGTCCCCCGCAGGGGCGTCCGCCTGGACGGCCAGTCCCCCGCAGGGGCGTCCGCCTGGACGGCCAGTCCCCCGCAGGGGCGTCCGCCTGGACGGCCAGTCCCCCGCAGGGGCGTCCGCCTGGACGGCCGGTCCCTGGAACTAAATGGCTCCCCCGCGCGTATCCCTCATTGTCCCGGTGGAACTCCGCCGAGCGGGTGCCTCGAACCACGCCCATTCCGCTCCGGCCGCTCCCACCGCACCTTGAGGAGGTTCGCATGTTCCGCTCTCGCATCATTCCGTGGCTTACCCTCGCCGGCATCGCCGCCTGTCTGCCCGCCGCGGCGTTGGCCGCCGACGGCACCTTTGACAAGACCCTGCACGTCTCCGGTCAGGTCATGCTCACCGTCTCCACCGGCTCCGGCTACGTGCATGTTTCTCCCGGCTCCTCCAGCGAAGTCCATATCATCGGCCATGTTCACGCCAATGGATGGGGCTTCGGCGCCTCCGCCGACGACCGCGTTAAACAGGTCGTCGATAATCCCCCCATCGATCAGACCGGCAACATCGTCAACATAGGCCGTCACCACGACTGGATCCGCAACGTCTCCATCGACTACGACATCACCGCGCCGAAGGGCACGCAGCTCGAAGCCAGCTCTGGCTCCGGCGACCTCCGCCTCCAGGACCTTGGCGGTCCCGTCAAGGCCAATACCGGCTCGGGTTCCGTTGACGTCAGCGGCTTTACCGGCCGCGTCGATCTCGAGACCGGCTCCGGCGAAATCCGCGCGGGCCTCCAGTCTGCCAACGATGTGAAAGCTACCACCGGCAGCGGCGGTATTCATCTCCAGGGCGCCGATGGCGCGCTCTTTGCGGAAACCGGCTCCGGCGACATCGAAATCGGCGGCCACCCCAACGCAGCCTGGAAGATTGAAACCGGCTCGGGTTCGGTCACGCTCAATACCGGCGGCGCCCACTTCTCCCTCGACGCCAGCACCGGCTCCGGGACCGTTCACAGCGATCCGCCCCTCACCACCCATGGCAGCCTCGAGCGCCATCACGTCACCGGCGACATCAACGGTGGAGGCCCCACCGTCCGCATCGAAACCGGCTCCGGCGACGTTCGCATCCACTGAGGAGCGAAGAGGCGTTCAGTGACGGAGCGGACAGCGAAGAAGCGGTAGCGATAGACCGGTCAAGACTTCTAACCGGCATCTCGTAGATCGCTTCTTCGCTGACTGCCTCTGAGCTGACCGCTCTCTAGCTGACCGCTCTTCCGCCGCCCGGGTCTTTCCCCCCACCTCCCTCGTCTCTCAACGTGCGATTCTTCCGTCGCCGGAAAGTCGAGGTTCTCATGTCCAGGTATTTACGCTTTTCCCTTCTTTTCCCTGCCCTGGTCTGCGCCGCTCCCCTGCTCCTGGCTCAGGCTCCGCCGCCGCCCGCGCCCATCCCCGCCCGCTCCATACCGCGCAGAAACTCTTCATCGCCAACGCCTGCATGGACGCCTTCTCTCTCCAGGCCTTCGAAGAACTGGGCCTCTCCAAAACCAATGCCTACGACGCCCTCTACGCGGCGATCCAGAGCTGGAAGAATTATCAGCTCGTCAGTTCGCCCGCTGATGCGGATCTCGTCCTCTCCATCCGCTGCAGCGCTCCCTTCATCAGCAATCATGATGGCTGGAAGTTCCAGCACGTCCTCGCCAGCACCACCTGGCAATTCCAGGATGAGATCACCATCGACGACGCCAAAACCCACGTCCTCCTCTGGACCCTCACCGTGCCGGTCCGCCCCGCGAATCTGACGGGCACCTGGCACAAGAACATTGCAAGCGCCAACGCCGCGCTCGCCGGCCAGCTCCAGGCGCTACTCGCTCCGCCTCCACCAGCGAATCCGTAGGCCGCCCCTCGCAGCGCCTGCCGGGTTCCCGAGCGGCAAGTCCCTGTATCATGGGCGCGCATACAATCTCTCCGCGGAGTCCTGCATGAACCATCGTTCGTTTGGCAGTTCCAGCCTGCTTCCCCTGACGGCTGCGTGCCTCTTTCTCTTCGCCCCGCTCGCCTCCGCGCAGCATGACTCCATCGCCCTCACCGTTGACGCCACCCACTCCCCCGAGCACATCCTCCACGTTAAGGAAGTCCTCCCCGTCCGGTCCGGCCCGATGACGATCTACTACCCCAAGTGGATCCCCGGTGAGCATGGACCCGACGGCCCCATCGAAGCCCTCGCCGGCCTCCACTTCACCGCCGACGGCAAAGAAATCCCCTGGCAGCGCGACCTCCTCGACGTCTATACCTTCCACGTCGATGTCCCCGCGGGCGTCACCCACCTCGACGCCGCCTACGACTCCATCGAGCCCGAAGGCTACTCTGCCAGCGACAAGCTCATGGTCCTTGAGTGGAATGAAGTCGCCCTCTACCCCGCCGGCAAGCCCTCGCGCGACAACTCACTTACGACGCCACGCTCGTCCTCCCCGAAGGCTGGAAGTACGGAACCTCGCTCCCCGTCGCGCACGACGCGGGCAATCGCGTCACCTTCAAACCCATCTCCTTCAACCTCCTCGTGGATTCGCCCGTTATCAGCGGCCAGTACTTCAAAGTCGTCGATCTCACGCCGCCCGGCGAGCCCATCCACCACGAGCTCGATCTTGCCGCTGACAGTGAAGAAGCCCTCGCCATTCCCCCCGCCATCGTCACTGGACTCACCAACGTCGTCGCGGAATCCGGTGTCCTCTTCGGAACACGTCACTATCGCGATTACCATTTCATCCTCGCCCTCAGCGACCACGTCGCACATTTCGGACTCGAGCACCACGAGTCCAACGACAGCCGCCTCCCCGAGCGCGTCTTCCTCGAGCCCGGCGCCGCCTTCATGGTCGGCAGCCTGCTCCCGCACGAGTTCGTGCACTCCTGGAACGGCAAGTTCCGCCGCCCCGCCGACCTCACCACTCCCGACTTCGAAAAGCCCATGGAGACCGATCTGCTCTGGGGCTATGAAGGCCTCACCGACTACCTCGGGCCCATGCTCGCCGCGCGCAGCGGCCTCTGGACCCCCGAGGAGTACCGCAATTTCCTCGCCAGCATCGCCGCCTCTCTCGGCCCCGGCCGCCCCGGCCGCACCTGGCGTCCTCTGCAGGACACCGCGACCGGCGAGCCCATGGGCGGTCCCGGTGGCGGCATCCGCGGCTGGAGCAGCTGGCGCCGCGGCGTCGACTACTACGACGAAGGCGACCTGATGTGGCTCGAAGTCGCCACCATTATCCACAAAGTCTCCAACGGCCAGAAGTCCATCGATGACTTCTGCCACCTCTACCACGGTGGCCCCAACAACGGACCCGAAACGAAGCCCTGGACCTTCGATGAGCTCGTCAGCGACCTCAATCAGATCGCGCCCTATGACTGGGCCAGCTTCTTCCACCAGCACCTCGATTCGAAATCGCCCGAAGCCCCCACCGGCGGCATCGAGAACGGCGGCTGGAAACTCACCTGGGACGCGAAGCCTCTTGAATTGCCCGGGCGCCGCGGCAATACCGGCGACATCTACACCATCGGCCTCGAGCTGATGGGAGAAGGCCAGGTCGGCGACTCCATCGTCGGCAGTCCCGCCTACAAAGCCGGCATCACCTCCGGCATGAAAGTCATCGGAGTCGACGGCCGCGTCTACACCCACGACCTCCTCGAAGACGCCATCAAGGGATCGAAGGACTCCTCGCAGCCCATAGTCCTGACCTACGTCGCCGACGACTACATCCACACAGCGAACGTCGATTACCACGGCGGCGAACGCTACCCCCACCTAACCCGCGATGAAGCCAGGCCTGATTATCTGGATGACCTAATCAAGGCCCACCGCGCCAATCCGTAACAACGGTGGTTTCAGAAAAAACGGACAGTCATCCTGAGCGAAGCGCCGGGTAAGAGCCCTCCAGCGGTGTACGACGCCTCCCGGCGCGAAGTCGAACGGACCCCCGTAGCGAAAAGAACGGCACGCGCCACGAAAGACCTCGGCGCGGAGGGAATCGGTCGCGAAGCGGCCGACAAAGATCTCAAGCGATGTTTTCTGACCATCGATCCCCCGGGTACACCTCCAGTGGGCCCCCGCAGCTCCGGCAACTAGCCAAACAATGTCTTTAAAGGCCCCCAATAATGGGCCTGCCAGCCACTGAACAGGTGGTCATAATCTCCTTCGGGAAAACCAGTGTGATCCAGAACCACAGTCGTGCTTTCGCCGTGCGCCTTTAACGCAAATCGCACCACTGAATAATCGCCCGGCTCCCAATGGCTTGGGCGCCAGGCCTGCACAATGCGCGTAGCTGGAACAATCTCGACATTGCGCCCCACGATCAGTCCCCCAAACAGCGAGAACGCTCCGCCTTCCGTCGGATCGATGGTTGCCGCCAGTCGGGTGAATGCGCTGAACTCCTTCGAGCCCAGCAGTCTCGCTTCCACCGCCGTCGCCGGCGCCTTCAGATCGATTTCCTGGTGAAGACTGGTTCGATGGTCGCGCGGCTTTCTCATCCCTGAAGCCTGCCCACGCACGAACGGCTCGAGGGCGAAGCTGCCAAGACCAAGGACAACTCCCCGCATGAGACTTCTACGCGTTTGAGACTGCGTGCAGATTCGGTCGAGCAAGTTGCACCTCCCTTTTTGCCTGAGGAAAGCATGCGGGCAAGATATGTTCAAGATCATATTTCGCTTTACGGATCGGTCGGTTCCCGCCATACTGAGGCCTCTTGCGTGAGGTGGCAGCGATGGCTTATCCGCCAGGACATCGAGAGAATGTGCGAGTCAAAATCGTCGACAGCGCCAGGCGCCTGTTCAACCAGCACGGGTTCGAGTGTGTCTCGGTCGATCAGATTATGGCGGGCGCCGGTCTTACCCGCGGTGGCTTCTACACCTATTTCCAGAGCAAGAGCGATCTCTATGCCGAAGTCCTCGGGTGCTTTTTCACTGACCCCGACTGGAAGAACTACTGGGAGGGCGTTGAGGTCGATCTGAAAGCGCCGGATGCGGGCGCGCAGGTTGTCCGAGCCTACCTCTCAAAACAACATTTTGAAGATGTCGAGAATTCCTGCCCGATGGTCGCGCTCCCCGGCGATGTCACGCGAGGCGGTATCAGGGCTCGAGAAGCATTCGAAAAAGTGTTCCACGCCATGGTCAGAGTGCTCGAGACCAGCATGTCCGGGCGGAAGCCCGAACAAACCGCGAAAGCACGCGCCGTCGCTGCCCTCTGCATCGGAGGCATGGTTGTTGCGCGGGCGATGGAAAATCGGCGTAAGGCCGATGAACTGCGCGCCGCTTGTATGCAGTGCGCAATGAAGCTCGGAGGTTGGTGAAAACCTCAGCGGAATTTCGCTGCCGGGAAGGGACTCGGTAGCGAAGCGGCCGACAATGTTCTTTAGCTGACCTCAGCCTCGAAACTCAGTCGCGCTCAGGGTGAAAGCCACAACCCTTTCCGCCCACCCGCATCTCCACGCTGTCCGCTGTCCGCTGTCCGCTGTCCGCTGTCCGCTGTCCGCTGTCACAGCCGTCCCCGCGCCGCCTGCTCATACACCTCCACATACTCCGCCGCCGACTTCCCCCACGAAAAATCCTTCACCATCGCCCGCCGCATCAACATCGTCCAAGCGGTCGGCTTTCGAAAAACCTCCAGCGCCCGCCGCACCGCGCCCACAAAGCTCTCTGCATCGAACGTGTGGAACTTGAACCCCGTCCCCGTCTGCGCCTCGTCGTTGCATTCCTCGACGGTGTCTTCGAGGCCCCCGGTTCCATGCACCACCGGCACCGTCCCATACTTCATCGCGTGGAACTGCGTCAGCCCGCACGGCTCATACCGCGACGGCATCAGCAGCATGTCCGCGCCCGCCTTCACCTTATGCGCCAGCGTCTCGTCATACGCAATCCGCACCAGCACCCGCCCCGGAAACCGCTCCGCCAGCTCCCGCGCCAGGTTCTCGTAGTACTCCTCGCCGCTCCCCAGAATCGTCAGCACCACGTCTTCCCGCATCAGCGCATCCATCGTCTGCCCCAACAGATCGATGCCCTTCTGCGTCGTCATCCGCGTCACCATGCCCAGAACCGCGGTGCTCTCGCTCACCGTCCCCGCGCCAAACGCGTGCAGCAGATCCTTGCGGCATATCGCCTTCCCGGCCAGATTCTCCGGCGTGTAGTGCGCGGCAATGTTCCCATCCTTCGCGGGATTCCATTGCCGGTAATCCACTCCATTCAGAATTCCCGTCAGCTCCGGAGCCCGCCGCCGAAACACACCGTCCAGCCCCGCCCCGTATTCCGGCGTCTGAATCTCCTTCGCATACCGCGGGCTCACCGTCGTTACCCAGTCCGAATAAACGACGCCGCCCTTCAGATAATTGAACTCGTTGTAAAACTCCACCCGGTCAGCCGTGAAAATATCCCAGGGAAACAGCAGCTTCGCCACTGTATCTGCCGGAAAGAGTCCCTGATGCGCGGCGTTGTGCACCGTCTGCACCGCCGCGCGGTTCCGCAGCACCGGATCGAAGTAGTACAGCGTTCGCAGATACACCGGCAGCAGCGCCGCCTGCCAGTCATGCGCGTGAAACACATCCGGCGCGCCCAGTTCCTTCGACGCCTCCAGCACCGCGCGGCAGTACAGAGCAAATCGTTCCCAGTTGTCCTGGTATCCCCCCGCCGCCGTTCCGTACAGAGCCTCGCGGTCGAACAGCTCCGGCGAGTGAACGAAGTACATCTGCACGCCATCGTGCACCCCGCCGTCCAAGATCGCCGCGAACCGGCTGTAGTACTGAAACGGAATCGTGATGCTGCGGATCGCATACTTCTTCTCCGGCATCTGCTCCCGCACCTGCCGGTAGTACGGCACGTATACCGTCGCCTTGTGTCCCAGCGCCGCAATCTCCCGCGGCAGCGACCCGATCACTTCCGCCAGGCCGCCCGTCTTCGCCCAGGGTGCGCACTCCGACGCCGCAAACACAATCTGCATTGCGAATCTCCGTCCCTTCTTGAAACCTGAGTCTAAACTGTCCGCGTTGCAGATGCCCCGTCGGCGTATCGCTCCCGAGACGGGTTACGCTGCACAATCAGTAGAGATGCCGCAGCGACCCAAACTCGGTCAGAATTTTCTCGTCAGCCCCACCGCCCAGGCTGCCATCGTCGACGCCCTCGGCGATCTGGCCCACCGCACCGTCGTCGAAATCGGGCCCGGCCGCGGCGCCATCACCAACCTTCTTGCCACCCGCGCCCGTCGCCTCATCCTCATCGAGCTCGACCGCGACCTCGCCCCCCAACTCCGCGCTCAGTTCGCCGACCGGCCGTCAGTCGAAGTCCTCCAGCAGGACATCCTCGCCACCGACCTCGCCTCCCTGGGCTCCGATCCCAACGAGAAACTGGCGGTCGTCGGCAACCTGCCCTACTACATCACCTCTGACATCCTCCTCCACCTCTTTCGCGCCCACGCCGTCATCGACCGCGCGGTCATCATGGTCCAGCGCGAAGTCGCCGACCGCCTGGCCGCCCAACCCGGCACCCGCGACTACGGATGGCTCTCCGTTACCGCCCAGCTCTACGCCCGCGTCGAAAACCTCTTCACCCTGCCCCCTGAGGCCTTCTCGCCCGCGCCTCAGGTCCACTCCACCGTCCTCCGCCTCACCATGGCCCCGCGCTTCGCCGAACTCAACGTCGATCCGGAAACTTTCCTCCGCTTTGTAGGCATTGGCTTCGCCCACAAACGCAAAACGCTGGTCAACAATCTCCGTTCCGCTGGCTACACGCCCGTCGCGATCGCCGCCGCCCTCGATGCCGCCCAAATCCCCCCGCAATCCCGCACCGAACAGCTCAACGTCCCAACCCTCGCCGCCCTCTTCCACGCTCTCCGCTCCAAAACGTAGTCCCATCGGCAGGATTCTTCACAGCCGGCTTGCACGCCCGGCCGGTGCACTCTACCTGGCTTCTGACCTGCGGCTCATCCGCTCCACCATCACCCAGAGCATCTTGCTCACCTCCTCGACGAGATTCTCCGCAAGCCGAAGCTGTTTCGCGTCCCCGAACCCGAGTTCCCCGGCAATCACGAGCTGTGTCTGCACTTCGAGCACGGAACCGCGGGCGATGCATAGAAAGTTCCGATAGTCCGGCCTGGATCCGCGTCCCCACCCCTCCGCGATATTGCTGGCAACCGCAACCCCTGCTCGACGAATTTGACTCGTCAGTCCATAGATTTCCTCCCGCGGAAAAGCCTCCGTGAGCCTGTAAAGAGCAACGGAAAGCTCGATGGCCCGCTGCCACACAATGAGTTCGCGATGAGAATTCGCCACTACCCCTCCCTCTTTGGGATCCTCTGTCCGCTGTTTCCGGTATGTCCTATCCGCTGTCCGCTATCCGCTGTCCGCTGAGAGCAGCCGCCCCGCGGCTCCTCAGTGCACCCGCACCGCCCATCATCCCCATGCGAGATCCGCCGAAACAGCCACACCACCACCCCCGCCGCAAACGCCACCAGCGCGGTCCAGCGAAAGACATCCACAAACCCCCACAGCAGCGCCTGCCGTTCCAGTTGCATGTACATCGCGGCCAGCGCCGCAGGCTCGCCCTGCGCCCGCCCCAGGTGCTGCCCAAAATGCCCCGCCATCTGCGCGGAGTAGTGCTGGAACCACACACCCGTCCGCGGCGCGCTCGCCGCAATCTCCGTCTGATGAAACGCCGCCCTCCGGATCAGCATCGTGGACGCCAGCGAGATCCCGATCGACCCGCCAATATTCCGCAGCAGATTAAAAATCCCCGTCGCATTCCCCATCTGTTCGTTGGTCAGCGTCACCGTCGCCGTATTGCCGACCGGCACAAACACAAAGCTGAGAAAGAATCCCGTCAGCACGATCGGCACCAGCATCGTCGTCGGCCCAATCCCCGTGTTGATCTGCGAGAACCAGATCGAGAGAATGCCAAACGCAGTAAACCCGATCGTGATCAGCCACCGGTTATCCACCTTGTGGCTGATGATCCCCATAATCGGCAGCCCCAGCATCGATCCCAGCCCGCGCGGCGCCACCACCAGCCCCGCCGTCAGCGCCGTATACCCCAGCACTTCCTGATAGAACAGCGGCATCATCGCCACCGTGATATAGATCGTGAACCCCAGCAGAAAAATGAGAACGCACCCGATGGCGAAGTTGCGGTTGCGCACCAGGATTCGCAGATCCACCAGCGGCTGCTTGCTCTTCCACTCGTGCCGCACAAACCACACCAGGCTCGCCACCAGCGTCAGCGTCGCCCACCGCAGCCATGGCGCGCTGAACCAGTCCACCTCCTGCCCCTTGTCCAGAATGATCTGCAGGCAGCCCGACCACAGGCACAGCAGCCCAAACCCCAGGTTGTCGAACGGCCCCGCATTCTGCCGCTTGATGTACGGCGGATCGTGCACAACCCGGCTGATCATAAAGACCGCCAGGATTCCTACCGGGATGTTGATGTAGAACGCGTAGCGCCACGTATAAGAGTCGGTCAGCCATCCGCCCAGCGTCGGTCCAACCACCGGCGCCACCACCACTCCAAAGCCGAACAGCGCCATCGCCGCCCCGCGCCGTGCGGCGGAAAGCTCTCCATCAAAATTGCCTGCGACAGAGGCTGCAGCGCCCCGCCGCCCGCTCCCTGCATCACCCGCGCCAGCAGCAGAAAGCCCAGCGACGGCGCCGATCCACAGAAGAACGACGACACCGTAAACAGCACCACGCACGTGATCAGGAAACGCTTGCGCCCAAATCGCTGCGAAAACCAGTTGCTCGCCGGCAAAATCACCGCATTCGCGATCAGGTAGCTGGTCAGCACCCACGTCGCTTCCGAATTCGAAGCCGCCAGCGTCCCGGCAATATACGGCAGCGCCACCGACGCAATCGAGGTGTCCAGCACCTCCATAAACGTGGCCAGCATCACCGAGATAGCCACGACCCAGGGATTCCCCGCCGGCACCGCTGCAGCCCCCGGCGCAGCCTTCCCGGGAGGCCGCACCGCCCCCGTATCGGCGACCGCCGCTACCGGACTCTCGATCAGCGTCGCCACCTTGCCCCTCCCGGCGACGCTTCAGACTAGGTTTTGTACCGGGTTTCCGCAGTGCCGAGGGTCACATCCCTCAGCCGCTCGTCCAATTCCGGGCCAAGGCGCTACCATGGCCCCGAGTTCACCATGTCCCTGTCCCGTCGTCTCGTTGCTCGACTCTGCCTTCTCTGGCTGGCGACCCTGCCCGCCGCAGCTTCGAATCTCGTCACCGGCAATGGCTTCGGCTTCGGTGTAGTGACGCCCTCAACCGGCATGATCACGAAGTTCTACGCCCATCCCTACAGTTTCCTGCGGCCCGATCCGCGCGATCCTCTCAGCGAGGGAATTCCCACCGCCAACTTCATCCGGCAACTGGGCTGGCGCGATCCAGCCGCCGAAAACTCCTCGGCCGGCTATGAAGACGATTCACATGTGATTCACATTCACAGAAGCGATGGCGACGGCCTCTGCTTCATGCCCTTTGGCTTCGAGCACGCGGCTGTCATTGTCAGTTGGGAGCCGCAGTCACCCGATGCCCCGCGCGGCGCCTTCGACGTCCAGTGGAATGCCCCGCTCCGCGCGCAGAAAAGCCTCCGCCTCTCCGGTGCGACCCTGCACCTGCTGCAATTCGACGGCATCGACGAGTCCCTGCTTCTCATTCCTCTCGACAGGTCTTCGCAACCCACTGTCGCTTCCCCGCAGCTCTTCGCCGGCCATCACGCGTGGGCGCTCATCGCTCTCGAGAAAGGCGACGCACCCGAGCCGACCGCGAGAGAATTCCTCCGCTGGCAGGCTGGCCTCGCGCCACAGGCTCTCGCCCGGCGGGAGATTGCGGAGATGGAACGCTGGCGAGTTCAACCGGCCGTCCACTTCGCCAGTGAGAAGGAACGCCATCTCTGGCGTCAGAGCGAGGTCATGTTGCGCATCGCTCAAAGCTGCGAGCCCAACGGCCCGAGCTATTACGGTAACGGCCTCATCGTCGCCAGCCTCCCGGACGGCCTCTGGTTCACCCCCTGGGTTCGCGACATGGCCTGGGCCACCGTTGCCCTGGCGCGCATGGGCCATCAACAAGAAGCGCGCGACGCCCTCCTCGCTTATTTCAACGCCCGGCCCACCGGCAAAATGCGAGCCCAAACCGCTGGCGCCGATTACCAGATCTCCGTCGTCCGTTATTACGGCAACGGCGCCGAAGAACCCTTCTTTACCAACGAAGGCAGCACCAACATCGAGTTTGACGACTGGGGTGAAGCCCTCTGGGCCCTCGGCGAGTATCTACGCCGATACCATGACCCCGCCCTACTCTCCACGCCCACCTATCGTGGCAACCTTTATCCGAGCGCCCGCGATTACATTGCCAAACCGCTCCTCGCCAATACGGAGCAGTACGCCGACGGCCGCATCGTCGATGCCGATACATCCATCTGGGAAGAACGGGAAAAAGACAAAAAGCACTTTGCCTTTTCCACCGCGATGGCCATCGTCGGCCTCGAGGAATTCGCAGATGTCGCCCGCCTCGCCGGCGACGACGCCACGCGAATCGCGACCCTCCACCAAATCGCCCTGCTCCAAAAAGGTTTCAACGCGGCCTTCATCCGCGGCGGACACCTCCACGGCACCCTGGAAGAAGGCGTCAAGAACGACATCGACGGAGCCCTCCTCCAGCTCATCAACTTCGGCGTCGTCACCAACCCCTCTGTCATCCGTGACATCCTGCAAAGAATGGAGCTCCTGAAAGTCGTCTCCGGTGGATACCGCCGCGTCCGCAGCACCTACACCGATCCCTCTATCTACGAGTACTGGTACGAGCGTGAGGAGTTCCTCTTCGTCGACTTCAATCTCGCGGAGCTCCTCCAGCGCCTCGGCGACACCGCCAAAGCCGACGCGATGCAGGAACGCATAGTGAACAAGGCAGCCGCCGACCACGATCTGATCCCGGAAATGTATGTCGCCCTCCCCTGCAAGCTCTTCCCAGGCGCCATCGGCGATCCCACAGGCGCCCTGCCCATGGTGGGTTATGGAGCAGGCGAATTCATCCTCCACGTCCTCAACCGGGAGATGATCAGGCGCCGCCCTGATCGATCAGGTGTAGATTGAAACCGCGGTTCCAGGCGGTCGGCATGGTCAGGAAATCATGGCTCGCGGCATTGGTTCTGTTCCTGCTGATTCCTTCAGTTTCGCGAGTGGGTCGCCTCGCGTTCACCTGGTTCGACCCCGAAAGCGCGCTGGGTCACCCAAACTACGCAAGCAATTACCACCGGCTCTACCTGCTCAGGAACTTGTCGTTTTGGATATCTCTGGCAGTGATGTTCCTTTTGTGGCTCGCGGTCTGTCGGCTCGCGATCCGCTCGAAGAAGCGCTCAGGGCTCTGGCTGTTCCTGGCGGCGTTGGGCCCAATCGGGTTCGCCATCCTGTCGATGCTCGACGATAAAACCCCCGCGCAAACCGACCGATACACCCGGTTCCAGCGCAACCTGCGCTGGCCCATGCGCGTTGTTTACGAACTCTCTCTGTTCGTAATCGTGTGGATGCTCGCATATCAGGCGATGGTCTTCAGAAGCGAACTCATGATCCGGCAGGAAGCCCTGAGGACCGGAGTTTCGACCGCGCAGATCATGCAGATTCGGGACGCCTCCTCGGGAATGTGGGCGTTCAGCGAAGGAAACGAGGTGATGTACCTCGTCATTCTTCTCTACCTCGTTTGGCCTGTCGTCTTTTCGGCTGTGGGCCAGGTGTTTTCACGGAGAACATCGCCCAGGCCAGCCTGAACTCGACGGACCCGCTCTCGCTCGATCCCCAACCCTGTAGCCTGTACCCTGCTCCTGATGATTCGTCCCGCCACACCCTCTGACCTCGACCGCCTCGCCCAGCTTTGCCACGCCCTCTGGCCGGAAGGCCCCGTCGCTGAGCACGCGCACGAACTTGTCCCCAAGCTCACGGGACAGAGCCCCTCCAGCCTCCCTCTCACCCTCCTGGTAGCCGAGTCTCCCGGCAGGCAGGTCATCGGCTTTGCCGAAGTCGGCCTCCGTTCCCATGCCGACGGTTGCGACGACGCCCACCCGGTTGGCTACCTCGAAGGCTGGTATGTCGAGCCGGCCTTTCGGCGCCAGGGCATCGGACGCGCCCTCCTCGCCGCCGCCGAAGACTGGGCCCGCTCCCACGGCTGCCGCGAAATGGCCTCCGACGCCCTCATCGATAACCGCATCTCGCAGCAGGCCCACGAAACCCTCGGCTTCCAGGTCGTCGACCGCTGCGTCCACTACCGCAAGCCCCTCTGACGCGGTTGGAATGGCGTGTCCGCGGTCGCGTCGCTGTCGCTGTCCCCTTTCCCCCGTCCCTGTGCCCTGTTACCCTGTCCGCTGTCCGCTATCCGCGTCCCCTGTCCCTGTTCCCTGTGACCTGAACCCTGTGCCTGTCCGCTATCCGCTGTCCGCTGTCCGCTGTTCGAGTACGCACTTTCCCGCCCTTCTGTGGAAATCTTGTCAAGCCCCCTTCGCCCCTGACGAAAGTAACAGCCCTTGATACAAAGTCACTTCCACGCCAAAATACCCGCCCAAAACTGGCAGTAAACCCGCTCAAAACTGCCATACTGAAAGTATGGATAGAAAAAAGAAAAAGCCCGCCACGCGCGGGCTTTTCCCATTGGAGCTGAGGCAATACCCAGGGGGACAAACGCCATGGATCCGCCTCATCGACAACAAGATTCGCGGGCGAGCTATCCCCCGCAGTTGCCGCAGATGCAGAGGAGCCTTCTGGTAACTGATTTGTTTTCAGACACTTGCAATCTGGATAAAAACACAAACCGTTTGTTTTGAAACACTTAACATACTTTGCGTGAAAATTTTTTTGCCAAGGGAGGACTGCATGGAATCCATTACATGGACGATATTCATCCATAGTGAGACAATAGCCGCAAAGGAACGTCATGGCGACCCTTCCCGCCTACGCTGC
This sequence comes from uncultured Acidobacteriaceae bacterium, assembly GCA_963702295.1. GTDB lineage: Bacteria > Acidobacteriota > Terriglobia > Terriglobales > Acidobacteriaceae > Palsa-343. Next base: position 14,879 of record CAVPCE010000068.1, on the reverse strand, counting down.
ACCTGGTTACAAATTCGACGCGGCTCCCGACCTCAGCCGCCGCCCCGTCCGCGAACGTCTCAGCCAGTCCGCCATCGACGGCTTCTTCGCCATCACGGACAAGTGGCAGCTCCCCATCGAGCGCGCCGGCGACCTCCTCGGCGGCATTCCCCGCTCCACCGTCTACAAGCTCCGCACCGCCGCCGGAACCCTCCGTCAGGACGAGCTCACCCGCATCTCGTACCTCATCGGCATCTACAAGGCCCTCCACATCCTGCTGCCCGACGACCTCGCCGACCGCTGGATCACCCAGCCCAACGATCATCTCCTCTTCCGCGGCCAAACGCCCATGGACTTCATCGTGCGCGAAGGCATTCCCGGCCTCCAGCAGGTCCGCAGCCTCCTCGACGCGGCGCGCGGCGGTCACTGATGGCGCATCTGGAACCACTCGACCAGGCCGGAACCCACCGCCTCATCCCCGCTCGCTACGGAGCCAGTGTCCTCGAAACCCTGCCCCTCCCCGCGCACGTTCTTGCCGACCTCAGCGAACTCGATGCCGCTACCAACGAGCGCAAAGTCTCTGAACGCGGTGGAAACCCGGCGATCGGCCCCGGCGAGCTGCTCTTTGGGGTGCCGGAAGCGGACATCGTCAACGCCGCCTTCACCCACCCAGGACCCTACGGCGGTCGATTCCATTCCCCCAGCGCGGCGCCTGGTACGCGGGCTTTGAACTGGAAACTTCCATCGCCGAGGTCGCCTATCACCGCCGCCGCTTCCTCGCCGACGCTCGCATCGCGGGACCGCTCACTTTCCATTACGTCGAGTTCCTCGCCGACTTCTCCGGCTCCTTCCATACCCTCGATGCCGCCGAGCAGAAAGACTGCCTCCAGCCCGAACCGGTTCCCCAGTGCTATGGGTCATCGCAGGCCCTCGCCACCCGACTCCTCTTCGAAGGCTCCAACGGGATCGTTTATCCCAGCGTCCGCCGCCCCGCCGGAACCTGCATCGCCTGCTTCCGGCCCGCGCTCGTCTATCGCCCCCGTCGCGGCCAGCACCTCCACCTCACCCTCGAAGCAGGAACCGACACCGTAGCCTGCGAAACCGTTTCCCCGGCTCACCCTCCGCCAATCCGTCCCCCCGCGAAACGCCCAGCAAGAAAGAGGCATCCATGATCGCGCCAGCGATCCGCTGTCGGCTGTCCGCTGCCTTTGGAGTTTCGCCCCCTGTTCTCCACAGCCCGCTCCGCTGTATGCTGCTCGAGAGTCCCCATTACCACCGGGCGCTTTCTGCTCGACCGGCCAGCTGCACCCGCTTAACCCGATGGTAGACTCGGGGCAATTCGTCCCAAATCAGGACACTGGATTGGAGTTTTCCCGTGGCAGATGACCGTCAGCGCGCCGTAGACCTGGCGCTAGCGCAGATTGAAAAGCAGTTCGGCAAGGGATCCATCATGCGCCTCGGCAGCAAAGAGGCCATCGTCCCCATCTCCGTCATCTCCACCGGCTCCATCTCCTTCGACGCCGCCCTCGGCGTCGGCGGCGTTCCCCGCGGCCGCGTTATCGAGATCTTCGGCCCTGAATCCTCCGGCAAGACCACCATCACCCTGCAGATCATCGCCGAGGCCCAGAAAGCCGGCGGCCTTGCCGCATTTGTCGACGCCGAACACGCTCTCGACCCGCAATACGCCAAGAAGCTCGGCGTCGATATCGACAACCTGCTCATCTCCCAGCCGGACTACGGCGAGCAGGCCCTCGAGATCACCGAAGCCCTCGTCCGCTCCGGAGCCATCGACGTCCTCGTTGTCGACTCCGTCGCCGCCCTCGTTCCCAAAGCGGAACTCGACGGCGAAATGGGTGACTCCCACATGGGTTTGCAGGCCCGCCTCATGTCCCAGGCTCTGCGGAAACTCACCGGCACCGTCTCGAAATCGCGTACCTGCCTGATCTTCATCAACCAGATCCGCGAAAAAATCGGCGTTATGTTCGGCAATCCGGAAACCACCACCGGCGGCCGCGCCCTCAAGTTCTACTCCTCGGTCCGCATCGATATCCGCCGCATCGCGGCCGTCAAAGAAGGCGACGCCGTCGTCGGCTCCCGCACCAGGGTCAAGATCGTCAAGAACAAGGTCGCCGCGCCCTTCCGCGAAGCCGAGTTCGACATCCTTTACGGCGAAGGCATCTCTCGCGAAGGCGACATCCTCGACCTCGCTGTCGCCAACGACATCGTCGAGAAAAGCGGCGCCTGGTACAGCTATTCCGGCGAGCGCATCGGTCAGGGCCGCGAAAACGTCCGCCAGTTCCTCAAGGACAATCGCGGACACCTTCGGCAAAATCGACACCCAGCTCCGTCAGAAGCTCGGCATCGGCGTCAAAGCCGCCGAGCCGGTGCCCACACCGCCGCCGGTTCCGCCCAACGGCGCGGCCCATGCGCAGGAAGCCGTCCGCCCCTCGCGTCGCCAGTAACCCTTTTGGGGACCGCGAGTTGCCAAACTCGCGGTCCCGAGACATCGTTTTCCCATGCCGCTCCCATCTCACTGATATGGACTCCTGCCAGAAAACGGGGATGGATTTTCCCTGTCTCCTGTCCCCTGTCCTTTCGGGCCCTCGTTCATGACAAAGACTTCTGCGACTCGCGCGCGGCGTATTGACGAATCGGTCGCGGCCACTCTTTCGTCCCGGGAATCCAGCCGAGGCGAAGAGATCTCAGTGGATGAGGCTCGCCGGTTGTCCGTGGTGCGTCCGGATCCTCCCCAAAGTCTCGAGTTGCGCCCGGGAATGCAGCCGTCCCTTCCTGGTGGAGAAACGGAGTTCCGCGAGTTTCTCAACACAGCGGGCATTGGCATCCACTGGATGTCTCCCGATGGAACCGTTCTCTGGGCGAACCGCGCTGAGTTGGAGCTGCTCGGCTATGATGAGGCCCGGTTTGTAGGTCATTCTTTGGCCGAGTTCGTCGACCTTCCTTCCGGTTTCGCCGACACCCTGCATCGTCTCTCTGCCGGCGAGGTTCTCCACGGATGCGAGCTTCAGCTTCGCTGCGGCGACGGTCAGATGCGCTGGTTCCGCCTGGACGCCAGTCCGCACATTCGCGAGGGAAAGCTCGTCTACAGCCATTGCTTCGTTCTCGACATCAGTGAGAAACGGCGTGCCGACGAAGCTCAGATGCGGCTCGCCGCCATTGTCGAATCCTCTGACGACGCCATCGCCAGCAAAGACCTCAACGGCATCATTACCAGCTGGAACGCGGCCGCGGAGCGCATCCTCGGCTACTCCGCCGAGGATATCGTCGGCAAGTCCATCCTTACGATCATTCCGCCGGAACTCCACAAAGACGAGCCCGAGATCCTGCGCAAAATCCAGGCTGGCGAGCGCATCGAGCACTTTGAAACCGTCCGCGTCTGCAAATCGGGCGAACACATCAACGTCTCGCTCACTGTCTCGCCGGTGCGTGATCCGCAGGACAAGATCATTGGCGCGGCGAAAATCCTGCGCGACGTCACCGAGCAGAAAAAGCTGGAAAATGCGCTTCGCACGACGGAGCGCCTTGCATCCGTCGGCCGGCTCGCCGCGACCGTAGCCCATGAGATCAATAATCCTCTTGAGGCAGTCACGAATCTTCTCTATCTCGCCTGCCAGGATCCCGATCTGCCCGAGTCCGCGCGCACCCGCCTCGCGGCCGCGGATGAAGAGCTGAAGCGCGTGGCTCACATCGCCCGACAGACTCTTGGCTTCTATCGCGACACCTCGTCTCCGGTCCGGCTTTTGGTCGCCAACGCGGTCGCCGAAGTCCTGGGGATCTATGATCGTCGCTGCCAGTACAAGGGAATCCGGATTGCCACCGACATTCCCGCGAACCTGCGCATCTCGGTCCTGCAGGGCGAATTTAAGCAGATCGTCTCGAATCTCGTTTCCAACGCGATCGACGCCTCCCCGCAGAACCGCACCCTGAACATTCGCGCCTGGGCGTCTCACCACCCGGAAACGGGCTCGCCCGGCATCCAGTTGGTCGTCGCTGACCAGGGTACCGGCATCCCGCCATCGCTCCGTCAGAAGATCTATACGCCGTTCTTTACGACCAAGCGCGACGTGGGCACCGGCCTCGGATTGTGGATCGTCCGAGATCTCCTCCACCGCCGCGGCGGTCGGATCCTTTGTCGCAGCCGTGTGGAAGAACCCCGCTCCGGAACGGTGATGATGGTTTTCCTGCCCAGCGACCAGGCAGCATCAGCCGGCGATGCTGCCTCCCAACTATCGCGGGCGGCCGACTGAAAGCAACCAGCTTCGAATCGGTCTTTTACTCGCCTAGCGGGGCCCAAGCTTCAGCGTGAACCGCAAACCGGTCCGAAAAGTGAATGGCAGCGATGGATACCCGATCGGGCCGATGTGCTGGTTGCTGCTGAGATTGTCGAGTTGCGTATAGACCGCTGACCACGGCCGGATCTGATAGCTTCCGCCCAGGTCGATCTTCGTGTACGCGTAATCGAGATTGCGGTTGGGCAACAGCAGTGTGTTGCCGCCATTGACGTCCAGACCGCCGAGATAGGTGGAATCATCGCTGCGGCTGGCGTACGCCGCATTCAGAACAGCTGTCCACTTGCGCCCGGTGTAGACCACACTGGTAAAGCCGGTATGCGGAGGCTGCCGGAAGGGCCGCGCTCCGGTCAATGGCGCGTAGTTCCCAATCGGAACCCCGGGATAATTGGGGTTATAACTCGGGCCGACAGCATCGGAGGAGAACGAGTGCTGGACGCCGGAATCAACGATGAGTGTAGCCACCGCGCAGGTACAGATTGCGCCCCAGACCATATTCGATTTCCGACTCGATGCCGATCGCTCAGGCGAGCGAGTTCAGATCCAGTTCGTACGCGAAGTTGTTGCTCAGAAATGCTTCAAGCTGCTGCTGCTGCGTCGGCGATAAAGCCGGCAGCAGCTGCGGCACCAGCGTCGCCGGAACCGGCTCAATCTGATTGCCGAATTCGTTGTGGAAATAAGTCACCCGCGCGATTACTTTTTCATTGAAAAGGCTCTGCTCCAGCCCGCCATCGAAGCTCCGTGATTGTTCTTCGCCGATTGGAACGATGCCGTACTGGGCCGCGGTTACCTGCCCGCCATTGGCAACCAGGAAGCTATAAAGCGAGCCGTTCTGCTGATCGAGCGTCGGCTCCTGATAGCCGCGCGCAACGTTGAAGTTCACCTTCGTGCCGTGGAAGATGCCCTGTCCGGGCCGCACAACATACCAGGACACGCCCGCGTGCGGCGTGCCCACCAGTCCGAAGAGGCCGTTCTGCTCTACCCCGCCCGCGGCTGTGTAGAAGACACGATTCTTGAATTGGCCGCCGACCTGCGCCTGATAGTCATAGTTCTCACGTTCCAGTCCCTGCCGGAAGCCATACACCGGCTCGCCCTCCACCCCGCGTTCGTTCTCATAACGGAAGGCCCAATCACTCCGAGGTGCGGCCCGTGCTGGTAGTTGGTTTCGGCATAGAGGCTGTCGCGGTTCGAATCCAGAGCCAGCTTCCAGGGATAGATGCTGCCGAACGCGGTGCCGTAGTTCAGCAGAGCCTGACCGGCGGTTGACGTTCCATTGGCTCCAGAACGGTGACGTTATTGCCGAAATAATTTCCCGCTTCCACAAAATTCCCGGCCAGCAGATTTCCGGCCGGATACCACTGCTGGCTCTCCTCACGCTTGCGAATGAGCCCGTAGCGCACCGTCGTCTTCCACGCATCCCGGATCGTGTGATCGATGGTCGCGGACATGTAGGTGTCCTGATCCAGTTCCTTCCCGTCGTTGGCAAGCCCGTAAAAGGAGTAGCCGCTGTTGCCGGAAGGAACGCCGGTTGCCGAATTCGTGTTGCGACCCGTTACGCGCACCTGCGTCTTTGCCGACCAGCTCCATCCCAGGTTCGCCGCCTCCGTGTCATTGTGGTAGCCCTCGCCGGGAATCGAATTCTGCATCTGCAGACTGGAGTAGCCGCCGTCGTAGTCGAGCTTCCGCTTCATCCCACCCAGCTGCACCTGATTCCGATAGCCCTTGAAATTTCCCGCATCGCCGTCGTAGAGCAGCGAGGGGAACGAGGTGCTCCCGCGCGGCGTGGTCAGCGCCACAACTCCTGCCGCGGCATCCGATCCGTACAACACGGAGTTCGGCCCTCGATAGACCTCGACGCTGGCCAGGCCGGTCGTTGACTGATTGCCGAAATCGAAACGGCCACCCACATCTTCGATGGGAACCCCATCCAGCAGGACCCGGTTAGCGGTCGAACTTCCGCCGCGGATGAACAGCGAGGTCTCGCCGCCGCGTTCGCCCGTCTGCACCACGTTCACGCCCGGCACCGCGCGCAGCGAATCGACGAGCAGTGCGTCATTCTCAAACTGGGTCGCACTCAGCCCGGTCACCGATGCGCTCACCTGCGCCTGCGGTTGCGGCTCGCCTGTCGCGGTTACCACGACCGACTGCCGAACCCACTCCGGCTCCAGCACGATGTTCTGCGCGACGTTGTCCAGCTGTCCCGCATAAAAGCTCTGTGTGGCCAATTGCCGAAACGAATGCCCCGTGGCCAGCACATAAAAGCGTCCACTGGCGGCGGTCACCAGCGTGTAGGTGCCGTCGGGTGCCGTGCGTCCGTCGATGAGGACCTTGCCGTCGTGGACCAGGCCGACGACTGCGTTGGCAATGGGATAGCCCAGCGGATCGGTGACCCTTCCATGCACGCTGACGGCATGCAGAGCGGTCCTCGACCCCAGGAAAAAGACACACAGCAGAAATGCAGGAAGGAATCGGCGCGCCGGCCGCGAGAAAAACGTCATGCTCTCCTCCGTTCCCCCTCGGAACGCGGTACTTTGGCGCATGGGACCGGTCTCCTGACTCGCGCTTGTACCGAACCGCCTTCCCGAAGCCTGAGCTTCAGTGGCACTGTGGTCCGGCTCTTCTCTGCGCCTTATACCTGACGCAGAAACACGCGCTTACAGTTGCGGGGCAGTGGCGGAATTTCACCGCCTTCCGAGCATCCCATGGCAATGGCTATTCTGTCGCGAACCCGCCTGCGGGCATTCCCGCCGCGCCTTCGCGCCTTCCCCGGAACGATCTCCGAACCGGAAAACCCGTTATAAATCGTCTCTCTTTCGAAGTCAAAAGCTGCAGCCTGCGGCGCCGGCCGCAACTTGACGTCGTGCAGCCCCCGCGCGGCCGCCCGCCTTTCGTGTCCGGGGAAAATCAACTGCACCTATTGGGTGTCCGGGCTATACTCACTGCACATTTCCTCGATTGCATGCGGGATCGGAACCACTAAGGGCTCCATGGAAACCCCTGACCCATCGCGGATTCGGCCCAGAGTCCTGGTTGCCGATGACGAACGGCTCATTGCCGATACTCTGGGCCTGATTCTGAAGCAGGCAGGCTTCGATGCGGAGATCGTCTACAGCGGCCAGAAGGCGGTTGAAGCCGCCCGAAGCCGTTATCCCGACGTCTTTCTGGCCGATGTCGTGATGCCCGGGATGACCGGCATCGATGCCGCGATTCAGATCTGCGCGATGCATCCCGCCTGCCGCGTTCTCCTGCTGTCCGGGCAGGCCGCCACCGCTGACCTGCTCAGCGACGCGCGGCTCCGCGGCCACCATTTCGAGGTGCTGCTCAAGCCGGTGCACCCCAGCCAACTGCTCGCTCGTCTGCGCGGCTGAGCGGCCAACCGTCCGGCCGCCTGCGATTTCCTGCCTACTTTCCGCTATTCGCTGTCTGCTGAATTGCGGCCCACAGGTCCTTCATGCCGGCCCCTGTCTTTGACGACACCAGCAGAACGCGCTCACCGTAGGCGGCCTGCAGCGTCTTCAGCGCCTGCGCGCGTCCGTTTCCTGAGAGACGATCCGCCTTCGTCGCGACAACCAGGGAATCCCGTTGTGCCGCCTCGAGAAACTCCAGCAGTTGTGCGTCGCTGGCTCTGGGAGGAATGGCGCTGTCCACGAGGCACACGCACAATGCGAGCGTGGGCCGATCACGCAGATAGGGCTCAATGAACTTTGGCCACTCCGCCGATATCGATTTCGACAGCTTCGCGTACCCGTATCCGGGCAGATCAGCAAAAATAAGCTGGGCCTGTTGCCTCTCCGGCGTGTCGGTGAGGGCGAAGAAATTTATCGCTCGCGTTCTCCCCGGCGTCGAGGAGACCCGCGCCTCGCGCGATCCAAGCAGGGCGTTAATCAGGCTCGACTTCCCAACGTTCGATCGACCCAGGAAAGCAATCTCGGGCGCCTGCTCCGGTGGAAACTGGGCCGCAGACGTCGCCGATCGGAGAAACCTTGCATGAAATCTCTTCACCTGAAGAGTGTAGACGGGGCGAGTACCGGGACGCTGAGTAGTTGGTATGCCTGTTCGGCCGATCCGTTATGCTGGATTGCGCACTGAGGCCGATGATGAAATCCATGCGTCGCCACTACCACCATTTCCCTTTGTTCGTCGCCCTGCTCGCCGGTTTGTCTCTGCTTGCCCAATCGGCGGACCATAGTCCCGACCACCAGATCCGTCAGGTTCTCGCCACCCAGGTGGCTGCGTGGAACCGCGGCGACATTCCCGGTTTCATGAGCGGGTACGCCAACTCCACCCGAACTACCTTTATCGGGACTGGAATCCAGCATGGCTATGCCTCAATCCTGGGGCGTTATCTGGGCAAATATCCCTCGCATGCCGCCATGGGGCACCTGGATTTCACCGGCCTGGAGGTGCGGCTGCTGGGCGACGATCACGCTGTGGTCACTGGCTACTTCCACCTCGCGCGCAGCCAGGCGGCGGGGGGCAATGCCTCAGGGGTTTTCTCCCTCGTCTTTGAGAAGGAATCCGGCGAGTGGAAGATCATCCTCGATCACACCAGTTAGATGACCCTCATGACCCGCATCGCGACCGAGCCTCATCCCGACCAGGCCCTCTTCGACGAGCTCGCGTTCTACACGCTGGCGCAGCCTCGGTCGGAATTCCTCCACCAGCTGGCCATCGACACCTTTACCGCACAGCACGCGACCGGAGCCAGCAAACCACTCTCTGTCGTTTTTGCGGTGCTCGGGCTTTATCTGCATGCCGAGCGCGGCTTCGCCGGCCTGCAGATCCAGCAGGTCCACATGCAGCTGGCGCCGCGCCGCTTGCCGTGGCCCGTGCTTCCGTTGCCTGCGCGTCACGCTGATTTGACTGTGGCTGATGTGCTGGCTGCCGCACCTGGGCCAGCCAGGGACGCGATGATTCGTCGATGGTGCGTCGCCGAATGGCAGTTTTGGACCGACAGCCGGCCGGCCATCGCCCAACTGCTCAGGACGCAACTCGACATCGACTGAACGTCCGGGCTCCTTGACGGCGCGCGGTCCCGTCGCCCATCGTGTTCACAGAGGCCGCCAATGTCCGCCAGCCCATCCGTACCATTTCAGCCGACACCCACGAACCTGTTTCTGCTCTTCTCCCGCGACAAGCTGCTGAAGCAGCACTGGCCGCGCCTGCGCGCCTGCGTGGAATCCCTCACCGACGAGCAGATCTGGTGGCGCCCCAACCCGTCCTCGAATTCCATTGGCAACCTGCTGCTCCATCTCAACGGAAATGTCCGCCAATGGCTGGTCGATTCATTCAACCGACAGGAAGATCGTCGTGATCGGCCTGCCGAATTTGCAGCAACCGGCCAGCTTTCGGGCGCTGAACTGGTCACTCGCCTCGACGCGACGCTTCTCGAAGCACGATCGGTTCTCGATCGGATCGGCGAGGCCGATCTCCTCGCCCCAATGGAGATTCAGGGCTATCACGTCCATGGACTTGATGCCGTTTACCAGGTCGTTGAGCACTTCGGGCTGCACTACGGCCAGATCGCGTACATCACCAAGATGCTCAGGGACCAGGACCTTGGCTTCTACAAAGAGCTGAACAAGTCCGGCCGCGCCAACGCCTGACGGAACCCTCGCCCGAAACTTGATAAACTGGAGCTTCAGACCACCCTGCCCCCCCATCGCAACGGAATCCAAATGACGGTCCCGTTCAGCGACTTTGCCAATCGGGAACGGTGGCCGGCGGCCTCTGCGGGCTGTCCGGGATTGAGAGGAGCTTGAATATGGCCAATATCCACAACGGAAGTGGCAACGGAAAGAACAGTGCCACGACCAACTCCACGCCGGGCACCGCGCTGCGTCTCAAGGTCGGTCTGGCCGAAATGCTCAAGGGCGGCGTCATCATGGACGTGATGAACGTCGAGCAGGCGCGCATCGCCGAGGAAGCTGGAGCGGTTTCCGTGATGGCCCTCGAGCGGGTACCCGCAATGATCCGAGCCGAAGGCGGCGTCGCCCGCATGGCGAGCCTGAAACTCATCAGGGAGATTATCGATACGGTCTCGATCCCGGTGATGGCCAAGGCGCGTATCGGCCACTTTGCCGAGGCGCAGATTCTCCAGGAGATCGGTGTCGACTTTATCGATGAGAGCGAAGTGCTGACCCCTGCCGACGAAGCCCACCACATCGATAAGCAAGCCTTCACCACGCCCTTTGTCTGCGGAGCGCGCAATCTGGGCGAAGCTCTGCGGAGAATTGCGGAAGGCGCCGCGATGATCCGCACCAAGGGCGAAGCGGGAACAGGCGACGTCGTCCATGCTGTGCAGCATATGCGGCAGATCGTCAGGGAGATGAAGGCGCTTACCGTCCTCTCCGACCAGGAACTCTACGCGGCCGCCAAGGAGCATCAGGCGCCGTACGAGCTCGTTCGCATGGTGGCGCAGAACGGCAAATTGCCAGTGCCGAATTTTTCCGCCGGCGGCATTGCCACTCCTGCCGACGCTGCCCTGATGATGCAGCTCGGGGCTGAGGCCATCTTTGTCGGATCAGGCATCTTCATGAAGGAGCGCGCGACGCCCCTCGACGTGGAGAAAAACCCGAAGGAACGCGAAGAGGCCGTTTCCCGCGCCAAAGCCATCGTGATCGCGACCACGCATTACAACGATCCGAAGATTCTCGCCGAGGTAGCAGAGCAGGTGACCGGCACAATGAAGGGCCTGGCCGCCGCCGCGATAGAAGAATCTCAGCTCATCCAAACCCGCGGCTGGTAGGACTCGCCAGGACTGTCGGTCCCGGCGAACGCAGCTTTGCCGCAAAAAACGATCGAGCGCGTCGGAGGTTCCGGCGCGCTTTTCCCTTCTGCACAATTTAGGCTGGAGTGAGAAAGAGCACCGGAATTGTCGCCCCAACCCGAAATTCAAACAGACCCAACTCCGAAAATAGGCGTGCTCGCTATCCAGGGCGACTACGCGGCCCATGCCCAGGCTCTGCGCGAAGCCGGAGCCGAGCCGGTCCTCGTCCGCAAGCCGGAGGAACTCGCCGGCATCGATGGCCTCATCATTCCCGGTGGCGAATCCACGACATTCCTGAAGTTCCTCGAGCGAGGTGGATTTCTGGCATCTCTCCAGGACTTCGTTCACCGCAAGCCCACCTTCGGCACCTGCGCAGGCTGCATTCTCCTCGCGAAAGAAGTCACGCATCCACCGCAGGCGAGCCTCGGCGTCCTCGACGCCACGGTCGAGCGCAATGCCTATGGACGCCAGATCGACAGCTCCATCCAGAGCAGCGACACGGAACTTCCCGGCGGCCCGCTGGAGATGGTTTACATCCGCGCTCCGCGCATTGTGAAGACCGGCGACAAAGTCCAGGTACTCGCCAGCCGTGACGGCTTTCCTGTCCTGGTCGAGCAGGGCCACATCATGGCTGCCACGTTCCACCCTGAACTCTCCGCCGACCGCCGTGTTCATCAGCGTTTTGTTGATCTGGTCCGGGATCGGACCTCGCACCGCTCCGAAAAGCAATAAGCTGGAAGCCAGCCCCATGAACTGGCTTCCACCCAACGGCGCAATCGACGGCGTCACGCTCGATCACCTGCTGCGCTGGAATCTCGCCACCGTGTTCTGGCTCTTCGTAGCGGCCCAGGCGCTGCTGGCCGCGGCGCTTCTCTGGCGCCTGCGACCGTCATCGCGGACCCCAACCGCAATGCCCGGCCACCCCGGCAAAATCTTCTTCGTCGGCGAACTCATTGTTCTTCTAGCCGTCACCGGTCTCTACATCGCCATGGACGTCACTGGCCACCAACTCTGGGCCGCTCGCCGAGAGGCGGGTCCGGCTGAGCACCCGGTTCAGGTGGAAGTCACGGGGGTCCAGTTCGCGTGGTATTTTCGCTATCCCGGAGCCGATGGCATCTATGGCCGGATCAGGCCGACACTGGTGAGCGCGCCCACTGGCAATCCACTCGGCCTCGATCCCGCCGATCCGCATAGCGCAGATGACATCGTCTCGTCGATCCTCACACTGCCCGTCGGCCGGCCCGTTGATCTCCGCCTTCGCTCGCAGGATGTCATCCATGGCCTCTTTATTCCCGGTATGCGCCTTAAGCAGGATGCCATTCCCGGCATGATCGGCCATCTTGAATTCACTCCCACGGTCCCAGGTGACTACGTAATCCTCTGCAGCCAGGTCTGTGGACTCGGGCATGCCCGGATGCAGGCGCGCCTGCGCGTCCTGCCGCAGCCTGACTACGATCGCTGGATGGCCTCTCGGGAAAAGTTTTTGGTTGCAGATGCATCGGAGGCTCGGCCATGACTGCGAGTTTCCTGCGTCGCCGCATCTTCACCACGAACCATCGCCAACTCGCCATCCTTTACCTTTTCCTTGGCCTGGCCGCCGTTATTACCGGAACGCTTCTGTCGCTCCTGATTCGCCTGCACCGTACCTGGCCCGCGCTGGCGTTGCCCTTCTACGGCATCCTGAAGCCCGAGGACTACCTCGCCCTCGTCACCATGCACGGCACGCTGATGGTCTTCTTCGTCCTGACCGTTGTGCCCCAGAGCGCCTTCCCCAACCTGGTTCTGCCCGCCCAGATTGGCGCAACCCGCATGGCCTTCCCGAGGCTGAACGCTGCTGCCTTCTGGATTACCCTGGCCTCGTTTCTGACGCTTCTGGCTGCCTTCTTCGTTCCCCAGGGCGCCCCCATCGCCGGATGGACCAGCTATCCGCCGCTCAGCTCCCTCGCTGCTGCGGGTCCCGGCCAGGGCACCGGCATGGACCTGTGGCTTCTCTCAATCGCGCTTTTCTGCTTGGCTGCCGAGGCGGCGTCAGTCAACTTCCTGGTCACGATTGTCAGGCTTCGCTGTCTGGGCATGACCTTCAGACGCCTACCGCTCACCGTCTGGTCCTGGCTGGTCAGTTCCGGACTCACCGTGATTGCCTTCAGTGCATTGCTGGCGGCTGCCGCCATGCTGCTTGCGGATCGCCATTTCGGAACCAGCTTCTTTCTGCCCTCCGGGGAGGTTATCAACGGGATCGTCCAGCGACCAGGCTCCGGTTCGCCGATGCTGTGGCTGCATCTCTTCTGGTTTTTCGGCCATCCCGAGGTCTATATCTCCATCCTTCCCGGGATGGGCCTGGCCTCTTCGCTTCTCGCCAATTTCACCCGACGCCCGGTTCCCGCCTACGGACTCATGGTCGTCTCAACGCTGCTCATTGGAGTGTTGGGGTTAGGAGTCTGGGGCCATCACATGTTCGTCTCCGGCATGAACCCGTATGCCGGAACCGCCTTCGGGCTCACCACGATCGCCATCGCCGTTCCAAGCTCTGCAGAGGTGCTCACCTGGCTTGCGATGCTCTTCCGAGGACGTTTGTGGGTTTCCGCCCCTCTGCTCTTCACCATGGGATTCCTCTCCTTCTTCATCGCCGGAGGCCTCACCGGACCCATCCTCGCCCAGCCGGCGCTGGACGCCTATCTTCACAACACCTTTTTTGTGGTGGCGCATTTCCACCTGGTGATGGCGATGGCCGGCGTCTTCTCGGTTTTCGCCGGCATCTACTACTGGTATCCGCTCCTCACCGGACGCCGCATGAACGAAGTGCTTGGCCAAGTTCATTTCTGGATCTCGCTCGTTGCCGCCTACGGCACCTTTTTCCCGATGCACCTGGCCGGCCTCGCGGGAGAGCCTCGTCATTATGCGCAGCTTGAGGGACCAGTCAGCAATTTTGCCAATCTCATCCCTGTGGAACGAGGCGTTACCTGGTCGGCTTTCCTGCTGGCGAGTGCTCAGATTGTTTTCCTGATCAACATCTTTTGGAGCCTGCGCCGGGGTTCGCAGGTTGACGCCAATCCCTGGCGCGCGACCACCCTCGAGTGGTCCCCGATTCTGCATCCCATAGTCAGGGGCGGTCCTTATGTCTACGGACCTGAGGCCAGTCCACAAGAGGATTTCTTCCCGCAATGGGCCACGCAGGAACCTGCAGCGCGGTCGTCATGAGGATGCCGGGGTATTCTTTCGCGACCAAACGGGAGTAAGCTTTTAGAACTCGAAACGGAGTCCCCCATGCCCGCCACGTTTACCCGCCATCAGGTTGAGACCGAGCGCAGAGATACCGGGTACGGCGGCAAACCCCCCGTTGATCGACGGCCCACAGGCGGCGGTGGCGGCGACGAGAACTGGGACTCGCGCCCTTCGGGCCGCCGCGGTCCACGCGAACAGCTCATCCGCTTCCGGCTGGCCATGTTCAGCGGCCTCGCCGGCGACTTCGTCTTCTTCGCGGTTCTGGTCAGCGCCTTCTTCGTGCGTCCCAGTTCCGGCCACATCAGCGCTGCCGACACCTTCATCTCCGACTGGCACCCACTCCTGGCGCCGCCCATCCTCTGGATCAACACCGCGATCCTGCTCCTCTCCACGCTGACCATGGAAACCGCTCGCCGCCAGCTCTTCCATGAGATCGACATCATGGAGGAGTGGCTCGGGCTTGGGCGTCCGGCCGTGCGCCGCGCCGCGCCGTGGCTGATAGCCACCATCGTTCTCGGACTTCTGTTCCTCGGCGGACAGTGGATTGCCTGGCAGCAGCTGGCTCGAGAGGGCTTCTTCTTCTCGTCCAACCCCAACAGCCC
>CAVPCE010000067.1:0-63649 GCA_963702295.1 uncultured Acidobacteriaceae bacterium | reverse complement strand
ATTTTTCGCCATCTTCGAGTTGGGCTTTTCCTTTGTCATTCTGCAGACGGCCAGCCACGAACGCGCCCATCTCGCAGATCGCTTCTGACGGGACGGTTGCGGGCAATCCCGTGGCTCACGCACGGGCTCGCCTCCGTTCTTCAAAAGGCGATTCGCTGGGTACTTCCAGGCGCCGCCGCCCTGCTGGCGATTTTTCTCCTGTTCGCAGGAAGATATTTCTTCTCAAAACACTGCGCAAGCCGGGGGTTAGCGTATCCTGGCACTTTCCCTCCACAAGCAGCCGCCATTGCCGCCGCTGTCACTTTCGAGCATCGATCCCATTCTTTCGTTCATGGAAGGCTGCGGGTTCGTAGCCAAACTGGAGCGCGCGTTCGTTTTGTGCCAGGCAGCCACAGGGAGCATGCTGGCATGGTCGGCGCTGGCTCTTTACTACGGTCCTTTCGCGCTCTTCTCTGATCATTGCGGGCAATGCGGTGGTTGTGTTCCTCCCCCCCCACGGCATCACAATCTCCTCCTGCTTTCAGCTGCTGAGGTACCGAACCGAAGCAGATTGGATTCACTGCCCCCCTCAAGTCTGGCCGTTCCAGTGGCGGATTGCGGTGAGCTCGGCCGTGCGGCTACTTTATATTCCAGCTGTACAACCCAGTCCTCTTCGCTTTTCGAGGTGCCGTGCTGCCGGCCGAGACGGGGAATGTCACTCAGTCTTGCGAATGCGCTGCAGGCGGTAGCGGTGTCGTGGATCAACACGCAAGGCCGCCCCTTTTGTGCCCTGATTTCCCGGCGGGAGTTCCGGACGGCTCGACACGATCTTCTTTTCAGTCACTTCGTCAGGCCATGCGTTGTGTGCACTTCAGGGGCGGCGGTGTTCTGGCCCGGAGTGTTTCTCTGTCTGAACTGGGCTCACATCCGGTTCGCATGTTGGCTTCTGGATCCCTTCTCGATGGCCCTTCTTCTGATTACCGTTTCTGATTTATGGCTCGTTTTCGGTGAGGCAGCGCAGCTGCGAGCTCATAAGCAGGCAGGTTCTGCTGAATTTGCTGCTCGCAGCAGCGCTGATGGTTCACATGGTTTTCTCGGCAAATACTATGGCAGCTCTGGCGTTGTTACCGGCTCATTGCTCGTGGGTTTGTTCACCGGACTTCCTACAGCAACCTACATTTTCATTAAGTATCGGAGGCTATGGCACCGCCTCCTAGTGCCCCGCTGCTGACAATTGCGATACCTACTTACAACAGAAGCCGGTATCTTGCTCAACTGCTGGAGTTCTGCAGCCACAGTTGTCGGACGAGCTGAGGGTGGAATTGCTTATTGCGGATAACGCTTCAACCGACGAAACTCCGGGCTCTTTGGAAGCGACGATCGATGGCGGGTTGGCATGCCGTTACATTCTCTCTGGTCTCAACTTGTGCCGATGTAATTTTCTGCTCTGCTTTTCTGAGGCACGCGGAAAACACTGTTTGCTTGCTTGGCGATCATGATATCGTTTTTTTTTGCGATGTTTTCTAGGGATTTGAAAAACTTTTGAGTTCATTGAATTATTTGTATCTATCGTCCTTATCCATTCCGGCTGGGTTATCGGCGCGAGCGAAAGAAGGATCATTGGCAGATTTGCGCAGACGATAAAGAATGGCCTTCCGTTTATCAGAAAAGTGGGGACGACAGTTGCCTTCATCAGCGCGATGATCGTGAACAAAAAACAAATCGATACCGTCGCACATTTGCCATTCCAGCATTTTGTCGCCCGACAAAATGCTGGAATGGCAAATGTGCGACGGTATTCAACTGTTCTTTGTTCACGATAATCGCGCTGATGAAGGCAACTGTCGTCCCCACTTTTCTGATAAACGGAAGGCCATTCTTTATCGTCTGCGCAAATCTGCCAAATAGATCCTTCTTTCGCTCGCGCCGATAATCGTCACGGAATGGATAAGGACAGAGATAGATAAGAGAATAATTCGATCGACTCAGAAGCTTTACGATCCTGGAAGAGAGCGCCCGGCAAAACGATATCGTCATCGCCCAGCAACCAGACATATTTTCCGCGTGCCTCAGAAAAGCAGAGCAGAAAATTTGCATCGGCACCGATGTTGGCCGCATTACGAATGTAACGGCATGCCAACCCGCCATCGATCAGTCGCTTGCAAAGAGCCGGAGTTTCGTCGGTTGAAGCGTTATCCGCAATCAGCAATTCCACCCTCAGCTCGTCCGACAACTGTGGCTGCAGAACTTCCAGCAGTTCCGCGAGATACCGGCTTCTGTTGTAAGTAGGTATCGCAATTGTCAGCAGCGGGCGCTCAGGAGGCATGCCATAGCCTCCGATACTTAATGAAAATGTAGGTTGCTGTAGGGAGTCCCATAAACAAGCCCACGAGCAATGAGCCGGTCACGACACCAGGAGCTCCATAGTATTTGCCGAGAAACCATGTGGACAAAGCCATCAGCGCTGCTCCGAGCACCGAATTCAGCAGAAACTTCTCCTGCTTATGAGCTTGCAGGTACGTTGCCTCACCGAAAACGACCACATTGATCAGAACGGTAATCAGAAGAAGGGCCATCGAGAAGGGATCCAGAAGCCGATATGCGAACCGGATGTGAGCCCAGTTCAGACAGAGCACTCCGCACCAGATCACCGCCGCCCCTGAAGTGCACACAAGCATGGCCTGACGAAGTGACTGAAAGAAGATCGTGTCGAGCCGTCCGAACTCCCGCCGGGAAATCAGGGCACCAAAAGGGGCGGCCTTGGTGTTGATCCACGACACCGCTACCGCCTGCAGCGCATTCGCAAGACTCAGTGACATTCCCATCTGGCCGGCAACCACGGCACCTCGAAAAGCGAAGAGGACTGGGTTGTACAGCTGGAATATAAAGTAGCCGCACAGCCAGCTCACCGCAATCCGCCACTGGAACGGCCAGACTTCCCGGATCCAGTGAATCCGATGTCCCTCAGTTCGGTACCTCAGCAGCGAAAGCAGGAGATTGTGATGCCGTGAGAGCCAAAGGAACGCGACCACCGCATTGCCCGCAATGATCAGAGAAGGCGCGAAAAGACCGTGGTGCAGAGCCAGCGCCGACCATGCCAGCAGGCTCCCTGTGGCTGCCTGGCACAAACGAACGCGCGCTACGTTGGCTACGAACCCGCAGCCTTCCATGAACGAAAGAATGGGATCAATCTGGAAAGTAACAGCGGCGGCAATGGCGGCTGCTGTCCAGGGCAGGTGCCAGGATACGCTAACCCCCGCTTGCGCATGTTTTGAGAAGAAATATCTTCCTGCGAACAGGAGAAAAATCGCCAGCAGGGCGGCAGCACTGGAATACCAGCGAATCGCCTTTTGAAGAACGGAGGCAAGCCGTGCGTGAGCCACGGGATTGCCCGCAACCGTCCCGTCAGAAGCGATCTCGAGATGCGCGCGTTCGTGGCTGGCCATCTGCAGAATGACGAAGGAAAAGCCCAGCTCGAAGATGATTTGCAGTGCGACCAGACTGCCAAACGTGTAGTAATACCCCTGCTCCGCCGGCGTCAAAAATCTGGCGATGAGCGCAACCGTTACCAGCCCGGCAAAACTGGCCCAGGCCCTTGCCAGAATCGTAAAGGCAATTGGCTTATCAATTCCGAGCCTGGTGTTTAGCCACTGCCGTGAGCGGCGGTTTTGCGCCTCGAACCAGCCGACAGGCGTCGCGCCGTCGGAAATTGGGGCCATCAGAAAGTGCCTCGATACCAGAAGGATTGGACGGCCCGGGTAGAACGTTGGTTGGGATTTCGGGGCGCGCGGACACCTCTATTGTAACGGGACACGGTCAGCCGAACCTCAATCGCCAGATTCGCGCGCCACAGAGGTAACCCCTTGGATTGCTTCGTAGTCCACTATTTGCTGAACGGTCTCCCCCCGCATCTTCGCCCCATCGTTCCAGGCGCGATACCAGCGAACCGTCCAATCCAATGCCTCTTCCATTCCCAGTCGCGGCCTCCAGCCGAGCTCTGCTACGGCCTTACTCGCATCCAGGCGGAGTATCCCTGCTTCGTGAACTCCAGGCTGCGTGCCACGAACCCAACCTGCACCTTCGCCCCAGAGACCAGCCATCCTGTCCGCAATCTGCTCCACTGACCAGGCTCCTTCATCCCCGGGCCCAAAATTGAAGGCGGATGCAAACCGAGCGTCCCCGCTCAGCAACTTCTCGGCCAGCACGATGTACCCGTGCAATGGCTCCAGAACATGCTGCCAGGGACGAACCGCCCCGGGATTTCGAACCAGCACCGGCTTTCGATTCTGAAACCCCCGAATCAGATCGGGAATCAGGCGATCTTCTGACCAGTCTCCACCGCCAATCACATTTCCGGCCCGAGCGGTGGCCAGAGCAACTCGGTGTTCTCCCGGCCGATCCACCGACAGAAAGGAACTGCGGTACATTGCGCTCACGATTTCCGCGCAGGCTTTGCTCGAAGAGTAAGGATCATGTCCGCCGAGAGGGTCCGTCTCACGATACGGCCAAACCCATTCCCGATTCTCATAACACTTGTCTGTCGTGATGCAAACAACCGCCCGCACCGACGGAGTTTTCCGAACCGCCTCGAGAACATGTGCCGTTCCCATCACATTGACGGCGTACGTGCCCAGCGGATCGGCGTACGACCGCCGAACCAGAGGCTGCGCCGCCAGATGAAAAACAACGTCGGGCGCAAACTCCTGCAGGCTGGCCTCAAGCCGCGGTCGATCGAGAAGATCCCCGCGAACATCTTCCAGCATGCTTCCGACCTCGGCTGCCTGGAAAAGGTTTGGCTCCGTAGCTGGATCGAGCGCATAGCCTCGTACCTGCACTCCGAGCCTGCCTAGCCACAGCGCCAGCCAACCGCCCTTGAACCCGGTGTGCCCGGTCAGAAAAACGCGCCGGCCTCGCCATGCGTTCACCATTTTTTCCAGGGCGCGCTCCCGCTGGCCCACAATTCCTCCAGTCGCTGCTTGTCGCGAGCCGTGTCCATCGGCTGCCAAAAGCCCCGATGAAAGTAAGCCCGAACCTGGTCCTGTGCGGTCAGCCTGTGCATTGGCTCGTTTTCGAACATCCACAGGGGATTATCGACCTCATCCAAAACACTGGGAGAAAGAACAAAAAAGCCGCCATTGATCCATCCTCCCTCCCCCTTTGGCTTCTCCTGAAATGCGCAAACCGTCGATCCCTCCAGACCGAGGGCGCCAAAACGGGCCGGGGGCTGCACCGCTGTCAGCGTAACTTTCTTCCCGTGTTCGCGATGGAAAGCGATCGTCGCTCCAATGTCCAGATCGCTCACCCCGTCTCCATAGGTCATGCAGAAGGCATCCTCACCCGTCAAATACTTGCCCGACCCTGAGTCAGTCGACCTGCGGTCCCCGTCTGATCACCGGTGTCAATCAACGTCACCCGCCAGGGCTCCGCCACGCTCTGGTGCACTTCCATGCGATTTCCCTGCATTTCGAACGTTACGTCCGACATATGCAGGAAGTAGTTTGCGAAGTACTCCTTGATGATGTAGCCCTTGTATCCGCAACAGATGATGAACTCGTTGATCCCATGCTGCGAATACAGCTTGAGAATGTGCCAGAGAATCGGGCGCCCACCGATCTCCACCATCGGCTTTGGGCGAACTCCCGTTTCCTCGCTGAGGCGGGTACCCAGCCCCCCTGCCAAAATAACTGCTTTCATTTCAGCTCTTTCAGTCTCCATGGGACCGAGACCAGCTGATGCCATTCTCGGCTTCCCGTCGCTTCGAAGTTGTTCCCCCTTACAGTACACTCCAGCTTTTGGATTGTGTATCCTGAGTTCACCGGATCCCGATGACAGATCAGGCAACCCAGCTTCGCCAACAAATTCTTGCCCTCTGTTCCCAGTATTTCCAGGAGGCTTTCCCCCCAGGCAATTTCCAGCCCGGTATCTCCTCCGTTCCTGTTTCCGGCAAGGTCATCGACGCCGCCGACCTGGGCGCGGTCGTGGACTCGGCCTTGATTGCTGGTTCACGACTGGCCGCTTCGCCGAAGGATTTTGAACGCAAGTTGGCTCGCTTTGTCGGCGTCCGTTGCGCATCGCTGGTCAACTCTGGTTCCTCCGCGAACCTCATCGCTCTCAGCGCGCTCACTTCTCCAAAACTTGGAGACCGCCGGCTCATGCCGGGCGACGAAGTCATCACTGTGGCCGCCGGATTCCCACCACACTCAATCCGATTTTTCAGAACCGGCTCATCCCCGTCTTTGTCGACGTGACCGTCCCGGGATACGAAATCGACGCGGACCAACTGGAAGCTGCTCGCAGCGAAAAGACCAAAGCGGTGATGATTGCCCACACCCTGGGCAACGTCTTCGATCTGGACGCGGTTACCGCATTCGTGCAAATACAACCTCTGGCTCATCGAAGACTGCTGCGACGCGCTCGGATCCACATGGAAAGGCCGCAAGGTCGGCACTTTCGGCGATATTGCCACGTCAGCTTTTATCCCGCCCACCACATCACCATGGGCGAGGGCGGCGCCGTGCTCACTGACAAGCCCAGTCTGCAGTTGCTCATCGAATCTTTCCGCGACTGGGGCCGCGACTGCTGGTGCCACACCGGCAAAGACAATACCTGCGGCAAGCGCTTTGAGTGGCAGCTCGGCACGCTGCCCTGCGGCTACGACCACAAGTACACTTACTCGCACATCGGCTACAACCTCAAAGCCACCGACATGCAGGCCGCGCTCGGTGCTTTCGCAGCTCGAAAAACTCCCCCACGTTTATTGAGCGGCGCAAAGAGAATTTCCGCTACCTTCGGCTCGCTCTCAAGCCCCTCGAGGAATTTTTGATCCTGCCGGAAGCCACGCCTGGCTCCGATCCCTCATGGTTCGGATTCCCGATCGGCGTGCGCGAGAACGCGCCCTTCCGTCGCGACGAACTCATCCGCGCTCTGGAGGCGCAGAAGATCAGTACTCGTTTGCTCTTCGGCGGCAATCTGCTGCGCCAGCCCGCCTACGAAGGCTGTGAATACCGAGCCATTGGAAGCCTCCCCAATACCGACTTCGTCATGAACAACGTCTTCTGGATCGGCGTCTACCCAGGACTGACTAAACCCATGCTGGATTTCGTCGCTGAGACAATCGCAAATTTTGTTACGCGCGGTGTGCAAGGTTCGGTCGAACTCTCTTCCGAACTGCCCGTGATTCTGTAACGTGCTGTACCTCGAAATCAGGACTTCTCCATGCCACCGACGATTTCAGCTACTGACGTTTTTCAAACGGCTATACGAGAGCGCGTCGTCATTGAGTCCCCGATACCCCAACAAAATCTGCTCGAGCGCGTCATCGGCAACGATTACGGATACGAAAAAGTTTTGCTGGCCAGGTCGACGCGCTTTGCAATGAGGGCGATGGGGTCGTCGGCATCTCTACATCCGGAAGCAGCCTCAACGTTTGTGCAACTGGATCGAGTTCAGCGTTTTCGCCGCGGGAATCCGATCGGGTGGAAACTACGGTAGCTAACTAACGTGCATCTCGGATTCGGTATGGTACTTTCAGAGCGCGGCACTCCGTTTCGGCTTTGGAAAGTGTTCAGGGAAAACCGTGGCAGGGATTTAGTGCTTAAAGGCTCAATTTCGACCGAGACGATCACAACTTTCATCAACGATTCCAGAACGCAGCGCGGAGTTGACCGGCCTGCCTTCGCTCAGATCTGGTGAATCAGGAGAATTTAGACGATGCGGGACCTCAACCGGCGGCCTCTCTTCATCTACGAGATGGCCAACAACCACATGGGCGATGTCGAACATGGCATCCGGATCGTCCGCGAACTGAAAGCAGCCTCTGAGGGATTTCCCTTCGGCTTTTGCGTCAAACTTCAATACCGCAATATTGATAGCTGCATTCACCCGGACTACCAGGGCCGCTACGACCTGAAATACGTTAAGCGCTTTTCGGAAACCCGCCTCTCCTGGGATCAATACCTCCGCATCAAGGACGCGATCGTCGAAGCCGGTTTTCTCGCCATGTGTACGCCCTGGGACGAGATCTCAGTCGACAAAATCGCTGAACACGGCTTCGACTTCATGAAAGTCCCCAGCTGCTACATGACAGACTGGCCGCTACTCGAGCGGATCGCCAAATACGACCTGCCCATTGTGGCCTCCACGGCCGGCGAGCCCCTCGACGAAATCGATCGCGTGGTGAGCTTCTTCCATCATCGCAACAAGTCGCTCACCATCATGCACTGTGTCGGAGAATATCCGGCTCCGGACGACCATCTCCATCTCGGTCAGATTGCTTTGCTGCGCAAGCGATATCCCGATATCCCCATCGGCTATTCCACCCATGAACGTCCGGACAATTTCGAGGCGGTCAAAGTCGCGCTCGCTCTGGGCGCCGTCATGTTTGAGAAACACACCGGCGTAGCGACCGACAAGTACGCGCTCAACGCCTATAGCGCCAACCCCACCCAGGTGAGGCAATGGCTGCAGTCTGCCGCTGATGCCCTCACCATGATCGGCGACCCTGACACGCGGTATCCCGCGCCTCCCGGAGAACAGATGGCGCTCGCCGATCTCGCCCGTGGAGCCTTTGTGCGCGAAGCCGTAGCTGCCGGTGAAATCATCCGGCCTTCCAACATTTTCTTCGCGATGCCGAACGTCAAGGATCAGCTGGTGGCGCAGGATTTCTCCAAATATGCGGAGTTTGTCTCCTCCCATGAAATTCCTGCCAACGGACCGGTCATGCGCGAGCAGGTTCGCGCCATGAACACGCGCGAAGCCGTGTACGGCATCGTCCAGGACGTGAAGTCCCTGCTGCGCAAAAGCAAAGTCCAGGTACCCGGTCAATGCGACCTCGAAATCTCGCATCACTACGGGCTGGACAAGTTCCGCGAATTCGGCCTGACCGCAATCACCGTCGTGAACCGCAACTACTGCAAGCGTCTGATGGTCGTCCTGCCCGGTCAAAAACACCCGGAGCAGTGGCATAACGAGAAAGACGAAACCTATCACGTCCTTTATGGCGATGTGACCGTGGAACTCGATGGAGAGCAGACTCGGCGGAAGGCCAACGACATCTTGACCATTCCCCATGGGGTCAGGCACTCATTCTGGACGAAGAGCGGGGCCGTAATCGAGGAGGTTTCGTCAAGTTACTCATCCGATGATTCGTTCTATACCGATCCGTCCATTGCCGCCAACCGAAATCGAAAAACCTTCGTCACCTACTGGCTCGCCTGATGCTGACCCTCGTCTGGGATGTGGATGACATCCTGAATGATCTGATGGTCCAGTGGTTCTTGTACGGATGGCTGGTCGAACACCCGGACTGCTCGATTTCCTTCGATGGGCTGACTAGTAATCCGCCGCATACTGTGCTCGGTGTGGAGCGCGCCGCGTACCTCGAATCCATGGATCGCTTTCGCGGCACCGAACGAGCGGTCAACATGACCCCCGACCCCGAGGTTCTCGCTTGGTTTCGTGAGCATGGACACCGTTATCGTCACCTGGCTCTGACCGCCCGTCCCCTGGAAACTGCCCCGGATGTCGCCCACTGGGTCATGCGCCATTTCGGCGCCTGGATCCGTTGCTTTGGCGTCGTCCCCTCCCGTCTCGACAGCGGCATCCCTGTCTACGACCAGACAAAAGGAGAATTCCTTGCCTGGTGCAGGCTCGGCGACGTCCTCATCGACGATTCAACAGAGAATATCCTTCAAGCCGCTTCGCTGGGACTTCGTACTTTTCAGCCCGCTCAACCCTGGAACAGCAGCAACCTCTCCATCGCAGCCGTTCTGCACCAACTGACTCTCCTGGCAGGTGAACCTTGATGAAACTTTCGGACTATGTTGTCCGCTTTTCTTTGCGATGCCGGCGTGCGGCGCATCTTCATGCTGACCGGTGGGGGCTGCATGCACCTGGTGGACTCCGTTGGCCGACAGCCAGGTCTGGACTATGTTTGCTGCCTCCACGAGCAGGCAGTCGCCTTTGCCGCCCAGGCGCACGCCGAATACACCGGCAGCCTGAGCGCGGCTTTAGTCACGACCGGCCCAGGCGGCACCAACGCCGTCACCGGCCTCGCTGCCGCCTGGCTTGACTCCTCACCCTGCGTCTTCATCTCCGGTCAGGTTAAGCGAGCCGATCTGCTGACCAGCCGTGGAGTTCGCTCCATGGGACCGCAGGAAGTCGACATCGTTTCCGTCGTAAGGTCCCTAACCAAGTACGCGAAAACCCTTCTTGAGCCCAACGACGTTCGCTATGAACTGGAGCGCGCTGTCCACTTTGCCACCACCGGCAGACGCGGCCCCGTCTGGCTCGACATTCCTCTCGATGTCCAGGCCCAGATGATCGACGAGACTCCCTGAGCGGATTTACACCCCCGCCGCCCCAGACTGTTCCCGATATATCAGCCAGGTTTCCGCCGCTGTCGAGGCCCTCCGGCAGGCGAAACGTCCCGTACTCTTCATCGGGAACGGCAGCCCGCAGCGCCCATACCCACGGGCTGGTTAGAAAAGTCGCCGATCTCCTCAGGATTCCGGTTCTGCTGACCTGGAAATCCATGGACATGCTTCCGCAGGATTATCCTGGGTTCGCCGGCCGCCCGGATCGGTCGCTTCCCGCGGAGCGAACTTCACCCAGCAGAACGCGGACTGCATTCCTGGTCGTGGGCGCCAGGCTCGACATGCCGCAAATTGCCTTCAGTCACGCGAATTTCGCTCGCGCTGCAAAGAAAATCATCGTCGATGTGGACCCGCTCGAAATGGGAAAATTCGAAATGACCATCGACGTTCCCATCGTCGCCGACGCCTCGGATTTTCTTTCCGCACTGATCAATCAGGCCAGCGCCTCCACCTTTCACGATTCCACCGAATGGACTGCAAAAACAAAGGAGTGGTCCAGCAAATATCCCGTTATCCTCCCCGAATACTGGCAACAGAAGAATCTTGTGGACCTGTATGTCCTGTCGATGTGTTATCGGATCTCTGCACCGCAGAGGACGTCCTCGCTCCTGGCAGCTCCGGCGCATGCAGCGACGTCTTCCTCCAGTGCTTCCGCCTTTAAGGTGGCCAGCGCGTCGTCAACTCCCCTTCGCTCGGCGCCATGGGAACCGGCCTCCCCGGCTCCATTGGCACATGCCTCGCTTCCGGCGGCGCCGCACCATCTGCGTGAATGGCGACGGCGGATTCCAGCTCAACATTCAGGATCTCGAGACCGTGCGCCGGCTCAATCTACCCATCAAGTACTTCATCCTCTGCAACGGCACCTACGCCTCCATCATGGCCACCCAGCGCAATTACTTCGAAGGCCGGATGGTCGGCAGCGATCCATCCAGTCATCTGACCCTGCCCGATGTCCGCCGAGTCGCCCAGGCTTATGGCATCGAGAGCTGCGAAATTCTTGATCACACAGACCTTCGCGAGAAGGTTCAGGCCGTTCTCGACGTCCCGGACCCGTCGTTTGCGCCGTCCACGTATCGTCCAGTCAGATTTGGCTCCGCGAGCCACATCGTCAGCCCGGCCCGACGGCACCATCGTCAGCCTCCCCATGGAAGACATGGCTCCACGCCTTCCCCGAGATGTCTTCGCTTCCGAGATGATCATCCCCCCGCTGGAGGACTGATGAATCCGGCTCGATCTTTGCCCGCCGAAGATCTGTTCCAGATCCTCGATCGAACCGCTCCGCTTTGGGCAGAAGTCCGAGGTCAGAGCATCTTTCTCACAGGCGGAACCGGTTTTTTCGGCTGCTGGCTCGTTGAGAGCTTCTGCCACATCAATCGCGAGCTCGGCCTGAATGCCTCCGTCACCGTGCTCACCCGCAATCCTGGCGCGTTCGCTGCGAAATGTCCTCATCTGGCCGGCGATCCGGCTGTCACCCTGCATGAAGGAGATGTCCGCACCTTCGCGTTTCCCCGAGGTGAATTCAGTCACGTCATTCACGCAGCCACTGACAGCGATGCCAGAGCAGCAGTGAATGCCCCCCTCGAGATGCTCTCCACCATCGTCGCGGGAACCGAGCGTGTTCTGCAATTCGCCGCCGCCTGCGACGCTCGCAAGTTCCTGCTTACCAGTTCGGGCGCCATCTATGGGAAGCAGCCGCCCACCATGACCCACGTTCCGGAAACCTGGCTCGGCGGCCCAGATTCGCTGGCTCCTGAGAACGTTTATGCCGAAGGAAAACGGGCAGCAGAACTCCTCTGCGCGCTGGTTCACCAAAGCAGCAGTCTCGAGTGCAAAATCGCCCGCTGCTGGGCCTTTTGCGGTCCCCACCTCCCGCTCGACCAGCACTTTGCCATCGGCAACTTCATTGGAGATGTCCTCGCCGGCCGTCCCATTCGGATTCAGGGCGATGGCACCCCTCGCCGCTCTTATCTTTATGCCGCCGATCTCGCCATCTGGTTGTGGACCATCCTGTTTCGAGCACCCGCCCTCGTTCCGATCAACGTCGGCTCCGATCACGACGTCAGTATTCTCGAATTAGCGCAGACGGTCGCGGCAACCCTCAATCCTGCGACGGAGATTCTCGTCGCTCGACAACCCGTTCCCGGCGCACCGCCCCTTCGCTACGTTCCCTCGATTGATCGCGCCCGCGAGATGCTCGACTTGCGCGAAATTACACCATTGGAGGAAGGCATCCGACGAACGACTGCCTGGATCAGCGGGAACAGATGCAGCAATAGTTCTCATCGCAGACCATGAACTGCTCCGTCGGTCTCGCACATCGCGGGTACTCCTTCCGATGCCGCGTGACAGAAGTGATGGTTTTTAATAAACGAGCCTCTACTCTGAATTCGAAGCAGGAGAATCCATGGGACAGTGCAGAAACTGCGGCGAAGATGCAACTGAGAATCTCGGCTTTCTCGGTTCAATTGCCCCATTCTTTCTCAAGCGCGTACTCGATCTTGAAATTGGCATCGCTCCTGCAGTACATCCTGTCAAGAAGCTGCTGCATCGATTCCCTCTCGCCGCCAAAGCCTTCCAGAGAATCTATGGCTCCTCCGTGTTGACGGAGATGGAGATCTGCCGGAGCTGCACCTTCGTTCAGACGAAGATACCTTTTCCTGACGATGCGCTTGCAAAACTCTATGCCGATTACCGTTCCGACTCCTATAACCGGGAGCGAATACGGTATGAACCGGCGTATGAGGCAATCGCCCATGATGTCGGCGGCTCGCGTCAGGAAATCGAGGCCCGCACCCTCGGCCTCACTCAATGGCTGGCATCACGCATCACGCCCGAACCCGACTTTTCCATGCTCGACTACGGAGGAGCCGATGGTAAGTTCCTGCCCGCGCTCCCCGGAAGCAGGTACGTCTTCGAAATCTCCAATATCACTCCGGTTCCCGGAACAACGAGAATCGAAAGGGAATCCGAGCTCGCCACCTACTCTTATGTCCAACTCGCCCACGTGCTCGAGCATGTTACCAACCCGCTCCTCCTCACAAAACATGCGGCCTCCCATGTCAGATCTGGTGGCCACCTCTACATCGAGGTCCCGGTTGAGATCAGTGACCGTGACGCGAATCGGCTCTTGGCGGGAGACAGAGCGATTCCCCTCCCCATCCACGAGCACATCAATCGCTTTTCCGTCCGTTCGATTACCGCACTGCTCAGATCTGCGAATCTCATCGCAAAAGCGGTGGAGACGTCGACGGTGGATTTCGGCTGGACGAAACCGACGGTCATCAGAGCCCTCGCTTAGCCGTCGGCCTGAATTATTCCGCAAACTACGCCGCCAAGGCTCAGGAGAACCCGGCGCTCTGCGCGTTTGTGCAGAAACCGAATGCTGTACCATGTTGCTGATTCTCTATCAATCATCATATGTTTTCCGAATCAGCACCGCTGCGATCCGGTCTGGTGTTCTTCTGTGCGTGATTGACGTGTTCGCAGGCAGGAAACCATGCACGACCAACGCTACCAACCAAACTCAGCAAGCCAACAGATAACTCGCCGATCCTTTGTCGCGAAGGCGAGTCTCCTCACCGCTGGCTCTGCCCTCGGCATACCACTGATGGGCTGCGCCGAATCCAAAATGGGAATACCGTGTCTGGGACCCGCCGCCGCTCCTGCGCCGGTTCCGGGTGTGACCTACGTCCGAGCCTCGGAAATTGGCTGCGCTCTCGACTGCGACCTCACCAACGGGAGAAACAAATACCATGGCGGCGCGGCGACCGACGACGGTCCCCGCATCAACGCCGCGATGGCAAGCGCTTCTGCCGCCAATCCCATCACCCTCATCATCGATGGCAGCGCGCTCATCTCGGGACTCTTCCTGCCCGCCGGCGGCTACTGGAGCATCGCAGGGCTCGGCTGTGGCACCGGCTTCTTCGTCAAGTCGAGCGCGCCGGATCACCGACGGCATCCGCGATAGTCCGCCCGATGCCGTAACCTTTACCGACCCCGGACCGCCTGCCCCTCCCCGGGGCAAAGGCGTTTCGCTGAGCAATTTCACTCTCAATGGAAATCAGGGGAACGGGCACAATGGATCTCGACCACCGGGCAGCCTCACGGCAGCGATCAGGTCTGGTATTTCGGCATCAACCTCATGAGTCTCGACAATATAACGATTGAGAATCTGGTTGTCGTCGATACACCCGCGTACGAAATTCGTTTGTCCAACGTCGGAAATGTCACTGTATCCGGATGCGTGATCCAGGGAGAAGGCGTTAATTCGGATGGTCTTCATGTCGATGGTCCGGCCAATGACATCTCTGTTTCTAAATGCCGGTTCGCAACTGAGGATGATTCCATCGCGTTGAATTGTCCGGAGGGTTACTCGGGCGACATTTCACAGTCGCTGTCTCGGGTTTACATTCGAGAGCGTATCCCTCATGCGGCTTTACACAGTGTCGGGCGAGGCTCGCTTCCGCATCGATAATGTCGCCGTGACCAACTGCACCGGGACTTTCGGCGGAGGGGCATTTATGATCGGCTACGTCGATATTGGTAATCCCGCTGCGATTGCGTCCCTGTCTGTCTCCGACTGTACCCTGAGAGCACCCGTCATCTTTGGCGTCGCCGAAAACTTCGGCACCATCGAGTCAAAAAACGTTACCTTTTTCCCATCACACTTCGACTGGGGAAAGCGTCCAGTCATGCATGCGGGTTTCTGCGGCCCCCACCCCCTCCCAATGGTCTCAATTCCTGGATTGGTTCAAATTTGATTCTGCAGAACTGCAGAATCGTGCGCCGCGAAAGCACGGATGTTGCCGCCGTAATCTTCGAACAATCATCGATGATCGGAAATCTTGAGTTCGATGGCTTTGCGGTACAGCAGGCAGGATTCACTGATCCTGCAACGGCTCTCCTGGACGTGGGCTCCGGATCGGTCACTCAACTCGTCCTGAATTCGGTGGGCAGCAGCTATATCAAAGCCCCCGTACAAGCGGACGAATTTGTTTGCATCGGGACCGTCTCCGGAGCCGGAGTATTGGCAACTGCCTGGCGATTCCCGGATGACGTGATGGCCGACAACGTTCCCTATATCTCCGCAACAACCGCTCTGCCGTCAATCAAGATAGGGGGAGTCGTAGAAGCCTACACTTCGTAAACCTGCTCTTCTTAAACCTGAGCCGTTTGGTGGGCGTCTGAGCCTCCAGGCAACCTGAACAAAACGCCGCGCAGTGAAGGACCTCTCCTCCCCACAATCCACTCGAAAGCATGGTGGACGCGGAAGGAATCGAACCTTCAACCTGTCGATTAAGAGTCGAATGCTCTGCCAATTGAGCTACGCGTCCACGGAAGACGGCGCGCGGAAATCCTCCCGCAGCGGGAAAATCAGCCGCACCTTTTTCACTATAGCATGCAAAAACGAAGCGCCACGCAGCCTTGTCCGGCGCTCTGCAGCCACCCATTTGCGACCCCGGCAGAGCATCCATGCGCACCCGAAAGGTAAACGCCTTAGAAGGTAAAAGGGAGAGCCCGCCCTGCACGCAGCGAGCGGCTCCGCAAAATACAGCGTGCTGCCGTCGCAGCGACACGAACGGCCGATATCCCTCGGCGAACAGATTGCGCACATCCACCAGCGCTTCCACGCCGTTTCGGGATGATCCGCCGGTACCGGGAATCGGCTGCCGTACCCAGCACGCTCATATACCCATCCGGGATACCCGTCGTCAAATGGCATCCACCGGCGTCAGCGTGCTCGCCGCCTGCCATCGGTAACGAGGCCTGCCATTGCGTTCCGGAGAACGCCCAATTTGCCTCGAACTCGCGCACTGCCTACATCGGCGTTTCCCCGCGTCTTCATGCTCGCCAGCACGTCGGTTCAGGCTCTCGCGTCCGCGGCCAGCCACATCCCCGCCATCGCCAGCGCATCGCCCAATGCCACAGCTCAAAGGCGATCCAGGTGCCTGCCGTTCACCCCTTTGTCTCCACTCTCGCTCAGCGCGCCGCTGCCCGCCCAGGAGCCCGACCCGACGCGCGCAGCAGATCGCTCGATTCGTCATACAGCAGGTTCCCGCTGGCCACCAGTCCGCCGACGGAAATGTTCCCCGCCCCCCACTCATGACCGCGTGGTCCATCCGCTCATGCCACACCGTTCACCTTCATACCGCGTGTCACCGCGGTCCGCGGGCCGCCCGCCAGTATCCTGATGCAGACCCTGTTCCATCACCAGACGGCCGTTCCGCTGCGCCAGCTCAGGCTCACCGTCCGCTTCGCGGTCCAGGTCTTCCACCCTGCTGAATCCCCGGCACCGTCGAAACACCGGTAGGCGGATCGGAGGTAGTGTGCACCCGCCGTACATAATCAGAAGTGAGCGAAAGGAATGGTTGGCCACCAGCGTCCCTCTCCGAAATGGAGTCGCCCTCGGCATCGTCCCCAAATTCACGCCTGTACCCCCTTCGAAGCTCATCGTCTGGCCCGATCGCATCTCGATCGCCTGCAGTCCCTGCAGCGTCCGGACCCGCAAGAGATGTCCGGCCGCGAACTCCACCGCCGCGCTCCCCTGCGGAATGTATGCCCCAGGAGCCCAGTTCCTGCTCGTATCCGATCATCGAATTCAGCGAGGGCTCAGTTCCGCCTGAGCTTTAGGTCCGCGCGGAAGATCCATCGCCCGCCCATCGATCACGGCGCGCGCTCCATTTCAAAATCGTTGTGAATGCCGCCGTCGCCAAACCCGCTCTCGCCACCCCCGCACCGTCACGCGGGCCTTTAGCGCCGGCGCCGTACCGTCCCCACTCGTCACCACCACCAGTGGACCATCCTGCAGCAGCCGCAACAGCGGTCGATTCGCCGACCAGCCGCAGCGTCCAGGTCCAGTCGTCCTTTGGCTCATCCGCCTGCCGCGGCTTCGCGGGCAACCACCGAAACGCTTCATAGAGCGTGTTCAGCGTCAGGTTCACCACCAGCTTCGATCCGCCCAGCACCCGCAGGTTTTCCCGCAGCGTCGGCAGAAACAGCGCGCCCAAGAGCCTTCAATTCGTACACGCCCGGCAGAATCGCTTCCATGCGATACCGCCCGCGCTCATCCGTGTAGACTTCGGCGATCACCGACAGATCGGGTCGCAGCAACTCCACCGCTGCGCCAATCTGCGGCGTACCCCGGCTGTCCCGCACCACCCCCGTTAGAGTGTTGGGTTGCGCGTTCGCCCGCGCTCCCGCTGCGCACAACACCACCGCAGCGACCAGGCCCCCAGCACGGAAATGGAGATACGTCGTCTCACTCGAATACTTGCGTCATCGTCTCCCTGGCTTCTCCCAAATCATTTCCACCCCGCCGCTCTTTCGGCCGCTGGGGTGCGCTTCAGGGCATCGCCTGGAGCTTTCTTCTGAGCCTACTCCACCGTAAAGTTCGCCGACTGCGCGATCTGTTGCCGCGTCACGCCGTCATCCACGCTGATCTTCACGGTGTACTTACCAGGCTCAAGACTTGCAAGGGGGAGTGATTTTTCCAGCGTCAGCTGATCCGAGCTGGCGCCGAGCTTCTTCGAGTCTTCCTGCGAATTCAAAATCTGCTTGTTCGTTGCCACGTTCAGAATCTGGTACTTGATCGTGGCATTGTTCTGCTTGCTCTTCTCGTCGATACCGAGGTTATACACCTGCATCCAGAAGTTCAGATTCTGGTCGCGATGGAACGTTCACCGGCTGCGCCGCGTTCGGCGTCACCCGCGGCCGAACTTTCGTGTTTCCGAGCACGAAGTTCCCGCGCCGATCTCCTTCGACGGCACCCGCTCCATCTGGTCCGCCAGAATCAGCGACGAGGTCGCCAGTCGGTCGTCGTCGTACCTGCGGCACCGTCACCGCCTGCGCCCAGATTCCCACATGATCGGGATTGTTCACGTCCTTGATCGCAATATCGATCCTGTAACGCCCCGGTCGCAGCGGCAACGCCTTCCAGTACACCGACGCGTTGTTCAGCGTCCGCGGCAGCAGTTCCGCCGGCTCCTCCACATTGACCGAATCCTCGAAGCTCTGCACCACCCGGTCCGTGATCGTCGAGACTCGCCCGAGGATGCTCACAGTGCCCCGCGCAACCCCGTCCTTCGTGTTGAAGGTGATGTCTCGGTTCCTGATCTGCAGCGTAACCGGCACCAGAACCGTGTCGTCCGTCACCTTTACGTAGTCTGTGCGCACTTCGAACAGGAAAAACGGCCCGTTCAGAACCTTGTGACTCGACAGGAACGACTCCAGATCCATGTCCTTGAACTTGATCGGTGGCGGCGCCATCAGCTTGGCGTACATCTCGATCCGGTCAAACTCCTTTGCCTGGTTCGCCGACGTGACATCGGGCCCGTCGCCCAGCTCTCCAGGCCGCCCTTGAACCGGTCCGCCTTCTTCGCCATGCCCATCTCTTCATAGAGCGTCTGGCCCGCGTTCGGCACGTGCTTCAGGGCGTCCTTTTCCGAGCGGTCGATCGTCATGTGGTAGTCGCCGCACATGCACGGATCCACAAACTCGATGTCAATGTTCTCCCCGATTCCTTCCAGGTACCGGTAATGCCAGGTCTCGAACGGATAAGTCGACGTCTCGCCGCCGCCCTCGTCCATCGGCCGCTCGTAGTTACCGCCCGCCGGGTGCGATTCGATGCTGTCCGGCGGTCCGAACGCGATATAAATATGTCCCCGGTCCGTCATCCACCCCGGCTTGCCCGCCGCAAAGTGCTCATTGGCGTAGGCGATCCGCCGGTAATGCTCCTCCCGGAACTCGTTCTCCGGCGAATCCGGGTTCGGGTTCCGCCGCCGCCAGAACTGCTCGATGAACGCGTCCCGCTCCTCATCGTTGCTCAGGCTCAGAAACGCCTTCTTTTCCTGGTCCGTGATGATCCAGCGAACATCCTCGTCCAGCCACTTCCGGTAGGTCTTTCCGATCTCGTTCCGGAGCTCTTTCTGCTGATTGATCCGCTCCTTATCCGAAAGCGGCCGTTTCAGCGGATCCTGATTGTCCTGAGAGCTTTGTGCCTGACCGTTCGGGGAACTCTGGGCCTGATCCTGCGAGGCATGGACCCGGGCCTGGGCAGCCCTGATTCCTGGACCGGCCAGCAATGCGATCAAAAGCGTGGAAGGGAGGAAAAACCGGTTCCTGCACATACGTCGACTGCGACTCCTTGGGGGGCGCCTTCAATTCTAGAGATCACGACGTGCCTTTTCAAGCAATTCCTGCTCCGGCTGCTGTCCCCTTGGACGTTCCGGCCCCTTCCGTGGGCAAATTTCGGCCCCTGATTTGTTATCATGTCGTGGAAATCTCTCTCTGCGAATAACCGGCCGCCGCGGCGGGCGTCCAATTCCTGGAACTGCGCCTCGTTCCGGCTTGGCGCTCCCAGCCGCAGGTTCAGAACGGGACGCATCCAGTCCGGCGTCTTCGGGGAACCGCCGTTTCCGAACTTGCGTAATCCTTCGCTAAGGAACAACTGTCTTGAAAAAGTTCTTCATTATTGCCGCTGTCGTCCTGGTTCTCGCCGGAGTGGTCGGGCTCACCATCGTGCGTGCGCAGTCGGGCTATACCAAAGTCGCTCATGGGAAGGTCATCGCGGGAGAATCTCGTCTCCTCGTCAACGGCACCGGCCAGATCAAGCCCAAGACCTACGTGAACGTCGGCGCCACCGCCTTGGGCCGCATCACCCATCTCTATGTCAATGAGGGCGACCACGTAAAGAAGGGCGAGATCGTCGCCACCGTCGAGAACGTGCAGCAGTCAGCCAACGTCGCTGGCCAGCAGGCCGCCATCGCCGCTGCCAACACCGACATCAACTCCTATATCGCCGCGGAAAATACTCAGCCGAGGCCAACGTCGAGCACGCCCAGGCCGACCTCGAGCAGAAAAAGCTCGACTACCAGCGCGCCGAGGCCCTCTACCAGGCGCAGCTCATGTCGCCAAGCAGGACTTCGATGCCAAGAAAGCTGCCTACGATCTCGATGTCGCCAGCCTCGCCCAGGCCCAGGCCGCTCTCGCCCAGGCCAAAGCTCAGACCGCCTCCGCCCGCGGCCATTTCCGCACTCAGGTGGCCGATCTCCAGGTCCAGCAGGATCTTCTAAGCCGCACGATCGCCATCGCTCCCTTCGACGGCCTCGTCACGAACGTCCCGTCCGCGAGGGCGAGATCGTTGTGCAGGGCATTCAGAACACCGAAGGCTCCACCCTCATGACCCTTGCCGACATGTCGGTCATCACCGCCGAGGTTAAGGTCGACGAAACCGATATCGTCAACGTCAGGCTGGGCCAGCCTGCCGACGTCACCGTCGACGCGCTTCCCGGCAAAGTCTTCAAAGGCCATGTCACCGAGGTCGGCGACCAGGCTCTGCTTCGCACCACCGGCCAGTCCCACCTGCAATCCACCACCGGCATCGAAGAGGCCAAGGACTTCAAGGTCGTCGTCACCCTCGATCACCCCTCTGACGAGCTGCGGCCCGGCCTCTCCACCACCGCGAAGATCACCACCGCCAGCAAGGACGACGTCGTCACCATCCCTATTCAGGCCCTCGTCATGCGCGACCCGAAACAGCTCGAAGGCGGCCGAACACGGGCAGACGGTCTCCGCAGCAACCACCACGAATAACCAGCAGCCCTCGCCGCAGATCCAGGGCGTTTTCGTCGTCTCGAAGGTTAAAGGCAAGGACTCGCGTTCACTTTGTCCCGGTAACCACAGGCATCACCGGTGCCACCGACATCGAAGTCACTCAGCGGACTCAAGCCCGGCGACGCATCGTCACCGGCAGCTACCAGATCCTCCGCAACCTCAAGAGCGGACGCTCTGGTCAAGCGGGATAGACTCGGCCGCTCCGCAGCAGAACAATACGTCATCGACGTAAACTGGTCGAGCCGGGCCCCTCTTCCGGCTTCGTCCCGTCGCTCATCATCTAAGGTCACAGGAGATCCATGGCCGCCAGACACCACAACCGAAGCGGAAGTCGGAACCGCCTCCAGCGTCCCGCCCAGGCGACGTCATCGTCACCGAGGACCTCTGGAAGACCTACGACATGGGCTGAACAGCAGGTCCACGCCCTTCGGGCATCTACCTGCGCATCCGCCACAATGAGTACGTCGCCATCATGGGCCCTTCCGGCTCCGGCAAATCCACGCTGATGAACCTCATCGGCTGCCTCGATACCCCTCCAGCGGCAAGTACTGGCTCAACGGCCACGACGTCACCGAGCTCAATGACGACGAGCTCGCCCGCATTCGCAACAAGGAAATCGGCTTCGTCTTCCAGACCTTCAACCTGCTCGCCCGCGCCACCGCGCTGCATAACGTCGAGCTGCCCCTCATCTACAACGGCACGCCCGCCGACGAGCGCATCGCGCGCGCCAAAGACGCCCTCGACCGCGGTCAACCTCGACGCCCGCATGATGCACAAGCCCAACGAGCTCTCCGGCGGCCAGCGCCAGCGCGTCGCCATCGCCCGCGCCCTCGTCAACAATCCCTCCATCATCCTTGCCGACGAGCCCACCGGAAACCTCGACTCCAAAACCGGAGTCGAGATCATGGCCCTCTTCGACGATCTCCACGCCGGGGCAACACCATCGTCCTCGTCACCCACGAGCCCGATATCGCCGAATACGCCCACCGCGTTGTCCACATCCGTGACGGCAAAATCTTCTCTGACCAGCCATCCGCTCGCGCGGCTGATCCGCTCGCTCCGCACATCCCCCACGCTACGTCGATTCCGTCGGTCTAGTTCATCCGCTTTCAAAGCTTCGGAAAGAGAAAAAAGGGCAGGCTTCCAGCCTGCCCTTTTCGTCTTTATCCTGGAGAACCGATTAGTGCGGCTTCTCCTCCGGATGCGCAGCAGGATGATTCTCCGGCTTCGCCTGAGGATGTGGAGCCGGACGCGCCTCCGGATGAGCAGCGGGGCGCTCAGCAGGACGGGAAGCAGGTCGACTCTCCGGACGTGCCTCCGGGCGAGCCGCCGGTCGTTCTGCAGGGTGAGGTGCAGGTCGGCTCTCCGGACGCGCCTCTGGGCGAGCAGCCGGACTTTCCGCAGGATGGGAGGTCGGAGCCGGTCGCTCCGCAGGATGAGGAGTCGGCCGGCTCTCCGGACGTGCCTCCGTTCGCGGCGTCGACATCGGACGGCTCTCGCTGTGCGGCGTCGGCGTGCGAGTCTCCGGAACCCTCTCAGTCCGCGCCGGCGTCATCGGCCGACTCTCCGGCCGGGGCGTCGTGCTCCGCGCCGGCGCCCGTTCAGCAGTTCTTGCCGGTGATGTCGCTCGACCCGCTTCGGACGGCCGCGCTGGCCGCGCTTCATTCCGCCGTGTCGTCTCGGGCCGGCTCTCATTGGGCCGAGTCGCCGCGTTTCTGCCCGATGCCGGCCGGCTTTCGGCGCCTGCCGGACGTCTCTCCGCTCCGGGCCGCGACATCGCCGCGGCCGAGTGCGCGCCGCGGCTCTGCGCCTGCGCCGCCCGAACCTCCGCCGTGGTCGGATGATTCGTCGCCGCCACCGGCCTCTCACCTACACGCGCCATCGCCGCCGCCCGCGGCGCTCCGTGGTTCATGGCGAAGCGCGCCTGCGGATCCCTCCGCGCGGCCGTCATCCGTTCAGTTTGCATCGCGGTCCGCTCGAAATGCCGCTCGTGCATCGCCTGTTCTTCGCGGGCCGTCGGCCGCGCCGTCGCGCCTCCCGGTCCGTTGAAGCTCGCGCGCGGCCCTTCCTCCCGCCGCATCACGGTTCGGTCGACGTACACGTTACGGATCACCCTCGTGTTCACGCGCATCACCGCTGTGTTGTAGCGAAAGACATTCCCCGCCCACATGCCGCCCACAAACCCGGCCCCGTTGTAGCCCCACCCGTAATCCACGCCCCCGTAATAGCCCACCTGGGGTGCCCAATAGCCGTCATGCCAGCCGTAAGCTCCGTCGCCATACCCCCAATAGCCTGGCGTCCACAACAGCCCCGCCTGCGGAGGCGCCACCCACACTCCGGGTACCCAGTAATAGCCGTAATCGGGATCCCAGGCCCAGTATCCCGGTGTCCACAGGTAGCCCTCAGTGGGACATGGCGGTTGCTCGTAAACCGGCAGGGGCGGCGGCGCAAGGTTCACGCTGATCGCAATCCCCATCTGCGCCTGCCCTCGCTCTGGCGCCATGCCCAGAAACAACGCGGGCAGTAGAATTCCCACACTCAGTAGTCTCTTCATCATTAGCTCCCATGGGGCCCATCACGGGCTAAAAAGTGGATTCACAATCCACGCCCGAAATCCTGGATGCACCCCCCTTCCCCGGGGATAGCGCCCACCCGGTCAAATTCTCTCCTCGGCTGAGCCCGAGGCTCCCTCGCCTTCATCCCTCCGACGTTTTTGCCGATATCCCCTGCAGCAGGTTGGACAACACCGTGGTTCCTGATCGCATCGACACCCCCGCTCCCAACGCCATGGCTCTCAGCCCGCGGCCCCTCGCCGTCGATGAATCTATCGACTTCGAAACGCTGGAACCGCAGACCCTGCAGCCCGAGAAGTGGATGCTCGGTGAAATGGCCGGCCGCAGCCTCGCCATGCAGCAGCTCTTTACCCGCATGCGCTGCACCGCCCCCCATTTCCGCCTCGTCTCCATCGAGGGCGAACCCGGAACCGGCAAGCTTCTCACCGCCCAAACTCTGCATCGCATCGGACCATCCTCCGCCGGGCCCTTCACCCCCGCGCTTGCCTCAGACCTCCTCAGCGCTCCTCAGTCTTTCTGGAAAGCCGCCACCGGCGGCCTCCTCTACCTGTCCCGCGTCGACGAGCTCTCGCCTGACCAGCAGCGCCTCTTCCGCGATTTCCTCGAGCGCGCCGCTCACGAACGTCTGCGCCGCCTCCGTGTCCCCGGGCCCCTCCAACTCGTCGTCAGCGCCTCCGGATCCCTGCGTCGCCTCACCTCCACCGGCGCCTTTCGCTCCGACCTGGCCAGCCATCTCACCGCCATCCGGTTCTTCCTTTCCCCTCTGCGCGACCGGCGCGACGACCTGCCCCTGCTGGCTGCCCTCTTTCTCCGTCAGTGGAGCCTCCGCCACGGCAAGCCCCTCTGCGGCTTCGCCCCAGGCGCTCTCAGCCGCCTCGCAGCCCATGCCTGGCCCGGCAACGTCCGCGAGCTCCAGTCCGTCATCTCCGCCGCCGCCCTCGAGTGTCCCGGCCAGTGGATCCGCCCCCTCGATATCCCCCGCCTCGAATGGCCCTCCCCGCCGGTCACCGCCCCCTCCGCCGAGCTATCCCCTGATGAGATCCCCACCGGATTGAAGATCGATCCCAACCTCGATCGCGCCATCCTTCGCCACATTACCTGCGTTCTCGCCCGCGCCAACGGCAACAAAGTACGCGCTGCTCGCATGCTCGGCATCAGCCGCTCCACCCTTTACCGCCTTCTCGATTCCGGTAATTCCCTCCAGCCCGCGCCCGGCGAAACCGTCGCTTCCTGAACCTGCAGCCGCCCTTCTCCCTGCCCGGGACAACTTCCCCCTCTCCCCTCCGCATCGAAATTTCGAGTTTCTTTGACCTTCGGCATCGCGCCGATGCAGTCCACTGTTCGGAGACCAGAAAGGTGAATTCCCAACTCGCTTCCACCGGGTCCCGCAGAACCCTCCACGCCCCCCATGTCGGCGTGGATTCCCACTCTTCCACCCATCGGCTCCACGCCGGCGTCCCCGGCCTCGATGAAATCCTCTTCGGCGGATTTCCCCAGGGCCACCTCTACCTCATCGAGGGCGACCCCGGCACCGGCAAGACCACCCTCGCCCTCCAGTTCCTCCTCGAAGGCATCCGCAAAGGCGAGAGAACTCTCTACGTCACCCTTTCTGAATCCCGCAACGAGCTCGAACAGGTCGCCCGCTCCCATGGCTGGAGCACCGAAGCCCTCGAGATTTTCGAGATGATTCCCCCGGAAGACGACCTCAAGCCGGAATCTCAGTACACCGTCTTCCATCCCTCCGAAGTCGAGTTGGCCGACACCATCGCTGGCATCCTTCGTCGCGTCGACGAAGTCCAACCCCAGCGCCTTGTCTTCGATTCCCTTGCCGAGCTGCGCATGCTCGCACGCGATCCCCTCAAGTACCGCCGTCAGATCCTCGCTCTCAAGCGCCATCTCTCCGGCGGCAACATCACGGTCCTGCTCCTCGACGACCGTACCTCCAACAACAGCGACGACCTCCAGCTCCAGAGCATCGCCCACGGCGTCATCGTCATGCAGGGCATCGGGCGCGACTACGGCATCCGCCGCCGCCGTCTCGAAGTCCACAAACTCCGCGGCTCCGCCTTCCGCGAGGGCTACCACGACTACGTCATCCGCACCGGAGGCCTCGCGATTTTTCCCCGTCTCATCGCCGCCGAACACAAGCCCGGCTTCGAGCGCAGGTCCGTTCCCAGCGGCATCCAGGAGCTCGACGACCTGCTCTCCGGCGGCATCGATACCGGCACCAGCACCCTGCTTACCGGTCCCGCCGGCTGCGGCAAATCCACCATCGCTTTCCGCTACGCATGCTCTTCTGCACAGCGCGGCGAAAAAGCCGCGATCTATACCTTCGACGAATCCCTGGCTACCCTCATCGAACGCGCCCAGGGCGTCGGCATGGATCCCACCCCGGTCATCGAAAACGGCCGCCTCCAGGTCAAGCAAGTCGATCCGGCCGAGCTTTCACCCGGCGAGTTCATCTCCGAGATTCGTGATCTCGTCGACACCCAGAACCTCCGCTTCCTTGTCATCGACAGCATGAACGGCCTGCTCAATGCCATGCCCACTGAGCAGTACCTCGCCCTCCAGCTCCACGAGCTCTTTTCTTATCTCAACCAGCAGGGCATCACCACCATCATCACCCTCGCCCAGGCCGGCGTCATCGGCTCCGCCATGCAGTCTCCCGTCGATGTCAGCTACCTCGCCGACACCATCATTCTCTTCCGCTATTTCGAAAGGGCCGGAGAACTGCGCCAGGCCATCTCCGTCGTCAAAAAACGCAGCGGCCCCCACGAACGCACCATCCGCGAACTCTTCCTCGAGAAAGGCAGAGTCTCCGTGGGCAAGCCGTTGACGCACTTTGAGGGAGTGCTTACCGGCGTTCCCAAATATATCGGAGGCTCTCCTGTGCAGGAGGACGGCCCTGTACCCTGAAACCAATCCGTCCGCGCACGACAACCGTACGATCATTCTCGCGCCCACAGGAAAAGACAGCCTGCTCATTGCGGGCCTGCTCGAACGGTGCTCGATTCCCTGCCACGCCGCCGCCTCCGTCGATGAGCTCTGCGTCGAAGTTGGCCTCGGCGCCGGCGCCGCCATCGTTTCTGAGGAAGCCCTCAGCGGCAGCGCCATCGCCAAACTCCGCCAGCTCGTCGAGCAGCAGCAGCCGTGGTCCGATTTCCCTCTGATCCTGCTGACCATCGGTGGCCAGGTCTCCAAAGAAAGCGAGCGCCTCCGCGAACTCCGCCGCCCCCTCGGCAACATCTTCCTGCTCGAGCGCCCCATTCGCCCCGAAACGCTCCTCAGCACCCTCGAGATGGCCCTCCGCGGCCGCCAGCGCCAATACCAGATCCGCGATCAGATGCACCAGTATGCCCGCGCCCAGGACGCTCTC
The DNA here is from genome assembly GCA_963702295.1 of uncultured Acidobacteriaceae bacterium. Classification (GTDB taxonomy): domain Bacteria; phylum Acidobacteriota; class Terriglobia; order Terriglobales; family Acidobacteriaceae; genus Palsa-343. The sequence goes on along the minus strand of CAVPCE010000067.1, from coordinate 36,737 downwards.
CGCCGCTCCGAAAAACTCGCCGTCACCGGACGCCTCGCCGCCAGCATCGCCCACGAGATCAATAATCCCCTCGAAGCCGTCACCAATCTCCTCTACCTCATGCGCTCGCCGAGAACAGCCGCGAGCCCGACGTTACCTCTCTGAAGCCGATCAGGAACTGGCCCGCGTCACCGAAATCACCCGCCAGACCCTGCGCTTCTACCGCGAGCCCTGCCAGCCCGTCGAAACCGAGATCGCCGCTGTCCTCCGTTCCGTCCTCGAGCTCTACAACTCCCGCATGCCGCCGCCATATCACCGTCCAGCCGATAACCTGCGCCCGACCCGCCCCCGTCCTCTCCAGCCCGGCGAACTCCGCCAGGTCATCGCTAACATCATCGGCAACGCCATTGATGCCATGCGCCGTGGCGGCCGCATCCGCGTCCGCATCTCCGCTCTCCGAGCCCACGACGGCCTCCCCCGCATCCAGTCTCACCATCGCCGATACCGGCACCGGCATCCCGGCAGGCCTTCTGCCCACCATCTTCGAACCCTTCGTCACCACCAAAGGCGAAACCGGCACCGGCCTCGGACTCTGGGTCACCAGCGAAATCATCCGCCGCAACGGCTGGACCATCCGCGTCCGCAGCCACTGCGGCCACGGCCGATCCGGAACCGTCTTCTCCATCGCCATGCCCGCAACCGGCGCCCATGAACAGATCGAGCCCCAGGTCGCCGTCGCCTGAGCCCGAGAGTCCAGAAACATCCTTTTACTGTCCCTTAACTTCGGTCATACCTTGACGGTCGACAATCGCGTAGTGTAGACCGTCATAGTATCGGGAAGCTGAACGGAAACCGGCTCTCAGCGGCGACCGCCCTCGGCATGGAAGCGACCTGAGGACGAAGCATTCGAGGACGCGCTGCGAACAGGAAATACGGCAGCGCCTCTCGCAGAAGGAGAGAGCGATGCGGTGGGTCGACAAGACACGGATGTCCCTGTTGATGATCCTGCGCCGAGCTCGCGCCGATCACCGTCTGACCGCAGAATTGCAGTTCCATCTCGAGCAGCAGATCGCTGAAAACCTCGCCTCTGGCATGAGCGCTGAAGAGGCCCGTTACGCGGCGCTGCGCACCTTCGGCAATCCCACTCTCCTCCGCGATCAGACACGAGCGCAGTGGCGCTGGAACCGGATGGAAACCCTCTGGCAGGACACGCGTTTCGCCGCTCGCCAGATCCGCCGCGCGCCGGGCTTTGCCATAACAGCGATTCTCACCCTCGCGCTCGGCATTGGCGCCAACACCGCGATCTTTACACTCACCCATGCGCTGCTGCTCAGCAGCCTGCCGGTCATGGACCCGGGACGTCTGGTGCGGCTTGCCCTCGATTTTCACGAGACCAACCGCTCGCGCAACGCTCCGCTCAGCCTCCCGATGATGGATCTGCTTCGCCAGCATGCTCACTCCTTCACCGGCGTCTTCGGCTGGTCTGCCTACGACTTCGTTCTCAAAGATGCCGGCGTGGCGCACGGACGACGCGGCGCGGTCGTCACCGGTAATGCCTTCTCAATGCTGGGTCTCCATCCCGCTGCCGGCCGTCTGCTGCAACCGGCCGATGACCAGCCAGGCGGCGGACCCGACGGCTGGGCCGCCGTCATCAGCTACCGCCTGTGGATCGAGCAATACCACGGCGATCTTTCCGTGATCGGCCGCCACGTCACCGTTACCGACCATGGCGTGACCATCGTGGGCGTCACCCCGCCCGGGTTTGAGGGAACGCTCGTCGGCGAAAAGCCCGATCTGTATCTGCCCGTTGAATTCAGCGCCGCTCTCAACAACAACGAGAAAGCGCTCCATGAGGGCATGGCCGCGTGGCTGACCACCTTTGCTCGTCTCTCCCCTGGAGTCTCGCGCGCCCGAGCCCAGGCCGAGGTAACGACTTTGCTGCCTGGATTCCTCAAGTCCACTTTGCCGCCCGCCGTCCTGAAGTTGCCGCAGGCCCGGCGAGTAACGCTGGATGTCGATCCCGGCCGCACCGGTTGGAGCAGCCTTCGCCTCGAGTACACCCAGCCTCTGCTTCTGCTCCAGGGAATGGTGGGCGTCGTCCTGTTGATCTGCTGCGCAAACCTCTCCGGCCTGCTGATGGCCCGCGCGTCTGCGCGCCAGCAGGAATTCGCCATCCGCGGAGCGCTCGGAGCCGCACGCTCCCGTCTCATGCGCCAGCTCTTTGTGGAAAGCCTGCTGCTCGCTCTGCCCGGCGCTCTGCTCGGCATCGGGCTCGCATGGCTTGCGGGACCGTCGCTCGTCCACGGCCTGCGCAATGCGCAGAGGACCGCTACCCTCTCGACGCGGCCGGACCTCGCCGTTCTCGCCATCACCGCGGGCTCTGCCTGCCTGTGCGCACTGCTCTTCGGCATGGCACCGGCTTGGACCGCCAGCCGCACAGATTTCGAGTCCGCCCTGCGCAGCGGAAGTCGCCGCGCAGGTGGCAGCGCTGGAGGCCGGCGCGTTTTTGTTCCCCTGCAGGTCGCGCTTTCCCTCACACTCGTCGTCGTCGCCGCGCTTCTGGGAACCACCGTCATCCGTCTTCGCACTGAGAATTCCGGCTTCCGCACCCAGAACGTCATCTTCTACTATGCCGACTTTGGGCGTCTGCAACAGCAGGGCGTCGATCTGTTGCCGCTCTATCGTCGCATCCAGCTGCGTATGGAAGAGCACCCCGGCGTCCAGTCCGCCAGCGTTGTCGCGATTCTTCCTTTTTACGGCTGGTTTGACGAGGGCGGGTTCACCACCGCTCCCGACGCGCTGCATGCGACTACGCTCAACGCCGACACCAACCAGATCGGCGCACACTACTTTGCCACGGTGGGCTCACGGCTTCTGGCCGGCCGTGACCTGCGTAACGACGATGCGGATCAAAATTCCTGCATCGTCAGTCAGCGCGCCGCGAATTTGTTCTTCCCGCATGGTTCCGCCCTCGGACAAATGCTGCACCAGGTCAGGCACGACATAGAACAGGCCCTCACCACCGTGCGCGACTGCCAGATCGTCGGCATCGTCGAAGACACCAAGTACGACACCGTCGAGGAGGGTCTGCAGCCGATCGTCTACTATCCCATTACCCGGCAGAGCCATCTTGAGGGATTGTTCCTCGCAATTCACGCCCGCAGCCTCGACGCGGCACGCGCCGCTTATCACGCCACCCTGCACGAGCTCGCTCCCACTTCGCCCGAAACCGATCCGGCGACGTTCAGTCAGCTTTTCAGCGATTCGATTGCCCGCGAGCAACTGCTCTCCGCACTTTCAGGATTCTTTGCGGTGCTTGCGCTGCTGCTGAGCGGGATCGGGATTTACGGCCTGTTGGCGTGGAGCGTCACGCAGCGCACCACGGAGATCGGCGTGCGCATGGTCCTCGGCGCAACCCGCGCGCGTGTCTTTCTGCTCATCCTGCGCCAGACAGCTGTGCTGCTGGCCGTGGGCATCGCCGCCGGCGGCGTGGGTGCGTTCTTTGCCGCTCGCGCCGTGCGCATCTTCCTCTATCAGGTGCAGCCGGAAAACCCGCTCATCTTTGCCGGAGCCGCGCTGGCGCTGGTGCTCATCGCTCTCGTCGCCGCCTCCGAACCGGCGCGCCTCGCCGTCAACATCGACCCCATGGAAGCGCTGCGGACGGAGTAAATGCCTCGGGTCCGTCGACCGATCGCAGCACACTCAATCCCTTCTTCCTCGCACTGAAAATTCCGCCCTCGCCAGAAGCACCGAGTAAGAAACGTTTCAGAACTCTGCTCGGTTAGTTCATCCTGCCATCAGGCGACCGCGTAGTCCTTCAGTTGAATCGAGTTTCCAATCTTCAGGGGCACTTCGATCATCATGTTCTTCCATGGCGTGTACGGCAGAACCTTCCACATCTGCGTGCTGAGCCAAAGCCTGAATCGGGTCCGCGGCACAAACCAGTCGGCCCCGCCATCCGCGATTCCCTGGCACTTCTCCACAAACTCCCGCATGCCGGCCTCATAACGTTCGAAGGCGACCCGGTAATCTCCCTCAGCTTCTGCCAGTTCGCCGGCCAGAACGTAGGCTCCCACAACGGCCATTCCAGTCCCCATGCCCGAAAGCGGCGACGCACAATACGCCGCATCTCCCAGCAGTACGCAGCGGCCCTTCGACCAGCCATCCATTTTTACCTGGCTGACGGAATCGAAATAGAAGTCCGGCGCGCTCTCCATCAACTCCAGCAGCTGCGGAAGTTCCCATCCCTCCTGCCGAAACTGTGTGCGCAGAATTTCCTTCTGCTGCTCGGTATCGCGCCGTGCGTAGTCCAGCGGTTCGGTGGCGAAGAAGAAGGAAGCCTTCGCTTCGCTTGGATCGCCCCCGCTGAAGATGCCGACCTTCTTGCCGATCGTCCCGTAATACAGCCCGGCGTGATCGCAATTCAGATAATTGGGAATGGTGAGATGGAAACGTAATAGCCCAGATAGCGAACAAAGTTCGCCTCTGCGCCAAAAGCCAGCGAGCGGACTCTGGAGTGCAGCCCGTCCGCGCCCGCCACCAGGTCGAACCTGCGCCTCTGCCCGCTCTGGAACAGTACATCTACACCGTCCGCCTGTTCTTCGATCGCGTCGATGCTGTCGTCGAAAATGTATTCCGTTGTCTCCCGCGTGGCCTCATGAAAGACGGCCGCCAGATCCCCGCGCAGGATTTCCAGCTCGCCGCTGGTAAACCCGTCGGGCATGCTGGCGATCTTCCTGTTGTTTCGGTCGACGATGGTGATGGCTCCGATTCGCGTCTGCTTCTGTTGGACCGCGGGCACCAGCCCCATGCGCTCTAGTACGCGCAGTGAAGCCCCGCGAAAATCGATAGCGTATCCACCGGGGCGCACCGCGGGCGCGCGTTCCACAATCGTTGGTTGAAATCCGTAATGATGCAGCCAGAAAGCCAGAGCCGGCCCGGCAACGCTCGCTCCCGAGATAAGAATCGTTTTGTTTTGCACGACGGCCTCCAGGGTCCAAAGTAAGTATTGGACGATTGTCTTACACATCTGTACCATACGATTGTCTGGTACAAATGTTCCATGAAGTCCGCAATATCACTGAGTAACCGCGACGCTTTGCTGCTGGCGGCGAAGAAATGCCTGCTGGAGAAGGGATATAACCGTACCACCGCTCGCGATATTGCTTCGGCTGCCGGAGTTAGCCTCGCCGCTATCGGCTATCACTTCTCCTCAAAAGACACTCTGTTGACCGAAGCTCTCCTGCTCGCCTTCGGCGAATGGGATCATGACCTCCAGCAGGCACTGCGCACCGCCGTTTTCCCTGATATCGCTCCAGCGAAGAGATTTGAAGCCATTTGGGACAACATCATGGCTACCTTTGAAACCCACCGCGCGCTGTGGGTCGCTAATTTCGAGATTTTCGCGCAGATGGTAGCCCAGCCTGCTGCCCGCGAGGTCATTGCCGGCAAATTGCATCTGGCGCGCACAGGTCTGGCCGCGATGTTTTTGAACCAGGACGAAAGCACAATCGATGCGCGCACGGCGAGTACCATCGGCACATTTCACCATGTGCTTCTCTCAGGGTTGGTGCTTCAGTGGCTAATCGATCCGAAAACTGCTCTGAGTGCAAAGGATCTGACTGAGGCACTTCGCGCCACAGCCGCAAAGCTCGAACCGAGCCGAAAGAAGTCTGTTGTGCCGAGGGGCCGACGTAAGCGGCAATAGCAATGAGCGGTTGCCATTCGGGACGCGGGCTCGGCAAGGTTTCCGGTAGCCGCAGGAACGATCTCTAGTCCTTTCTTCTCTCGTCTTTTTCCGCTCCCTCGTGGCATCATGTTGGACCATGCAGCCCTACCGCTTCACGGCAAAGATCGAAGCCACCGACGGCGGCGGCGCCTACGTGCTGTTCCCCTTTGACGTGCAGAAGGAGTTCGGCACCAAAGGCAAAGTTCCCATCAAGGCCACCTTCAACGGCGTTCCCTACATCGGCACCCTGATCCGCTACGGACACCCGCATCACATGCTGCCCCTCCTCAAAGCCATCCGCGAACAGATCGATAGAAGCCCTGGCGACAAAATCGACGTCGTCGTCTGGAAGGACGACTCAGTCCGCACCCTCGAAGTGCCCGCGCCGTTTCTCGCCCGCCTGAAGCGCGAAGGCCTCCTCGCCTCCTTTGAAAAACTCAGCTACACCCATCGCAAGGAATACATTCGCTGGATCACCGAGGCCAAAAAATAGGAAACCCGCGCCAAACGCCTCGACAAAGCGGTCGACATGCTCCACAACAACGTCAAGACCCCCGGCTGATCGCCCCCGGCGTTAAGGGCAATCCGCGGCACCTGTCGCCCGGTACCGTACTGCGGAATCTCGTCGGCGAGCTCAATCCAGCCATCCTGCGAATACGATCATCGCCAGCCCAATCAGCGTCACCTCATGATGGTGCGTAATCGCCCCGCCAAAGCAAAGCAAAACCACGCCCAGCCCCATGATCCAGTGCGAATCGGAATGGCATTCATACCGATGAGGCGGCGGCACCGGCGGTGCCGGATATGACTGCGGACTCTGCGTTCCTCGGTTTTCCATGACTTCCTCCTGACTCTCTCAGCATCCCCCGCGCGCTCTTTCGCCGGCAGTGCTCTTCGTCAGTAATCGCCTGTGACAATTGTCAGGGATGATCCGGATGCCTGTCCTCGTGACTCGCCGCCTGTGCGAGTAACAGGATGGCCGCAACGGTCGCTATACTCAAAACAGAGGCCCTGTTTGCTCCACCTCGACCGCATTCTCGCCCAGACCCGCGCCGATCTCGCCCAACGCCGCCAGCGCGCTCCCGTACCCCTGCTGGAAAGGGCGGCCGCCGCACATCGGCCCCGCGGATTCGCCCGCGCCCTCCGGGCCTCCGCTCAGTCCGGCTCCGCGATCATTGCTGAGCTCAAGAAAGCATCGCCTTCTAAAGGACTCATCCGCACGGACTTCGATGTCGCTCCACTCGCTCGCGACCTTGAATCTGCCGGAGCCGCCGCGCTCTCCGTCCTCACTGACGAGCCCTTCTTCCAGGGCAGCCTCACCAACCTCGATCTGGCCTACGCCGCGACCCAGATTCCCTGCCTTCGCAAGGATTTCATCGTGGACGAATATCAGATCGTCGAAGCCCGCGCGCATCACGCGGATGCCATCCTCCTCATCGCCGCCGCGCTCACTGACGCTGAGCTTGCCCGCTTCACCACCGCCGCTCACGCGCTCGAACTCGATGTCCTCTGCGAGGTTCACTCCGCAGTCGAACTCGCCCGCGTCCGCGATCTCGGCTGTGACGCTTACGGCGTCAATAACCGCGACCTGCGTACTTTCGATGTCCGCCTCGAAACCTCGCTCGACCTCGTTGCCGATTTGCCGCCTGACGCTGTCCACGTCACCGAAAGCGGCATCGGCACTGCCAATGACCTCCATCGCCTGCACGACGCAGGCTTCCACGCCTTCCTCATCGGCGAATCCCTCATGCGCCAGCCGCATCCCGGCGCTGCACTGAAAACCCTCCTGCAATCCGCGGCTCAGCCCGCAACCCTTGCTTAAGCCCATGTGGATCAAGCTCTGCGCCAGCACGACCCTCGAGGACGCGCTCCTGGCAGCCGATGCCGGCGCCGACGCCATCGGCTTTGTCTTTGCCCCCAGCGCGCGCCGCGTCACGCTCGGCCATGTCGCCGCCATCATGCCCGACCTGCCCGACGACCTCACCAAAATCGGCGTCTTCAATACCCAGGATTACGACGAGATCGTCTTCGCTCTCAACTCCACCGGCCTGCACGGTGTGCAACTGCATGGTGAGCTCGACTTCGTCCTCGCGGAAAAGCTGCGCAATCAGTACGGCTCCGGCTTCTTCCTCATTCAGACTCTCCACTGGGACCTCAGCATCGACCCTACTCGCGCTGAACAACGCCTCCGCGACGAGCTTCGCGCCATCGGCCGCCACCGGCATATCGATGCCATCCTCCTCGACACCAAAACCGCTACCGCTTCCGGCGGTACCGGCAAGTCCTTCGACTGGAAGCGCGCCCAGCAAGTCCTTGGCGCTGAAACCGGCAAACTTCGCCTCATCCTTGCCGGTGGCCTCAATCCCGAAAACGTCGCCGAAGCCATCCGTACCGTCCGCCCCTGGGGCGTCGATGTCGCCAGCGGCGTCGAGATGTTTCCCGGCAGAAAAGATCCCGCCCGCGTCGGCGCCTTCATCACCGCCGCCCGCGCCGCCTTTGCCTCCATCGAGAATCGCACTCCCCTCAGCCAGACATCGTTGTAGCTGCAGCCCTGTACCCTGCACCCCGTACCCTTGTACCCTGTCTTTATGGCTGCCACCGCACCTCCCCGCGTCGCAGGACGCTTCGGCTCCTACGGCGGACGCTATGTTCCGGAAACGCTCGTCGCGGCACTCGATGAGCTGGAGCATGCTTACGCCGAGGCTCAGGCCGATCCCGACTTCCACCTGAAACTCGATTCGCTCCTCCGCGACTACGCCGGCCGCCCTACACCGCTCTACCACGCCGCGCACCTCACCGAGTACCTCGGCGGCGCCACAATCTACCTCAAGCGCGAAGACCTCCTCCACACCGGCGCGCACAAAATCAACAACTGCCTCGGCCAGGCGCTCCTCGCCGTCCGCATGGGCAAGAAGCGCATCATCGCAGAAACTGGCGCCGGACAGCACGGCGTCGCCACCGCTACCGTCTGCGCCCTCTTCGGAATCGAATGCGTCGTCTACATGGGCGAAGAAGACATGCGCCGCCAGGAGCTCAATGTCTACCGCATGCGGCTGCTTGGCGCGGAAGTCCGCGGCGTCTCCTCCGGCTCCCGCACGCTCAAGGACGCCATCAACGAAGCCATGCGCGACTGGGTCACCAACGTCCGCACCACGCATTACCTGCTCGGCAGTGTGCTCGGCGCGCACCCCTATCCCACCATGGTCCGCGACTTCCACCGCGTCATCAGCCGCGAGAGCCCGCGCGCAGATCCTCGAGAAGGAAAACCGCCTGCCCACTGCCGTCATCGCCTGTGTCGGCGGCGGCTCCAACGCCATCGGCGCCTTTTACGAGTTCATTCCGGATAAAGACGTCCGCCTCATCGGCGTCGAAGCCGGTGGCCGCGGCGCGCGTCTCGGAGAGCACGCTGCACGCTTCAGCGGCGGAGCACCGGGCGTCCTCCAGGGAACCTATTCCTATGTCCTGCAGGATGACGACGGCCAGATCGCCCTCACCCACTCCGTTTCCGCCGGACTTGACTACGCCTCCGTCGGACCCGAGCACGCCGCCCTGCACGATTCCGGCCGCGCCGAGTACGTCTCCGCCACCGACGAGGCCGCGCTCGAGCGACCCTGCGCTCGCTCGCACTGAAGGCATCGTCCCCGCTCTCGAAAGCGCACACGCGGTCGCTGAGTGTATCCGTCTCGCGCCTACCCTCAGCCCCCGCGACATCCTGCTCGTCAACGTCTCCGGCCGTGGCGACAAGGACATGGGTATCCTGACCCGCGAGCTCAGCCTCACGGAGGCGACGAGCGCGATGGCGATCCGCTTCACCAGCAAGCCCGGCCTCGTCGCCTATCTCACTGCCGGCGACCCCGACCTCGCGACCACGCACGCCATCGCCCTGGCTGCCATCGATGCTGGCGCCGATGTCCTCGAACTCGGCGTGCCCTTCAGCGATCCCCTTGCCGACGGCCCCGTCATCCAGCGCGCCAGCGAGCGAGCGCTCGTTCACGGCACCAGCCTGCGCGACGTCCTTGCCCTCGCCGCCGATCTTCGCCGCGAGCGTCCGCAGACCGGCCTCGTCATCTTCTCCTACTACAACCCCATCCTCCGCTTCGGTCAGGAGGCCTTCTGCTCCGCCGCCGAAAAAGCCGGCGTCGATGGTGTCCTCGTCACCGACATGATCGTCGAGGAAGCCGCCGACCACCTGGATGCACTCCACCGCCATCACCTCGCACCCGATTTTTCTCGCTGCGCCTACCAGCCCCGACGCACGCCTCGAAAAAATCTGCCGTGCTCCCAGGGATTCATCTACGCCATCTCGCGCACCGGCATCACCGGCACACAGAAGTCCATGACCACCGACGCAGAGCAACTCGTGAAACGCCTGCGCCGGTTCACGCAGCTGCCCATCGCCGTCGGCTTCGGCATCTCCAACCCCGGACCATTTCGCCGCGGTTGGCGAGTTTGCCGATGCAGCGGTGATCGGCAGCGCTATCGTCGCCACCATCGAGCAAGCCGGTCCCGGAGAGGCTCCCAGTTCCATCGCGCGATTTATCCAGGGCCTGCGGGGCGGGGCGCGTGAGCCTGCCCTGCCGGCCCGCTAAAATTCCTCATACAGCGCTGGATCCACACCAAAGCAACGCCGGGGCCCCCGCCCCCAGGAAGACTATGGATATCGAAGCCTGGCGACGCAAAATTGACGAACTCGATCGGCAGATTGTCGCGCTCATCTCCGAGCGCGCTGCCGCCGCGCAGGAAATCGGTCGCCTCAAACGCGTCACTTCGCTCCCCGTCTACGAGCCCAATCGCGAGCGCGTCATCTTCGAGAATGTCCGCACGCACAATCCCGGCCCGCTGCCTGACATCGAGCTCGTCCACATCTACGAACGCATCGTCGATGTCATGCGCGCCCTCCAGCGGAACGAGCTCGCGTCACGCGGCAATTTGCCCGTAACGGAAGCCCACCAGAAGATCGAACAGGAAAAGACCATGATCGTTGCCATGCAGGAGCGCGCGACCGAAGAAGAGATTCAGGCCATCGTCGAGCGCATGATGGAAATCGGCTTCAATGTCCACCGCACTACGGGCGCCGTCCAGACCATCCTGGCCGGCGTCGGCACGCCCGGCGCCTTCGAGCACGCCGACTTCGAAGTCCTCGCCGGCGTCGCCGAAGTCATCCGCATATCGTCGCCCTACAAGCTGGCGGGCCGCAGCTTTCGCCCGGAGGGAACCATCGTTCGCTTTCCCAACGGCGTCGCCATCGGCGGTAACGAGGTCGTTGTCATGGCCGGACCCTGCTCGGTCGAGAGCCGCGAGCAGATCTTCGCCAGCGCGGAACTCGTCCAGGCCGCCGGCGCCAAATTTCTTCGCGGCGGCGCCTTCAAGCCGCGCAGCTCGCCTTACTCCTTCCAGGGCCTGGGCCTGGACGGCCTAAGCTGCTCGCGAAGCCGGCGACGCTCACGGCCTCCTCATCGTCAGCGAGGTCATGGAGATTTCGCAGATCGAACTGATGCTGCCCTACGTCGATCTCTTTCAGGTGGGCGCCCGCAACATGCAAAACTTCAACCTGCTGCGCGAGCTCGGGCTATCCGCAAACCCGTCCTGCTGAAGCGCGGCATCGCCGCTACCATCGAGGAGCTGCTGCTCTCCGCCGAATACCTCCTCGCCGGCGGCAACTACGACGTCATTCTCTGCGAGCGCGGCATTCGCACCTTTGAGACCTACACCCGCAACACCATGGACATCTCCGCCATCCCCGTCGTCCAGAAGCTCTCCCACCTGCCTATCCTGGGCGATCCCTCGCACGGCACCGGTCGCCGCGACAAAGTCCCTGCGATGGCCCGCGCCACAGTCGCTGCGGGCGGCGACGGCCTCCTGATCGAAGTCCACCCCAACCCCGACAAGGCTCTCTCCGATGGCGCGCAGTCCCTCTTCCCGACCAGTTCGCGAAGCTCATGGACTCGCTGCGCGTGATCGCCTCTGCTGTGGACCGGTCCCTCTGAAATGGCGACCGGGAGCTTCGGCGCGAAGTGCCGACTGCCTGGACGGCCGGTCCAGCGAAGCGGCCATTGCCTGGACGACCAGTCCCGCATCGTCATCCTCGGCACCGGCCTCATCGGCGCCTCCGTCGGGCTCGCCCTGCGTGCTCATGGATTCGCCGGCTCCATCACCGGATGGGATCCCAACCCCGACGAGCTTCACATCGCGCTGCGCCGAGAAGCCATCACCGTCGCCACCGACGATCCGCTCACCGCCGCCGCCCAGGCCGACCTCATCCTCCTCGGCGGCCCGGTTTTCACCATCCTTGAATGGCTCGATCGTCTCGCGCCGGTTCTCCGCGGCGACCAGCTGGTCACCGACGTCGGCAGCGTTAAAGGCGCACTCTGCGAACGCGCAGCCGGCCGCTACAACGGTCCCGGCCAGCCAGAATTTCTCCCCGGCCATCCCATGGCCGGCAAAGAAGTCAGCGGTGCCGAGAATGCCGACGCAGAACTTTTCAAAGGTGCGGTCTGGTTATTCACTCCATGGAGTCCGGCCGAAGGCGGCTTGCCCACCGCGAAGGTTTGGCGCTCCTGGGTAGAGCGCTTCGGCGCCCGCGTCATCGACCTCGACGCTGCCCGTCACGACGTCCTCTGCGCATGGATCAGCCACCTGCCGCAGTTCGTCTCCACCGCTCTGGCAGCCTTGCTTGAAGACGAATTCGCCGCCAATGGCGACCTGCTCCCGATCGGCGGCCGCGCTCTCCGCGAGATGACGCGTTTGGGTGCCAGCCCCTTCTCCATGTGGCGCGACATCGCTCACACCAACACCGATGCCATCGCCCGCTCTCTCCATGCCCTCGAGCAGCGTCTCGCCCACCTCCGCGAGAACCTCAAAACTCCCGAGCTCCGCGACGAATTCGACCGCGCCAACCAGTTTCCGCCTTCGCGACCCCCGTCGGCCCTGAACTCGCTCTGGCGCCAGCCTCGGCCTCGGGAACTTCCCCAATAGCGCATCCGTACCCTCACGCGTACACTGTCCGTCACACCCCGCTTGCGTTTGGAGGTCCCGTGCTGCGCCATCTGCGTGCTGTGCTCTGTGCCATCCTCGCCCTGCCCCTCCTGTCTTATGCCGCGGACTCCGCACCGGTGGCTTCCTCCACTGGAGCTAACGGCACCCCGCTGCTTCTGCTGCATCCTTCTCTCAGCAAAGACCAGATTGCCTTCCGCCACGCCGATGACATTTGGATCGTAGCCCGCACCGGCGGCGCCGCCGACCGTCTCACCTCCGGCGCTTCGGTCATCGGCGGCCCCTATTTCTCGCCTGACGGCCAGACCATCGCCTACTCGGCCCGTGTCCACGGCAATGTCGACGTCTACACTGTGCCCGCCAGCGGAGGTGTGCCGCATCGCCTCACGTATCATCCCGGCGCTGACGACGTCGTCGGCTGGTCTCCCGACGGCCAGGACATTCTGTTTCTCAGCGGACGCGACGCCTGGAACGATTACGCCCAACTCTTCCGCATCCGCGTTGACGGTTCTGGCCTGCCTGCCGCCTTCCCGCTGCCCACCACAGACGACGCCTCCCTCTCGCCCGACGGCAAATCCATCGCCTATACGCCCTTCAACCAATGGGAAAAGGCCTGGAAACGCTATCGCGGCGGCCAAACCCAGCCCATCTGGATCGTCGACCTCGCCTCCCTTGACCTCACCAAAGTCCCCCGAGACAACTCCAACGACTCCAACCCGCTATGGGTGGGCGACAAGGTCTACTTCCTTTCCGACCGTAACGGCCCTGTGACGTTGTTCTCATATGACACAAAGACGAAGCAGGTCGAACAGCTTGTCGATAACAAGAGTTTCGACTTCAAATCCGCCAGCGCCGGTCCGGGCGGCATCGTCTACGAGCAGTTTGGCAGTATCCACCTCTGCGACCCCGCCGCGCACTCCGAACACGCCGTCAACATCACTCTCCGCGGTGACCTGCCTTCTCTCGAGCCCAGCCTCGCCATCGTCGATCCGCATACCATTCTGAATGCCGAGGTCTCGCCCACTGGCGCCCGCGCCGTCTTTGAAGCGCGCGGAGACATCTTTACCGTCCCTGCTGAAAAGGGCGATGCCCGCAACCTCACCAACACTTCGAACGCCGCTGAGCGCGATCCCGCCTGGTCTCCCGACGGCAAATCCATCGCATACTTCAGCGATGCTTCCGGCGAATATCAGCTCTACGTTCGCGATCAGAACGGCATCGCGCCGCCCAAAGTCATCGACCTCGGCCCGTCGCCGTCCTATTTTTATTCGCCGCACTGGTCGCCGGACTCGAAGCGCATTCTTTACGGCGACAAGAAACTGAACCTTTGGTATATCGACGTCGACGGCGGCCATCCTGTCAAAGTGGACACCGACAACTATGAGGGATTTGGCTTTTCCGGCAATGCCCGCTGGTCTCCGGACGGCAAATGGATCGCCTACCTCAAGACCCTCCACAACTTCATGCATGCGGTCGATCTCTACTCCCTCGACACCCATGAAACCAGGCAAATCACCGATGGCATGAGCGACGTCGGCGCACTCGCCTTCGATCGCAACGGCAAATATCTTTACTTCACCGCCAGCACCAACGGCGGCCAGTCCATCGCCGGATTTGATCTCTCCAGCCTCGATCACGCCGTCTCCAGCAGTGTCTATGTCGTCGTCCTCTCCAAAGATCTTCCCTCGCCGCTGCCCCCCGAAAGCGACGACGAGAAGGCAAAGGAAGAAGCGAGATCCAATACCTCCGCCAACGAGACAAAGAAGTCCGCCGACCAGGCAGGCAAAGACAACAAAGACGAATCGGCGAAGAAGGACGACAAGAAAGAGGAAGCGAAACTCCCCACCGTTAAAGTTGATTTCGACGGGATCGACCAGCGCATCCTCGCTCTGCCCATCCCCCCGCGCAATTATGTCGATCTCCAGGCCGGCAAGGAGGGCATCCTCTACATCGCGGAAGGCGGCCCGGTCGCCAATTCCTCGAACGAAGAAGGCGGTCCCGGCATTCACACCCTTTGGCGTTTCGCGCTCGACAAACGTGAAGCCACCGACGTCCTCTCCGGCCTTGATGCGTACACCCTTTCCGCCAACGGCGAGAAGGTGCTCTATAAGCGCGGAGACGGCTGGTTCATCGCCACGGCCGATGAGCTAAAGACCAATCCCGGCAAGCCACTCAACCTCGGCAGTCTGCAGGCCAACGAGGATCCTCGCGCCGAGTACCGCCAGATGTTCAACGAGACCTGGCGCATCGAGCGTGATTTCTTCTACGACCCCAATCACCATGGCCTCGACCTCGCCAAAGCTGAAAAGCGCTACGAGCCCTACCTCGCCGGCATTGGCTCCCGTGACGAGCTGAATTACCTCTTCGAGGAAATGACAGGCGAAATCACCGTCGGTCACATGTTCATCCGCGGGCCCGGGGAACCCGATCACTCACCTAAAAACGGTCTCCTCGGCGCCGATTACACCGTGGACCACGACCGTTACAAATTTGCGCTCATTTACAACGGCGAAAACTGGAACCCCGCCCTCCACGCCCCCCTCACCCAGCCCGGCGTCAATGTGAAGGAAGGCGAATACCTGCTCGCGGTGAACGGCCGTGAGCTGCATGCCTCTGACAACCTTTACAGCTTCTTCGAAGGAACTGCAGGCAGGCAGGTGGTCCTGCGGGTCGGCTCCAATCCCGACGGAACTGGAGCGCGCGACGTCACCGTTGTCACCATCGACTCCGAGCATGGTCTTCGCAATCTTGCCTGATCGAAGCCAACCGCCGCAGGGTCGATGCCATGAGCCACGGAGAAGTCGCGTACGTTTACCTGCCCAATACAGCCGGCGGCGGCTTCACTAACTTCAACCGCTACTTCTTCGCTCAGGTGGAAAAGAAAGGCGTCATCGTTGATGAGCGGTATAACGAGGGCGGCCAGATTGCCGACCTCGTCATCGATACCCTGCGCCGCGTGCCCATGGCGCGCTATGAAACCCGCGAAGGAGATGACGTCACCGATCCAGCCGGCGCCATCTTTGGCCCCAAAGCCATGATTATCAACTATGCTGCCGGCTCCGGTGGCGATCTCCTGCCCTGGTACTTCCGCAAGGCGGCCCTCGGCCCGCTCATCGGCACCCGTACCTGGGGCGGACTCGTCGGCATCGGCGGCTACCCAGTCCTGCTGGATGGCGGCATGGTCACTGCGCCCCGCACCGCAATTTACGGCCTGCACGGACAATTCGAAGTCGAGAATCACGGCATCGCGCCCGACATCGAAGTAGATTATGACCCCAAAGACGTCGCCGCCGGACACGATCCGCAACTCGAGCGCGCCGTCCAGTACGTCACCGAGCAGTTGAAGGAGCATCCGCTGCCGACCTACCCCAAGCCGCCGTACCCGAACTACCACCAGCACGACAGCCTCGGCATCCACTAAGCCATCGGACTCTCACCCCGGCCGGAGCCCCACGCTCCGGCCTTCGTTTTGCGGATTACCATGGACTGCATGGTCCGCAGCGTCGCTCTTCTTCTCGCTACTACCGCTCTCCTCGCCGCTCCCGCCTTCTCCCAATCCACGACGCTTCTGGTCGACGTCGATCATCGCCAGCAGACCTCTCTCGATGGCCCCTGGCACTATATCCCGGATCCCTATCGCGAAGGTTGGGGCTCCAATCCTGACCACGCCAGCCTGCATGGCTATGCCGCCAACGCACACTATGTCCCCGGCGGCCCGCTCGTCCAGTACGACTTTTCCCGATCGCCCACGCTCAACGTCCCCGGCGACTGGAATTCCCAGGACAAATCCCTCTACTACTACGAAGGCCTGCTCTGGTATCAGCGCGACTTCACCGTGCACCTAAAGCCGCATACCCATCTATTCCTGCATTTCGGCGCGGTCAGTTATGCGGCCTCGGTCTTCGTCAACGGCCAGCACGCCTGCGATCACGAAGGCGGCTTCACCCCCTTCGACTGCGACATCACCACCATCGCCCACGATGGCGGCAACTTCGTCGTCGTCGCCGTAGACGACACGCGGGCCGTCGATCGCGTCCCCACCGTCCGCAAAGACTGGTGGAACTACGGCGGCATCACCCGACCTGTCTCCCTCGTCGAAGTCCCCGACACCTTCATTGACGACGAGTCACTGCAGCTCCAACGCGGCTCAACCAACCAGCTCGAAGGCCACGTTCACCTCACCGGCGCACCCTCCGGTACCCGCGTCACTCTGCGCATTCCCGAACTCAACATCGAACAAGTCGCCGCGACCGATACAGATGGCCGTGCCGCCTTCTCCTTCGCCGCGCCTGGCCTTGAACTCTGGACCCCCGAACATCCCCGCCTCTACAAAGTCGAATTCGCCGCCGGCCCCGACCACCTCACCGACGATATCGGCTTCCGCACCGTTGAAGTCCGCGGCGACCAGATCCTCCTCAACGGCAAACCCATCTTTCTCCGCGGCGTCAGCTATCACGACGAGGCGCCGTACCGCTCCGGCCGCTCCTGGTCCGAGCAGGACGCGCAAACTCTTCTCGGCTGGCCTAAAGAACTCCACTGCAACTTCGTCCGCATGGCCCACTACCCGCACACTGAGAACGAGTACCGCCTCGCCGACAAGCTCGGCATCCTTGTCTGGTCTGAGATCCCCGTCTACTGGGACATCGACTGGACCAACCCACACACCCTTGAAGTCGCGAAGCAGCAGCTCCACGAAATGATCCGGCGCGACCACAACCACGCCTCCGTCATCCTCTGGTCGCTCTCCAACGAGACGCCCCAAAGCCCAGCTCGCGATGCCTTCCTCCACCAGCTCGCTGTCGCCGCCCGTGCGCAGGATCCCACCCGCCTCATCACCTCGGCCATCGTCACCCACTTCCACGGCGACACTGCTGTCCTCGACGACCCGCTAGGCAAAGACCTCGACGTCCTCGGCTACAACGAATACCTCGGCTGGTATCAGGGCTCCGCCGCTGACATCCCCAACTACACCTGGCAGAATCCGATGGGCAAGCCCGTCATCCTCAGCGAATTTGGCGCTGGTGCTAAAGCCGGCCTCCACGGTGCCGAGACCCAGAAGTTCACCGAGGAATATGAGGACTATGTGTATCGGCAACAGTTTCAAATGATCGCGAAGATGCCCTTCCTGCGCGGAATGACCCCCTGGGTCCTCATGGATTTCCGTTCGCCCATGCGCCAGCTCCCCGGCATTCAGGACGATTACAACCGCAAAGGCCTCGTCTCCGACAAAGGCGAGAAGAAGAAGGCCTTCTTCACCCTCCAGGACTACTACGCGAAGAAGCAGGCGGCGCAGCCGTGACTCTCGACCGCGACAACGCAACGGCCAATACGAAGGGGCGGCTCTGCATCGGCAGAACCGTCCCCTTGGTTCCAAACTCCAATCCCTAAACTCTAAACTCTGGCCTTACACTCCCAGCCCTCTGAGTCCCAGCCCGATCACATAGGTGGCCACACCTTCGACGGCCCCCACCATCGTCATCTCCAGACCACTGGCCCACCACGAGCGCACCGTGATCAGCGACTTCGCTGCGCCCACAGCAAAGTGCGCCACCAGCGACACAATCGCCGACGCAATCACCGCTGGGTAGCCGGTCATGAAGAAAAACGGAATGATCGGAATAAACGCCCCCACCGCCGTCGACAGCGCTCCCGACCAGGCTGAGACAAATGGCTGGCTCAGCCCTTCCTCTGTCATGTTCAGGCGTTCGGTGGCCAGCGCCCGCAGAAACTGATCCGGATTCCCGGCCAGGTGCTCCACCACGTGGTCCGCGTCGTCCCGCGGGATGCCCTTGACCTGGTAATAGAGTGACAGCATCTCGCGCGCCTCGGGCCCGTTCATCTCGATGGCCTCGCGCTCCCGCGTCACCTCCGCTTCATAGATCTCCCGCTCGCTCTTCGCCGCCAGGTACGCCCCGGAGCCCATGGAGAGCGCGCTGGCAATCATGCCCGCCAGACCCGACAACAGTACCCAGTGGCTATTGCCGAGCGTTGCGCCCGACACGCCCGATACGATGCCGAAGATCGCGCCCAGCCCATCGTTCACGCCGTAGATCGCGTCCCCGATCCACCCCGCCGCCTGCCGCCCCGGCCGATTCCGCCGTGTCAGCAACTCATTCAATTCCTCCCGCGCCAGCTCCGAACTTGGCGCCATCTTCGGATACCGGTGCCGGACCAGTTCCGTCAGCTCGCGGTAGTGTTCCTGCTCGTCCGCAATTACTTGTTTGCAGAATCGCGACGCTCGGCTCGTCCCCCAGCTCCTTTAGCTGTTGCCCGTAACGGGCAATGTCGCGGCTCTCGTCGATCTCCAGCCGCCGCAGCGCTGCCTGCGGGCCGCCCAGCCGGTTCGCCAGCGAGTCGGCATCGCCGGTCGGCTTACCGTCATATCGGGCAATTCCGCGCCCAGCTCCCGAATCCGCTTCGCCCACAGCGACGCATGGTGCGCTTCCGCCTCGGCCATGTGCCGCAGCGTCTTCCTGCGAATCGGGTCGTCATCCCGCTCCGACAGAGCGTTGTAGGTGTGGAACCCCGCATCTCTGCCTGCCAGTTCTGACAAAGCGCCTCCACCACCTTCTGCTCTTTTTGCGATAAGGTTTGCGCCATGCGGGGCCAGCCCCCAATCTGATAACTAAAGCCGAAGCGGCCGATCTGAATCACGCGGCGCGCTCCCCGGGCGGCCAAATCCGAATTTCCTCCACACGCGTCACTCCCGGGTCATCAGCGCAGCTACCACCGTCCCCACCAGCTTGCCGGTTGAGGCTTCATACAGGTGGACCACCAACCCGTTCTCGCCATGCGTGTACCCCAGCAGATAATCTCCCGGCAGCCAGCCGAATGTCATTGCCCACTTTCAGCGGCACCTGCGTCAGCAGAAAATGCGAGTACTTTCCCTCCGCGGAATATCCCGCCGTAATCAGCACCACGCCTGCGACGTATTTCCCATGGCCGTTCGTGATCCCCGAAGCCGAACGCAACTCAGTCTCGATCCGCTCCTGCACCACCGGAGCGCGGGCCGGAATCACCGAACGCAGCTCGGCGTCCGTCGCCGCCTTCCACTCGGCGGTCCGCGCTCTCCTGCGCCCATCCGCACGTCACCGCGACCAGCAGAACCGCCATCGCCCAGATTCGGCTGCGGCCCCTGCAACCCTCGATCCTCATCCGCTCTCCTCTAGCCCGTAACCCCTGAACTTGCCACTCAATCCAGATGCACAATGCCCCGCTGCAGCGCCGTCGTCGCCGCCTGCGTGCGGTCCTCCACGCCCAGCTTGCTCAGCAGGCTGTTCACGTGGGTCTTCACCGTCGCCTCCGAGATGAACAGAGCGTTGCCGATATCCTTGTTGCTCTTGCCCGCCACAATCTGCTGCAGCACCTCCAGCTCACGCGCCGTCAGCGTTGCCCCGCTCATCCGTTCGGCCAGCTTCTCCGCTACCCGCGACGGTATCCGCGACTTCCCCGCATGCACCGTCCGACCGCCTCGGTCAGCTCTGCCAGATCCATCCCCTTCAGCAGATATCCCTTGGCGCCGGCCTGCATGGCTCGATAAATATCCTCGTCCCCGTCAAAGGTCGTCAGCACAATGATCCGCGCCTTGGGAAACTCCTGCCGGATCCGCGCAATCGCATCCACCCCGTTCAACTTCGGCAGTCGCAGATCCATCAGCGTCACATCCGGCTGATGCTGCCGGTAGAGCGTTACTGCCTCCTCCCCGTCCGAGCCCTCGGCTACGACTGAAAAACCCGGCACCGTCTTCATCAGCGCTGCCAGTCCCTGCCGCACAATCGCATGATCGTCCACGATCATGATCTGAATCGTATCCGTCGTCGTTCCATTTTCTTTCACGTCAGACCTCTTCCATTGTTCCGTCGAGCGGCAGCAGGACGCGAACCCGGGTCCCCGCGCCGGTGTCGCTCTCCACCGTCAGCTTCGCCCCTATCGCCGCCGCTCTCTCCCGCATTCCCACAATCCCATAATGTCCGCTCGCACCGTCCGGCGGTGCGCCTGCAAATCCCTGCCCATCGTCGCGAATCTCCATTGCGAACCATCGCCCTTCGAATTCCAGCCGCAGCCCGATCGAATCCGCATGCCCGTGCCGCACCGCGTTCACCACTGCCTCCCGCGCGATTCGCATCAGCTCCCGCTCCACACTCGCCCCCAGCGGACGATTGGTTCCGCTCACCTGCAGATGCACACGAGCGTGATTTACATTGCCCTCGCTGTGGGGTGCCATCCTGGAACCTGCCCCATCGCCGGCATGCGTGCCCGACCGCGCCACTACCTCTTCCGCCATTCTCAAAATTCGAGCCGCCAGATCCTCACTCTCCGCGCTTTGCGAACGAAGCTCCCAGATTGAGCTTCGCGCATCCTCCAGACTGCTCCGGACCAGAACCTGAGTACGTTCCAGTTGTTCCCGCGCAGCTTCCGCTGACGCCCGCATCAGCTGCCCCACCAGCTCCAGCTGCACCGACACAGCTACGAACCCCTGAGCCAGCGTATCGTGAATCTCCCGTGCAATGCGGCCCCGTTCGCCCAGGACTGCCTGAAACTCGCGCTCTACCCGCTGCAGCCGTCGCCGCCATGCAGCATACGCCAGCCCTGTCAGCGCCAGCGCCAATAGCAGCCGGAACCACACCGTTTGATACATGTGCGGCTCCACGGTCAGCGCCACCGTC
This sequence comes from uncultured Acidobacteriaceae bacterium, assembly GCA_963702295.1. GTDB lineage: Bacteria > Acidobacteriota > Terriglobia > Terriglobales > Acidobacteriaceae > Palsa-343. The sequence continues at coordinate 15,371 of CAVPCE010000067.1, read as the reverse complement.
GCCGCTTCCCGGCTCCACACCCCATCGTTATTCCGCGCCATTACGCGAAACGTGTAACGACCATGCGGCAGATTCGTGTAATACGCCGTGCGCCGCGTCCCCGCCTCCACCCAGCTCGGGTCGAATCCCACCAGCTGGTACCGATACTCCACTTTCTCAGGAGCAACAAAGCTCAGCCCCGCATAGTCGAACTCATAGTGGCTGTGGCCCGGCGGAATCGTCAGCGCCACCGTGCGCCCCTCCCTCACGTCGTCCACGCTGACTGCTTCCAGCGCCACCTGCGGTGCTACCCGATTCACCGGCATGTGCTCCGGGTCCACCGTCGCAATCCCCTTCAGCGTCGCGAACCACAGCGCCCCATCTGGAGCCCCAGCACCGCCGGGTGCCCCCCGCTGCTGCATTCGCTGATCCGCATTCCATCCGCTACTCCGAACCGCATCACCTGCGCCGCCGCGCCACCGCTCGCCATTGGGTCCAGCTCCGCCCGGCTCACCCGGTACAATCCGCTGTTGGAGCTGATCCACAAATATCCCTGCCGGTCCTCCAGAATGCCGATCACCCTCGGCGGCAGTAGCCCCCGTGCCACCGGTGCGATCTTTCCCTCCTTCATCCGATTCAGCCCGCCGTCGTCGGTCCCAATCCACAGCGTCCCATCAGCGTCCTGGTGGAGCGCGGTGACAATGTTGCTCGAAAGCCCATCCCGCGTCGTGAAATTGGTGAACTGCCCGTTGTGCATGCGGCTCAGCCCGCCCAGCGTTCCAATCCACAAATCGCCGTCGGGCTCTGCGTCACCGCGCCCACCAGATCGCTCCCCAGCCCGTCCGCCGCCGTCCACGTGGTGAATGCACCGTCCACGTAGCGCGACAAGCCGTGCCGCGTCCCAATCCACAGCGCACCCCTGCGATCCACATACAGCGATCGCACAAAGTCATCGGCCAGACCGTCCGCCGTCGTCAGCACTCGCACCCGTCCGTCGCGGATCAGATTCAGCCCGTCCGGCGTCCCCGCCCACACATCGCCATTCGCAGCAGCCGCCACCGCGAAAACCACGTTGCTGGCCATCCCCTGTGCCGTCGTCAGCGCGCGAAAGCGTCCGCCGCGATACGCGTTGAGACCGCCGCCCTTCGTTCCCGCCCACACCGCGCCGTCCGGCCCCTGCGCCAGCGCCAGCACGTACTCCTCGCTCAGCCCATCCTCCGCCGTCAGACTCGAAAACTTCCGGTCGCGCAACACCGTCAGGCCACCCGCTTCGGTCCCCAGCCACAGGTCGCCCTCGCGATCCTCCGCCGCGCTCAGGAGGACCTCGCCTCCCCGCCGCCACTGTTCCGAGTGATCGCTGCTGGTGAACCGCACCAGCCCCTGAGGCGTACCGGCCAAACCGCGCCCTCGCGATCGCAGAAAAGAAAGGTCGCGTTCTCCGTAGCCGGATATCCGTTCCATCGTTTTTGGTCAAGCGAGATTAGCGAGAAGACTCCCTGATCCGTCGCAATCCACAAACGCCCCGTCCGATCGATGGTCAGCGCATTCACCACCCGGCCAGCCGGCAGTCCGGGTAATTCCACGCTCTGGCATCCAGCCGCCCTACACGCCTCCAGCCCGGATCGCAATGCTGCCCATGCCATGCCGCTGCCATCCACCCCCAGTGCCATCACCTCGCCGGGTGTGCCAACCGAATGCGCCGCACCATCCGGAGCCACCAGCACCAGACCTTCCGCAGTCCCGATCCACAGCGACCCGTCGCGCCCCGCCACCATCCGGCTGTTTTCCGTCAGGTCCTCATCGAGCGCCATCCGTTCCGCGCGCTCCGCCCCGCCTGTTTCGTCCACCCGGAACAGCCCTGCCGCGGACATCACCCACACTTGATCCCTGCCGCCGGGCCGCACCTCATCGAAAGTGCGCCACACCTGCGTCGCCGGCACCCCATGATTCGGACCGAACGCCTCCACCTGTCCAGCGCGCATCCGCGCCAGTCCGCCGGAGGTGCTGATCCACACCGTCCCCGTTCCGTCTTCCATCAGATCGTCGATCAGGTCGCTGGGAAGTCCCGGCGTCGTCGCATGCGTCATCACCTGGAATTGCACGCCATCAAACCGTACCAGGCCGCCCTCGGTGCCGATCCACAAATACCCGCGCCGCCCCTGCACGATCGCGTGTACCGTGTTCTGCGGCAGGCCCGTATCTGTTTGCCACGACTGGTAGCCGTACTGCGCCAGCGGCATGTGCGGATCAAGCCCCCACGCCGGCGCCGCCGCCAGCCCGATCAGCGCTCCCCACACCGCCGCGGTCGCACGCAATTTGTCCATCACCGGAATTCTGTCGAGAACGCCACATGTCCCGCCGGGCCGCCGCGTATATTTCCGGTCCGTACCGCTGCTTGATTTCCCAGCGAGTTCCGCGTCCTGCCTTCCGCGCGCCTCTCACCCTCACCTTTTCCGCCGCCGCCGGACCAATCGTGGCATTCCGCCCTGCCCCGTCTCAATCGCCAGCGTCTGGTCGTAGTTTCTTTGCAGTACCCGCACCGATCCGCCCGGCTCGATTCCCGTCTGATGCAGAAACCGCAGCAGCTTCTCGTCCCGCTCGTACAAGCTCGTCACCGTACAGGTCGTCCCCGCCGTCGCATCGGCCAGGGGACGCACTCCCTGCCGTTTCCGCCGGGCATCGCTCTCCGGCAGCACTGCGTTCCCGTGCGGACACGTCCCCTTCTCCCCCAATTTTCTCAGCAGCAGCGCCTCAAATTCCGGCGACACGGCATGCTCCAGCCGCTCCGCTTCGTCATGCACCTCGTACCAGGGCATCCCAAAAATCTCCGACAGCATGCGCTCGACCAGATGATGCCGCAGCGCCGTCCGATATGCTGTTTCGTGCCCCTTCGGCGTCAGCCGCACAACCCCATCGGCCTTCACGTCCACGTAGCCATCGCGCTTCAGCCGCCGCAGCGCCATCGACACCGCCGGCGCCGACACCGCCAGCCAGTGCGCCAGCGTCGCCGAAATCACGATCCGCCCCTCGCTCTCGGCTTCCAGAATCGCCTTGAGGTAGTCCTCTTTGGAAACGCTGAGGTCTGCTTTCACCGGGTAGTTCCTGCGATTAGCTTAACGCTTTGCTCTTTTGACTAAAGAGGACTGTTTTCGATGCCGGAGATGAACTGAATGCCCGGTACAATCTGTCGGGTTAGTTGCCTGTCCCCGGTCAGGAACAAGTCAATCCCCTTCGCAGCGGCACATGCAAGGTGGATGGAGTCCGCCGTAGCCAGTTTTTGCGCCGCGCGAAGCGAGGCGAATGTCTCAACTGCCTGCCGGTCGAACGGCAGGAGCTGGACGTTCAAAGCTGAGAAATCTTCCTGAATTGTCCTGAGTTTTTGGGGCGATTTCACGGCTCCTGCCAGCAATTCCCCGAAGCTGAGATAGCTGGTGAATAAGGAATCGCCCCGCGCCAGCATCCGGTCATAGATTGCTTCAACCCGCGAAGCGTATTCCTCGTTGTCCTCCAGCAAGTAGATGAACAGCATCGTGTCCCAATAGACCTTGCTCATTTCCGGTCCTTTTCAGGATCCGTCCGCAGCCACTTCAGAAAAGCCTCACCGCCGCCGTAGGCAGCCATCTCCTCCCGGAGCAAGCCGCGCAGCCTGGCAAGCGGGGATCCTGGCCGATGACCACCCTCCTCTTGGTGAGGTCCGGAGCCTGCGTCCGTGCGATTCCCCACTGCCTCGCTCAAAAAGCGATAGTGAAAGACGACCGTCGGACTCATCTGCGAAGGGGGCCCTTCAATTCTTTCGATTTCAAGTCCAAGAGGTTCCAGAAACTTTCTCGGGGAACGCAAAGCACTGCAAACCTGAGGGACGTTTTGCCGCGGCAGCCCTTCCCGTTCCACCATCGTGTTCAGAACATCACGAACGCGAATTTCGAATTTCCGGCGCCCCTCGCGCCTTGCGGGCAGCACATAACGATGCTCAGCGAGCGCCCGGATCTTGTTGCTGTAATCAGCCGCCATGGCAGACCTCTCCACGGGATACTCTAGTCTATTATGGCTGTCTTGTCCAGACAAGTATAGATAGACAATAATAGCGGAAAGACTGATCCGTCCGCTAGCCCTGCCGTTACAATATCCCAAGCCTGTTTCCAGGAATTCCTTATCGTGTCGAATCCCTCACCTTCCAGCCGCAAGCGCGTCCTCTCCGGCATGCGCCCCACCGGCAAACTCCATCTCGGCAACTACATGGGCGCCCTCCACAACTGGGTTCGGCTCCAGGACCAGTACGAGTGCTACTTCTTCATCGCCGACGTCCACGCCCTCACCACCGACTACGCCGACCCTTCCCAAATCCCATCGAATACCCGCGAGGTCATCCTCGACTACCTCGCCGCGGGCCTCGACCCCGAGAAGTCCGTCCTCTTCGTTCAGAGCCAGGTCAAGCAGCACTTTGAGCTCCCCCTCCTCCTCGGCATGATCACTCCCCTCGGCTGGCTCGAACGTGTCCCCAGCTACAAGGAAATGCAGGAGAACCTCTCCTCGAAGGACCTCACCAACTACGGCTTCCTCGGCTACCCCGTCCTCATGGCCTCTGACATTCTCCTCTACCAGGCTCACGCCGTCCCTGTCGGCCAGGACCAGACCGCCCACGTCGAGCTCACCCGCGAAATCGCCCGCCGCTTCAACCAGTTCTACAAACGTGGCGACAGCTCGGAAATCCTACCCGAGCCGCAGGTCCTTCTCACTCCCTCGCCCAAGCTCCCCGGCACCGACGGCCGCAAAATGTCCAAGAGCTACGGCAACACCATCCTCATGAGCGACCCTGAGCCGCAGATCCGTGCCAAGCTTAAGCCCATGGTCACCGACCCCGCGCGCATTCGGCGCACAGACCCCGGCAATCCCGACAAGTGCCCCGTCGGCGACCTGCACAAAATCTTCTCCTCGCAGGAAACTCTCGCAAAGGTCTACGAAGGCTGCATCACCGCCGGAATCGGATGCATCGAGTGCAAAGGCTGGGCCGCCGATTCCATCATCCAGCACCTCGCACCCATCCAGGCTCGCCGCACCCACTTCGAGCAGAACCCCGCTCTCGTCACCGACATCCTGCACGAAGGCGCCCGCCGCGCTGCCGACCGCGCCGAGCAAACGATGCAGGACGTTCGCACCTCCATGGGTTTGAACTCGTCCCTCGCAGGAGTCTCCGCATGACCGCCGAGCCGCGCCCCCTCTCCGATGCCACCCTGCCCGCAAAAGACGTGACGAGCGAAGCGCCGTCCGCCGGCCGCGAAGGTCAGGCAGGCCGCGCAGCCCCGCACGCCGGTGACCGCGGAGGTTCCGACCGCGAAGGTCCTTTCTCCGTCACCGTCGGACAGGTCTACGACGGCCCTTACGATCTCCTCCTCGACCTTGTCCGTAAACAGGACATCGACATCTACGACATCCCCATTGCCAAAATCACGGCCCAGTTCCTCGCCTATGTCGAGCACCTCAAGGCCTCCGACGTCGACACCGCCGGCGAGTTTATCTACATGTCGGCCCTGCTCATCCACATCAAGAGCAAAATGCTTCTGCCGCGCTCGCCCGCCGATTCGCCCGAGGAAGCTGAGGATCCTCGCCGCGAGCTCGTCGAGCGTCTCCTCGAACACGAGCGCTTCCGCAACGCCGCCCAGATGCTCCGGCAGAAACGCCAGCTCGAAGAAGCCACCTGGACCAATCCCGGCATGCGCGACTTCCGCCAGGTCGCTGAAGACGATCAGGACATCGCCGCCGACACTCTCGATCTCGTCCGTGTCTTTCGCGAAGTCCTCGAACGCGCCAAAGCTCGTCCCGTCCTCGACGTCTCCGAAGACGCCGTCACCGTCCGCCAGATGATCGACTACATGCGCCGCCGCCTCATGATGGAAGACCGCCCCATCGGCCTGTCGAAACTCCTCGCCAACACCCGCTCGGCGAATGCCCTCATCGCCATGTTCCTCGCCCTGCTGGAACTGGTCCGCCTCCAGGCCATCCTCCTCCGCCAGGATCGCGGCTTCAGCGAAATCTACGTCAAGAAAAGCAGCGAGTTTGAGCAGGTCATCAACGACCGCCTCTCCGTCAAAGATGACTGGAGCTGAGCGCCCGCTCAACCTCAGCCATCAACCTGCCCTCACAGCGCACGACGGTCGTTGAGTGAATCCGCCCCCAACGTCGGTCGAACGACATTCACCACGACCCCCCTAACCCCTGCTCTACCCTTCATTTACGGCCATTGCAAGGTAATCCCCGTCGGTACCGTGGCTGCCCCTCCCCGCGCGACCTACAATGAAACCAAATCTTATGGCAGCAGGAGCGAGTCTCTCCATCCCCGAACCCGCCCCGGTAGCGGTTATGCCGGACGGTCGGGAAACCAGTTCTCTCCTCGACCAGCGATTCAGAGCGCCTTCCGGCACAGCAGGCATGCTCCTTTTCGGCCTGGCTCTGCTCGCCGGCTCTGTCTACGCCGCCACCCACCTCATCCGGGATCTCTCCGGCGTCCATCTTCTCTCGGCATGGCCTTATGTTCTCCTCGGCGTGGCCCTGGCCATCGCCCTCGGCTTCGAATTCGTCAACGGCTTCCACGACACAGCCAACGCCGTCGCCACCGTCATCTATACCAATTCGCTGGAGCCGCACTTCGCCGTCGTCTGGTCCGGCCTCTGGAACCTCATCGGCGTTCTCACCTCCTCCGGCGCCGTCGCCTTCGCTATCATGTCGCTCCTCCCGGTGGAGCTCATCCTCCACGTCGGCACCGGCGCTGGCTTCGCCATGGTCTTTTCTCTTCTCATTGCGGCCATTGTCTGGAACCTCAGCACCTGGTGGTTCGGCCTGCCCGCCTCCAGCTCCCACACCCTCATTGGCTCCATCATCGGCGTCGGCCTCGCCAACCAGTTCATCGGCCCCCATGCCGGTACCAGCGGCATTGACTGGGAACAGGCCAGTAATGTCTTCAAGGTGCTGCTCATTTCGCCCATCGTCGGCTTTGGCGGCTCAGCCCTTCTGCTCCTCGCGCTCAAATTCTTTATCCGCAAACCCGAGCTCTACGAGTCCCCCAAAGGCAACCAGCCCCCGCCCTTCTCGATTCGCGCCCTCCTCATCCTCACCTGCACAGGCGTCAGCTTTGGTCACGGCTCCAACGACGGCCAAAAAGGCATGGGCCTCATCATGCTCATCCTCATTGGCACCGTCCCGCCCGCCTACGCTCTCAATCATGCCATCGGCATCAGCCAGATGCAGGCCTTCATCGCAGTCTCTCAGCAGGCTGAACAGGCTCTCGACCGTTCCATCGCCCCCTCGGCCCAGGCCGCCGATCCCCGTGCCGCGCTCACCGCCTGCATCCGCGCCCGCCAACTCACGCCCGCCGCTCTGCCGGCTCTCCGCCAGATGATCGATCAGATCGATCAGGAAGTCGTCTTCTACAAATCCCTTCCCGCGTCCCCGCCAGCCAGCAACAGAACGTGCGCAACGATATGTACATCGTCAGCGAATCGCTGCGCCTTCTGGCGAAGAGCGGCGAGTCACAGATCGCCCCGCCGACGCGCCATCCTTGCCAGCTACAAAAAGCAGATCGATCACTCCACGAAATACATCCCCTCCTGGGTCAAGGTCGCGGTGGCCCTCGCCCTCGGTCTCGGCACCATGGTCGGCTGGAAGCGTATCGTCGTCACCGTCGGCGAACGCATCGGCAAGGAGCACCTCACCTATGCGCAGGGCGCCGCCGCCCAGATCGTCGCCGTCGTCACCATCTTCGCCGCGGACGGTTCCACTCCCCGTCTCCACCACCCACGTCCTCCTTCCGGCGTCGCCGGCACCATGTCGGCCAATGGCAGTGGCCTGCAGTTCGACACCATTCGCAACATCGCCCTCGCCTGGGTCTTCACCCTGCCCGCCGCCGCCCTGCTCGCAGGCGGCATCTTCTGGGTCATGCGCCAGTTCGTCTGATTCCGCCCCTCCACCAGCCCCCGGCGCTTTTTCGGTACTATCGAGGAAGCGCCGTTTTCCCTCACGCGGCGCGAGATACCCACGCCTCGATGAGTCTTAAAGCCCGCATTGAAGCTGTCATCTACGCCGCTGACGAGCCGGTCACGCTCGCGCAGCTCACCACCCTCTTCCGCGAAGAAGCCCTCCTGACCCGCGCCGCCCGCCTCGCACCCCAGGCCGACGCCTCTTCCGACCCCGGCCCTTCAGCCACCGACGCTGTAGTCGAGGAACTTCTGCCTTCGTCCTCTGAAAACGTCGCCAGAGAAGACGGCTCCCCCGTCGCTCCCATTCCCACTGCGGAATCCCTCGAAACCGAGGCACCGACCGTCCCTTCATCGCACGAAGAGCCACCGCCAACGACCGGTGAGCCTGAGCCCGGGGACCCGGAAGCCGAGAAGAAAGCGGCCCGTGCCCGCGATCGCGAAATCCGCGACGAAATTCGCGCCCTCATCGACGAGCTCATCCAGGACTACTCCTCTGAAGACCACGGCCTCGAAATCCGCGAAGTCGCCGGCGGCTTCCGCTTCGCTACACGCCCGAAGTCCACGACGCTGTCCGGGGCTTCATCAAGAGTCTCAAGCCGCCCATGAAGCTCTCGCTCCAGGCGCTGGAAACCCTCGCCGTCATCGCCTACAAGCAGCCCGTTACTGCCCCTGAAATCGGAGAAATCCGCGGCGTCGATACCGCTGGCGTCCTCGGCTCCCTCATCGCCCGCAAGCTCATTACCACCGCCGGCCGCAAGCAGGTCATCGGCCGCCCCATTCTTTACAAAACCACGAAGGAATTCCTCCTCCGCTTCGGTCTGAAAGATCTCAACGAACTCCCCTCCATCGAGGAATTCGAAAAAATGGCCAGCGAACTCGAAGAAGAAACCTCGCCGACAGATGCCGAAGACGATTCGCCGTCCGCGCAGAACATTCCCTTCGCGCAAAACGAAATCGTCGACATCGAAGAAGACGCCGAGTTCACCCGAGAGCCTGGTGACTCACCTGAGCCCGAGCCACCCGTCACCGAGCCGCCCTCCGAAGTGCCACAGCCGCCTGTCAGGGAACCACAGCCCGACCCGGACTCCGAACCCACACCCGAGCACGATCCCGCCCTTGAGGAACACCAGCCGTGAGCGACGCTGCGCCGGATTCCGCAACCGCGGAACGCCTCCAGAAGATCATCGCCGCCGCCGGTATCGCCTCCCGCCGCAAAGCCGAAGAGCTCATCCTCGCCGGACGCGTCCAGGTCAACGGCCAGACCGTCTCTACTCTCGGCGCCAAAGCCGATCTCACCCGCGACCACATCCGCGTCGATGGCAAGCTCCTCCACGGTCCCGAGCGCCCACGCTACGTCGTCCTCAATAAGCCCAAAGGCTACGTCACCACCGCCAGCGATCCTGAAGGCCGCCCCACCGTCATCGATCTCGTCAAAGGGGGCCCGCGCCTCTTCCCCGTCGGCCGCCTCGATTACTCCAGCGAAGGCCTGCTGATCATGACCAACGACGGCGCCCTCGCCAACGCTCTTACCCGTGCCGCCGTCGGCGTTGAGAAAACCTACCTCGTCAAAGTCAGCGGCCATCCCACCGAATCGGCCCTAAGCCAAATCCGTCACGGCGTCATGATCGACCGCAGTACGCAGATCAAACCCGTACACAAGCCTCACCGGCCCAACGCGCGAACCGATGCAGCACCGGCCCGCTCTTCTCCTCCGCGGGATCGTGTCATGACCGCGCCCGCCCGCATCCGCCTCCTGCGCGACGCTGACAATCCCTGGTACGAAATGATCCTCACCGAAGGCCGCAATCGCGAAATCCGCAAGATGTTCGAGGAGATCGGCCACCACGTCGAGAAGATTCGCCGCGTCGGCTATGGCCCCCTCATCCTCGACCTCGAGCCCGGCCGCTCCCGCGAACTCACCCCCGACGAAGTCTCTGCCCTCCGCCGCGCTGCTCAGGGCAAAGCGAAGCCCGCCCGGTCCCCTGAGCCGGCCCGTCACGCGACCAAAATTCCAGCCGGCCCTCGCCGCGAATCACGACGGGCCGCATCCGCCCGTCCCCGTGCGCCTAGGCGTGCGCGCTGACGTCGTCACCGCCGAATCCAGCAACGCCCGCGGCCGGCAGGGCTCCATCCAAAGATGGAGAAATTCTTCGAACGCCCGGGGGTTGCGCAAGGTGCAACTATAAGGAGATGCTGATGCACGCCCATCGCATTTCGCGATCGGCCACGGTTCCCCGACCGCCCGACCCCCATCCCGGACGGTCCGCATCGGCCCCCTGATCGACGAAAGGAACGCAGCATGAGGCGTGAAGCGTCTCTCTTTGCCAGCACCGCCCACTCCTTCGGCTTCTGGGCGGGTTGTGTCGCCGTCACCATCGGCGTGCTCCTGCACGTTCCCATGTTCTGGATGGGCCGCTACAACCACTTCCATCTGGCCGGCATGCCCATGGGCAACGGCATGCTGTTTGGCATGTTCCTCATCGTCGCCGGCTTTCTTGCCACCGCCTGGGGTCTGATGCCCCGCCACGCCACGCCCTCCGGCTCCTGGGATGAAATCGCCCCTCCCGAAGACGCGCCCCTCACTCGCGCCCACTGGATCCAGATCGCTCTCCTGGCCGGCGCTCTCGTCATCGACATCATGAAAGCCGCCACCCTCGGCTTTGTCATCCCGGGTATGCGCGTTGAGTACCACATCTCCTTCGCTCACGTCGCACTCGTGCCCTTTGCCGGCCTCCTCGGTACCACCGTCGGCTCCTTCATGTGGGGCGCCCTCGCCGATTTCTACGGACGCCGCGCCTCCATCCTCCTCGCCGGCGTCATCTTTATGGGCACTTCCATCTGCGGCGCCATGCCCTCCTTCAACTGGAACATCTTCATGTGCTTCCTCATGGGCATCGGCGCCGGCGGCATGCTGCCCGTCGCCAACGCATCTGCTTGCCGAGATCATGCCCACCCGCCATCGCGGCTGGTGCCTGGTCCTGGTCGGCGGCATCGGCACCGTCGGCGGATACTTCGCTACCAGCGCCCTGTCCGCCCTCCTGCAGCCTTACTTCGGCTGGCGCATCCTGTGGCTCATCAACCTTCCCATCGCCCTCCTCCTCATCGCCGTCAGCCCTGTCCTTCAGGAGTCTGCCCGCTTTCTGCAAAGCATGGGCCGCATGGACGAGGCCCGCGAAACTCTCGCTCGCTTCGGCATCACCTTCCAGGCGCATGGCGCCTCGGCACCCCAGGTTCCCCTCGCTCCCGCTCCAGCCTCCGCGCGCAACCTCTTCGGCGTCACCGCCGCCCTCACTCTCGCCGCTCTGGCCTGGGGCTTCGTGAATTTCGGAGTGCTCCTCTGGCTCCCCGGCTCGCTGGTCGCCGAAGGCCGCAGCATGGGTGCCGCCAGCGGGCTCATTGCCCGCTCCAGCCTCATCGCCATTCCCACCATCGCCCTTGTCACCTGGCTCTACAGCGTGTGGAGCACTAAACGCGTCCTCATTCTCTCCATCGGTGTCACCACCGTCGGCCTCATCGCCGTCCTGCTGCGCGACAACAATGGCCTTCGCCTCCTCGCCAATCCCATCATTACCCTCAGCCTCCTCATCGTCGGCACCAGCGCCGTTATCTCCATCCTGTTGCCCTACGCGGCGGAAAGTTACCCCCTCCGCGTACGCGGTCGCGCCACCGGATGGGTCGCGGGATTCAGTAAATCCGGCGGCCTCATCGCCCAGCTCCTCGGAACGCTTGGCCTCGTTCCCGCCCTCGGCCTTGCTGCCGGCCTCGTCGCCATTCCGTCCATCGCCTCGATCCTCATGATTGCCGTCCTCTGCCGCGATACTCGCGGACGCGACCTCCGCGAGCTGGAAAGCTCCACCGCCGCCACCGGCGCCTTCGCAGCCGACTGAATCAACCCAACGCCGTCTCTGTGCCCCTGCGCTCTTAGTGGTAAGTGATCCAGTCGGCCGGTCGGGAAGCCTCCACCGCCGCCTTCGCCGCCGACTGAACCGCTCCAGCGCCGTCTCTGTGCTCTCTGCGCTCTCCGTGGTAATTGATTGGCCCTGGTTCCCCAACCAGCCCTGGTGAATCTAAACTCTCGTAGAGGACTCCCAATGGCCAAAGCCACTTTTGCAGCCGGTTGCTTCTGGGGCGTCGAAGCCCGCTTCCAGCAACTCCCCGGCGTCACCGCCACCGCCGTCGGTTATGAAGGCGGCGCTCTCGCCAATCCCAGCTATCAGCAGGTCTGCACCGACCGCACCGGCCACGCCGAAGCTGTCGACATCGATTACGACCCCAGCCAAATCACCTACGAGCAGCTCCTCGACGCCTTCTTCTCTCTGCACGATCCCACCCAGCTCAACCGCCAGGGTCCTGACTGGGGCTCGCAGTATCGCAGTGCGATCTTCTTCCACTCACCGGAGCAGGAAGCCGCCGCCAAAGCCGTCATCGCCCGCCTCACCGCGGAGAAGCGCTTCGCGAGGCCGATTGTCACCCAGGTCGTCCCCGCAGACACCTTCTGGCGCGCCGAAGAGTACCACCAGAAATACCTCGAGAAACGCGGCGCCCTCAGCTGCCACATCTGAACCAAACCTGGGTATCCCATCCCGGTGTTGGTAAGGTGGCGAACTCGGGCGCCCCATCCTGCCCGCCGTAAGCAGCGTGGCAGACTCGAGCGCTCCATCCCGCCCGTCGTAAGCAGGGTGGCAGACTCGGGTGCCCTCTCCGCTGCCGCAGCGGTTGCTCGCGCCGCAGGCGCAATGCTGATTAGCCCCACGCTTCAGCGTGGGGATACAACGTGCAAAAGGGTCGGAGTCCCGGAGGGACGGCGCTACCTGCTATCCGAAAAGCCCTGCCGCTCCCTCGCCGTGAGCACCGCCACTGTCAACCCAATGCAGAGCAGCAGCGCCAGCACCCCGCTCACCCGGGACGCAATCGACATCGCTGCACGCGCGTGCGGCACCCGCGTCAACGGCAGCACCACGAAATTCATCACCGCATAGACCAGCGCGCCATACACCAGCCCACACACCACCGGCCGTCGCACCAATACCCGCCACCGGCCGGCCGCCACGAAGTACAAGGCCGTCCACGTCAGCGCAATCGTGTAGTGGATCGCCACCCCCAGCACGACCGAGGCCATCCCCGCGCGAAACGCCCAGGGTCCCGTCAACCCGCTCGCAATGTACTGGAAAATCTGCGCCGGCGTGATGTGCCGGAATGCGTTGAAGATCAGGTTCTCAGAGATATCGAGCGTTCCGGCGATCAGCCCAATGCGCACGACGGCACCAACCGTATTCCCTCTTGCCATCGGGGCAGTCTACGACGGGGACGTCGCGCCAGCCATAACCAGTTTCCCCGGCAAACCGGACACCCTGCCCTAACCCGTAAACCGCAACCCTAGTTCCGGCCCCAATCCTCGCCCGCATCCCTCGGAATCCCAAAATGGCCACGCAGGTGCATCAGTTCCAGTGGATCGATCATCCCGTCCACCACCACCAGATTCACATTCTTCTGATTGGCCACCAGCAGCACCAGCCCGTCCACATTCGAATGCTTCATCCGCACCCACACATCCGTTCGCAACGGATCGGCCGGCCGCGCCACCGCCATCGCTGATGCATCCGCGTTGTCCTGCAGACCGATGGCCCCGGGCGCTCCATCCGCGCTTGCGCGCTTCTCCGCCCTCCAGTGCGTCCACCCGTCGCCGCTGTACTGGGCACGCACGGCATCCAGTTGCGCCGCGCCGTACATCCCTGGCGCCGAGTACCGGAACGTATGCACCGTGATGCTGCGCAGCTTCGCCACCAGGGGCTGCAGATCCTCCGGCATGTCCTGGCTTGCCGACTCCAGCATCGACCGGTTCAAAGTAAAAGTAGTGCTGAACGTCGCGTTCGCCGCGAGGGCGTCCGTTCCTCGCGGCGCCAGGTCCGTCTTCTGCGATCCACCCGACGGCACGCACAGCAATGCGGTTACGGCAAACAGCGCAACGATAGAACGACGGGCAAGAACAGGACGAGGCTGCGGCATACCGCTTCAGACCCGCCCCCACCCAAAAAGTTGGCTACAGAGAAAAAGCCCGGCGCCGATCGTCCGGCTCGGGCCTAAACCCCAATCCCTAAACTCTAAACTCTGTCTTGCTGCGACCACTCGCCGGCCCGCATCACCGGCTCCGTCTTCCCCTCCCCCGTAATGCCGTCCACGTCGATCTTCTCCGACCCGATCATCCAGTCAACGTGAATCAGGCTGTCGTTGGCGCCCTTCGCCGCCAGTTCCTCCGGAGTCAGTTTGTCGCCATCCTTCAGGCAAGTCGAGTACGCCTGCCCCAGCGCGATATGGCACGCCGCATTCTCATCGAAAAGCGTATTCAGAAAGAGCAGCCCGCTCGCCGCAATCGGCGACGACGCCGGCACCAGCGACACCTCGCCCAGCCGCCGCGCCCCCTCGTCCGTCTCGATCATCCGCTGCAGCACCTGCTCGCCCTTCGCCGCGTGCGCCTCCACGATTTTTCCGCCTTCAAACCGCACCTGAATCTTCTCGATCAGCGTCCCCTGGTGCGAGAGCGGCTTCGTGCTCGTCACTGTCCCGTCCACCCGATCCTTATGCGGCGTAGTGAACACCTCTTCCGTCGGCATGTTCGGAATGCAATACCGCCCGTTGTGCGCTTCCGTCCCGCCGCCCAGCCACAGATGATCGTCCGCCAGTCCCACCTTCAGATCCGTCCCCGGACCCTTGAAGTGCAGCGTCGCATACCGCTTCACGTTCATCCGGTCCGCCCACATGTGCAGCTTGTCGTCGTGCGTCTTCCACGCCGCCACCGGATCACTCTGGTCCGCCCGGCTCGCCGCGAAAATCGCATCCCACAACCGCCCCAGCGCCTGGTCCGCCGGAACATCGGGAAACACCGCCGCCGCCCACGCCGGCGTTGCCGCGCTCACAATCGTCCAGTTGATGTCGTGCCGGGTAATCAGCTCCAGCGCCGGCCGATACGCCTTCGACATCGCCCGATTCGCCCGCCCCACCTTCTCCGGATCCTCTTTCGACAGCAGTGAAGGATTCCCGCCGGTGATCGCCAGCCGCGCCGCACCGCTCCTGTAGGCCGCGGCCATCCCCTCGTACAGCCACCCCGCCGCTTTGTCGAAAGTGGCCTCGGCGCCGTACCGGTAGCGCAGCTGTCCCGACTCCTCGTCGGTAAACAGCGTCGTCACCAGCGATGCGCCCGCCTTGTACGCGTGCTTCGTGATCAGCCGCGCCAGCGGCAGCGCCTCCACGCTGGCCGTCATCACCAGCTCCTGCCCGGGCGCAAGCCCCAGCCCTGACCGGACGGCCACCTCGGCCAAACGGTCCAGTTTTTGTTCAAAGTCTCTTGTCGGTGCGGAAGTCTCTGCGATGGCGGTTGCGCTCATGCTTCTATTCTGCGGCTCGCCGCTGTGCAATGGCAACGCC
>CAVPCE010000066.1:0-30314 GCA_963702295.1 uncultured Acidobacteriaceae bacterium | reverse complement strand
CGTGAACAGCGTGCTGCCCGGCAAAACAGGCTATCGAGTTCAGCGGCAATGTCGCCCAGATGCGCGATGCCTTCGCCGTCCAGGTGCACCAGTATGAGGTGAATGGCAATCCGCATTTCGCCACAGCGACGGAGCCGCACATACCTACCGCTCTGACTCCGGTGGTGGCCGGCTTCGTTTCTCTGAAATAACTTCCGTCCGAAAAGCTATGCCCGGCTTCTGGGCAAGGCTCTTTACGATCCGAAGACCGGCACAGCCAGCACCTACGTGGACGGTCCCCGGCGGGGCGGGATATCCCACGATCGGCGGCGTCAATTTCGCGCTCTTCCCGCCGACTTCGCTACGCAATATGACCTGAACCCCCTGTACACGGCGGGCGTGTACGGCACCGGTCAAACCATCGCCATCGTCAACGAGTCGAACATCAACATTACCCTCGTGAAGCGCGTCCCCGCTCGCTGTTCAATCTGCCCGCGTATCCCCCCCGACATCATCATCGACGGCAATGACCCGGGCATCGATGGCATCAACAATCCCGACGGGCCCACCTACGCTTCCACGGAAGCTTATCTCGATGTGGAATGGTCGGGCGCAGTGGTCCCCGACGCGACCGTCGATCTGGTTATCGCGGCCGATACCGCCCTTGAAAGCGGTCTGATTCTCGCCGCCGAACACGCGGTTTATGGCAACGTCGCGCCGGTTGTGAGTATGAGCTTCGGCCAGTGCGAAGCGAATCTCGGCTCGTCGAATTCCTTCATCAATCAGGTGCTGATGGAACAGGCCGCAGCCCAGGGCATCACGGCGATGGTCTCCACGGGAGACTACGGCTCTGCAGGGTGCGACAATCCGGACACGCAGTATTACGCGGTGAACGGACTGGGCGTGAGCGGTTTCGCCTCCTCCACCTGGAATGTCGCAGTGGGCGGCACCGACTTCTACTACGGCTCCAGCTACGCGAGCCTCGCACTGTGTACCTTGCCACTTACTGGAACACAACGGGCTCCAACACGCCGCCGGCGTCCGGCTCGCTTCTGAAACCCATCCAGGAGCATCCGAACTCCAGCCAGTTCGGCCTCGATGCTTCGAATCACTACAACAGTGATGGCGATGACCACCATTGCCGGGGGCAGTGGGCGGCGCCAGCAGCGCCGCGGTCTGCTCTACCGGCTACAGCAGCACTACGGGCGCGCGCACGGGCACGCTCTCCGGCTATCCGAAGCCTGCGCGGCAGATGGGCACCGGCGTCCCAGCGGATAAAGTACGCGATACTCCTGACGTTTCCCTCTTCGCCGCCTCTGGTCTGAACTACAGCTACTATCCGATTTGCTATGAAGACGGTGACTGCCAGACAGTCGGCACGGGTCCCGTCCAGATTTTCGGCGTGGATGCATTCTGCAGCGGCGCCTGCTTTCGCTGGGATCATGGCACTGGTCAACCAGAAATACGGATGCCATGGGCCAGGCGGACTTCGTTCTTTACCCACTCAGTGCCCAGTTCCCGGCTGCCTTCCATGAAATCACGGTGGGAACCAACGCCGTTCCCCGCGCTTTCACGACTGTCAGCGGCCATTTGCCGACGAACTGCATCTCCGCGGGAAACAACGCTATTACAATTACCGATCCAACCTATGGATCGGCGACGGAAGGCGAGCTCGGCACCGGCTCGACCGCGGACTATAACGCCGGCGCGGGCTATAACCTGGCTACCGGCCTGGGCTCTGTGGACGCAGCCGTTCTGGTCAATGACTGGGCCAACGTACACTTCACCACGTCATCCGTCACCTTGACACCCTCCTGGACCTCCTTCAACCACGGCACGGCAATCACTAACACCGGACGGCTTCGTCCACGGGCATGCATCTGGTGGGCTCCGTTGCGCTGATGACCGACAGTCCCCTGCCTCTGGCCGCCAGCGATATTCATCTCCCGCTCAGCAATGGGATCGTTCACGTCGGCTAACGTGAACAACCTGCCGGGCGGGACTTATGACATCTGGGGCCAGTACAGCGGCGATGGCACGAACGCGGCGAGCACGTCCTCGAAAACCTCAATCACTGTCAATCCCGAAGCCAGCGTCACCGCAATGAATCTGCTGACGGCTACTGGCACCACCGCTATCAGTGCGGGATCCACCAACGTTTGTATGGCACACAAATCCTGCTGAACGCCGCTGTCTATGGCAGCAATTACTACAGCCAATGCGTGAAATCCAGCAGCACATCGACAAGCTGCCAGACGTACACTGCGCCGACCGGAACTGCATCGTCTTCAATGACGGAGGAAATGCGATCAATACGGCAATTCTGAATGCCGAAGGCGATGCCGAATTCAATGCGCCATTCGCAATTGGCGCTCACTCCGTCACCGCCGCCTATAACGGCGATGCCCCCCATCAGGCGTCAACAGCCGCTGCTGTAACCTTCACGGTGGTTAAGGACACGCCGGATGTATACATCGGCGCTTCCAACATCACCTCCAGCAACCCGTTCACGCTCGCGGGCGGCCAGGACAGCCATTTCAACATCCTCGTGGAACAACAGTGCGAGGACACGATCGTCGCAAACGAGCAGAGTCCGGCATATCACCTCCGGTGGTCGCAACGCCATGGAGCGTCACCGTCACCGGTCTTCCCGGTGGCAGCCAGACGATCAATCTTGTGGCCGGGATTGATCCCACTACCGGACAGACGGTCGGCATCGCGGTCGTGAAGATTGCCAGCAGCTCCTCGAGCTCCGCGCTCGATCTGCGCCACCAGCCGAATCCCTGCTGCCCGGCGGAGGCGTCGCGGTCTTCGCCTGCGTCGTCCTGCTTGCGATTCCCGCCCGGAACCGCGGATGGCGCAATTTCGTCTGCCTCGTGGTGTTTGCCGGAGTGGTCGCCGCTGGGATCTCCTGCGGTGGCGGCGGCGGCGCCGGCAACCTCGGCGGCGGCGGTTTAGGAGGTGGAGGGGGCGGCACCGGCTCAAACACCTACACTCTCGGCATCTCCTACACACCGGGGACTCGAATTATGGGAGGCTCGCGACCGGTTCCAGTGCTGCCTCTGGATCGATTGCCATCCTCACCCGCCACTCTGCCGGCTACCACCATCACCGCACCACGGCCGGCAGCATCTCGCCGACAACGGCGATGACCGTCACCGGCACTGTGACCGGCCAAGCGGCCACCCGGCGCCCACGGGTGCCGTCTCGCCTTTCCTAATGGAGAAGGCGTGACGGCAAGTTCTTCCTGACTCCGGGCTCCGGCGACAGCTCGGCCTTCACCGGCACCTAACGAGTCAAACCCTGCTGCAGGGCGCGAACTTCGTCACCCTGCAATACAGCGGCGACAAAAACTACAACGGCTCGGCCACCATCCTGAACAGCGGCAACTCGATCACTCCTCTTTCGGACTTCTGGATCACCGCCGTTCCTTCCTTCGCCTTCAGCCCAGGAACGGGCAGCACGACGGTCTTTGTGAATCCGGCGAATGGGTTCACGGGAAGGTTAACCTCACCTGCCGGCGCCTGCGGGAGTCACCTGCTGGTTCGGTACGGGACCCCCGCAACCGTTACCCTGCCAGCCACCGGTTCCACGAATCCGTCGGCTTATCTCACGCTGTCCGTGACCGGCGGCACGGCCGGCACTTACAACGTCACGGTGACCGGCACAGCCGGCAGCCAGATCCATACCTTAGGTGTCTCCGCCATCGTGCGGTGACTTCAGAGCCATCCCGCCTCCTTGGGCGGGATGGCTTCCCTTTAAACGGACAGGCTTCACCCCCCATCTTGGGGTGGTTGTTGGCCCGGGACGATTCCGGGGTGCGGTCCCCTCTGCCAAAAATTTGCTTGACAACATCTGTCAAGGCACCACAATATGTAGATGGCTTAACGGCTATTGGCCAGAATGTTGTAGAGGGTTGGCGTTTTACCAGGGAAATCTCTGGGAGAAGGATTTCCATACGGAGGCTCAACCTCAGCCCTCCCCCGCATTCCAGGCACTCTCCAGAGGCTTCGTTTCCGAGCGAAGCCTCTTTCTTTATTGCTGCCACCCCTTCTTTCATCTGTGGACCAAACATGCCGCCTCTCATCCAAACGCCTGTGACCGCTCAAAATCCTGCGCACCTCTTTTCCCCTCTGACCATCGGTTCTGTCACGCTGCCCAACCGCATCGTCGTTTCGCCCATGTGCGAGTACTCCTGCGAGACGGCTTGGCGAACGACTGGCACCTCGTGCATCTGGGCAGCCGCGCGGTGGCAGGCGCCGGCCTGGTTTTTACCGAGGCCACGGCGGTGACCGAGAAGGCCGCATCAGCCCGCAGGATCTGGTCTCTGGAAGGACGAGCACATTGCGCCTCTGGCCAGGATCACGGCATTCCTCCATTCCCAGGAAGCGCGTGCTGGCATCCAACTGGCCCACCAGCCGGCTGCAAAGCCAGCACCCATCGCCCGTGGAGCGGCGAGGGCGTCATCGCGCCGGAAGCCGGCGGCTGGTCGGACGTTGTTCGCCCAGCGCGATTCCTTTCTCGGCCACCTATCCGAAGCCGCAGGAACTCGATAAGGCCGGAATCAACGCAATCGCACAGGGATTCCGCCATGCGGCAGCGCGCGCCGATCGCGCCGGCTTCGATGTCATCGAAATCCAGTTGCCCACGGTCACCCCCTGCACGAATTCCTGTCGCCGATCAGCAACCAGCGCAGCGACGAATACGGCGGCAGCTTCGAAAACCGCGTTCGCCTGCTCCTCGAAGTGATCGATGCCATCCGCTCGGTCTGGCCACGCGAGCGCCCGCTCTTCGTCCGCATCTCCGCCACCGATTACACCGAGGGAGGATGGATCTGCAGCAGTCAATTCGGCTGGCGGGTCTGCTTCGCGAGCATGGCGTCGACCTGATCGACGTTTCATCGGGCGGCAATGTGGCTGGAGTCGACCAGATTTCCGTTGGACCCGGCTACCAGACGTCGTTTTCCGAGGCGATCCGCACTCAGGCCGGCATCGCGACCGGCGCTGTGGGCACGCTCACCCCCCCGCGCAGGCGGCGCACATCCTGCGCACCGGCCAGGCGGACGTGATCTTCATCGCCCGCGAATTCCTGCGCGATCCTTACTTGCCGCTGCACGCCGCAGCCGCGCTGGGTGAAACAGCCCCGTGGCCCGTCCAGTACCTGCGGGCCGCACCGCGTGGCTCGGTAGCCCGCAAGGCCGTCGAGGGGCCGGCGCCAGATTTGATCCCGTTATTCCCTCATTGTGGACAGGGTTCTCTGGCCAATACTGGCCCCGTGAGAACCGTCCCACAATGCCTCGCTCCGCCACACAGCGCCGCGCTACGCACGCAATCGTCATCCCCGATAAGCTGTACTTCCGCATTGGGGATGTGGCGAAGCTTTGCGGCGTGGAGACGTACTTCTGCGCTTCTGGGAACCGAATTCCCGCAGTTGCGCCCCACAGAGCGGTACCGGGCAGCGACTCTACCGCCGTCGTGAGGTCGAACTGGCGATGCGCATCAAGAAGCTCCTTTACGAGGAGGGCTACACGATCGCCGGTGCGCGCCAGCTTCTCGCTCAGGAAGCGAGGGTCAGCAAAACGAAACAGATGCCGCTGATCGAGGGAGCCTCGGTGGATAAGAAGCTGCAGCACTTCGCAAGGAGCTGAGCGAACTCCTCGGAATTCTCTCTGCAGCGCCGACCCGCAGTTATCTGCACCGCGAGGTGAAAAGCAAACCTCGCCCGGCGGAAGACCGCCCTGGCCCGCGGCTGTTCGAGTAACCTTCTCCGACCACTCCTATTGCGTGAAAATGCCTTTCGGGCAGATCGCGTGCACGCCAACGTCGCCGTCGACCAGCTGCGTGATGTCCACATCCACCGCGACACTGGTCAGCATGTAGGCATCGTCGCGAGAGAGATGCTTCGTCGTAATGAGAAAGTCGATCATGTTGCGGACCGCCATTTCCGTCGCCGTCTTCAGGTCGGGACTGAAGCCCATGCTGATGTAGCTGGTCGGGGTCTCGCACGCGGCCACAGCAGATGCTGGTCCTTGTGCACGATGAAGCGGAACGTCCCGGTCAGAAACGTCTCCATCGCGGTGATGTCGACCTCGCCGTTACCCTGTCCGGCGTGGCCGTCGCCGACCTCAAAGAGAGCGCCCCGGCATGCACGGGGATGTAGAGCGTCGTGCCTGCCACGAGCCCTTGTTATCCATGTTGCCGGCATGCATCCACGGGGGCGCGCTGTCATAGCGGCCTGCGGATTTCGGCGGCGCGTCCCCCATGCTGCCGAAGAAGGGATGAACCGGAATCTTGATGCGAGGCGCAATTGCGCGATCATCTTCTCGCGATCGAGCGGAATGATCTTCGATCCACCGTAGGGATAATCATTCGGCAAAAATCCTCGCCCCACGGCGAATCCGTTGCAGGCAAACGGAGCATCGAGGTCAATCTTCAGGATCTGCACTTCGAGTACGTCGCCGGGCTCGGCTTCGGCAATCGCCACCGGACCGGTGAGAATATGGCCGCCCGGCCCGCGGTCCTTCACCTGGTCGTAAATCGGCTGATTGTACGGTGGAATCTCCGCCGCCGGCACGCCTTCTTCCTCGAGACGCTGGCTCGATCCGCAGGTGGAGAGCGTCTGGATGCGGACGGTATCACCTGAATGTACCGTGAGCACCGGCTTCGCCTTCGACCAGTAGTAGCCCCACGCCACCGTGGTCGGGCTCGCCGGCAAAAACACTGGCTGATTCTGCGCGGCGATGGTTCCCGCAGTGGACAACCCGAGAACCAGTGACAAAAGTGCCTTCATGCGGCCTGCCCTTTCCCGATCGAATGCCTGTCGGTTCGGCTATGCAGCCGAGCTGTGTCCTTCGCATTGCAGAACGCCGAGGTAACGGCGAAACGGGCCCACCGCCTCGCGATACTGGAACGCCATCACGCGTGTCATCTGGTGAAGATGGGTGAGATCATGCGTTGCCCAGGCGGCCAGCAGCTCGCAAAGCGTCACCACGCCCAGAGCCGGATGCCGCCCCGTCAGCGCCAGCTGCTCTCTTCCCAGGTGCAGGTCATCCAGCGCTCTGAGATTCCCGGCACGCAGGCGCGCAAATTCATCCAGCAGTTCCCCAGCGACTTCCCTTCGATCTCCTGGATAAAGGCAAACCGGTCCAGCGGCTCGAAGGTCCGCGCCTCGCCGCATTCGAGGATCATGCGGACCCGTGGCAACCAGTCAGCCCGCTCGCAGTGCGCCAGATGCCCGACGATGCCGATCGCATTCCAGGTGACTTCCCCCGTGCAGGCTTGTCCAGGTCTCCGGCAGATCGCGCAGCAGCGTATTGAGCGTGGGCGGCGTGCGCGCCAGCAGCGCCTGAGTATCGTGCAAGGTTACATGCATCGTAAGGTTCTCCTCATCCACGGCGGATTTTCGGCCCGCTGGCGGTTGACCGCCAGTCCTGCAACTTCTACTGCTTTGCCGGCAATTGGCTGAGCAGCTCCGTCACCGCAAGCTGCAGCTGCGAGTCCTCTCCGGTCTCCGTTTCACCCGGCTTACGGACAACGTCGATGTCCACCGGTCGCGGGTGCTCCTCCATCGTCTGCCCGCGCAGATCCTGCACGCGCACGCGGGGCAGCCGCAGCCGCGAGCCATCAATTAGTTCGGTGCCGCCGGTATAGATGATCCAGCCCGCGGTTGGTACGCCGACTACCTTCCCCAAATGCAGCGAGCGATAGCCTTCGGTGAAGTCTTCGCCATCGGAGAGCGTCGATTCATTGGTAAGCAGGATCGTCGGTTTGCCCAGCGCGCGCTGCCCCAGCAGCTGCCGCGACGGCGACGGCGTGAGGCCTCGCGGCGTCATGATGAGGTAGTTCCGCCGCGTGAACACGTCGAGCGCATAGCCGTTCACGTAGCCACCGTTGTTATTGCGGACGTCGATGACTACACCGTCTTTGCTCTCGTTCTGCGCGTCGAGGTCGAGGTAAAGCTGCTTGAGCGCGTGGTCGCTCATGTCAGCGAGATGCACATAGCCCAGGCGGCCGCCGCTCAGCTTTGCCACCTCGGCGCGATTGGCGTCGATCCACGCGCGGTAGAGCAGGCCCGCTTCGGTGGTCGTTGAAACGGGCATCACGACGACGTCGCGCTCCTTGCCATCCGCGGCGGCTACGTGCAGAACCGTACGGCGACCGATGGTGTCCGTCAGCAGGTCGTTGAGATTGGTATGGGTTTCGAGCGGCTGCCCGTTGACCGCCAACAGGCGATCCCCAACGATAATGCCCTCGATGGCGGCTTCGGCCCAGCGGCACCACCTCCCGCACAATGAGGCCCTTACCCGTTTCGTACTCCGCGCGATCGAAGCGCAGGCCCAGCCGGCCGACGTGCTGCGCAGGCATGCCGGGGCCGGATATTCCGGAATGGGAGGAGTCCAGTTCGCCGATCATCAGGTTGATGTCGCGACGCATCTCATCCGGCGTCTGGGAACCGGCAATATATGGGGCCCACTCGTCGTGGATCGCATTCCAGTTGTGGCCATGGAACGTCGCATCATAGAAAAAGCGATCCAGATCGTGCCAGGCCTCTTCAAAGGCCGCATTCTTCTCCGTGGCGAAATCCACGTCAAAGGTCGCCGTCACCGCGATCGGTTTCGCCGGAGCTCCTTCCAGAGCGAGGCGGCGCAACTGGCCGGCGTCGAGGTAGACCACCTCTTTGGAATCGGGCGAAAACTGCCAGTCCTGCTTGTCGCTGGGGCTGGCGGTGAGTTGCTTCGCCACTGGCGGCTCCTTCGGATTCTCTTCCAGCGAGTAGCTGTAAAGATTCTCCTGATTGCCGGTTTGTGCGGCGAAGACCAGCGTTTTGCCATCGGGACTGATCACCGGCGCGACCGCACTCAGGCCGATCGGCAGGAGAGTCAGCCGGTCGCGAATGCCATCGAAACGAATGTCGATCGGCTCCGGCTTCTTCGCGGACTCGGATTTTTCCTTGTCGGCCGGATCAGAGGACGCCGCCGCTGCGTCCGGCCTGGATTCGGACTTCGGCGTGGGCTGTTGCGGCGTTCGGAAAAGATCTCGGAACTCGTCTTCGCGATAAGTGGGGACGTGCAGCGTGAGATCGACGCGCGCGATGTCGAAGTTCTCGCTGCGCTGTGCCGTCTCAAACAGCACGTACTTGCCATCCGGCGACCAGGCAATGAGCCGTGCCGACGCGCCATTCGCCAGGAAACTAATCGGGCGAGCCTCTCCTCCTTTTGTGGAGACGACCTTCAGATTGCGGAAGCCGTCGTAACCCTCGGCAGCGAAGGCGACCCAGTCGCCAGCGGGGGAGAAGGCAAAGACCGGATCCTGCATGTAGTCGGTGGCCAGCGTCTTGTCGCTCAGATCGCTCAGCGTCAACAGGTGCAATTCCTTCTCATTGCGAAGATAGGCCAGGGTCTTGCCATCGGGTGAGTAGCGCGGGCTCTCGTCCTCTGCCGTACCCTTGGTGAGCTGCCGCTCCTTGTCCGTGGTGAAGTCATATTCGTACAGATTGGCGTGGCCGTTGCGATAGCTCTCGTACACGAGTTGCTTGCTGTCCGGCGACCAGTGCAGATCGTTCTCGACCTCGGGCGTGTTCGTCACCCGGATCGCCTCGCCACCATCCTTCGCCGTAGTCGCAAAAACGTCGCCGTGGGCCACGAGGGCAGCCTTTTTGCCGTCGGGTGAGAGTGCCATCTCAGTAAACTTCGAGACGGCCTCATGGCGCACGCCCGCACCCGCAGGCGATCCGCGCAGTTCGACCGGAATTTTCTCCGCCTTGCCCGAGGCAAGCTCGTATTTCCAGAGATTGAAGTCGCGTTCGAAGACGATCGTTTTGCCGTGATCACCGAGGGTCGGGAAGAGCACTCGCCCCGAGCTGAAATGCGTTAGCTGCTTTTCAGTTCCGTCTTTTACGCTGGCTGACCAGAGGTTCTCCGGGCAGGTTTTGTCGGACATGTAGTAGAGGGTTGCGCCGTCCTCGGACCACATCGGCCATCCATGCTTGGCGTCTTCGGCCAGAAGCACGCGGTAGCCGGCGGATTCGTCGATCGATTTCAGCCAGAGCTCCGTGTCGTCGATGTGGGCATGGCCGTTGCGCCACCACTGGGAGTGGCTGATGCCTTTGGCCATCATGGCCAGTGTTTTGCCGTCAGGCGACGGCGCCGACTCGAACTCGGAGAGGTATCGCTCATGGCTGACTTCGAGCGGCGTGCCTCCGTCGGCGCTGACGCGGAAGACATCCGTGGTACCGGCGATGTCGTCCGAATTCGACGTGAAGTAGAGCCAGCGGCCATCCGCCGACCATGCATCGAGATCCTCCGCGGCATCGGCCCAGGTGATCCGAGTGAGCTGTCCGGTGGCCAGGGCAAGGACGTAGACGTCGCCATTGCCGGTGCGGGTGGAGACGAAGGCCAGGCGGGTGCCGTCGGGCGACCACAGCGGGCGGGACTCCGTGGCTGGATTGCTGACCAGCAGATGCGCCTGGCCGCCTTCGGCCGGAACACTCCAGATATCGCCGCCGGAGACAAAGGCGATCTCGTGGCCGTCAGGCGAGAGCGACGGCTGGGAAAGCGAGGGCAGGCTGGCGGGAGTGGCGGCGACGATGGCGGCAGGCAAAAGCAGAGCCAACACGGCAGAAAAGCGCAACGAATCTCTCACAAGGTCTCCGGGAATCGCCGGCGCGGGCGGGCTGCGGATGCTCGTTCCAGCAGTGGCGAAGTTGCTAGCCGTTGTAACACAATCAAGGGGCGTGGAGCGGCTTTCGCGGGCCAGGGTGCCTTGTTATACTTGGGCAGTACATTTCCGTGCGGAAGTGGTGAAATTGGCAGACACACCATCTTGAGGGGGTGGCGCCCAAAAGGCATGGGGGTTCAAGTCCCCCCTTCCGCACCAAAGAATTCAGCCTGAGCTTCTCCGGCGCACCCTGAGGTTGTTAAACACACCGTGATCTACGTCGTCACCACCATCCATATCATCGTCAGCCTTCTGCTCATCGTGATCATCCTGCTGCAGCAGGGCAAGAGCGCCGATCTGGCGGCAGCCTTCGGCGGCCAGGGATCGCAGACGGCCTTCGGCCCGCGTTCCGCAGCCAACATGCTCACCAAGGCCACTGCGTGGCTGGCAGGCATTTTTCTCATTACCTCCATTACGCTCACGGTCATGCTGCAGCATCAGGTCGTGCATCCTCACTCAGTGCTGTCGGGCGCCGCGACGCAGAGCACGCCAAAGAGCAAGTAGCTTCGTCGAGAATCCAGAAAGGGGCAGGCGACGCGCCTGCCCCTTTTTCCATCGCGGGAGAACTGACGCATGATCCTCGAGACCTTTCCCGTTGGGCCGCTGCAGTGCAACTGCACCATCCTTGGCGATGAAGCGAGCGGCGAGGCCATGGTTGTCGATCCCGGCGACAACATCCCGCAAATTCTGACGGTTCTTGCGAAGCACAAGCTGACGCTGAAACAGATTGTTGTGACCCATGGCCACATCGACCATGTCGGCGGCGCACTTCAGCTGAAGCGCGCGACCGGTGCTCCGATCCTGATGAACCAGAACGATCTGGCGCAGCTGGAGATGATGGAGGTCCAGGCCGGATGGATCGGCGTTGCGGCACCCGAGGTAGCCCCGCCGGACGCCAGCGCCGAGGACGGGACGACGGCCGGAATTGCCGGGCACACGGCACAGATCCTGCACACGCCGGGACACACGCAGGGAAGCATCTGCCTGCACTTTGCGCCGGACAACCTGCTGCTGGCCGGCGATACCCTCTTTGCCGGATCGATCGGGCGGACCGATCTGCCGGGCGGCGACGGGCGGCAGATTCTGCAGTCGATCCACGACCGGTTGCTGGTGCTCCCGGAAGAGACTCTGGTGATTCCGGGGCACGGACCGGCGACGACGGTTGGTGAGGAGCGGGAGTCGAATCCGTTTCTGCGGCCGGGAGTCAGGCTCTAACCGTCTGGAGTTTAGTTCCTTTGGTTATCGGCACATGAGGCTCCCCGAGCCGATCTTCTTCTCCTTCCTGGTATGATCGAGGCATGACGCAGCTCGATGTTCTGTACCGGTACGAAGGGCATCCGCTGGAATCGGCGATGTCTGCGCTGGGAAACATGCGCGAGATCTATGGCATTCGGCGCATCCGGGTCGAGGAAGAGTGGAAGCGGATCCGGGTGGAGTTCGACGCGACGCGTCTGAACAAGGCGACGGTGCTGCAGCTGCTGCGGCGTGCGGGCATCGACATTGTCGAGGAGCTGCCGCTGATTCCGCCGCAGGAGGCCGCGCCCGCGGTGGCGGAAACGAAGTAGCCGGGCGGCCGAGGCAGGTCGGCAAAAAAAATATTTTGCGATGTCAACTATGCGTAAGCCTCCTGCATTCTGCAGGTTGCAAAGAGGGCCAAGGGACCTCCTCTCGCTACTTGATTGATGATCGATCACTTAGCAGAGACCTCCTCGACATTTCGGCCGGCGAAGAGGTCAGCACTCCAAAGATGAAAGCCCGCGCGCGGCGGGCTTTTTCTTTTTTTACTCTATAAGTTCAGAATACCAAGTTCGGACGGATTTACTGCCACGTTTTGGGATGAATTTTGACGTGGAAGTCGTTTTGTATCAACAGCTGTTACTTTCGTCAGAGCGAGAGAGGCTTGACAGGATTTCCACAATCGCGCGGATTTCTTCATAAACCGTTTATGGCGATCCCTGGAATGCCTGCCAAGCCCTCGATGCCTACGCCGCAGCCGTCGGTCCGAACCAGGTCGTGAGCGCCTCGGCGAGCCCCTGCTGCTTGCGACCTCCCACCCAGGCCACATAGCCGTCGGGCCGAATGAGCACGGCTGTGGGAGCCGGGACGGTTCCCAGTGCAGGAAGCTCCCACGGACCTGCGTACGCGGCGTCGGTCTGCTGAACCCGATCCGCCCACGGAGCGAGATCGAAGCCGCCGGACTCACCGAGGTTAAGGAGCGCGGGCCGAGCCTTATGCAGAAGGGTGAAGACCCGCAGCGGACCCGCGGCGGTGACCAGGTCGAGATCGGGCATACGGCGGCCGAGCAGTGGATGCCCCTCGCCGAGGTCGTAGTGAATGTCCAGCCCGGACATCATGGCGGCATAGCGTTTGCGGGGCTGGTCCATCTTCAGGAGTTCGCCAACTGTGGTCCATGCGGCCTTCGACCGATCATCCTGGCGCATGAGGGCGACCTGGGCCAGGGTGTTCTGCAGGACGCGGGCGGCGACTGGGTGGCGCTCAGCGTGATAGCTATCCAGAAGGCTCTCGGGCGACGTTCCCTTCACCACCTGGGCCAGCTTCCACCCCAGGTTCACGGCATCCTGAACACCGGTATTGAGGCCTTGTCCGCCCGCCGGGTAATGCACGTGCGCGGCATCGCCGGCCAGCAGGACCCGTCCCTTGCGATAGGTTTCGGCCTGACGCGCCGCATCGGTGAACCGGGTGATCCAGATCGGGCTGTGGACTCCGTAGTCCGTGCCATAGACGCGGATCAGTCCTTCGCTGAGATCGCGAAGGGTCGGATCGCTGGTGCCGCCGAGCTCGTTGTCGGTCACGAAGGCTCGTACCAGGCCCTTCTCGTTCATTTTGCTCAGGGCATGAATGCCGACAGCATCGTGGCGCATGCCCCATGCCGGTTCCTCGGCTAGCTCGACTTCGGCGAGGATGTGACTGACCGTTGCGTCCCAGCCGGGGAATCCAATGCCGGCTGCTTTACGGACCACGCTGCGGCCACCGTCGCAACCAACGAGATACTGTGCCCGCATCGGCTGCCATTGGACAGTGCGACGTCAACGCCGGTGTCATCCTGCGCGAGGCCAGTGACCTCGCGGCTGCGGTAGACCGAGATGGCTAACTCTTCAATCCAGCCCCCGAGGATGCGTTCGAAGTGCTTCTGCCAGAGGGCGAGGCCGTAGTTGTGCCGGGTGGGAAAGTCGCTGATATCCAGAGGGATGTGAGCGAATCCTCCGACCTGCATCGCCTTTCCCTCTGCGAGGAAGCGATCGACGATTCCTCGCTGATCGAGAACTTCGATGGTGCGGGCATTCAGACCGCCGGCGCGCGAACCCTCCAGCTCCGAGCTCGCACGCCGCTCGACAACAGCGACGTCGATACCGGCCAGCGTCAACTCGGCTGCCAGCATCATCCCGGTCGGACCGCCTCCGGCAATTACCACCGCATGTTCAATCATCATTTGGCTCCTGTTCTGCGTTTCTGGTTGCGGCCGTTGAAATCAGGCCGAATCGTGCGACGTTGAGTCAGGATTCCCGGCTTGCTGCGAGCAGCCGGGTGCGCTACAGCTCGAGAAGGGGGAGAGCTCCAGATGTTCTCCCGTTGGGGTTGGGCTTCGGACGGACAAGGATGAGTCAACGACGGCCAGGCGCCGCCAGCTTGCCGGGGGTCCAGCCGATTACGATTTGCGCGTTAACGGATCGAGTTCCGGACAGACGGTTGCAGCTCGAAATTACTCAGGCGATTTCTGAGTAACCCAGGCCGGGCTGGATCGTTTCGCTTTCGGGATCCCAGGCACTCGCTGAACTAACTCCGGTCTATGTGTTGCCATGGCGATTTCCTTCTTCACTTTTTACCAGGAGATCCTGCAGGGCACGGTCGAATTGCTCAGGCTCGTCCACGAACAGGGCGTGACCCGCGCCCTCGACGGTTACAAAGCGAGCCGACGGAATCGCTGCAGCCATCTGCTTCTGTGCCTGCAAAAGCGGTGAGGTGGAAGCAGCAATGACCAGCGTGGGCTTGTCGATTTTCTTTAGTGCCGGACGCCTGTCCATGCCAAAGATATCCATAATCAGCATTTGTGTTCCGGTTGGGGAAGGAGTCTTCTGCGACTCCGCGATGAGAGCGGGGATGTTGAGCTCCGGATGCGGTTTCTTAAAGATTGAATGCACCAGACCAGAGCAGTACTCGGCCGGGTAGCGAGCATAGGTTGCAAGCCCGGACACGATCATTTTGCTGAACTCCGGATGCAGCGTGATCTCTTCAGGCCCAGCCGATACAGGGGAATCCACGAACACGATTCCGTCGATCTGCGCCATGCCGTACTGAGCGATGTATGCTGCCACATCCTGCGCTCCCTGCGACCATCCAACGATGACGAACTGCCTGATCCCCAGATGGGCCACCAGATCGTGCAGATCGCGGGCGCGCCCTTCGGGTGTGTTGTCGACCAGGCTTTGCGAGGAGTCCGCCTGGGATCGCGGGTCGACTGCAACCACCAGCCGATCGTCAGAGAAGCGGTTCAATTGTTCTGTCCAGAGGGTTGCTGAAAGGGTCCATCCAGGAATGAGCACCAGGCTGGGAAGGCTCCCCATCTGGCCCTCGCGAAGAAAATGGATCCGCGTGCCATCCGGCGTTGTGAACTGACCGTCTCCGATCCTGCGATTAGCCTGCGCGTTCGCCGCTGCGGCCAGGAAGAAGCCGGCTAACACCATAATCGCGGGATTTTTCCACTTGTAGAGCATGATCTTCCTCCAGAACAGTCGTCCTGCTTTGATTCCTGGAGACTTTGGCCTCGGCCCCAGGGTTCGGCTCACCCGACAGACTCTACGGCATGACCCGGATCTGGCAGCAAGCCCCCGGGTGCGCCGTATACTGGTAATGGCAGGGGAGGTTGGAAGCCCCTTTTTTCGAGGCAGGCTGGGTTTCGCCGCGTCGACCGTCTATCCTGGTGTGCCGGCTCGCTCAGCTTTCTTCCCCTCGATTCACTCGCGCGTTCTCTGGGCAGGCTGTTCAGGACTTCTGCGCGGAAGCCAACCCCCCAGATCCCACCATCCCCATCTCACCCGCTCGCTCGTCCCACGGCAGGATCTATTTCCGCTGCCTTCGAGTTCCCATTTACCATGCGACAGACAACATGCTCTTCGCTGCAACGGAGGCTTCCCGATGCATCTGCTGCGAACGTTCCGCATATGCGCTCCTGCTGCCCTCTGTCTTCCGTTCGTTCTCGGCGTCACAATGGCTCGCGCGCAGGAGCCTGCGCCAATTCCGTACGACCACAATCCGACCGCCGGAAAGTTCTACGACATCAACGGCTTCAAGATGTACACCGAAGTCTATGGCAGCGGTCCACCTCTGCTAATGATTCACGGGAACAATGGCGACATGAGCGCCTTCGCGAAGAACGTTCCTTACTTCGCCACGCACTACAAAGTTATCCTCGCCGACAGCCGTTCGCAGGGCAGATCGCCTGACCCCGACCATCCCCTCACTTTTGAAATGATGGCAGACGACTACGCCGTCTTGCTCGACGCTATGCACATCCCCTCCGCCTACGTTATCGGTTGGAGCGACGGCGGCATCAACGCACTTCTGCTCGCCATCCGCCATCCTGAAAAGGTGAAGCGCCTCGCCTCCACAGGCGCCAATCTCTGGCCCACCGCCGATGCCTTCCAGCCAGGTCTCTGGGATGACGAAAGGAAGGAATACGACTCCGGCCTTCACAAGACCTATCCCACCGCCCAGGAAAAGAACGACCGCAAGCTCTTTCTTCTCGACTGGGAGGAGCCCCACATCACGCTCGCCCAACTCCACACCATCCAGGCCCCATCGCTCATCATCTGTGGCGACCACGACCTCATCTCCATTACCCACACCGTTCTCATCTACCAGAACGTTCCCCACGCCAATCTCTGGGTTGTCCCTAATTCTGGCCATGGCACCCTGCGCGAACACACCGACGACTTCGACCAACAGGTCGACAAGTTCTTCACCGAACCCTACAGAGACTTCCAATAGTGCCAACATGTTGCCTCGATTCGTAGGCCCAACCACGCCCGCTGGTGCGCGTTGGCCAGACGCGATTTCGCGCTGCCTCACCCCAACATGAGGTAACCGACACAATCCCGCCATTTCAAACCGCACGCCTGGAGAGTCGTTCAATATCTCCTTCAATCGTGCCGTGATACAGAAGCACCGGCATGCCCGGCTGCAAAAATTCCTTCCTGTACCCGCAGGGAAACGAACTTAGCGGGCGCCGGGCGACTGGCGAGAGGAGGCAGCAGGCAGCGGGACGCATCCGATGAAGGGGAGGAAACGATGCGACACAAGCTGATCGAGAGAGAACCACGAACCTATGCGGTGATTTTTGAGACGGGCGACGAGCTGGCGAGCGGTTTGAAGAAGTTCGCAGAGGACGAGAAGCTGGAGGGATCGAGCTTTCACGCCATCGGGGCCTTCTCGGCGGTGCGGCTGGCATGGTTCGACTGGGATACGAAGGGGTATATGACGTCGGTGGATTTGAAGGAGCAGGTGGAACTGGTGTCGCTGATCGGGGACATTGCGCTCAACGAGGGCAAGCCGACGGTCCATGCGCACGTGGCCATCGCTCGCCAGGATGGAACGATGCGTGGCGGGCATTTACAGGCAGCGACG
Source organism: uncultured Acidobacteriaceae bacterium (assembly GCA_963702295.1). GTDB lineage: Bacteria > Acidobacteriota > Terriglobia > Terriglobales > Acidobacteriaceae > Palsa-343. The sequence goes on along the minus strand of CAVPCE010000066.1, from coordinate 12,978 downwards.
GTGCGCCCGACGTGCGAGGTGATTCTGACGGAGAGCCCGGAGGCGCTGCGGAAGCAGGTGGATCCGGAGTCAGGGCTGCCGCTGATCAGGGTGTAGGACGGGGGCGGTCGCATGGAGCCGGTAGCCGGTAGCCGGTACCAAAGGGCAACGCTCGAGATCTTTCGGCTGCGCGCCGGTGAAACCTCTGCACCGCTGGCGAGATCGTACCCGGCGCTCGGGATGACAATTTTTAATTTCAGTTGTCGCGGTGCTTGCGCATGTACACTTCGAATTTCTTCGCGGCGCGGCGGCGCTTCCAGCGGTAGTAGCGATTGCGGAGGCCGTAGACGGTACTCGCTGCCGGCGAAGGCGAATCCGCGGCGCGGGGAGAATTTGATGTAGAGGAATCCGAAGAGCGCGCCGCCGAGCTGCGAAAGCGCGAAGACCTTTTTCTGCCGAAAAGAGCATTGCCAGGGCGATGAGCATGTAGACGGCAACCAGATACTTCGCCTTAATCATCATCGGCAGCGGGAACATCATGAATTCCATGTCGGCGTAGAGGACGCCAAAGGCGATGAGGAGGCCGAAGATGCCGCCCCAGATGCCGATGAGGGATCCCGAGGACTGCGGCAGAACGAGGTAGAGGGCGAGAGTAGCGAGGCCGGCGCCGAGGACGGAGACGAAGAAGAGCTCCGACATCCAGCGGGCGCCGTGGTTCTGCTCGAGGAAGCTGCCGAGGAACCAGAGGGAGAGCAACTCGAAGGCGGTGTTCAGGATGCCCGCATGGATGATCCAGTAGGTGCCGAGCTGCCAGATCCAGCCGTGGCGGAGGACGAGGGCGGGGTCGAGGGCGAGAATACCGGCGATTTCCGCGGCGAGCAGGCGGTCGGCGACGCCAAGAATGAGCAGCAGAAAATAGGCCGCGAGGTTCAGCAGGACGAGGCGGCGGGTGAAGCCGCTGAAGCTGGGGAAGCCGAGAATTCCGGAGGAGAGGCGAGGCACGGATTTATTGTCTCATTGGCTGTGAGTCGGTCTCGGAGCCGGCCAGGGAACGACGGCGGGGCTGCGATGGCCTTTGGGGTCGACGGCGCGGACGCCGAAGATGACGTTGTCTTTGGAGACGGGAATCGTGATGGAGTAGTGGCCGCTGGCGGCGGAGTATTGGCCTTCGGGGACCGAGGCGAGGCGGTCAGCGGGGATGGAGCGGGTCCAGTCGGGCGCGGAGGTGGGGCGCCAGACAATTTCGTAATGCGTGCCGGATGGCGCGCCGGAAGCGGCATCCCAGTGCGATCTCGGTGTTGTTGTCGAGGCCGTGGGTTGGCGTGACGGGTGCGAACTGCGGGTGCAACGGCGGCGGCGGCGCGCTGGCGAGTGAGGCCATGGTGGCGGCGTTGAGGCGGGCGACGCGGCCGATGTAGTCGAAGTTGTCGTACTGGATGAGGTCGCCGAACTGAACGCCGTTTTCGACGCGGACGTTCTGGTGCTGGTGGTTGAAGTCTTCGCGCCACTCGGTGAAGCGGACGGCGGGAAACCTTCCTTGTTGAAGGAAGAGTGGTCGCCGCCGCGCAGGAAGCGGTCGCGGCGAAATTCGAGCACGGGCTCGAAGGCCGGAGGCGAGATGACCGCGGTCGCTGTAGGGCGAGGGTGCGCGCCGGGAGGTAGGTACGGGCGACGTCGACGATGGCGCGGGCGAGCTCGCGGGAGGGCGAGTCGCTCTCGTAGCCGAGCGGTCGAGATAGCGGCGAATCTCTTCGAGGCGTGGCGGTGGCGGGAACGTTCTCCGGAGAAGACGCGGACGGCGTGGGGATCCTGGAGCTTGTCGCCGGGGGTTCGTTTGCCGCCGACGATGTCGTTGTTGAGGGCGCCTTCGAGCTGCCAGTTTTCCTGTTTGGCGAGTTCGGCGAGATGCTTGCTGCCGTAGAGGCCCTGCTCCTCGCCGGCGACGGCGACGAAGACCAGGGTGGCGGGGACTTTGATCTTCGGAGAGGACGCGGGCGCATTCGAGTGAAACCGCGGTGCCGCTGGCATCATCATTAGCACCGGGGGCTTGGCCGTGGGTGTTCGAAGTTGTTGCTGTTGCGCGAGTCGTAGTGGCCGGTGACGAGGAGCATGCGGGCGGACTGGGCGGGATCGGATCCGCGCAGGATGGCGTAAACATTGGTGAGGGGGTGGGTTGGGTGAGCGTGCGTGGGGCCGGTTCCGGGGGCCTGGGTGAAGTGTCGCGGCGGACTTCGAGGCAGCCATTGCAGGCGGCGGAGATCTGCTGGAACTGCGCGGCGATCCAGTCGGCGGCGGCGGTGACGCCAGTGTTGGGCGGCAGGTCTTTTTCCATGCTGGAAAGAGTGCTGCGATTATGGAACGAGACGAGGGTGGCAATCGTATGCTGGATGTGTGCGGGGGCGATCTGCGCGAGGGCGCGCTGGATGGCAGGATCGACGGGCATGGGACGAATCGGTGCGCCGATGGCATCCAGATCGCGGTGGGGGGCATCGGCTGAAGAGGCGCGGGATTGTGCGCGAGCGGTGAACAGGAGGGCGGGCAGCAGCAGAGCGCAGGCAAAAGCGCGTCGAGATTTCATGACTATCGAGTATGCACTGGAGTTGCCCGATAAAGCACGCTTGACGCGCAGGGCGATTCTCTTCAAAACTAGCCAAGGCAAGAGCCGGACGGGGAGGCGCGCGAACCGGGGAAGGTCGTTCGCAGCGGGCAGGACCCGGCATGGTTCATGCAACCTTTTCATCCGGGCTGCGTCTTTCGGATGGATTCGTAATCATATCTATCGTTCTCCTGGTGGAGGGATTCATGATTTGCCCTGAATGCGAAAGCGCTCTGGACTTCGATGAAGAAGAAGTGGAAGAAGGCGACGTAGTGGTCTGCGACGAATGCGGGACCGAGTATGAGATCGTGGCGACCGATCCTCTGGAACTGAGCAAGGTGGAAGAGGGTTACGAAGACGAAGAGGAACCAGCGGAAGAGGAAGAGGAGTAGCGATGCGGCGGAAGGCACGGGCATCCCGGAGAAAGCCGGGCGCATGGATGATTTTGTTTGCGACGGTGCTGGCGGCGACGGCCGTGCTGCTGCCGAGTGCAGGAGCGCAGAGCTTTGGGCTGAAGAACGTGCAGGGGAAGGTACTGGACGGACAGGACGCACCGATCAACGGGGCGATCGTGTACCTGGAAAACAAGAGAAACAACAACATCAAGACATTCATCTCGACCAGCAATGGAAGCTACCGTTTCGCCGATCTGGCGGCGGACACGGACTATTCGGTGTGGGCGGCGTTCCACGGCAAGAAGAGCGCCCAGAAGACGGTGAGCTCGTTCGACACGCGCAAGCAGGTCGATATCGATCTGAAGGTCAAATAGCTGGGGTTACGGCGGGTTTAGAATGCCGCCCGTATCTCTACTTGTTGCTGCCAACCAAAAACGCCACCCTTGCGGGTGGCGTTTTTTGGTTTGGGAATGAGGGTTACTTTTCGCGCTTCCAGTTGACCAGATCGCCCAGCGTGGTGGTGGAGCTGGAACACCGGCTGCTCTTGTAGGCTTCGACTTCGGCGCGGCTGGCTTCTTCGCCCACGGCGCGAATGCTCAGGCCGACCTTCTTCTCTTCCTGGTTCATCTTGATGATCTTGAAGTCGTGCTCCTGGCCCGACTCCAGCTTGACTGGATGCCGTGGTCGTCGGCTGCTTCGGAGACGTGGCAGAGGCCCTCGACGCCTTCGGCGATCTCGACGAAGGCGCCAAACTGCGCGGTGCGCAGAACCTTGCCCTTGACCACGTCGCCGACGCGATGCTGGGCGAAGAAGGTCTCCCACACATCCGGCTGAAGCTGCTTGACGCCCAGCGAGAGGCGGCGGTTCTCCGGCTCGACGCCGAGAACGACAGCCCGGACCTTCTCGCCCTTCTTCAGGACTTCAGAGGGATGCTTGACGCGCTTGGTCCAGCTCAGATTGATGACGTGCACCAGGCCGTCGATGCCGTCTTCGATCTCGATGAAGGCGCCGAAGTCGGTGAGGTTGCGAACGCGGCCCTCGATGATGGCGCCGGTCGGATACTTGCTCGCAGGTGCTCCCAGGGATTTTCCTGGAGCTGCTTCATGCCGAGCGAGATGCGGCGGTCGTTGGGGTTGACGCTAGAGGATGACGGTCTCGACCTCGTCGCCGGGCTTGACCAGCTTCGAGGGATGCTTCATCCGCTTGGACCAGGTCATTTCGGAGACGTGGACCAGGCCTTCGATGCCCTGCTCCAGCTCGACGAACGCGCCGTAGTCGGTGACGCTAGAGAACGCGGCCGCGGACCTGCGCGCCGATCGGGTAGCGCTCCGCGGCATCGAGCCACGGATCAGGCGTGAGCTGCTTGAAGCCCAGCGAGACGCGCTGCTTCTCCTTGTCGAACTTGAGCACCTTGACCTGGATCTCGTCGCCGACGTTGACCAGGTCGCGGGGATGGGTCAGCCGGCCCCAGCTCATGTCGGTGATGTGCAGCAGGCCGTCGATGCCGCCCAGGTCGACGAACGCGCCGTAGTCGGTCAGGTTCTTGACCGTGCCGGTCAGGACGGCGCCCTCTTCGAGGTGCTCGAGCGTAACCGACTCTTGGCGTTCTGCTCTTCTTCGAGGATCTCCTTGCGGGAGATGACGACGTTGCCGCGCTTCTTGTTCAGCTTGATGACGCGGACTTCAATCTCGGGCCGATGTAGCCGTCGAGGTTGCGGACGGGGCGGACCTCGAGCTGCGAACCGGGCAGGAACGCCTTGATGCCGATGTCGACGGTGAGGCCACCCTTGACGCGGCCGACGACCATGCCCTTGACGGGGTCTTGTCGTTGGCGGCCTTTTCCAGCGTGTCCCAGACCTTATGCCGCTGCGCCTTTTCGTAGCTGACGAGGTAGCCGCCTTCCGGCTCTTCGCGCTCGATGACGACTTCGATGGAGTCGCCGGGGTTGAACCTTCGGCTCGCCGAGTAGTCGAGTCACCTGCTCGATCGGGAATGAGCCCCTCGGACTTCAGTGCCGACGTCGACGACGACATGCTTGTCGGTGATCTTGATGACGGTGCCGGTAACGATGCGGCATCGTCGAAGGCCTGCGCGGCGGCCTCCGCGGCCTGCTCACGGTCAAAGGTCTCGAGAGCGGCGGCGAAGTCTTCCATGCCGAGTCGGGCTCTTCGTGATGCTCGTCGTGGTCTGCGAGCGTCAGGCAGGCGGGCTTCGTTACGGCGTGCGCGACTGCGGAGGCGTGACGTTTCCAAGGAGGCTTCGGGGTTGAGGTGGGCTCGGTTGGGGGCGGTCGGCTTGTTCCGCGGTGCTTCCAGGCGTTGGGGTTTCCAGTTCGGTGTTCAGGGGTTGCTCTCGGTTTGTTCAGGATTGAGGACGTGTGCCATCACTGACAGCTCCGGGACTTTGCGGCGGCTCCCGGATTCCGCCCCGCAGCGGGAAATCTGACCGATCCTGCCGTGGCCCGATTTCAGGCTGCAGCTTTCTTCGTCGTCAGCGGCGGGCTTGGGACCCGGGCGCGGTTCTCGGCGAAGTTTGGGGATCGTCGCGGCTATTCTGCCTGATCCAGGGCGGAGCATCCCATTGGGAGACGGTGTGCGGGTGATCGCAACATCAATCTCCAGACTGGAGCATCCGGCAGGGCTGGGATGAACAGGAGTGGCGATCGGGGGTCAGCGCAATGAATCCCGAACGGCGCAGACCCTCTGTGAAAACTATAGTGCCACACCAGGGGTGTGTCAATTGAAGGAGCGTGAAGAAGGCGAGAATCTACGGGACTTTGGTTACCCGCGCGTGGCTCTTCGGTGATCGGTGTCATAGACAGCGAAAGAGCGGCCTAGCCGCTCTTTCGGATGCTGCCGGCGCTGGAACGGTGGGACGTCGTTGGCAGGGCCGTCCGGGGCGGAAAGGGCCGGCGGCTACTGCGGAGGAGCGGGAGGCCTGGGGCTGGGCCGCATTGCCGGGCTGGGCCGGGGGCGGAGGGGGCGCAGCGCCATCCGGGCCCATGCGATGATCGTGCCCCGGACCCCGCTGACCGCGACGATCGTCCCCCATCCGATCGTGGTCATGATGCTCCATCCGCATCGACTTCAGCTTCTGCCACTGCTCGGGTGTGAGCACCTTGCGCAGGTCGAAGAGCATGCGCGCGTCGGCCTTTTCCAGATCGGCGCGGGCCTGAGCGACGGCATCGATCTGGGCGAGGATTTTGGTTTCGTCAGGCTGGTCGGCTTCGATCATGGGCCGGAACATGACTTCCTGCTTTTCGAGGTTGGCATTCAGATCGATGAGCTTCAGGCGATGCTGCAGGAGATGTTCTCCTTCTGGTGCTTTTGCTGGTCGGTGAGGCCGATCTGCTGAGCGACCTGGGGATCGTTCCACCAGCGGCCGTGCTGGCGGTCGTGGAACATGTGCTCCATGGGAGCGGGCCCGCCAAAGCCAGGGCCTCCGGGGCGCCAGGTCCGCCCGGTCCGGGACCGTCCGGTCCCTGGGCAAAGGCCAGGCCACAGGAAAGAACGCCGGCGAGAGCGGCAACTACAAAGGGCTTGCTGTGGTTCATTGTTTTTTCTCCGATACAGAGGTTGAGGTGGCTGCCGTTTGAGTGCTGAGGTCGGCAAGGGGCTCGAGCGCGTCGGGTACGGTTTCAGAAAGCTGGCTGTCGATCTGATTCATCAGAACGGTGTCGTCGATGGAGGCCCGCGCCGAACCGGGATCGGGAGCGGTGGGGGTCTCCGCCTGGAGAACCGCCGCATGATGACTGTGAAGATGGCCGTAAACCGGGAGCAGAATGCCGGTGGACAGGGCGGCGCCGAGCGCTGGACCCACGAGCAGGCGGAGGCGGAAGGGACGCGCGGAGCGCTGCACAGCGGGGCGCGGATGCGCAGGATCGCTCAGCGACGTGCGTCATCGCGGAGCGATACAGGCTGAGCGCTTCGGCCAGCTCGCGGACCTCTTCGCGCGACTCCATAGCTTCGATTTCCCTCGACCCTTCTCTGCGGAACTTCATCGTTTTCCTCCATGCGCTCGCGAATGAGAGCGAGCGCGCGATACAGGTGCGACTTCACCGTGCTCAGGTTCATGTCCAGCGCGGCAGCAATCTCGTCCAGTTCCATCTCCTCGACAAAGCGCAGCGCGAAAACGGTGCGCTGGTGCGCCGAGAGCTTCTGCACGGCCTTCCAGACCTCGGCGACCTGGCGCTGAGCCACCGCGAGGCTCTCCGGGGTGCTGCGCCCGTCCGGCAGCCAGTCGCTGATATCGACGACATCGAGCGCGGCGCCCCGGGTCTTCTGCCAGAAACGCAGGCTGCGGCTGCGGAGATGATCGCGCATCAGGTTGACGGCGATGCGGGTCAGCCAGGTGCTCAGGCTGGAGTCGCCTCGAAACTGATGCCGCGCCAGCCCAGGCCTTGAGAAAACATTCCTGGGTGAGCGTTTCCGCGGTATCGCCGTCGGCCAGGGACGCGAGCAGGAAGCGCAGGATGCGCGGCCGATAGACGCGCACCACTTCGTCAAAGTCGGCCAGTTCCAGCACGGCCTGCTCCCGTTTTTCAACAGCCAGGTCGTTCCCCACGATCTCTTCCATGCGCCGAGATAGACGAGATTTCACGCGGCAAGTTTACCCAGTTGCACGAAAAAGAGAGCCATCGAGCCTGGGTGGGGCAATCGGGGCCGGCCCGGTCCCGATTTCGTCTGCTACCCTGTCGGCCATGCGCCGTTTGCTGCTGATGGGTCTGCTTAGTAGCTTCGCTTTCTGCACGAATGCTCGGGCGATGGGTCCCCTGAACCCCAATCTGAAGGCGGCGGCGTGGCCGGCGTCCTGGATCGCCAGCCCCTCGGCGTTGCCGAAAGCCCCCGGTGTCTTCTATTTCCGGCGGGAACTGACGCTGGCCAGCATGCCTGCCCACTATTGGATCCACGTGAGCGCCGATAACCGCTTTGTGCTGCACGTGAACGGACAGTATGCGGGCGAAGGGCCGGCACGCGGCGACCTGTTTCACTGGCGTTTTGAGACGATCGACCTGGCGCCGCTGCTGCACACCGGCGAGAACGTGGTGGCAGCGGTCGTATGGAACTTCGGCGAGGAGGCACCGGTTGCGCAAATGAGCAACCGCACGGGCTTCCTGATGCAGAGCGATTCGCCGGAGGAAGGCGCGGTGAATACCGGGACTGCGTGGCGAGTCCGCCAGGAGCCGGGTCGCGGGGCTCTGACCCACGCCGGGCTGCACGGCTATTACGCCGCCGGTCCCGCGGAAACGATCGACGGGCGCGTCGTGGACTGGAAGTGGGATCAGTCCGAGGATGACACCGGATGGGAGACGCCCGCGCTCATTGGCCGCGCCGCCACGCGGGAGGCGCAGGATGCAGACAACAACTGGGAGCTGATGCAGGATCCGCTGCCGGCGATGGAGCATCGGCTGGTGGACGCCGGCACGCCGGTGCGGGTGGAGGGTTTGCCGTCGCTGCCGAGCTTCCCAGGTGCTCCGCTGACCATCCCGGCGCACGCGCATGTGGTTCTGCTGCTCGATCACCGGGTGCTGCAGACGGCGTATCCGGAGCTGACGGTAAGCGGCGGGCGAGATGCAACGATCGCTGTGACGTATTCCGAAGCGCTGTACGACGCGCGCGGGGACAAGGGCAATCGCAACGAGATTGCAGGGCGACATATCGAGGGCATCACGGATCGATTCATCGCCGGCGGTGGCGACGGGCGCGTCTTTGAGCCGCTGTGGTGGCGGACCTGGCGTTACCTGCAGATTGATGTCACGACCCAGAACGCGCCGCTCCGGCTGGACTCGCTGCGTGCCTGGTTCTCGGCGTATCCCTTTGACGCGAAGGCGGCCATTAGCGGGGACATTCCACAGCTGGATCGGCTGTGAAAGCGGGGTGGCGCACCGCTCGCCTGGACGCGCACGAGACCTACATGGACGCGCCCTATTGGGAGCAGCTGCAGTATGTGGGCGATCTGGCATCCGGCGCTGATCCGTACGTGATGACTGGCGACAGCCGGCTCGCGCGCCAGGCCATCACGAATATCGATGATTCGCGGACGCCGGAAGGCATAACACAAAGCCGGTATCCATCGGGGCTGCCGCAGTTTATTCCGCCGTTTTCGCTGCTTTGGGTCAGCATGCTGCACGATTACTGGATGTATGTGGACGATCCGGCGCTGGTGCAGGAGACTCTGCCCCACACGCGGACGGTGCTTGACTGGTTTGCGGCGCGGCTGCGTCCCGATGGGTTGCTGGGCAGGATGCGGTGGTGGATACCGGCGACTGGACCGCCGATTTTGACGGCTCGCCACCGCAGGAAGCGGATGGCGGCTCCGCGTTTCTGACGATGCAGTTCATCGAAGCGCTACAGGATGCGGCGGCAATGGAGGTGCGCTACGGAAGTCAGGAACGGGCGAGCCAATATCAGGCCATCATCCGCAAAGCCAAACAAGCGCTGAAGCAGGAAACCTGGGATCCCCGGTATGGACTGTACGCCGACACGCCGGCGAAGAAGAGCTACAGCATTGAGGCAAACATCCTGGCGGTGTGGCTGGATGTCGCTCCACAGACGGAGCAGAAGGCGATTCTGCGCAGGCTGCTGGCCGCGAAGGACAACGAGGCTACGACCGTCGATGGACGGACGGTGCCGCCGCTGTCCGCGCCCAGCTACTACTTCCGCTTCTATCTGGCGCGCATTAAGCACGCAGGCGCGCCTGGGCGACGAGTATGTGAGCCAGCTTGGGCCGTGGTACAGCATGCTGCGTCTGGGGCTGAGCGCGTGACGCCGGAACCGACGCGCTCCGACTGCCACGCCTGGAGCGCAAGCCCGAACTACGATCTGCTCACGCTGGTGGCCGGGATTCGGCCGGGAACGCCGGGGTTCCGGACGGTGCGGATCGAGCCTCATCTGGGCGGGCTGCATCAGCTGGACGCTTCCATGCCGCATGGCGGCGGTACGATTTACGCGGTCTATGCGGCCGAAGGCGGGCACTGGAAGGCCACGATCACGCTGCCCGAAGGGCTGACGGGCACTTTCGTCTGGAAGGGAGCGGTCCGGCCGCTGCATGCGGGCACGCAGACGCTGGCGCTGCCCTGAGGGCGGAATCTGGAGACATCCTCATCTTGCGGTGGCCGCAGCCTGTCTTGCTCGTTCGCGCGCTTATTCCTGAAGCAATGCGCAGAAGCGGTCAGGATTCTGCGCGAGCGAGGCTGAGTAGCGCGCAGCGTGTTTCCACTGGAAGAGCATCTGGTCCTTCGGCTGCAGGTCGGTCACCGGATGCGAGGCCGCGAGAGCGTTGGCGAATCGGCCTGTGTTCCAATCGGCGATGAGGGAATCCCGCAGAGCCTGGTCACGGGCGGCGATCGCCTGAATCAGCAACGTCGCTCTCGCTCGGTCCAGCGGCCGCTGCGAGGCCTGCTCGGCCACCACGGTCTCCCGCCAGAACATTCTCTCCAGATACTGGACGCAAAGAGCGAAGGCCTGGAAGTCGGAGAGGTTGGTCAGAACAGAGGGCTCCAGCAGAACCAGCAGACTGGAAAGACGCGTGAAAGGATTCGGCGGGGGAGCGCCAGCCCTGAGCACCGCGGTCAGCTGCGCATCGCTGCTCCAGGGGACGGGCAGCGCGAGCCCCTTCCAGGAGCCAGTCGCGCCTCCCGGCCAGGACGGTGCAGCGCTGTAGAGGCTTTCGAAGACCTCCGCCATTGCTCGCTCCAGGTCGCCTGATAATGCTTCTCGACGAAACGCCGGAAGCCCGAGGTTTGCGCGGCCGCGGTTCCCTGGTTGAGAGCGACGGCGGCATAGGCAAAGCTGTCCCAGATGGAATTCTGGACGTAGCGGCTGGGAACCCAGTTGGTGACCACGACGCCGAGCGATGCCGGCTCGTTCGATGCCAGATACGCGTCGGCGTAGGCATCGACATTGCGCAGCTGCTCGGTGCCGACGCGCGGGCCCCAGCGATAGCAGGAAAGCGCAGGAGCGCCGATGGCACGAGCACCATCCGCAGCGATCTTCCTGAGCGTGTCATGCAGCGGAACCGCGTTGGTCTCCGCGTAGTTCCAGTCCATGATGACGATGCGCTTGTCGAGCAGGTCGAGGATCTGCGGTTCCTTGTGCAGAACAAAGTCGCCCCAGACGATGAACTCCTTACGCAGCTCCGCGGCGGCGCGGTTCAGAGCGTTCAGGTAGTCCGCCCAAATCTGCGCGCGGCTTCGGCTCTGCAGAGACTGGCGGGACCGCGCGGAGCCGCCCCAGTTCACCTCGTCGCAACCGCCGTGCAGATAGGTTGACGGAAAAATCGAGGCGACTTCTCTGTAGAGCCTGGTCATTAACTCGAGCGTTGCGGGATCGACCGGCGTGACGCCGGAGAACTCCGAGGAGCCGTTTGGATCGCGATCCAGCAGATGCGCAAACGCGGGCGAGCGCGTGATGTAGCCGGTGTGCCCGAAGGATTCAATCTCAGGAAAAACATCGACGCCATGGCGCTGGCCGTAGTCGGCAAGGTCTCTCAACTGCTCCGGCGTAAAAGCATTCCTGTGGGTGATGAGGCCGGGGACAGAAGCGAAGCGGAGCGCGCTTCCCTGGTCGTCGGCGAGGCGAAACTGGAGGGCATTGAGCCCCCACTCCGCGCAAAAGTCGATGACTCGGCGGTAGCAGTCGAGCTTTTCGGGAACGCGCGCCGCGTCGACCATTAGGCCCCGCATCACTCGCTGAGGGGCCCCTGCTGCCGGATGGGCCTCTTGTGCTTTGGCCAGCCACGGTGGAACGGCGACGGCACCGGCCGCCACCACACCCGCTCCGCGAAGAAAGTCGCGTCGACTTCGGTTATGGGTGGTCAGGACTCGGGCCTCCTTCCTGAACGCGGGTGGGCGCCGCAGGCGCGCCTGGTGTCTGACATTAAGCGTATGACATTCGCCTTGATGTGTGCGCTCGTCTTGGAGCGGCGGAAGAAAAGCGTGATGATGGGGAGGCATGATGACTCCGCAGTCGATCCACGGACGCGATCCGCTCACCGGTGAGTTCATCGAGATTCTCGTTGAGGATGGAGTGATTCGGTCCATCGCTCCCGGCCACCCCGGAGAAGATCTTTGGCTGTCGCCCGGATTCATCGATCTTCAGGTCAACGGCTACGCCGGTTTTGATCTGAATGCGGAATCGATCACGCCGGATCTCGTGACGGCATTGATGTACAGTCTGTTCGCGGTTGGCGTCACCACATTCATCCCTACCCTGATTACAGCCTCAGAAGTCCGGATTGTCGCAGCGCTGCAGGCGATCGCTGAGGCGCGCCGTCGTTCGCCTTTGGTGAAGCATGTGATTCCGTTTGTTCACGTGGAGGGCCCGCACATTTCACCCGCCGATGGCCCGCGGGGACGCATCCGCGCGACACGTCCGGCCTCCGGACATTGCGGAGTTCGAGCGGTGGCAGGCTGCCAGCGGCGACTTGGTAGGCATGGTGACACTGTCGCCGCACTGGGACGACGCGCTGCCCTACATCGCTCACGTGGCGAACCGGGGATGCGTGGTGGCGATCGGGCACACGATGCCGAACCCTCGCAGATCCATGCAGCGGCAGAAGCGGGGGCAACGTTGTCCACGCATCTGGGGAATGGCGTGGCTGGCGACTTGCCGCGACATCCGAATCTGCTGTGGGCCCAGCTTGCCGACGATCGGCTCCACGGCTACATTCATCGCGGACGGCCATCACCTCCCCGCGGATACTCTGAGGGCGATGCTGCGGGCCAAGGGAACTGGAACGCAGCATTTTGGTTTCCGACGCGGTGGCCCTCGCCGGAATGCCGCCCGGGGAGGCATGAGACGTCTGTGGGGGAACCGTGGAGTCGACTGCTGAGCGGGAAAATCGGCATTCCGGGCACTCGGACGCTGGCGGGCGCGGCGCTGCCTCTGAAGTCCGGCATCGCCAACGTCGCACGGCTGCCGGGTTTTTCGCTGGGAGAGGCGATTCAGATGGCCACGGAAAATCGTGGTACATTGCCGGTGGTCGTGGAGTGCTGCGAGTCGGAGCCGA
>CAVPCE010000065.1:0-40143 GCA_963702295.1 uncultured Acidobacteriaceae bacterium | reverse complement strand
TGCTTTCCGTGCCTCTGCCATCCGGCCAGTCGCCGCGCTTAAGGGTGGCGAAGACCCGCACTCGCCACGCCGTCTCATCGTGGAGCCATCGCTCTTCAGGTCGCTTTCTGTTTCCTCGTCCTCTTTCTGCCTTCGCTCTTCGTCACGTCCTTTCAGCGTCTGCAGAGCCGCCCTCTCGGTTTCTCCACCGACCGACTGCTCCTGCTCGAAACCGTCGCCGGCAAAGGCCAGCTTCCCGTGGTCTGGAATCAAACTGCCGATGCTCTCCGTGCCGTCCCCGGCGTCAAGTCGGTCGCCATCTCGGGCTGGCCGCTCCTCGGACACATCAGGATCAACAGCGACATCTCCATCAACGGTGCCCCTCCAGTCCGACTCCCCCTGGTTCCTGAACGTTTCCCCGGGCTGGCTCGCGACCATGAAGATCACTCTCGAGTCCGGCCGCGACTTTTCTCCTCAGGACACTTCCCCGGGTGCCGCCATCGTCAACGAAACCTTCGTCAGGACTTACTTCCCAGGACAAGACCCCATCGGCCGGACCTTTACGCACGACGGCCATCGAGCACTCAACAAGATCGTCGGGGTCACCGCCAATGTCGCGTACCACGACCTCCGTGAGCCCAATCGCCCCATCTTTTACGTCCCCTTTGCCGGAATTGACGACAAATCCGCTCCCACCGTCGAGGGCTTCGCCACCTTCATCGTTCACACCGACACCCAGAACCCGCTTGCCCTCTCCAACTCTCTCCGTCAGTTCATCGCGCAGCGCTACAACGGCCTTCGCGTCTCCAACGTCACCACCCAGCTCGATCTGGTCCGCGACCAGACCGTTCGCGAGCGCCTGATCGCCATGCTCGCCGCCTTCTTTGCCGCCGTCGCACTGCTTCTCGCCGGCATCGGACTCTACGCTGTGCTCAACGACTTCGTCCTGCAGCGCCGCCGCGAGATCGGTATCCGCATGGCCATTGGCTCCTCTCGTGCCGGCATCGTGCGTCTTGTGTTCTCGATGTTTTCGTGATGATCGCATTTGGAGGCTGCGCCGGCGTGCCCTCGGATCGGCGCGGCCCGCTATGTTGCGTCCCTCTTCTCCAGGTCCAGGCAACCGACGCCGCGATGATCGCGCTGCCGGCGTGTGCCCTGCTGCTCACGGCTCTCGTTGTCACGCTGCCCGCCGTGCTGCGCGCCCTGCGCACCGACCCCAGCCCGGACCCTGCGCGCCCAGTGTCGGGATCCGATGCAACGCGGCCGAACCTGAGACTTTCGCGACCACATGGGAAAGTAAAACGTTTTTCCGCTGCCACAACAGGAAAACCGGGCTTGCGGGCTGCCCCACGACCCGTGCGATCCTCGCGGTTAATCGAGCGAACGCGTGCTTGACAACCGCAAACAAGGCGGTATTTACTTCTCACCGGAAAACGTTAACCGCGCGTCTCCGCGTGAATTCTTTCAGGAGAGACTGCCTTGCGCCCTCGAATCCACCCCCCTCTCGCGCCCCCTTCTTGCTGCGGTCGCCTTTACCTCCTCGTTCACCCTTCTTTCCCCGTACCCTCCCTGATGCTGGCGCAGAGCCACTCCCCCTCAGAGCACCTTCTTTGCCTCCGCAAGCGAGGAGTCGTATTCCACCTACCAGATGAGCGGCGGCAATGGCGACCTGTGGCCCAGTTGCTGGGCCTCTGACGGGAATCTCTACGCGGCCAATGGCGACGGCACCAACTTCAACGGCCCGTTTAACGCTATGGCGATCGGCAAAATCGCCGGTATGCCCCCTCATCTCGCAGGAACCTACGTGGCCGGAGATGTTGGCCACAACTACGCTGGGAGCCCCTATACCGACAAACCAACCGGCATGTTGTGCATCAACGGCGCCATCTATCTCGCGTATCAGAACCTGAATGAGAGCACCTTTAACGACGCTCCCGCGGCGACGATCCTGCGCTCCGATGATGACGGAGCGACCTGGTCGGCCAATCCCGCCTCACCCATGTTCGGCGCCCCCGGCGACCCCACGAACCCCGCAGCCTATAAGTTCACGACCATCTTCTTCCTCGATTTCGGGAAAGACTCCGACAATGCAATCGATGGTTACGTCTATGCCTACGCACTCGACAACAACTGGAGAGAGCAGACCGCCCTCTATCTCGCTCGCGTCCCGGCAGACTCCATCCTCGATCGTTCCAAATGGGATTCTTCACCGGAATGCGCGGCGCGGAGCCCACGTGGTCACGCAATATCACTCAAAAAGTCGCCGTTCTCACCGACCAGCGCCTCCTCTACCAGACCATGGTCCCGGATGCAGGCCTTAGCTGCCCGGCCAACCAGAAAGTGATCTCCAGGGCGGAGTGACGTACGACCGCCCGCTGCGCCGCTATCTCTTCTCCAGCTGGGGATGCGCGACGCATCAGCTCTATGAAGCGCCCGCTCCCTGGGGCCCGTGGAGCCTCGCCCTTTCCAAAGACTTCGGTCCGCTGCTCCTCAGCAACAATCGAGGTCAGTACGGTACCAGCATCCGTCGAAATTCATCAGCCCCGATGGCATATCCCTGTACCTGCAAAGCAACGTGTGCTGCGGCGGCGACTCCTACACGTTCTCGCTGCGCAAGCTCCAGCTGATTCCCCGCGTCGACATAGGCGCAGCAAATCCACCCTTGATCAGTTCAATCTGGCCTATATGCCGGGAGCGGCCGCGATAAGAGCAAGAGCACCCACTTTCGGATCCCTGTGCGGACTGGACTGTTCCGATCAGTTGCTGGGCAGGAACCAAAGCGTCAGCGAAGACGACTGGGATGCCGAAAACAAGGTGGCGGATAACACTCCGAGCTACTGGGGCTAAGCTGGCCGAATCCCTACAACGTCAACCAGGTCGTCTATACCACCGGCTACATGTTTCCAGATGGGGGATGGTTTGCCGGCAGCCTTCGCGTCCAGGTGCGCCACGACTCCCAGTGGGAGGATGTCAAAGGATTCACGGTAACTCCGAATTATCCTGACGACGCTTCCGCCGGCGCCCAGACCATCTATACCTTCAACTTCCCCACCCAGCGCACGGATGGTGTTCGCATCATCGGAACGCCCGGCGGAGCCAGCACCTTCACCTCCATCAGCCAGTTGGCCGTCTACAACAGCCCGCAGGGTGGAAGCCATGGTTCCGGCTCAACCAACAAGATCCAGGATCCCGGATTCGAACTCCAGCAGTCCAACGTGATCTCCGATCCATGGCTTACGGAGGGCCCCGGCCCCGCCGGGATCGACGTCAACCTCGGGTTCTCGCACTCCGGCCACAACGACGCCTGGATCAACCGGTCCACGACCGATTGGAACTCTGTCAAACAGCCCGTCGCCGTAAAAGCGAATACGAATTACATTGCCACGGCATGGGTACGGAACAACTTCGGCGCCAACCCCGGCTACTGCGGCGTCCGCGATCAGAGTGGCATCAACGTGTGGTCCCAGACCTCGTTCGGCGCCGAGCCTGGCTACGATCAGATGAATGTGCCCTTCAACTCAGGCCCCAACACCTCGGTCACAATCTTTTGCGGATTTTGGGGTACCGGAACCGAACACTTTCTGCAGATGGACGATTTCTCTCTCGAGCCAGGCGGCAGCGGTTCCTCCAATCTGATCCGCGACCCCGGCTTCGAATTCCAGCCGTTCAACACCGTGTCGGTTCCCTGGTCCACAGAAGGTCCCGACGCTCACGGCATCGATTTGAACCTTGGTTTCGCACACCGGGGAAGCAACGACGCCTGGATTCGTGACTCCACTACAAACTGGAACGCGGACACGCAAACCATCCCGGTACAGCCCAACACCCACTATGTGGCCACCGTGTGGGTGCGAAATAACTTCGGATCGAACCCCGGCTATTTCGGCGTTCGCGATTCTGGCGGAGTCAAAGTGATTCGCCAAACATCCTTCTCAGCCGCACCGAATTACATCCAATTGGCGGTCTCCTTTAACTCCGGACCCAATTCCCAGGTAACCGTCTTCTGCGGCTTCACAGGCATCGGATCGGATCAATGGGTGCAGATGGATGACTTCGCGTTCCGCCAGCAATATGCGGGCTGGCAATAACGCGAACCGCGAATGCGGCTGAGACTGCCTGGCTCGCAGTCCACGAGAGAAGACGAACTTCGCAGCAGGACAGACTCTGGGGAGGGTGGCCGTGACATCGCGGAACGCCGAGAGCTTTGCGCCCTCCTCCAGCTCCCGCTGCGAACGCCAGTGTCAGCCCTGAACAGGAACATTGGGCCCCCAGCACCGCCGGCGCCCATATCTGATTCGGCCGCATGCAGGACTACAGCCGGACGCCCTCCACCAACCAGGTCGTGCCTTTCGTACAGACGCCCAGCTTCGCTGATCATGCAAAAAACCGGAGTTCTATTCGGCCCGCAACGCTTCGACTGGATTCACCCGTGCCGCGCGCCGTGCCGGCAGATAACTCGCCAGAAGCGCGAAAGTGCCCAGCACAGCGGATACGCCCGCCAGCGTTGGGACATCCCAGGCCTCCACACCAAACAGCAGACTCTGCATCAGCTCCGCTGCCCCGATCGCGCACACCACCCCCGCCACCAACCCCATCGCCGTCAGGCCTGCCGCTTCCCGCAGCACCATCCAGTGCACGGCTCCGCGCTCCGCGCCCAGCGCCATCCGCACCCCGATCTCCCGTGTCCGCTGGCTCACCGAATAGGAGACAACCCCGTAAAGTCCAACGATTCCCAGTACAAGCGCCAGCGCGGCGAACCCGCCGACCAGGTATGCCGACGAACGGTGAAGGTAGGCCGCCGGGGAATCGTGGATCCGCTGTTGCATGGTGATGGGGTCATAAGTGGCCAGACCCGCATCGATCCCGTGCACCGTCGCGGCCATTGACGACAGCATGGCCTCGGGATCCTGACGCGTGCGCACGACCACTGCGAAGCCGTTCGACGGGTGCTGCCGGAAGGGCAGATAGACCGCTGGTCCGGGTACGGCATCCAGTTGCCCTTCCTGGATATCGTTCACCACGCCGACGATTTCGATGTGATGTTTCTCGTCTCCCTGCGCGTAAATCTGTTGTCCCAGCGGGTCCTCTCCGGGGAAGTACCGCTGCGCCATCCGCTCATTGATAACCGCCACCAGCGGCGTAGATTCGTCCTCGTCCTCTCGGAAGGAGCGGCCCCGCAGCAATTGCGCTTCGATTGTGGCGAAGTAGCCATAGCTCACGTCGCGGTCGACCATTTCATTCTGTTCGCCGTGGTACGGCCGACCCGCCACCCAGTAGTTCTTTGCGCCGTCTCCGTCGCCCAGCGGCAGCGCATCGGTGATCGCCACCGACTGGACCCCCGGCATCTCCGACACTTTCTCCTCGATCTGCCGTTCCAGCTGAATCTGCTGTGCGTCCTTCGCATAGGCCTGCCCTTCGGCGCTCACCTGCAGCGTAGCCAGATGATCCGGTTCCAGGCCGATTTCGCTGTGCAGCAATCGATAGAAACTCTTGCCCAACAGTCCGGCGCTTGCCAGCAGCACCATCGCCACGGTCAGTTCCACCACCACGAGGTTCGCGCCGAGGCGCCTCCACGCGCTTCCCGCAAAGCTGCGCCCACCGCTCGTCAACCCTTCTCGCAAATCGCGCGGGAAATGACGAAGTGCCGGCGTCAGGGAAAAAATTGTCCCCGTCACCAGGAAAATCCCGAAGACAAAGAGAACGAGATGCAGATTCAGCCCCAGCCCCTCGATATACGGCATCTTCGCCAGCATGTCTTCCGGAATCAGCCGCGCCGGCAGTTGCATTACCCCGCAGGCTCCGGCCAGGCCCAGCACGCTCGCCACGGCAACCAGCGTCAGGCCCTCCGTGACAAACTGTCGCACCAACCGCGCGGGAGACGCCCCCAGGGCTCCGCGCACCGCCATCTCGCGCCTGCGGCTCTCGGACCGCACCAGCAGGAGGCTGGCCACGTTCACCGTCGCAATCAGCAGCAGCAGCGCCGCCCCACCCAGAAGCGCCAGCAGGATTGGCCGCGTATCGCCCACGATGACGTCGCTCAGCGTCATCATGTACGCCCCTCGATTTTGATTGGCATCCGGATATTCCCGCGCCAGCTGCCCCGCTATCGTCTGGATATCGGCAAAAGCCCTCGGGGCCGTAACGCCCGGCTTCAATCGGGCCAGACCGGAAGAAGTTTTTGCAGCCCCGCATCCTCTCGCACTGGTCAGAAGGGCGCGCCGTCGCCCAGAACTCTGCAGGCTCCGCCGGTGCAAAATGAAAACTCTGCGGCAGCACGCCCACGATCTCGTTCGGATTGCCATCGAGGACGACCGTCTGTCCCAACACGTCTTTCCGGCCGCCATAGCGCGTCTGCCACGTCGAATAACTCAGCAGAACCGTTCGAGGAGCGGAGGCCTGATCGTCGTCTGGCCGAAAATCGCGCCCGATCGCCGGGACCACCCCAAGTTCTCGGAAAAATCCCGCGGTCACATCGGAGCCGGTCACCGCCTGCAGACCATCCGGCGTCTTCAGCGTGAAACCGCTCGGCGTGTACAGATCGATCGACTGGAAAACCGTGTTCTCCCGCTTCCAGTCCAGGGAATCCAGATAAGAAAGGTGGTACCGCTTACCCATAGTGGTGGTCTCGTAGAGCACCATCAGTTGGCTCGGCTGTGCGTAGGGCAGCGGCCGGATCAGCGCCGCATCGACAAACCCGAAAATCGCTGTGCTCGCCCCGATGCCCAGGGACAGAACCAGCACCGCGGTCACCGCAAATCCCGGATTCCTCTTCATCTGCCGCAGAGAGAAGCGCACATCCTGCGCCACCGTCTCCAGGCTGAATCTGATCGCTTCATGGCTGCGTTCCCGCATGCGCGCAGTGTTGCCAAATTGCCGCATCGCGGCATAGCGCGCCTCTTCCCGGTCTTTCCCTGTTCGCGCAGCTCCCGCTCCATCTGTTCCCGGTGAAACGTCATCTCTTCGTCCAGCTCCTGGCCGAATTGTCCGCGCCGCAACAGCAGTGCCAGCTTTCTCAGCAGGCTCATCACTGTGCTCATCCTGCCTCCTCGACGTTTTCCAGAACACGGCTGATCGCCGCTATCATCTGACGGAACTGCGATACCTCCAGCCCCACTTGCTGTCTGCCAGTCGCGGTCAGTGTGTAGAACCGAGCTCGCCGGTTGGTTTCCGTCCTCTTCCACTCCGCTTTCACCCATCCCTGCAGCAGCAACCGCTGTAACGCCGGATAAAGGGAGCCCTCTTCCACCGTCAATACATCGTCCGAGATTCGTCGGATCGACTGCGCGATGCCGTAACCGTGCAGCGGCCCGCGGGTCAGAGTCGTCAGGATCAGCATGTCCAGAGTTCCTGGCATCAGCTCCGTTTTTGCCATAAGCCGTACCATAGATAATCTATGGATAGAATGTCAATGGTACGATTCTGAATCGTCGGCAACTGCGTCGCTAACTCCACGATTATTCGGAAACAATGTCCCTCCTTTCGGCGTTCATCGGCCCGACACAAACTGGCACTTCCCCCGCCCGAACCCTCACCTTCGCGCCCATGACCTTCGTACCGACCCGGACTGCCGATTCTTCTTGCTCCTGCGCGCAGCGAATCCTAAGCTGGAACAAGGAAAGCTCTGTTCGCACTTCGCGCACAGAGCTTTTTCTATTCAGGACGCGGTACGGCGCAAACCTCCGCTCCGGTCCCGGCGGCTCAGGCCGCGAACCTCTTGGCTCTTTGAAAATCGGCGACGGGAAGCCGGGTCAGGGTAATACCCAAAAGGTATTACCCTCGAAGCTCTGCAGAATCTGCGATTTGCCACCATCCCGCATAAGGGGGGTCCCCCTTGGTGGACGCATGGGGCTGAATCGGGCTGCCTGGCAGGATCCACTATGCTGAACGCATGCTGCCTCACGGCGACACGCAGCTCGTTCAGATTGTCGACGCCGCTGTAGCCGATGCCGCTCGCCGCTCCGGTTCCTGGCTGCTCTGCGCGCCCGGTTGCACCCAGTGCTGCATCGGTGTTTTTCCAATCTCGCAGCTCGATGCCGCCCGCCTCCGCGAAGGACTGGCCTCGCTGGCAGCCACCGATCCTGAACGCGCAGCCGCCGTTTATCGTCGTGCTGAGGCGTCCGTCGACCGACTGTCTGCCGAGTTTCCCGGCGATCCTGAAACCGGCATTCTCGACGAGTCTCGCGCCGATCTCCTCGAGGACTTCGCCAACGACGAGCCTTGTCCCGCCCTCGATCCAGCCACCGGCCTCTGCGACCTCTATGTCGCTCGTCCCATGACCTGTCGCCTCTTCGGTCCTCCGCTTCGAGTCGCTGGCGGTCTCGGTGTCTGCGAGCTGTGCTTTCACGGTGCCACTCCGGACCAGATCGCCCCCTGCGAAGTCCAGCCTCGATTCAGAGAAGCTGGAAGACTCCCTGACCGAGGAAACCGAGCGAGCCAGCGGTCGCTCGGGAAGCACTTTGATCGCCTGGGCTCTCCGTTCCGGACGATAAGCACCAGCGCTCTCCTCCGGCATTCGCCAGAAGCAGCGAAGATTCGTGCGAATAGTGCGCAACCTCCTCAAAGCCATTGGGTTCGATCCCGTGAGCGGCGTTAGCGATCCGCAGTACCGCCGCAATGAATTCACCATTTGGGAAAGGAAAACCCACCATGAAGAAGCTTCTCCTCATCGCCACCGCCGCGCTCCTCAGCCTGCCGTCTGCATTCGCACAGCAGGTCGTCGTCCGCGTCGGGCCGCCTCCGGTTGTCATCGAACATCCTGGCCCGCGGCCTCACCCTGGCTGGGCCTGGGTCGGCGGCTATCACCGTTGGAATGGTGCCCGTTACGTCTGGGTGCCTGGCCGCTGGGCTCAGCCGCCTCGTCCTCACGCAGTCTCTGGATCGCGGGCCATTGGCGGCACGCCCGCGGCGGCTATGTCTGGATCGAAGGCCACTGGCGCTAGTCCGACGCCTGGGATTCCGCCACGGGGAATTACCCGAGCGGAGGCGCAGCCGGTCCTGGCCACAACCCACGGGATCGGCTGCATCAGCTTCATGGACTGACTCTTCCGCGGACCTTTCGGTCTACGTTGCTGGCTTGGCCGCCCAGTCGGGCAAGGGCTGCCGAATCCTTCTGGGTTTTGCTGAATCTGACACACTGACGCTCAAGTTTCCCCAGCAAAGAAGGACACCATGTCACTCAGGCCCGTTAAAGAAATTCTGTCGACCAAGCCCACTCTCGAAGGCGCCGGCGTGCACCTCCAGCGTGCCTTTGGCTTCGGCAAAACCAAAGAATTCGATCCGTTTCTCCTCCTCGATGACTTCCGCAACGAGAACCCGCCGACTACCTGGCCGGATTTCCCTGGCATCCGCACCGCGGCATCGAGACCATCACTTACGTACTCGCCGGTTCAGTCGAGCATGGCGACTCGCCTCGGCAACAAGGGAAAAATGACCGCTGGCGACGTTCAATGGATGACCGCCGGCAGCGGCATCCTCCACCAGGAAATGCCCAAAGGCGACGCCGCGGCCGCATGCACGGCTTTCAGCTCTGGGCGAATTTGCCCTCCCAGTTGAAGATGACGGACCCGCGCTACCAGGACATCCCCAGCGCCGCGATCCCTGAGGTCACCGAGGACGACGGCACGACCGCCCGTATTATTTGCGGAGAATTCTGGGGCAAGCGCGGCCCCGTCGAAGGCGTGGCCGCCGATCCGAACTACATCGACGTCTCCGTGCCGCCCAACAAGAAGCGGCGCCTTAAGGTCGAGACTACCCGGAACGCCTTCGCCTACGTCTTCGCCGGCGCTGGCACCTTCCGCGACGCCTCAACTCCACAGGCCGTGCTCACGGAATCCGGCATCGATCCGAACGCGCAGCCGGTGTACGACGCGACCAACCACTCGCTCGTCCTCTTCGACCGCGGCGACGAGATTCAGGTGCAGGCCGGACCGGAAGGCATCCGCTTCCTCCTCGTCTCCGGGAAGCCAATTGAGGAACCTGTCGCATGGTACGGTCCGATTGTGATGAACACCCAGGAGGAACTCCGCCAGGCCATGACTGAGCTGCAGAGCGGGGGCTTCATCAAGCATCGATAAACCGCAGGCCGAACCACCACAGAGGGCACACAGAAATCGCTCCATGCTCCCTGTGGTGGACGGCTCTACTCCACTTCCCCGTCCGCCACCGCCAGCGCCTCGTCGAGCGCGTCGAGCGCCAAATCCAAATCAGCTTCCTCAACAATGAGCGGCGGGGCGATCACCATGTGACTCACCCATGCCTGAATCGCGACGCCTCGCTTGAGCATCTCCGCGGCCACGCGATCCACCACCAGAGACTTCCCTTCCACCTTGTCGCGCATGGTGTTGAACGGCTCTTTCGTCGCCCGATTCTTCACCAGATCCAGCGCCCAGAACAGTCCCAGCCCGCGCACCTCGCCAATCGAAGGATGTTTCGCCTGCAGAGCCCGCAGCTTCGGCTCCAGATACGCGCCCATCCGCCGCGCTCGCTCCACCAGGCCCAGTCGCTGCATCTCGCGAATCGTCGCCACCGCCGGTTTCAGCGTGATCGGATGCGCCTCGTATGTGTGCCCGTGAGCGAAGTAGTGATCGTCAAAGTATGCGGCGATCTCCGCGGTCGTTGCGCACAGCCCCAGCGGCACATACGCTGACGTGATTCCCTTCGCCGTCGTGAGAATGTCCGGCTTCACGCCCCAGTTGTCCATGGCAAACCATTCGCCCGTGCGACCCCATCCGCTCATCACCTCATCGGCGATCAACAGGACACCGTGACGCGTACAAATCTCGCGCAACATCGGCATGTACTCCGGCGGCGGCACCAGCACACCGTTCGTGCCGACCACGGGCTCCGCAATCACCGCGGCGACATCGCTTTCGTTGCGGATGATGTGCTCCAGGTAGTCCACGCACGCGATCCCGCACTGCGGATATGTATGCCGGATCGGGCACTTGTAGCAATTCACTTCCGGCGCGAAGACAAATCCCTGCCCTTTGCCGCCCACCGGTTCCATCGCCCAGCGCCGCAGCCCGCCCGTCGCCCCAATCGAACCAGCCGTCGATCCGTGATACGACCGTACCGCGCCAGAATCTTTGTTTTGCCCGTGACCATTCGCGCGATCTTGAATGCGGCCTCGTTGGCCTCGGTTCCCGAAGTCGTGAAAAAGAATTTGGTCAGCCCCTGCGGCAGCACCTCCAGCAGAGTCCGGCTAAGTTCCGCGCGCGCCTCTGTCGCATAGGCCGGTGAAGCAAACGCCAACGCCTGCGCCTGCTCAGCAATGGCCGCAATCACTGCGGGGTTCTTATGTCCCAGATTCACGCACATCAGCTGCGCCGACAGGTCGAGATACCTCTTCCCCTTACCGTCGGTGAAGTAACACCCTTCGGCATCGGCCAGGTGCATCGGGTTCCATCCCGTCTGGAACCGCCACGTGCCGTAATTCAGTTGTCGCGTGAGCTCCACCACCTGCTCGGTGGTCAGTTCAGTCGGGGAAGCGGATGCAGTCTGGGTCATGGAGTCCCTTTTACTCCAGCCGCCGGTCCTTGTGCCACTGCCCAGGCAGTGACTATGAGCGTTAGCCCACAGCTACTCGTGCCGTCGGTCCATGGTCCGCTTATACGCTGTACGCTGCCGTCATGCCAGCGCCAGCCGCGCCTCGGCTGCCCGCCCCGTGCGTGGGTGTTCGTTCCCGCCCAGCCGCACGCTCACCACCTTTGACACGCCAGGCTCCTGCATGGTCACGCCGTAGATCATGTCCGCGGCCTGCATCATGCGCTTCGAGTGCGTTACCAGCACGAATTGCGTTTCCTCGCCATCGCGCGCAGCAGTTCGGCCAGGCGGCCAACGTTCGTCTCGTCCAGCGCCGCGTCCACTTCGTCGAGAACGCAGAACGGGCTTGGCTGATACAGGAAGATCCCGATCAGCAGCGACAATGCCGTCAGCGCCTTCTCGCCGCCGGAGAGCAGCAGCACGTTCTGCAGCTTCTTGCCCGGCGGCGACGCGACGATGTCGATGCCGCTCTCGGCGAGTTTTCCTCGTCGGTCAGCCGCATGAATGCCTGCCCGCCACCGAACAGCTGCGCGAACGTCGCGCTGAAGTTCTCATTGATCCGCGCAAATGCCTCGTCGAATTTGCGTCCGCGAATCTCGTCGATTTCTTTGATCGTCGCCTGCGTGTTGTCGATCGACTCGAGCAGATCTTTGCGCTGCGTCTCCAGGAACTCGTGCCGCTCCGCGGTTTCCTTGTACTCCTCCAGCGCCATCATGTTCACCGGACCCATCTTCTCCAGCCGCTGTTTCATCGTCCGGCACGCTGCTTCTTCAACGGCGAGATTCGCCCGCAATGCGCACCATGCTCGCTTCCTCGCGCAGCGCAACTGCCTCCACGCCCACTTCGGCCAGGCACGCTTCTTCCATATGCCCAATTCGGAACGAGATTCGCCGCCTGGCTGCACCGCCGTGCCCCGGGCTTCGCGTTACGCGTCGATCTCCGCCCGCAGCCCTTCAGGTCCTGCTCCATTCCGCCAATCGAAGCCGCAGCGCCGCGCCTGCTCGCGCATCCGTCGCTTCCTTCTTCGCGCATCCCGCGTTCGATCAGCTGCGACCGTGTGCGCTGAGATGCAGTCGTTTCCCGCGCCCGCTGTTCCCTGTTCCGCCTCGCCGCGGCAACTTGCTGTTCGATCTGAGCCACACGCGTCCGCTCGCGGAACATGCGGTCGATGCGCGCAAAGGCCTGCTCGGCCCCGCGCCGCCGCTCTTCGAGGCCCGCCAGCTCCGCGGAGATCTGGGCGGCGTCCTGCTGGCCAGGTCGCGCGCGGTCCGCGATTCGATCACCCGGCGTTGTAGCTCCTCGATACCGGCTTCCGCCTGCTGCTGGTCAGCCTCCAGACGGACCGCCTCCTCACGCCGCTGCTCAAGAAAGCTCTCCTTCCCGGCGCGCGCATCCCGATTCCGCTCGCTCTCCAGCGTCCAGTCGTGCAGCCGCCGCTCCAGACGCTGAACCTCCATTTCCATCTGCCGCAGAGCCGCGCTCGGTTCGCGCTCTCTTTTTCCGCCTGCCGGCGATCTTCCGCCTTCGCATCGATCAGGCGCGTCAGATCCGCGACCGTCTTGGCCAGCGTCGCCGTGCGGGTCTCCGCCTGCGACAGTTCCCGCTCCACATCGACAGCTTCTGCTGCGTCTCGCGCAATTCGCGCTTCAGTGCCAGCGGTCCCTCCGAACCCGGCTTGCCGCCCGTCACTGTCACGTTGTGGAAGGTCTCGCCCGATGGAGACAGGAAGAACGCCGATCGGATTCTCCAGTGCCAGCGATCGCGCCGTCTCCGAATCCGGTGCCACGTATCCCTCGCGCAGCTTCGGCAGAATCACCTCGAGCGACCGCCCAAACCCATCCAGTACCCGAATGCAGTCCGTCAGCGGCACAATCGGCCGCGCCGAGCTTTGTTCGTCGGTCGCATCCTCGGCAGCGAACGAAAATTTGGCCTGCGCATCGTCCGGATGCACCAGAAAAGTCGCCCGCCCGTCCACACCCGCTTTCAGCAGCCGCATTCCTTCATCTGCCGAATCCCAGCTCTTGACCACGATATAGTTCAGCTCATCGCGCAGAAACTCATCGACGACACTCTCGTACTCGCCATTCACTTCGAGGAAATCCGCTAACGTCCCTACCGGCGCCAGCCCGCCGCCCAGCGAGTCCGACTGGAACAGTTTCCTCACGGTGTCGGTCGAATAGCTATGCTCCCGGATCAGCGATTCCAGCGAATTCCGGCGGCCGGTCAGCGTCGCATGTTCGGCCCGCAGTTGATCTGCGTGACGCCTTGCCTGCTCCTCATCCGCGCGGTTCGTCTCCATCTCGCCGCGCATTGTGGCAATCTCGCTCTCAAGGCGCCGCAACGTCTCGGTCACTGACTCAAAGGTCATCGAGATCTGCCCGCGCTCAGCGCCCAGTGTCTTCCAGATCGCGCCGCGCCGATTCCATTCCACACCCAGACGCTCGGACTCCCGCACCAGCGACGCCAGAGCCTCGTCGCCCTGCGTGATCTGATTGCGCGCGTTGCTCACCTGCGACACGAGTTGAGCCGCCAACCGCCGCGCTGTCTCGGACTGCAGCTCCGCTTCAGAAACTGCCGCTACTGCCTGCCGCATCGCATCCTGTTTCTGCCGTGCCTGCTCGCGAAACGCCACAGCTTCCTGCTCGGCCGTCTCCAGAAAGCTCCGCTGCGCAGCGCGTTCCGCCGTCATGCTGCGAACTGCTCCGCCGCCTGTTCCAGCTCTGCCTGGGCCGCGGCCATCCGCACATCCAGTTCGGCAATGCGCTCCTGGTTGGTCTGGTGACGTGCATCGGCGCGCTCAATCTCCACTGCGCGCTGGTTCGCGCGCGTCTCGGCATCCTTCGCCGCGTCTTCCAACAGGTAGCCGCGCTCCATCAGCGTAGTGTGCTCGATTTCCAGGCCCTTCACTCGCTCCGTGCCCGCGTCGATCTTTTCAGTGAGGGACGCAATCTCCAGTTCCAACTCGGAGTGGCGCGAATCCATCTGCGCGATCCGGCTGGCCAGCACCACGCGCAGCCGGGCGCGCATTTCGTCGCGCAGCTTGCCGTACCGCTCCGCCTTGGCCGCCTGTCGCTTCAGCGAAGCCATCTGGCGCGTCACTTCCTCGAAGATGTCGTTGACGCGCGCCAGGTTCTGCTTCGCCTGCTCCAGGCGCAGTTCCGCCAGCCGCTTCTTCGTTTTGAAGCGCGTAATCCCCGCTGCTTCTTCAATAATCGCCCGCCGGTCATGCGGCTTCGAGCTCAGCAGCTGGCCGATACGCTCCTGCCCGATAATCGCGTAGGTCTCCGGCCCCAGGCCGGTGCCCATAAAGATGTCCTGAATGTCGCGCAGCCGGCAGAGCTTTCCGTTCAGCAGATACTCGCTGTCGCCGGTTCGGAACAGCCGCCGCGTAACCACCATCTCGCCCTCTTGCGGGGTCCGATTGAATTTCCGTCGGCGAATCTTCAGGACTACCGAGGAACGCCGTCTCGCCCTCGGCCGCGGACGCGTTCTCGGCCACTGCGCCCGCAACTGGCTCGGCCGGCGGCATCGCGTCTTCGCCATCAATCGCCATTCCCGGCTGGGACTCGGCGATGATCTCTTCCATTTCCGCCTCGCGCTCCGCGCGCAGCTTTCCTCGTCCCAGTCCGGCCCCGCTTCGTCGATCACCACTTCCGGCTCGACCAGCAGCGGCCCTTCGTACGCCTCCGGATCGACCAGCGTCAACGACACCTCGGCCATCCCGAGCGGCTTGCGTTCCCGCGTGCCGGCGAAGATCACGTCTTCCATCTTGCCGCCGCGCAGGCTCTTGGCGCCTGCTCGCCGAGCACCCAGCTCACGGCGTCCAGAATGTTCGACTTGCCGCACCCGTTCGGACCCACGACGATGGCGATGCCCTGCCCGGGCAGCGTCACCTCGGTCCGATCGGAAAACGACTTAAAGCCAAGAATCTGAATCTTCTTCAGCTTCAGCATGAGCAGTTGCTCCTCGTCCATTCATGGGGGAAAGACAGAGTACGAGCCATCATCAACACGACTGTAGCCGCCCTGGTCCAGAGGGGTCAACACACCCACCGCAACATCTTGTGGATAAGGGCGACCAAACCCAACTATTGGGTCACAATGCCGAATTGATCGATGCTCTGCCCTGGGTGCGCGGAGATCGCCAGATGCCTTCACGGTAACCCTCCCCGCGACCCGTTTCAAGCAAATTTCCCCTATTTGTCACCTGTCTGGATACCTCTGCACCGCCCTGAATCATGCCCTGCTGCCCGCCCGGACTCGTCGGGAATCCTTGTTGTCACATCGGTTAAGAACCCGCGAGGATGGAAGAAGAGAAATCCGATGCGAACAGGCTCCATTTTGCGAGCCCGTAACAGAACCGCAACGATACTCGTCGGATTGCACCCCACGCATCCAACCACTTGCCGTAGGTTAAGGTGCATGGTGCGTTTCTGCTGCCGGGAGGTCCCCGCGTTCGCCCTGTTGTCTCTGTAGGGTGTTTCGCCGCCTTCGCCCAGCATCCCCGTCCTTCCGCCACCGCTTCCCCTTCTGGCGGTTCCTCGGTCTCTCTCACCGTTGTCGACCAGAATGGCGTCCTCGTGCCCAGCGCTCAGGTCACGATTCAGGAGCCTGGCCTTTCCGACTTTCGAACGATTACTGATTACGACGGTCGCGCGTCCTGATCGTCCATCAGTTGCATCCCTACAGTTTCCGCGTTGAAAAGCAGGGCTTTTATCAAACTACGCAAAGCGATATCGACCCCCAGGACAAAAGCCTCCGCGTGGTTCTTACCCACCAGGAAGTCCTGCAGCAGGAGGTCAACGTACACGCCTCCACCGACGTCATCGACACTGAGAAAATCTCCAACCAGATCACCCTTGCTGTGCCGGAGATTGTCAACGTTCCCTTCCCCACCAACCGCGACATCCGCAACCTGCTCCCGTTCATCCCGTCGGTAGTTCCCGACGAATACGGACAGATGCATGTGGCTGGCGGCGAAACATATATGACTCTCGATACCCTCGACGGCTTTGATATTCGTTCACCCATCTCCGGGAACCTCAGCCTGCATTTCAGCACTGACGCCGTCCGCTCCGTCGACACCGAAACTACGCGCTATCCCGTCGAATACGGCCGCAGCACCGGCGGCGTCATCGCCTTCACTACCGGCACCGGCGACAACAAGTTTCGCTACGACGCCACAAATTTCGTTCCTTCCGTGCGTAATCTCAATGGCCTGCGCTTCGACTCCTTCGAGCCCCGTGTCACTTTCTCCGGACCCATTCGCCGCAATCGCCTCTGGTTTTTCGACGCCATTGACATGCGCTACAGCGACATCTTTATCCCCGAATTACCCGTCAATGCCGACACCAACCACCTCATCGAGGGCAGCAATCTGATCAAGTTCCAGCAGAATCTGGGATCGCACAACACCCTCACCGCCAATCTGCTCTGGAACGACTTCCACTCCCCCGACGACGGCCTCTCCGCACTCAACCCGCAGCAGAGCACCGACAAGCACGACATCATCGCCTGGCTTCCCTACCTGCAGGAACAGCACAGCTTCCCCAACAACATCCTCGTTACCACCGGCTTTGGCGTTCTACGCTACCGGGAAGGTTTCGATCCCCACGGCAACCTGCTTACGATGTCACCCCCGAACTTCCCACCGGCAGCAATTTCGAAAACTCCTCCGGCCGTTCCGAGCGCGAGGAGGGGTACATCAACCTGTTCTTCCCGCCCGTTCAACACATCGGCAGCCACGAGTTCCGAGCTGGCATCGATCTCGACCACCTCGGATCGAGACAAGCCGAAACCTTCGCGCCCATCAACTATCTGAGCGAGGACCGAACTCTGCTCCGGCGCAGCGTCTTTCCGTCGTTTGCTCCCTTTCGACTTCACAATGTGGAGCTGGGGGGGTATGGCGAAGACCACTGGACCCCCATCAAGGGTCTACTGATCGAGCCCGGCCTGCGCTTCGACTGGGACGAGATCATCCGTGGTCCCCTTTGGTCACCGCGCATTGCGATGAACTATTCTCCGCATATCGGCCACGGCAAAACGACCTTCTCCGCCGGTATCGGCGAATACTATGAGCACACTCAGCTGGAGTATCTCGCCCGCGCCTATGCCGGCACGCGCTATGACACGTTGTATGCGGCCGACGGCACGACCCCTTTGAGCCCTCCAGTCCAAACTACGTTCCCACAGAACGAAGACACCGGAAACCTGCACGAAGCGCATGCCATTAACTGGAGTCTCGGCATCCAGCACATGCTGCCGCACGAAATCTACTTGGCGGCCAACTATATGCAGAAGCGCGTCGCCGACGAGTTTGTCTACGCCAACCAGAGCGGTCCGGGCGCTCTCTACGGCACGTATCTCCTCACCAGCAACCGCCAGGATCAATACCACTCATGGGAAATCGAGGCTCGCCATACTTTTGCCGGCGGTCCAGACACGCCCTTTGGCGGTTCAACCCTTTTCGGGGCCTATACGCGTTCCGCCGCCACCACCAACGCCGCTCTCGATTACGTTCCTACCCTCTCCATACTCGGCCCACAGCAACCTGGGCCGCTCCCCTGGGACACACCCAATCGCGTCATATCCTGGGGATGGCTCCCTGCCTGGGCGCCCTGGCTGCCCAGCGTTCACCGGAACTGGGATTACGTATATACCCTTCTCTGGAACACCGGTTTCCCGTTCGATTCCATCAATGCCAATCAGCAGATCGTCGGTCCCGCCGGTTCCCAGCGCTTCCCCGGCTTCCTCTCCTTCAGCCCAGGTCTCGAATGGCGCTTTCACTTTCGTGGCAAGTACTTCGGCATTCGCGGACTCCTGGAGAACGCGACCAACGCCGCTGACCCTTACATTGTCAACAGCAATGTCGATTCTCCCCAGTACCTGACTTTCTCCGAACCGCTGGGCCGGTCATTCACCACGCGCATCCGCCTCATTCAGTCTTCGAAATAGGGCCTCCGGCGCGCGGCAACGCCGCCCTTCATCGCGTTCATCCGTTTCCAAAATCGCTTTTTTAGCTGGCATTCCCCCCGTGCTCGTGTAAGCTGACTCTTGCTTCGGGGCGGGCCACACATCGCGCAGTAACGCGCATCCCATCAAAGCGAATCAGACAGTGCCCATGACGTTGACTTGTCAGTACGCGCAAAGGCTTTTTATAATCCAGCATCATTACCGGGCGTGGGTCCCGGTGTGCGATGTGCGGCGCGCGACGACCGAAACAGCCTGATTCTGCCTGGTTTGGCTGTGCGTTCCGGCAGCCTCTGAAGCTTGGTTCACCATATGAATTTTCCCAGGAGCGTTGAATGAAGAAGCTCGTTCTTGCATCGGTTGCGCTGGCTGGCGTCTGGTCGTGCGCAATCGTCGGTCCTTCCGCCTATGCCCAGACATCCGGCTCCCAGCCTGCCTCCGGCCAGGCAGGTGCTCCGGCCAACTGCGGCCAGATCACCATTAAGGACGCCACGGAGTACAACGCCTGGGCGAATGCCAGCAGCCAGTCCTCACCTACTGCCAAAGCGGAAGCCATCGAGGCTTTCCTGCAGCAGTATCCAAACAGCGTCGCCAAACAGGGCATGCTGGAATCTCTCATGGTCGCTTACCAGCAGTCGAACAACGCTGCCAAGGCGCTGGACGCGGCTAAGCGCCTCCTCCAGGTCGATCCCAACAATCTCCGGGCTCTGATCTTCGTGGTCTACCTCGAGCATCAGCAGTCCAATGGCAACCAGCAGATGCTCGACGAGGCAGCCGACTACGCGCAGAAGGGGCTGAGCGCCCCCAAAGATCAGTGCATGTCCGACGCCGACTATCAGAAGGTCAAGGACCTGGCCACGCCAGTCTTCTATGAAGCCATCGCCGGGGACGACTCCGCCAAGAAGGACTACAAGGGCGCCATCGACGCATATACAAAGGAACTCCAGTCCTACAAGGACCCCACCCAGACCACCCAGGTGCCCGGTCTGCTCGACACCTACTACCTCGGCAATGCCTACGTCTCTCTGGATAACAAGGACCCGCAGAACCAGAAGATGGCTGTCTGGTTCCTGACCCGCTTCGCTGGCTTCGCCAAGCCGCCTTATCAGCAGCAGGCTCTGGCCGCCGCCGAATACTGGTATACCAAGTACCACTGCGCGCAGAACGACGCGACCTGCCGCTCCAACCCCCCTCAGGGATTCGCTCAGATCCAGCAGCTGGCCTCCGTGCCGGCCAATGTCTTCCCTCCGGCGGATTACAACCCGACTCAGGCTCCGCCGCCGCCGTCTCCGGCTGATCTGGCTCATCAGGCCATCGTCAGCACCGCCGGCTGCTCGAATGTCACACCCGCTCCGCCACCGGCGCCTCCCGCAGGTTCCGCCCCGGCGGCGGCACCTGCAGCGGCACCGGCCGCCGCCCCTGCCGCGACTCCGGCTCAGACTCCAGCCACTCCTGGAGCAACGCCCGCTGTCAATGTGCCTGCGGATTGCACCAACAGCCTGAAGACCATGGCGCTTTCCGACAAGGAGTTCATCCTGTCCAACGGCACAGCCGCTGACCAGCAAGTGATCTGGAGCGTCATGAACGGCGTCACCGCCGAGGTGCCCGGTGTGGTCATCTCTGCCACCCCGGACTCGGTCCAGATGGCCGTCTCCCAGGATGCACAGCAGTCCCAGAAGGCCGACTTCACCATCAACATGAAGACGCCTCTGAAGGATGTGCCGAAGCAGGGTGACAAGGAGACCTATATCGCCACCTTCGACTCCTATACTCAGAACCCGCCCATGATCATTCTGAAGGACGGCGAGTCAAAAACTGCCCCGAAAGCTCCGGTGCATCATGCTCCCGTCCATCACGCGGCAACTCACCACTCTGGCCGATAAACGGTCAAGGTCCAACCCTCCAGCGGGCAGCCCTTGTGGCTGCCCGTTTTGCTGCTTCCTCCTGCTACATTGGAGTCGAATGTCCTTCGTGAATCGCAGGAGAGTCCTCGCTCTTCCCACCGTCCGTCTGCTCGCCGTCTGCAGCCTCTCTCTCCCTTTCCTTGCAGCCCAGGCTCCCCCGCATCCGCCGTCTCCGCAACCTCCGCACCACCCAGTTTCCTCCAGCTCGACCATCGCTCTGTCGCCCAGGCCGATCCCAGGGATGCCGCTCTTCTCCACTCCAGAGGCGCCGCTATAGCCTCCGAAGCAGCCTTCTTCGGCTATAACCTGCACGCCTCCGGCTGGAGCTCAAATGAGGCTGTCTGTCCCGAGTTCCCCGACCATCTTTTGCTTCATTACCAGCGCACATCCCGCGACGGAGCTGTCTCCCTTTTCACGGCGCTGGTTCCCCTCACTAAAGACCGGGTCTACGTCATTCCTGTCCTCTATCGCAACGCAACCCCCTTCAAATCCGCCTATGGCAGCGAGCGCAGCATCGCCGTCTTCAATCGTGTGGTCCCGCCGGAAGTGGCGCATAAGGCTCTCCAACCAGAGGGCTCCTGGCTCCTGATGGGCCTTTGCTATGCCGATCTGGTCGGCGCCGAATCGCATGCCCTCCAGCGCTCCGGAGACGACGTCTCGCTTGCCCTCGCGCCGCTGCCCACGCTCCACATCACCGAGGATGCCTCCACTCGCCAGGTTATCTTCACCGACCGCAACGCCACCGATCGGTACCTGGTCTGGGTTCTCACCTTTACCAACAAAGGCCGCCTGCTCTCCGCGGTTGCCACGAAGCTTTCCGATTACGTCGCGCCGCTCCGCAACGGCAAGGAGCCGCCCGTCCGCCCCGCGCCCCTGGGCAAAGAGCCTCCGGTGAAGGTCATTCCTCCTGGCCAGGAACCCAGCGTCAAGCCCCTTCCGCAATGACCACCCACCCGTGCCGGGTGATGCCAACGGCAACGGGAACAAAACCGCCGGCTCCCCCGGCGTTTTGCGTTAGCATTTCTCAAATCTGCTCATCAGGAGTCATCGTGGCCTTCTCCCTGCGCAGGAGATCCAGATCGTGAGTCTGCTTGCCGGCATCAGACCCGTGCGTCGCGATCAGGCTCTCCGCGACGTCGGCGCCGGCGTCGGACTGGCGGCGATGAACATTCCCCAGGCCCTGGGCTACGCGCGCATCGCAGGCATGCCCGTCGTCACCGGCCTGTACACGCTCCTGTTACCCCTTGTCGCCTTCGCGGTCATCGGCTCCTCGCGCTTCCTGGTCGTTGCAGCCGATTCCGCCACAGCCGCCGTCCTCGCCGGTGGACTCGCGCCTCTGGCTCCCCCTGGAAGTCCCCACTACATCGCTCTTGCGGGATCGGTCGCGGTGCTGGTCGCCGCGTTTCTGCTGCTCGGCCGTCTCTTTCCGCCTCGGCTTCATCGCCGACTTCCTTTCCCAGACCGTGCTCGTCGGCTTCCTTACCGGAGTCGGCTTTCAGGTAGGCATCGCCGTCCTCGGCGAGACGCTCGGCCTTCCCGTCCACTCTCGCCGCACCGTCATGCAGCTCGCCGAAGTCCTGCGCGAGTTGCCGTCTGTTCGATTACCCACTCTCCTGGTCGCCCTCGGCGTCCTGGCCACCGTTCTCGGTTTGCAACGCTGGGCGCCCAAAATCCCCGGAACCCTCATCGCCGTCGCTGCCACCATCGCCGCCAGCGCCTGGTGGAACTTCCCCGCGCGCGGCATCGCCACCATCGGATCAGTAGCTGGCGGCCTGCCGAGCCTTCGTCTGCCTCTGCCCGCGTGGCATGAGATTCCCCCGCTCATTCCCCTGGCCGGATCCTGCGCCATCCTCATCATCACGCAAAGCGCCGCTACTGCCCGCGCTTACGCTCTGCGCCATCGGCAAAAGCTGAGCGAGAACCAGGACCTGCTCGGGCTCAGCGCAGCCAACGCCGCGGCCGCACTCACAGGAACCTTTGTCGTGAATGGTAGCCCGACCCAGACTGCGATGGTCGAGCGCGCCGGCGGCCAGAGCCAGGTCGCGCAGATCGCCACCGCCTGCGTCGTCGCCTGCGTCCTCCTTTTTCTCACTCGGCCTCTGGAGTACCTTCCCCAGTGCGTGCTGGGTTCGCTCGTCCTTCTGGTCGCCATTCATCTTGTTGACTTGCGCGGACTCATCGCTATCCGCCAGGAAAGTCCCGGAGAATACGCCGTGGCCCTCACCACGGCCGTGGTCGTCGTGGTCGCCGGCGTCGAACCCGGCATCCTGCTGGCCATGGTCCTCTCGCTCCTGCGCATCGTGCGTCATAGCTACCGTCCCCACACCGGAGTAGTCATTCCCGAGACAACCAACCACGGCCAAACCTTGCGCATTGTCCCGCCCGCTTCGGGTGTGGTCACCAGGCCGGGATTTGTTCTCTATCGCTTTGGCGCCGCACTGTTCTACGCAAACGCCCCCCGCTTCGCCGAAGAGATTCTCACGCTCGCCGGTTCCTCGTCCGGTTCCGGGGCCAGTCCCATTCGCTGGCTGATCGTCGATGCAGAGGCGATCACCAACATCGACTATTCCGCGTCGCGCGTGATTGCTCAGCTCCACAAGGAGCTCGCCGAAGCCGGCGTGGCTCTGGGTTTTGCCCGAATGCCCTCAAGTGCCGCAGCCGACTTTCAGCGTCATCACCTGGCCGATATCATTCCTCCCTCCATGCTCTTCGAAACCCTCCATCAGTCGGTACAGGCTTTTGAAAGCGCACCCGTTCCCGCGTGATGGGCGATTCGGCCCGCGCCCGAACGATCCGTAATCTGCGATGCTGTTCAAACAGGAGCTCCGGCGTGAACGATACGAGTCATCTCGCCTCTGCCGCCGCGGAACAGCTTACCCGGCTCAGGGAGCGCCGCCCGCTAATCCACCACATCACCAACTTCGTCGTCATGAACATCACCGCGAACATCACCCTTTGCGCGGGCGCGCTGCCCGTCATGGCCCATGCCCGTCAGGAAGTGGAAGACATGACCGCCTCCGCCGACGCACTGGTGCTGAACATCGGCACGCTCTGGCCCGAGCAGGTGGAGGCGATGCTTCTCGCCGGCGGCCGCGCCAATGCAAAAGGCATCCCCATCGTCCTCGATCCCGTCGGCGCCGGCGCCACCCCTTATCGAACCGAGACCGCCCACCGCCTCCTCAATGAACTCTCGATCGCCATCGTGCGTGGCAATGCCGCGGAGATCGCTGCCCTCACTGGCCTCGAGGCCGGCATTCGCGGAGTGGAAGCCGTCGCCGCCAGCGGCGATCCGGCCACCATCGCCCTCGCACTGGCCCGCCGCTACCATTGCTCGGCCGCGGTCACCGGCGCCGTCGATGTCGTAACCGATGGCGAACGGCTCTTCCGCGTGCACAACGGTTACCCCCTCATGGCGAAGGTCACCGGAACCGGCTGCATGGCCACTTCCGTAATCGCGGCCTTCTCCGCAATTGAAAAGGACTCCGCGCTGGCCGCCGCCGCGGCGCTGGCTTGTTATGGACTGGCCGGCGAAAGAGCAGCGGAACGAGCGATGGGTCCCGGCTCTTTCCAAATGCATCTCTTCGACGCCCTCACCGCGCTCGACAAGGAAGCTGTCTGCGCCGGTGTTCGCATCCATCAGGAAATGGTGTGATGGAGCGGATCTTCGCGGTCTGGTCACAGCGGGACCGATTGTCAGGGAGTCGCGCCATTGCGTCAGATAGGAGCTCCTAGCAGCACTGGAATGCGGCGGCCCCAGCGTCGAAGGCACGGTGCTATCTCAAGAGCATTTCTCATCCCCGGAAAACAAACATGGCAACACCGGCGGCAAACATGGCGACCGTAGTGATTGCCACCGCCGCGATCCCCAGGCGCGAGCTGGGTTGCTCCTGCATTAGCTTCCTGTCCGAGGCCACCACCAGGATCGCAACAAGAAGAAATGGAGCAAGCAAACCGTTGATGACCGCGGTCCAGTAGAGGGCCTTCACCGGGTTAACACCAGCGAAATTCAGAGCGACTCCAACCGCCGTCGAAACCAAAATCAGGGCGTAGAACCAGCGCGCCTGTTTCAGCTTCCGGTTCAGTCCCTGGCGCCATCCCAGCGTCTCCGCGAAAGCGTATGCCGACGACCCCGCCAGAGTGGGGATGGCAAGAAATCCAACGCCGACGATTCCCACGGTAAACAGGGTTGCGGCGAACCGGCCGGCAAGTGGCCTGAGGGCTTCAGCTGCCTGGCGGGTCGTCTCGATGTGCGTTAGTCCGTGGCGGTTGAGGGTGACTGAGGTGGTCAGGATGATAAAAAACATCACCATATTCGAACAGAACGCTCCAACGCCTACGTCGATGTTCCTCATCTCCAGTTCCTGATCCGATGCGCCTCGTCGCTTCGCGAGCGTACTTTGTCCTGCGGCCTTCTCCTCTTCAATTTCTTCGCTGGCTTGCCAGAAGAAGAGATAGGGGCTGATTGTCGTGCCTAGAATCGCCACCAGCATCGACCATTCGGCTCCGCTGTGCGGCATCGAAGGCACGAAGATAGCGCGTGCGACCTGGCGCCAGTCAACCCCCACCACAAAGGCGGTGACGGGGTAGGCGAGCAGGACCAGCACCAGCCACTTGAGCGTGCTCGCAATCTGCTGATAATGGAGCCGGACCGTGGCCC
Organism: uncultured Acidobacteriaceae bacterium; assembly: GCA_963702295.1. Classification (GTDB taxonomy): domain Bacteria; phylum Acidobacteriota; class Terriglobia; order Terriglobales; family Acidobacteriaceae; genus Palsa-343. Next base: position 15,094 of record CAVPCE010000065.1, on the reverse strand, counting down.
AGGAGATCAGGAACGCGAAAACCACGACAAAGATGCGGGAATTTATCCCCGACAGCATGGCAGCCGCATCCGCCATCCCTGCCAGGTCCGCGCCAATGTTGATCGTGTTTGCCACCAGCAGAGCACTGACGAAGACATACAGCACCCAGGTCGGAAATCGCGCTTTGAGATTGGCGGCAAGACCCAGCCCCGTCACCTTGCCGATGCGTGCGCACATCATCTGGACCGAGGCCATCAGGGGCCACGTGAGGGCAGCAGTCCAGAGAAGGCTGGTTCCAAACTGGGCGCCGGCGACGGAGAGGTCGCAATCCCCGAAGGGTCATCGTCGGCCGCCCCTGTGATCAGGCCCGGGCCAAGCGCCTTCAGGAACAATCGGGTCCATCGAGAAGGAGGAAGCCTGGTCACGATGAGTCGGAGCACCGAATATATGCCGGGGTTGTCAGCAAGACTGCATGTGGGGGTTTAAGGAATCATTTCTGCCATCAACCCATGGCCTCAACCGAGAACCTGCGTGAACGTCTTTACTCCCTTGAGTTCGAACCGGGCGCGGCAGCGTCAAGACCGGAGCCGCGCGGATCAGGCTTGATGGTGACCGGCTGCGTGTACGCCTGACCATCAACGGTCAGCCTCACGGTGTAGTTTCCGGGAGCCAGCGCTACCGGACCACGGCGGAATCCCCGAGCCGGACGCGTCGCCGGCTCATGGCTCCCGAGCAAGCGTCATGCGGTGGCTCTGCCTGCGCCGGGCCGAAGAAGCGCGGCTGCGGCAGGTCGAGGGCATAGCGATGCATGCCGGCCTGCGCCGAAGGCGGAAGCTGTGCGGGCTTTTCCCAGACGGCCTCGATGTTGATCTTCTCGGTGTCGATGGGCGCCACTGGAGTATCGCTCGCGCCACAGGCTCGCACCTGACCCTCGCTGTCGACCAATTCGAGCCGGATGGCCCCGGCGGGTGCGGACTTCAGCCAATAGTAGGCCATCACCCCGGGCAGCGGGTTTTGCTCGGTCGGTTCTTCATGCGGAAGTGGCGTGCCGTCCTGGCTGCTGGCCGGAATCGCCAGCGCATCGCCCGGCTTGAAGAGATAGGCGCTGCTGCCGACGATCTTGCTGCCACTGCCGGCAATCTGGCGCAGGGCGCTCATCTGATCCATGATCCAGAAGCCGCGGCCATGCGTTCGATGTCAAGGTCATCGCCATGCACGATAATGTCGCGCACGGACGTGACGGGCATATTGTTCTGGAGCGGCTGCCAGTGATCGCCGTCGTCGAAGGAAACGTAAACGCGCAGCTCGGTGGCGGCGTAAAGAAGGTCTTTGGTAACCGGATCTTCCTTCACTGAGTTGACATACGCGCCCTCAGGAATGCCGTTGACAATGTCTTGCCAGGTTTTGCCGCCGTCATGCGTGCGATAGATGTACGGCTTGTTGTCTGCGAGGCGATGGCGATCGACCGAGGCATAAGCAGTGTCCCCGTCGAAATGCCCGGCCTCGACCTGGGAAACCTTGCTCCACGGCGTCATCGCCGGCGGCGTCACGTCAGTCCAGGTCTTCCCATCGTCGCGGGTCACCTGGATGAGGCCATCGTCGGTGCCCACCCACACGGTTGTGGCGCTCAACGGCGACGGACTGATCGTGTAGACCACGCCAAAGCGATTGGTCATGGTCTCATCCATATCTTGGCAGTGACGGGATCGAGGTTCGCCGGGACCGGCGGGTTCAGGCGAGTGAGGTCGGGACTGATCTTCTCCCATGTCTTCCCGCGATCACGGGTGCGAAAGACGAACTGATTCGAATAGTAGAGCGCGCCGTCAGCCGGCGAGAAGACTTCGGGCAGCGTCCGGGTCTTGCGGTCGGGATCGTTAGGGTCCTCGGGCGGCAGTTTGCCGCCGAGCGAGGCCGTACGTTCAGCGCCTGGTTGCAGCGCCCGGCGCCCGCCCCGAGAGAATATTGGGCTCCGTAGGATCGGGCACGACCGTATCGCTCTCACCGGCCAGGCAGATAGGCTCCCAGTTGCGGAAATCGAGAATTCCTTCCTTCGACCAGTTGCTCACGCGCACGGCCCCGCTGTCCTGTTGCGCGCCATAGAGCCAGTACGGAAACTGGTTGTCCGCTGCGACGTGGTACATCTCCGCAGTGGGCTGGTTATACCAGGTGCTCCATGTCTTACCGCCATCTACGCTGACCACCGTCCCCTGGTCGCTGCTGAGAACCATCCGTTGGCCGTCCCGCGGATTGACCCAGAGCTGGTGATAGTCATCGCCCCCAGGAGCGCTCTTGATCGGCGTGAAGCTCTTGCCCGCATCGGTGGTGAGATAAGTGCCGGTGTTGATGATGTAAGCCTTGTCTGGATTCTCGGGATCGACGGCGACGCTTTCGAAATACCAGCCGCGTCCCCACAGGCGTGTTTCGTTGTTGACCAGCCGCCACGTGGCGCCTGCATCGTCGGAAAGATACACGCCGCCCTTCGGCGTCAGCGCTGGCTTTTTATGCTCCTCGGGGCCCTCGCGCAGTGGCGGAGCCACGGCGGCTCCAACGTCATCGATCACCGCCCACACCCGGTTCGGATTGCTGGGCGCTATCGCGATACCAATCTTGCCGACGAAGTCGTCGTCGGGCAGACCGCCGGTCAGCTTCGTCCAGCGATCGCCCCCATCGGTAGACTTATAGAGGCCGCTGCCTGCCATATAAGACGGTGCGTAGACCGACCATGGCGGACGGCGCGTGGCCCACAGCGAAGCGTAGAGCACGCGCGGGTTTTTAGCATCGATCGCAATGTCGATGGCGCCGACATTGGTGGGATCCGATGCGTTGAACAGAACCTTCTTCCAATGCGCGCCGCCGTCGGTGGAGCGGTAGACGCCGCGCTCCGGGTTGGAGTCATAAATGTCGCCCAGGGCCGCGACATAGACACGATTCGGATCGTTGGGATCAACCACGATGCGGCCGATCCTGCGGGTGTTTTCAAGACCCATGTGCGTCCAGGTTTTGCCTGCATCGGTAGATTTGAAAATGCCGATGCCATAGGAAATCTGAGCGCGGACATCGGGTTCGCCGGTACCGACATAAACGATGTCAGGGTTCGAAGGAGCGACCGCGATGGCGCCAATCGATCCGATGGGAATGCCCTGGTCGGAAATCGGAGTCCACGTCCGTCCATCGTTTTCCGTTTTCCAGACACCACCGCCGACTGATCCCATATAAAACGTGTCGACCTGGCTGGGTACACCAGCGACAGCGAACGAGCGCCCGCCGCGCATGGGTCCGACATCGCGCCACTGGAGCCCGTTGAGCAGGCTCACGGGATATTGCCCTCCAGCAAAAGAGTCCTGCGCGTTCACTGAGAACGAGCCGACGGCAACCAGGCCCAGAATCAGCACAGAAAACGGCCAGCCACGACGCAAACCCATGGAGAGGCTCCTGTTGGCGATGAGATTGGGGAAAATGGCGAACATTCACATTAGCACGCCGGAAACCGCGTTTTCGCTCAGGCCGCGTACAAACGGCAAAGAGGGAATGCTGAAGCGGCTGGCAAGCTTAGTTCTTGAAGGCGAAGTCGGAGGCAGTTTCCGCCTCATGGACCGGTTTGGACCCGCGCCTGAATCAGGTTACTGGCAAACTAAGCTATTCGAGGGAATGGTAGGCACGAGGAGACTCGAACTCCTGACCTCTACCGTGTCAAGGTAGCGCTCTAACCAACTGAGCTACGCGCCTACGGCGGGCACCAACTGCCCCTCATGATAACAGGTGCCCATCCGCTCCTGCCACATGCTGCCAGCCCGCTCATCTCAACCGAAATCCCTCTGTTCCAGCCACTTCGCCTTGGGAATTCCACGCCCCCTGCGATAGTATGAGTGCTTCGTGAACCCGTCGAACGCCGGCATCCCGCCCGACCGAAGAACGGCAAACCTTCGATGAACGACTTACAGGCAACGCCCAATCTACTCACGTTCCTGCGGCTGTGCATCGTCCCCTTTCTCGTCCTCGCGGTGCTCGATCAGCGCTTCCCCCTGGCTTTTGGCCTATTCGTCTTCGCCGGACTCACCGATGCGCTCGATGGCCTGCTCGCTCGCCTGCTCCACCAGCGCACCCTGCTCGGCCAGTATCTCGACCCCGTTGTCGACAAGCTCCTGCTCAGCACTCTCTTCCTCGTTCTCCATCACGAGGCCCTCATCTCACGCCGCGTCACGGTTCTCGTCTTCGCCCGCGATCTCGGCATCCTAATCGTTGCCGCCATTCTTTACGCCACCACGTCCATACGCAATTTCAAACCCAGCATGTTCGGCAAGGCCAATACCTTTGCACAGATTCTGGCTCTCGCCATGGTCATGCTCGGCCAGTTCTTCGCTCCGCCCTGGGTCCTGTTGGTGCGCCAGTGGTCGCTCACGATTGTCGTCTTCCTTACCGTCTTTTCCGGATTGCACTATGCGTGGCGGGTCATTCGCCAGATCGGATCCCCCGGCGTCGCCGGCTAGCAAGCTTCCTCCGCAAAAGCCCCACGTTTGAAACAACGGTCATTCGAGAATCAACTTTGACGCACAACAGCCTGCGCTCAGTCCCAATCCTCTGTGCTCTGTCCGTTCTCCATGGTGAGTGATTCTGGCGAACGAGAAACATATTCCTTCGGTCAGGAAGCGGGCTTCGTCTTGTGTTCAGAGCAGCCCAGCTGCCGTCCCTGCTCGACCACCTCAGAAGCCGCACCCGCGCTCCCAAATGTGCGCTGCATCCGCGTCAGCTCCGGAAAGTCGTAGTGCGTGCACAGCGTCATCTCCCATACATCGCCTGTCCGCCGGCTGATCGCATACCGCCTCAGCGTTTCGTCGGGCCCGGGTATGCTGCTTTCGCGAATGATGATGAAGCTGAAAAAACCCGGCACGAACTCCCTGCCCAGGTCCATGCTGTTCATCTCCACACGCGTGTCGCTCAGGTTGATCCCATCGTGATGTGCGACCAGCACCGCAATCTGGTGCGCTTCCCGGGGAGTCAGGCCGCGCCCTGCAGGACGAACCGCCGCCACCGCGGCTGCGGCTACGCTGCAAAGAAGCAGAAAGGAGAGAATCCGGTGACGCTTCAAATCAGAGGTTCCTTCTCTCAAGTATAGAGTCGCGCACATCCCGCAACGGCGCACCGGCCCGCCATTGAGAATATCCCCTGTCTCTGTGTCCTTCGAGATGAACCGCGGCGGATTCGGCGCGATCGGCCAAGCTCACAGGCCGTCCTGCGTGTCGTCTGTACTGAAGTCCTGTTCCCTGCCTGCTGTCGTGTTCCGGTCTACAATGTCCCGGTGACCGCCCCCTTGCGCTTCACTCCGGAAACTCTCCGCTTCCTCCGCGGCCTCAAGCGTAACAACCGCCGCGAATGGTTCGAAGAGCGCCGCTCCACCTATGAACAGTCGGTCAAGTTGCCCATGCTCGCTCTCATCGAGCAGATCAACCACGGCATGCTCGACTACGCGCCGAACCATGTGCGCCCCGCAGCGAAATCTCTCTTCCGCATCTACCGCGACACGCGCTTCTCCTCCGACAAGAAACCATACAAAACTCATCAGGGCGCGTGGTGGGCGCACAGCGCGCTCGCCAAAACCTCCGGCGGCGGATACTACCTGCACGTCAGCGACACTGAGCTCGTCATCGCCGCCGGCGTTTACATGCCGGAAAAGGATCAGCGCCTCGCCATCCGCCGCCATCTGCTCGAACACCATGCAGAGTGGAAGCGTCTCATCACCGGCCGCGCACTCCTCCGCTCCTTTGCCGTGCACGATCCCGTGGCTCTCTCCCGCCCTCCCAAAGGCTTTCCTCCCGACCATCCCGCCATCGAGTGGATCAAGTGGCGCCAGTGGGGCGTTACCGCGCATCTCCCCGCCGAACAGGCCGTTCGACCCGATCTTCTCCGTCAGGTCGAGAAGCGTTTTCGGCTCGCCGCGCCTCTCATTGATTTCCTCAACGCTCCCCTCACCCACGCCGAACCTCGACGCGCCGTCAGGCTCAATGCCTTTTTTTGAACAGCACGCGCGTTGCACCCCTTCCGCCGCTGGACTATAACGTGTTTCATCACCCGGAAACATGAAACCGGTTCAACACTCCACGCCATCGGCCCATACCTGCGGTCACCATGCGGAAACCCGCGCAAAACGCCTCTCCGCGCGTTCTCAGGTGTCAGAAATACCCGTAAAAATCGCGTTTTCCAGAGAAATGCCAGGAAAAACCGCAAAAAACCTGTGGAAACGCATGTTTTGGCATTGACAAACGCTTCGCAAAGCCGCACGGTAAAGGGCGGCACGTTCTTCGGACCCGCGTCATTACTGGAGTTTCTGCAGTCTGACGCAATCCGACGAACTCCGGAAACGCGCTCCGCGCCGCTCCGGCGACCTGAAAGTAAAACAAGGAGGATAGATTTCTATGGCAGCTACCATGACCAAAACAGCTCTTGTCCGTCAGATGGCCGAGAAGCTGGAACTCACGAATAAGCAGTCCGCCGCTTTTCTCGATCTGCTCGCCGAAACCGCGATCAAGGAAACCAAGAAAAACGGCGTGTTCGTCATCCCCGGCCTCGGGCGCCTCGTGAAGGCAGAGCGCAAAGCCCGTATGGGCCGCAACCCGCAGACCGGCGAACAGATCAAGATCAAGGCGAAGACCGTCGTCAAGTTCCGCGTCGCCAAGTCCGCCAAGGACTCCATCGCCCCCCCCAAGAAGTAGATTCATAGCTCATCCACAAAAGGGAAGTGGCTCTGGCCGCTTCCCTTTTGCTTTCGGTCCGCACTTTCGTGACCTCGCTTCTGTAATCTTTTCGTCGCATCCCTTGCGCCTCTCCGCCACCCGCCCACACTGGTAACAGGCCATGCGTTCGCGACGCGCTTCCCCCTTCCCCGCTCGCACGCGGCCCGCGGAGATGCGGCAATGAACGTCCTCCTGATTTATCCCGGTTTCCCTGATACCTACTGGAGCTTCCGCTACGCGCTCTCTTTCCAGGGCAAGCGTGCCGCCCAGCCGCCCCTCGGCCTCATAACCGTCGCTGCCCTTCTCCCCAGCGCTTGGAACAAGCGCCTCATCGACACCAACGTTGAACGCCTTCGCGACCAACATCTCGCCTGGGCCGACGTCGCCTTCATTGGCGGCATGCACGTGCAGCAGCCCGACCTCCTCGCCATCGTGCGCCGCTGCCGTGTCCGCGGTCTCCGCACCGTCATCGGCGGACCCATCACCAGCAGCGTTCCCGCTGCCGCTCTGGAGTGCGACCACGTCGTCATCGGCGAGGCCGAAGACCTCATCGCCGACCTGGCCCGCGACCTTGAAGCCGGCGTAGCGCTCCCCGTCTATCAGTGCGGCGAGCGCCCCGGCCTCGAGCGCACTCCCATTCCGGATCTCAGCCTCATCCGCATGCGCCGCTACAGCACCATGACCGTCCAGTGCTCCCGCGGTTGCCCCTTCTCCTGCGAGTTCTGCGACATCATCGAGATCTATGGCCGCCACCCCCGCACCAAGCCTGTCGACCATGTCCTCGCCGAACTCGATCAGCTCCACGCCGCCGGATGGCGCGGCCCCGTCTTCATCGTCGATGACAATTTCATCGGCAACAAACCTCGCGCCCGCGCTCTTCTTGACGCCCTCTCTTCCTGGCAACAAGCCCACGGCCGGCCTTTCCGTTTCATCACCGAAGCCTCGATCAACCTCTCTGACGATCCCGATCTCCTTCGCCAGTTCCAGCAGGCCGGCCTTGTCTCCGTCTTCCTCGGCATCGAGACCCCCGACGAATCCAGCCTCGCCGCCGTTAACAAACTCCAGAACACCCGGCGCGATCTCCTCGCCAGCATCGCCCGCATCCAGCAGCATGGCATTGAAGTCATGGGCGGCTTCATCCTCGGCTTCGACACCGACCGCGACGACGTCTTCGATCGCCTCGTCGATTTCATCCAGAAGAGCGGCATCCCCATCGCCATGGTTGGACTTCTCCAGGCCCTCCCTGGCACCCAGCTCTTTCGCCGCCTCACCAGCGAAGGCCGCATCCTCTCGGCCGGAGGCGGCAACAATACCGGATGCCACCTCAACTTCCGCCCCCACATGAACGCCGACCGCCTCCTCGAAGGCTATCGCTCCGTGCTCCGCCGTATTTATTCCAGTGACTGTTACTATCAGCGCGTCCGCCACTATCTCAGCGTCTGCCGCCCGCGCTGCCGTGGAAACCTCAGCCTCGCCAATCTCCGCGCCCTCGGCCTCTCCGTCCTCCGCCAGGGAATCCTGCACAGATCGCGCCTCAGCTACTGGAAGTTCGTCTTCACCGCCGCCACCCGCCATCGCCGCGAATTCGGCGCCGCCATGACCATGGCCGTCATGGGCTACCACTTCCAGACCATGACCGACCGCCTCCTCGCCAGCGACACAGGACGAATGTCCTCCTAAGCGCAGCGAAGGACCTTGCCTGGCAACCCTGACCTGTCCGACATCGGCTGCCCCATCCTTGTCTTCTTGAGCTGTTTGAGCAAACAGGGTGGGAAGGCGATGGGCAGCAACCCTTTCCCACTTCTCCGTGCTCTCCGCGTCCTCTGTGGTGAAATCACCGGCGACCGGCTACCGCCCCTGGCTCAACCACCCCGCACCCTGTACGCTGTACCCTGTCTTCGTGCCGCTCCTCCACATCCACAACCTCTCCATCCGCTTCCGCTCCGTAGGGGCCGTCCGCAATCTCTCCCTCTCCATCGCTCCCGGAGAGTCCCTCGGCCTCGTCGGCGAATCCGGCTCCGGCAAATCCGCCACCGCCCTTGCCATCCTGCGCCTCCTCGACCCCGCTGCCTCCGTCTCCGGCTCCATCGACTACGATGGCTGCAACCTCCTCGCGCTCTCGCCTGAAGCCATCCGCCGCCTCCGCGGACGCGACATCGCCATGATCTTTCAGGAGCCAATGACCGCCCTCAACCCCGTCCTCCCCATCGGCGAGCAAATTGCCGAAGCGGTGCGCGCCCACAACCAGGACCTCTCCCGCCGCCAGATCCGCGAACGCGTCCTCGAAGCCATGTCTGCCGTCTCTCTCCCCGCCCCTGCCGCGCGCTACAACGACTACCCCCACCAGTTCTCCGGCGGACAGCGCCAGCGCATCCTCATCGCCATGGCCATCGTCAACCGCCCCCGCCTCCTCATTGCCGACGAGCCCACCACCGCCCTCGACGTCACCGTCCAGGCGCAGATCCTCGCCCTCCTCGCCGACCTCCGCCAGCGCTACGGCCTCTCCATGCTCTTCATCTCCCACGACCTCGCTGTCGTCTCCCAGGTCGCAGATCGCGTCGCCGTCATGCGTCACGGCCTCCTCCTTGAAGAAGCCCCGCGCTCCCTTCTCTTTAGCAATCCGCTGCACCCCTACACCCGCAGCCTCCTCGGCGCCGTTCCCACCATGCAGACTGACCTGGGCCAGCCCCTGGCCACCCTCGCGTCCAGCGCACCGGGCGCTCCCGCCTCCGTTCCCGCTACACCCCCGCACCTCCGCGAGGTCGCCCCCAACCACTGGGCCCGTATCGATTAGCGGCATCAGACACAAATCCCCCAGCTGCGAGAATGATCGCCTTCAAAGGTCTGTCATCCTCAGCGAACCTTCCGAATTCGTTGGGCGCCTTTGCGCAACGTCATTTCCGATGTGAGTCGAATGGACCTGCATTTGCACTCATCCAGCGCTTAAATGCCTCCGAAGGCAGGGATTGGGCCCCCAGCCATCCATCCCAGAGCCCGCCTCAGGCTCCGTGCGGAAAGTTCCTCTGTGCTCTCCGTGCCCTCTGTGGTTGAACCCCATGCAGCTACCAGCGATAGGCTCCAGGCTCCGTCCTAAAACCCGAATAGCCGCGACAACCCCCGCCCCCATCCAATACATTGGAAAGCGGCCCTGTCTGCCATGCGCGCGCTCGTCATCTCCGATATCCACGCCAACCTGGAGGCCCTGCAGGCCGTCCTCGCCGCCGCCCCATCCCATGACGTCGTCTGGAACCTCGGCGACATCGTAGGCTACGGCGCCAATCCCAATGAAGTCATCGACGAGTCCCGCCGCCTGGGCAGCGTCTTCGTCCGCGGCAACCACGATCGCGCCTGCTGCGGCCTGAGTGACGCGGAAGATTTCAATCCAGTAGCCCAGCGAGCCGCCCACTGGACCGAATGCGTCCTCACGCCCGAGCACCGCGACTGGCTACGTCATCTTGCCGCAGGCCCCATCGCCCCTGACGGACCCACCGTCCGCTGCGTCCACGGCTCCCCCCTCGACGAGGACGACTACCTCCTCACCGTCCGCGACGCATGGCCCGCGCTCCTCGCCACTGATGCTCGCATCACCTTCTTCGGCCACACCCACGTACAGGGTGGATTCGCGACCAACGGTGACGAATGGTTCCGCCTCGCCCCCGATTTCGGCCACCACCGCGCCCCCCGCCGCTCGCACGCTCCTGAAGCCTCTGCTGAAGCGGAGCAGTTCGAGCTCGAGCTCCGTGAAGGCGCCCGCTATCTGCTCAACCCTGGCTCCGTTGGCCAGCCTCGCGATGGAGACTGGCGCGCCGCCTTCGCCCTCTATGATGACGCCCGCCACCTTCTCACCTGGTATCGGGTTCCCTACGACCTCCGCGAAGCGCAGGAGCGCATACTCAGCGCCGGCCTCCCCGATCGTCTCGCCACCCGCCTCCGCGACGGCCGCTAACGAAGCGGTGTCATCGCTGAGCGAAGCAAAGTATCCTGGGTCCCTGATTGCGCGTTTGGGATTCGATGTGAAACCCGACGGCCCGTTCTGAAAGGACAGAATGCGGGCCGGTTAGCCATTTTCTACCCGGTCCCGGATGTCCGAGTACGCCATCTCGATCAGCTTGGCGAGTGAGGCATCGTCGACGGTCGTTCCGGGTTTCAGCTTCACATGACGCATGGACCTGCCCGTGCCCTGCAACAGCTGATGGGGATCAGGCAGCGCGACCCCATGAAAAAATCCCACGTTGACGTGCGACGTGAAGACATTCACATAGGCGAAAGGCGCATCTCCCTGGCACGCCACCGGGCAACCATCATGGAGAGTTTCCCGGACTTCGTCTCCACATTGCCGCATCACGGCAAACCACTTGTGCGCGATCACTCCTAACTCACCTTCGTGCCCTTTCATCCATGCATCGATGGCGGGATCGCGTTCGACGGTGCCGTTGAATCGCAGGAAGTCGGATTTCATCGCTGCTTGCCTTCGGAGCTATGGTAGCTGGGATCCCCGGCGGCCGTGCTGCCTCACTCTGGCCCGGTTTTTGCCACCGATGCCTCAGAACGAAAGGGATACAGAGCAGCATTGAAGTTCAGCGTGAAGCACTCGCCTGCTGCTGGTGCAAGGCCTGCTCGAATGTGCGCTGCGCGTCGGCAACGAATTTCTCGTAGCCAGCACGGTCAATGAAGACGCGAGGGCCATCCTGCGAATAATGCTTGAGCTTTGTGAGCATATTGAAGTAGCCCCCGTGCGCCCCGAGAAAGACGTCACAGGGCAAAGCCTGCAGTTCGGCAAATGTGTGCTGGAAATCCTCAGCGATTCCGGGGTAGCTGACGCGGTGGGTCGCGGTTGGGACGAAATGATACTCCGACCAGAAGCTGACGCCGCCCACGATGACGATGGCGCGCAAGGTTCCGGCTGGTTCGCCCGGGAGATGAGAGTGCAGCGTCCATGTGGTACAGCCGCGTGTGTGGCCAGCCGTCTTGTGGGCTGTGAGCGTCACGCCGCCCAGGGTTACGGTGTCCCCGTCGTGGAGCACGCGATCCACTGGCGCCGGCGCGTAGGGGAGGATGTTGGGCGAGGGAGCGAGAAAATCCGCTCGTCCGCCGGTCTCGACCACGCGATTGTCGCCCTCCATCACCATGTTCTTCGCATGCGTCTCGCGGATGACTTCGGCCGCGCCCCCCATGTGATCAAAATGCGCCTGGCTGTTGAGGAGAATTCTGATGTCCTGCCAGCGGAAGCCAAGCTTCTCCACGCTCGCGCGTATCTGTGGGGGCGAGGTGGCGAGGTTTGCATTGATCAGGATGTTGCCCTTCGGAGTGACCACCAGGTAACTGGCGAGATCCTGGCTGCCAACGTAGTAGAGATTGTCAGCTATCTGGAAGGGGGCAATGGGTGTCGTCCACGCTGGCTCGGTGGCCGCATGGGCGAGAGTACAAGTGCAAAGCAGGACGAGCCATAAGCAAGAGAGCCGCGCGCGCATGTCCCCTTATACAGCAGATTCATAACGACTTGGACGTCGCGGCGGAAGTTCACGATTCCCCCCTCCAGCCGAGGCCGCGAAGGAAGCGGCGATCGGCGTCGCTGAGTGCCGCGCCGGGCAGCAAATCCGGACGGTTGCGCCAGGTCTTTTCCAGCGCGCGTTCGCGACGCCAGCGGCGGATCGCCGCGTGATCGCCCTGAGTGAGGACCGTGGGAACGGAGAGGTCGCGAAATTCCGCCGGCCTGGTGTAATGGGGATAATCGAGGAGGCCGCCGGCTCCATGGGTTGAACGGGGTGGAGCGTCGGGATCGGGCTCGGCTTCGGTGGGGCCAAAGCTTTCGAACTCGCTCGAGGCCTCGTTGCCGAGGACCCCGGGGAGCAGGCGGGCGATGGCGTCCACAACGAGGGCGGCGGCCAGCTCGCCTCCCGAGAGAACGAAGTCGCCAACGGAAAGTTCGCGGTCACAAAGAAGCTGGTTCACCCGCTCGTCGACGCCTTCGTAACGGCCGCAGAGGAGGACAACTCGCTCCAGACCGGCCAGTTCGCGGGCGGTGGCCTGGGTAAAACGCCCACCCTGAGCAGACAGGAGGATCACCTGCTCCCGGCCTGGATCGCGGCCCGGCTTTAGCGCCAGCCCAAGCGACTCGACGGCCTCGGCCAGCGGCTCCGGCTTGAGGACCATGCCTTCTCCGCCGCCAAAGGGGCGGTCATCGACGGTCCGATGGCGATCGTGAGCAAATTGCCGGAGGTCCGTGACTGCAACCTCCACCAGGCCGGTGGCGCGGGCCCGACACAGCACCCCGTGTTCGAGGATGCTGGTAAAAAATTCCGGAAAGATCGTGACCAGGTCGAACCGCACTGTTATCGTCGCGCCTCAGCAACCGCATCTTATTGTGGCATGCGATGGCGCGAATGATTCGCCACCGCGCGCGTGCAGTTGCTATAATCCGCCGCGCGAGGGTTTTGCCGGTTTTTCTGGCATACTCATACAGCGGTGCAAACAGACTCGGAGCCCGGAGGGCATAATCGGATGCAGGACGACTATAGACTTCATGCGATGGGTGATGGAGAATTCGAGCCGGAAGCCGACGATGATTTGGAAGAGCTCGAGAACGGCTTCGGTGATGATGAGGAAGAGGAAGAGGTAACCACGACAACCACCATCTCTTCCGACGACGACGATCTGGACGAGGAGGAACCGGCAGCTCCAGCAGCAGCTCCGCCTGCTCCTCCCGCGAAACCCGCGAAGAAGGCTGCCCCGAAAAAGGCGGCTCCCGCAGCGGTGAAGAAGGCGCCGGCAAAGAAGGCCGCGAAGAAGGCAGCAAAGAAAGCTCCTGCAAAGAAAGCGCCGAAAAAGGCAGCAAAGAAGGCCGTGAAGAAAGCTGCTAAAAAGGCGGCGAAAAAAGCGCCTGCGAGGAAGCCGGCGAAGAAGGCTGCGAAGAAAGCCGCCAGAAAGGCGCCTTCGAAAACAGCGGCGAAAAAGTCGACGAAAAAAGCGACGAAGAAACCCGCGAAGAAAGCCGGAAAGAAGAAGTCTCGCCGCTAAAGGGGTTTAATCACAGGTAAGGGCCGCTCGACGCGGCCCTTTTCCTTTGCCCCCGGATGGGCGCGAGTCCTCAAGTACCTCAGCCATCACCGCGGCTATGCTCTTTCTCTTCGTTAGTGATGGGGGCATTGATGTCCAGCAGCCCGTCGGGCAGGCGCATCTCGACCCGCCTGTGTTCGGGATCCATGCGGACGAGGTACTCCTTCACCAGAGGGATGAGGACTTCGCGGTCGGAACCGCGCAGGCCGCGGCGGTGCACCACGAGCAGCTCGGTGCTCGACGAGGAGCCGCGATCGAGATCGACGATGGTGCCCACATCGAGACTGTCGTGGTTTAAGTCGATGAGGTCGCAGCCGATGAGCTCGCCGACATAGACGGAGCCGGCTTCGAGAGGCGCGCGCTCTTCTGCGGGAATCGCGACGGTAAAGCCACGGATGGCCTCCGCCTCATTGATGGAATCAATGCCGTGAAACTTGAGGATAATGCGGCTGCGCAGGAACCAGAAATTCTCCAGCTCGACCTCGCGCGGACGAGTACCGACCCGTTCCGGGGGAATGAGGTAGAGCCGGCGCCGCTGGTGGAAGCGGTCCGGGAAGTCAGTGAGCAGCTCGGCGGTTAGCTCGCCGCGGCGTCCCTGCGGACGTACGAGACGGGCCAGCAGCGTCCAGGGCGACGGCGGTGCAGCCGGGCCAGGGCGTTCGGCCGCATCGGCGCTGTGAGGCGCACGAGGCTCTTGCGAGGCGCGTGAGGAGCCGCGGGAGGGGAATGGACGGGGGGAATCCATCCGAACCGGGTCCTGCTACTCCTCGCCGGCGCCGTGGCCCTGATGGTCCTCTTCGAGAATGTCCAGAGTGTATCGATGATGGTGCTTCATGCTGACAGCTCCCAGAATCGTTCTCACGGAACGCGCTGTGCGACCCTGCTTCCCGATCACCTTCCCAACATCTGTGGGGGCAACGCGGAGCCGCAACACCGTGCTCTCTTCTCGTTCGACGGCCTCAACAACTACAGCCTCGGGAACATCTACCAACGCTCTCGCGATTTCAGTTACCAACTCCCGCATGTCATCGGGTCTGTCTGTTGTCTGATTCATCCTGCCCCCCATTGGGAAGACACACGACGTTCATCTTCCGGGGTTACGCGGATAGTACCTTAAGGCTGAGACGGACAAAAGAACAATTCGCAGCGCTCCGCGGCCCCGGGAATACAAAAGTAACCTTTTAGGAGGTATCGGGAGCAGGCGAACGGGCGACCCCTCCGTAACGTGATCGAACTCAGGCGGCGGAGGCGTCTGCCTCGGTCGTACCGCCGATGGTGGACACCGGTGGCTGACCCGCCTTCGAAGAACTGGATCGCAGCAATTTAGCCA
>CAVPCE010000064.1:0-70775 GCA_963702295.1 uncultured Acidobacteriaceae bacterium | reverse complement strand
ATCGCTTGCACGCCAAGGCCCTTGGCCATTGAGAAGCCGTACTCGACGTCCTCATCCTTCATGCGGTCGTTCATGTTGTGTCAGAGCAGTGCGACCTGGATGCCGGCGTCGTTCAACTTCTTGCGCACGGCGCTCCAGGTGGCCGCGCCGGTGGAAGCGCGCCAATTGCGAAGCTGTTCCTGCTGGGCTTGCAGTGCGGCCTGTTGCTCCGGCGTCAACGCCCCACGGCCGCCCCCGCGTCCCTGGCCCGAACCGCGCGGCGCACCCGCCAGTGTCTCGCAGTGGTTGGACATGAGTTCCGCTTCGCCCAGGCCGATCTCGACAAATGCCGCGATGATCGCTTCGGCGTCGGGGTTCGCGATGCGGTTGAAACTATAAGTGATGGCTCCGATCTGCACGCCATAGAACTTCGAGTCGATCTGCGCCGCGCGTAGCGCTCCGGCAAGCGGCACGGAGGCAAGCGCCAGTTTCCCGATTTCTCTTCTGGTGAACAGCATATATGCCTGGTTCCGCTGCGAATCTCGCAATTTATCGAGCCGCAGCTTTGGCTTCGCTGGCAGGGATTTCGCGGACGTAGATGTTACGGAAGCGGATCTCCGAGCCATGCGTCTGCAATTCAATCGCGCCCTTGGTGACCAGCGGAAGATTGCGATCGAAGAAGTTATCCAGCACCTGGCCGTCGACCGTCAGTTTGTCATTGAACCAGACCCAGACGCGCGAGCCAATCATCTTGATGCGGAAGGTATTCCACGTGCCGACGGGGTTGTCGGCTTTGACCAGCGGCCATTTACCCGGGTTGTCCGCGTTGTTGTTCCACAGGGCTCCCGACCCCTTGGGCGCGCCGTTCTTCGCCTCGCGCGGGTTGTCCACGTCCCAGATCTGCACTTGCGGGTAACTGCGGAGATAGATGCCGGAGTCGCCATTGTGGCTGACCATGAGCCAATCGACGTAGAGTTCGAAATCGCCGAAGTCCTTAGCTGTAGCGAGGTGCGGGCTCTTGCCGTCGGAGACAATCTCGCCTTTGGTTGCATCGACGCTCCAGTGCAAATCGCGGTCGGCGTTCCATTGGGCTTGCTTGGCCGCCAGTTCCTCCTTGGCGAGCAAAGCCTCGGCGTGGGGACCTGTAGTTTGGCTGCCGCCCGCGCCAGCCGGAGAGATCTTTGCCGTTGAACAGCGCGGTGAATCCCGACGGAGCCTGATTGAGGGGCCGGTCCTGTGAAAATGCCGAAGGCAAACCCAAGACGGCCCATATTCCGATTCCAGCCAACGACATGAGTTTCATAAGAATCGTTCTCCTGATCCGTCAATACATCACAAACGCCCAGATGGTGTCGCCGGTGGCCGCAATCAGGTACTGGCGGCCATCCAGCATGAAGGTCTGCGGCGCGTTTGAAATTCCTCCGATGCGCGTATTCCACAACGGCTTCCCCGTGGCCGCATCGTGCGCTACCAGGTTGCCCATGCCGTCGCCCGCAAACAGCAACCCTCCAGCCGTGGCCAGCATTCCTCCACCGCCGCCGTTGCCGTAGTAGGGATGCCGCCACGCTACCTTGCCGGTCTTATAGTCGATGGCCGACAGGAAACTGCCGCCCGACCCGACGCCGTCCTCTTCCTTGCCGCCGAGCCCCATCGATCCGCGCGGATCGACATCGGTTAGATAGACGATCGAGTACGAGTTGCCCTCGGCGGTGTAGAATAGTCCGGTCTCGGGAGAGTAGGCAGGCGGCTCCCAATTGATGGTGCCGCCGGAATTCGGTGAAACCAGCGAGCCGGGTATGGTGGCATCCTTGCCGGGATCGTGCTCCGGACCGCCGGATTTGGTCAGGCCCTTCGCCCAGTTCGTCAACAGGCCGTATTTGCTGGTCACCAGCCGCTCGCCGGTGACACGATCCAACACAAAAAAGTAGCCGTTGCGGGCCGCCGTCAATGCCAGCTTTCGCATCTTGCCATCGAACATCCCGTCCACCAGAACCGGCGTCTGCGCGGAATCGTAGTCGTGCATGTCGTGGGGCGAGGTGGAGAAGTACCACGCCATCTTGCCGGTATCTACGTTGACGGCGACCAGCGCGCACGTAAACAGGTTGTCGCCCTCACCACGCTTGCCCGTGGTGTACGCGGGCGTGGGATTGCCGGTGCCGAAGATGTAGAGTTTGGTCTCGGGATCGTAAGCGCCCGGTACCCAGGTTTGACCGCCGCCGTGCCGGGCCGCGTCCAGGCTGGCCCAGGTATCCAGTCCGGGATCGCCCGGCTTCATCGGCACGGTGTAGAACTTCCATTGCAGGTCGCCGGTCTCGGGGTCGAACGATTGCAGGAAGCCCGGCGCGTCAATGTCGTTGCCGGTGCCCACCAGCACATGGTTGCCCACCACGATGGGCGCAGGAGTCGAGAAATAGCCCAGATCGAGGTCGGCAATCGTCTTGTGCCAGCGCTCCTTGCCGGTCTTGGCTTCGAGCGAGACCAGGTAATCGTCGGGCGTCTCCATGTAGAGATAGTTGTTCCACATGGCGAGGCCGCGATTGCCGATATGGGTGCCGCCCTTGGTTTTCCAATAGTAATGCCACAACTCGCGTCCATCGCGCGCGTCCACGGCCCAGGCATTGTCCGGCATGGTGAAATACAGGGTGCCATCCACTTCCAGCACGGAGGCTTTGATGGAGCCACCGCCGGCGGCGAAATCGTCTGTGCCCTCGCCGCCTACGATGAGGTTCGCGGCCGCACCGCCTCCACCACCACGGCCGCCGCGCCCGCCGAAGCCGCCTCCCGGACTGCCGATGCCGGCGGTCACTCGAGTAGCCCAGGCCAGGGTGAGGTGCATCACGTTGGACCGGTTGACTTGCGTGAGCGCGCTGTAGCGCCGGCCGGAATAGTCGCCGTTGTAAGTGGGCCACGAATCTTGCAGCGGCTTGAGGAGATCGGCTGGAGCCACGCCATTGCCCTGAGCCATCAGAATGGCCGGCGAAAGCAGGAACCCAACGGCCCAATAGCAGTTTCGGAAACGTCATTTCAAGGTCACCAGGTACGCAGTTACGTCGTGCATGTCTTTGTCGGTGAATTTCGAGCAGCAGCTCGCGATGGCCCTGCATGGGATCGTGGATCTCAATCTTCGGTATGTCGCCATTGCGGCGGAAGGTGCGCAGCGAGCCGTCGGCGAGCCCAACCGTGACAAAGAAGTCGTCGATGCGGACGAGCCGTCCCTCCACGTGTTCTCCCGAAGGCAGGGTCACGACGGCAGTGACTGTGCGGGCCGCGGAAGCATCGGCGGCGCCGCCACCGCGTCTACCACCGCGCCCACCGGCTACCCAGGTGTTCTGCAGCACCTTGGGATCGGGAATCTTGGTGGCGATTCCTTGCAAATCGCCGGTGACGGAGTGGCAACTACTGCACCTGGCGGCGAAGTACGCCTGGCCTTCGCGCGCATCGCCAACCAAGATGCTGGGAGGTGGCAAGCCGACGGAGGGCGGCATGCCCTGCCTTCCGATGGTCCCTTCAACACTGCGCACGTAGGCGGCCACCGCCTTGGCATCGTCGGGGCTCATGGGGATGGCCGGCATGCCTGCATTCTGACGGCTGCCCTGGATGATGGGAACGATCAGTTCGCCATCCTGGTCGCTCAGCGCGACCTGGGAGCGGAGCAAGTTGGGTCCGCCCATATCGCCGCCGCGGAGATCGGCGCCATGACAGCCGGTACAACTGATGCCGTACAGCGCCTTGCCGCGAGCGATCTGCGCGGGGTCGCCCGGCGGCCGCTGCTGTCCCGGAACGAATCCACCGGGACGGCGGCCACCGGCGGCCCCGCGCCCGCCTGCCGGAGGGGCAGTGGTCTGGGGTGGTTCCTGTGCGCTGACACCAGCCGGCGCGTCGATCATCAGTCCGAGCAGAGCCGCGGCCAGTAAGCCGCTCTTGACTCGCATTTTCACCTCACCGTTAGAGATTGTACGTCAGGTTTGGCTCAACCGCAGACCGGGACTACCAGAATCGGCGGCCGTACCAATCGGGATACACGGCAGATTACAAGAACGTAATCATGAATTGAATATCTGGCGCCGCGCTCCGAGCCGCGCTGATTCGCCGCTACGGCACCCGCACGGCTACCGGCAAGGGCCGCTCCGGAATTCCATCGTTCACATTCACGCTCACCAGCAGGTGGAAGCTTTCGGGAAACGCCGTGGCAGGCCATTTCAACTGGCCGAGGAAGCCTTCGTCCGTCGAAGCCTCAGCCGCGGCATGCGTTCCCTGGCTGTGCTTACCCCACATGAACAACACCCAACGCCCCGTGGACGGATGCCGGCGTAGCGCGATGATCCCCCGGTCCCGCGTGATCTGTCCAGTCTGTTTGTCGAAGACAGTCTCGTAAAGCGGCGGAGGGTGGGGATCGGAGAGGCTGAGTCCTTCGCCCAGTTGGCGAGTCCAGATGTTCACCGATTTCCCGCCTAGCAGGACCAGGTTGTAGCGTTTGACGTCGTCAGCGGATACGATTCGACTCTGTTTGACGATCAATGTCTGTTTCGTCGACCGGAAGAGCGAAGTGATCAGGTGGATGGCCACCGCTTCGCCCATCCCGGTATATTCGTCCGTGCAACCCGCGGTACCGGGTTTCCGGTCTCCGCACTCGCCAACATCGGGGTTGCTGACCACCAGCAATGTGGGAACATCGGAATCGAGAAATCGGTTCCATAAGCCGGCAATATGCGGGCTTGGTGGGACTGCTCCAATTCCGGCAGCCATGGCAGTGCTGCGGACCAGCAGCCTGCGTTCGTGGTCGGCGGCGATCAGGAGGGCCGCGCAGATCAGGATCGTCCCCGCCGGGATCAGCCATGCGGCGCGTTGCGGCAGCAGCCTTCGTATGGAAGGCGATGGCTGGGCCGGCGGGCTGTTGGAGGTAAAGACAGGCGCGTAGTGCCCGTTTGGGATATCCAAAATCAGGCGGCTGGATTTCCCCTCGCTCTGATAATACTCGCGCAGCTTCCTCCGGATCTCGCGGGCCTGGACGCGCACCAGCGAGTCCGCGCTCGGATCGAAATCCGGGCCTTTGCCGAACGCCTGAGTGGCGATCAGGTGCTCGTTGATGTCGGACGACCGATTCTCGAAGTAGTAGTCACAGATTAATTCGAGGAACCGCTGCAGCTTCGGCGCCCTTCGGAACTGGGGCGCATGCAAGATGCGCTGTACTTCTTCCCTCTGGTCTTCAATCGACATGCCCATTCTCCTTTCGAACAACGGGGTTCGCGACCGATATCAGCCATTTAACGCCGTTATTAACAGAGCCAGGGCCCCTTTTGGTGGCTTCTATATTGTCAAGGAACAAGGGGGGTGTCAACCGGGTGTGGCCGGGGTGATGTGATTGACAAGTTTAACCTTGACAGGGGGAACGGGCCGCGCCAATCTGACGGAAAGCTCGAAATCGTAGCAAGGGGGAGGGGTATGAGAATCCTGCTGGTCGAACATGAGATCCACACAGCGCAATATCTGAGGAAGGGACTGGTGGAAAACGGCTTTGCGGTGGACGTCATGGGGGTGGACGCAGCCGGGCCGGCCCGTCGCGCGGAGTACGACCTGCTGGTATGCGACATGGGACCGGGAAAAGCGCGGCTCTCCGGAATTCATCGCGAAGGGGAGCAGCCTCCTGTCCTCTTCCTGGCGGACCGCAGTACCGCGCCGGAGCGTCCGGCGGGGACGATCGGTCAGGACTACCTGCTTAAACCATTCTCCTTCTCCGATTTTCTGGCTCGGGTACGCGGCCTGCTGAGCTCGGGGGCGGATCGGTACCCGATGACGCTCGATATAGCAGGCCTGGAACTGGACTTGGTGCGTCACCGGGCATTCCGCAACGAGAAGCGCCTCGACCTGACACCCAAAGAGTTTCTCCTCCTTTCGCTACTCATGCGAAAGGCCGGCGAAGTCCTCTCCCGGACTTTCATCGCCGACCAGGTTTGGGAGATCAATTTCGAAAGCAACACGAATTTTGTCGATGTGCACATCCGGCGCCTGCGGTCCAAAGTCGACGATCCGTTCCCCAAGAAACTAATTCACACCGTCCGCGGTATGGGTTACGTTCTGGAAGACCGGTGACGTGGTAAGTTGCCAGTCATGACCAAGCGCGTAAACCACGCTTACCTTGTTCGAATCGTGTTCGTGCTGGCAGTGGGCGGCGCGGCTCTATTTGGCCAGTGCCAGGTTGGTGATATCGACTATCTCGGCTGGAAGGCCGTCCAGATGGCCAATCCGTGGGTCAAGTTGACGATCGTGCCGCAATTAGGCGGACGGTTGATGCAAGTGACTTTTGCGGGCCACGATTATCTGTTCGTAAATCAGCAGCTTAAGGGTCAGTACTTCCCGCCGGAATTTTCCGCCGCACAGAAGCGCTGGTTCAACTATGGAGGCGATAAAATCTGGCCGATGCCGGAAGGCAACAACGACGAGCAGCACTGGCCCGGCGCTGCCGGTGAACCTCTCGACGATGGCGCCTTCACGGCGCAGATACTCTCCCAGGGCAACACGTGTACGGTGCGCCTCACCGGGCCTCCGGATCCCTTGATCGGGCAGCAGTACATTCGCGATATCGGCATAACGGCCGGGTCGCCCGTAATCTCGTTTCACGCCGTCATGAAGAACATTAGCGGCTATCCGCAGGCATGGTCGGAGCAATCGGTATCGCAGTACGACACCGGCGATCCGCAGAATCCGGGCAAGCCGAACACCGATTTCTGGGGTTTCACGCCCGCCAATCCGCGCAGCGAGTACTTGAACTCGTATCACGTGCGAACCGGTTCGGCTTCCACCTCCGGTTATCAGGTCCGCGACGGACTCTTCGCGGTGCAGGCTAGTAACGCGGGCGGGGAGGTGTGGGTGGATACTCCCGGTGAATGGCTCGCCGTAGTCGACGGGACAACGCGCTACGCCATGGTGGAGCGCTTCCGTTATCAACATGGCGCCGAGTATCCCGGCAAAGCTACTGTCATCTTCTATACCACTGGGGGCGGCCGGCGCGGTTCCGCGCCTTTGCCCAATGCCCCGGTCTATATGGAAGCAGAAGTGAATAGCCCGGTGATCCGGCTCGATCCCGGCGAAACTTACGCTTTCGATACCCAATGGTTTCCCGTGCGCACCGGCAGCGACTTTAGGAATGTAACTTACTCGGGCGTGGTGGGCCGCCCGCTCGCCGCGGCGAGTACTCCGGCCGGCATTGCACTGACGGGGGAGTTCGGCGTGTTCTACGCGGGACAATTGGAGGCCCGCTTCTACGATCGCGAGGGATCCCCGCTGGGCCGGACGCACGTAAGAGACGTAACGCCAATCGAGATTCTGGACTTGCAGCAGACCGTGCCGGCGCCTGCCGGTGCGGCGCGCGTCTCGCTTCACGTCGTCGACGCGCAAGGGCTGGATCGGGGGCCGTTGGGTGAAACTGTACTGACTTCGCCGTCCGAGGGCGGAGCCAAATAGAGGCCGCATGTCATAAATGACGAAAGCGTAATGTTCGGGTAATCTCCACGGACTGCGTCCTCCGATATACTTACCGGCATCACGCCGCAAATTGCCTTGGGAGGGATTCGATGTCTGCTCAGTTTTGCCGAAGAGTTTTCCAGTCGTGTGTGATTCTCTGTGCTCTCTTCCTGCCTGTGGAGACCTTGCGCGCCGATGTCACGGGGACCATCCTGGGCAACGTTCGGGATATGTCCGGCGGGGCTCTGGCGAATGCTAAAGTTACGGTGTCCGAGGTATATACCAACTTCACGCGATCCACCGTCACGGACGTGGCTGGGGAGTACCGGTTTCCGTCCCTTCCAACCGGGACCTATACGGTGGAGGCGGAGTTAAGCGGGTTTCAGAAGTTCGTAGCCGACAAGATCGAGTTAAGCGTCGATCAGCAGCGGCGTGTGGATATTGGGCTTCAAGTGGGAAGTCTGCAACAGCGGGTTGAGGTTACGGCCAACTCGGTGCAAGTGGAAACCAGCTCGACTCAGTTGGGCCAGGTGATCGACGACAAGCAGATGTTGAACCTGCCCCTCAACGGCAGGAGCTACATCGACTTACTGACCATCCAGGCCGGTGTTGCGCCGCAGCAGTCGTCTACCGGCAATGTTTCGGTCAACGGCCAACGCGGTTCGTCGAACTCCTTCATGGTGAATGGCGGCGATGTGGACGAAGGCGTGAATTACGGCACGTCGGTAATTCCCAATCTCGATTCGGTGGCTGAGTTTCGACTGATTACGAATAGCTTCGATGCCGAATATGGCCGCTTCAGCGGCGCGGTGATGAACGCGATTACGAAATCCGGAACCAACGGCTTTCACGGAACGGCATTCGAGTTTCTGAGAAACAGCGACATGGATTCGCGGAGCTTTTTCAACACGTCGGTGGCGGTCTTGAAGAGGAATCAATTCGGTTATGCCGTTGGTGGCCCGGCGCTCAAGAACCGGGTCTTTTGGTTTACGGATTATCAGGGCACGCGCCAGAACCAGGGCTCGTCCAGCAGCTTGACGGTTCTGCCCAGTTTGGCGCAGCGGGGTGGAGTCTTCAATCCCAGCGATTTGAACGGCACCGTGACAGGTCCGTATTGGGCGCATGTGCTCTCCCTACGCCTGGGCTACACGGTTACCAACAACGAGCCCTATGGCGACCCGAGCTGCACCAGCACGGCGCAGTGTGTGTTTCCGGGCGGGGTCATTCCCGCGAGCGCCATGTCTCCGATATCGGTCAATCTGCTTAAGAATTACGTGCCCCTGCCCAACGTGGGGACAAACGAATACCTCACCGCCAGCCAGGTGAGCACTGTCAGAGACGACAAAGCGGGCCAGCGCGTCGATGTCGTCAATAAGAAGACCGGCAACTGGTATGTGTACTATCACTTTGACGATACGACCAATTTCAGTCCCAGCGGATTCGGTGCAACTTACGGCAACTTCAACACCCTGAACAATACTCGGGTGCAACAGGCCGTGGTCGCAAACACTCGCACCATCGGCCCGACGGCGGTGAATGAAGCGCGGCTCGATTTCACCCGGAATGCGGGCATTAGCGGCGAGCCCACCGATCCCGAGGTCTCCCTGTCTAGTCTGGGCTTCGTCACTGGCGTGGGCACCCTGGGGATCATTAACTCCGGCCCATCGGACTGGCAATCCGTCCCGCCCATCAGCCTGAACGACTTCAGCTTCGGGCGCAGCAACCAGGCGCAGGGAAAATACGAAAACACCTACCACGCGGCGGACGCCTTTTCGAAGATCTGGAATCATCACGCGTTCAAGTTTGGCGGATCGTTCCTCTACATGCAGGTAAACGAGCGGAATATCTATGCTCCCAATGGCAACTTCGGATTCGATGGAAGCGAGACCGGCAGCGACATCGCCGACTTCCTGTTGGGGGCGCCGGCCAACTACACCCAGGCTTCGTTCCAGGTGCTGGATTCCCGGACACGGTACGGGGCGGCGTTTGCGCAGGATTCCTGGCGGATCACGCCGAACGTGACGCTCAACTACGGACTTCGCTGGGAAGTCAGCATGCCGTGGTACGACACCCAAAACAAAATCGAGACCATCGTTCCCGGCCAACAATCCACCGTCTTCCCAGGTGCGCCGCCGGGATGGGTTTTCCCGGGCGATAAAGGCATTCCATCCACGCTCGCGCCAACCACCTGGGACAATTTCGCCCCTCGATTAGGCATTGCGTGGGCGCCGAAGGCATCCGGCATTCTCGGCAAGCTGCTGGGCGGCGCCGGTAAGACCAGCATTCGCGCCGCATTCGGCATGTACTACACCGCCATTCAGGACGCAGGGCTTTTTGAAGAGGTGGCCGATGCTCCCTATGGACTCTATTGGCAGAGCATCTCGCCACCGCTTTTCGACCAGCCGTTTCTGACGCGGGCCGATGGATCCTCGCAAGTGCAACGCTTCCCGTTCATCCTTCCAGTGCCTGGCTCCGCCGCCATACAAAACCTGAATTGGTCCGAGTTCTATCCCATTGCGAGCTCGCCGGGATATAAGACTACCAATAAGCTCCCTTACGCGGAGCACTATAACTTCTCCATTCAGCGGGAGCTTACCACCAAGACGCTGCTCACACTGGCATACGTGGGGACCGAAGGGCACAAGCTCTTCTCGCATTATGAGGCCAACCCGGGCAATGCGGCTCTCTGCCTGAGCTTACGCGGCTCCGGAGTAGCCAAGGGGACGACCCAGTGCGGTCCGAACCAGGAAGATTCCACCTTCACGCTGCCGAATGGCACACAGATCGTGGGAACCCGCAGTCCCCTGGGATCCACTTTCTATTCGGAGGATAGCTTCCTGGCCACGGTGGCTAATTCTGTTTTTAACTCACTGCAAGCCACGGTAGAGCGGCGGGCCGGCGACTTCACCTTCCTGGGCGCTTATACCTTCAGTAAATCGCTGGACGACGCGTCTTCTTATGGCGCTTATCTCGATTTCTACAACTTCAAGCTCGGCCGGGCGCTTTCCACGTTCGATGCGACTCACAACTTCGTCGCCAGCTATGTCTATTCGATTCCCTTCGATCGCGCGCTCCACGCGCTGCCCAAGCGGCTGACGCAGGGCTGGAGCCTCAATGGCATCACACGGCTGTCGACGGGCCTGCCCATCAGCATGTCGGAGTCAGGCGATCGCTCGCTGACTGGCGGATCGGGCGTCGACCGGCCCAACTATGTAGGAGGTCTGGTGATTACCCCCGATGTGCGCAGCACGTCCAAACACGTTTATTTCAACAAGAGCGCCTTCACGCAGGAAGCACTAGGGGGGCAGGGGACCGCTTCGCCGCGTTTCTTCCACGGGCCAGGAACCCAGAATTGGGACTTGGCTCTACAGAAAGTGACGCGGCTGCGGGAATCCATGTCGATCCAGTTCCGGGCGGAATTCTTCAACGCGTTCAACCACGCGAACTTCAGCAACCCCAGCGGCAGTTTCACCAGCGGTAACTTCGGACTGGTGACCGGAGCGGGCCCGGGCCGGATCGGCCAGATGAGTTTGAAGTTTCTCTGGTAACGCCCCTATGACACTTGCGATTCGAGGCGCCGCAGGCTGCCTGTTCGCGGCCTCCGTGTTTGCCCAGAGCCTCGGGACAGTCCGCGTGGACGCCACTCCGGGCCACGCCATAAACTCATTCGATCCGGATGGCGCGCTCGGCAGCTCCATTGATGTGCTCTCGCGTAGCGGGATCGACAAAGTCTATTCGCCGCATATCGTGCAGGAAGCTCTCTCCGCGGGCTGGGGACCCATCACATACCGCAACAATACCGAGCTTCGCATGGCGGCATGGCACTGGACTGAGAACGGAACCTGGAGCGATCCGGCCCATAAGAGCGGCTATTTTACCGGCAGCAGCGAACTCAAGGAGCCGCTGCGCTACATCCTGTCCTATGCGCTGCCCCATCGCGGCTTCTCCACCAGCGGTGACCGGCCCGTGCAAGGCCCGAACCTCAGCTACTGGAAGAGCAATCCTTATCTCACCAGTAAGTTCACCGGTGAGAGTGACTCGCTGCACCCGCAGTGGGTGGTGATGGACCTGCGGGCCGAGAAGCCAGTGAGCGCCGTCCGCATCGCATGGGAGAATCCCTATGCCCGGACTTACAACGTGGAATACTGGGTGGGCAAGAATGCCCTCGATTTCGATCGCGGGCCGCAGGGCGAGTGGAAGCTGTTCTCTTCCGGCCCGCAGAAGAATGCCGAGGGTGGAACGGTAGTCGTGATGTTGGCCGGCGCGCCAGTTACCACCCGCTATCTGCGGATTTGGATGACGGGATCATCGAATACCTGCGATGAGCACGGGTCTCAGGATGTGCGGAATTGCGTCGGGTATGCAATCCGGGAAATCCAGGCGGGGACCGTGGATGGCGCCGGCGCGTTTGTGGATGCGATGGCCGGCGCGACCGGGCAACAGGCAGCCACCTATTGCAGTTCGTCGATCGACCCGTGGCATTCCGCCGCCGACGCGAACGCGGGTGGAAACGGGCAGCATAGCGGCTTCGACATCTTCTTTACCAGCGGGCTGACCAATAATCTGCCCGCCATGATTCCCGTCACCATGCTCTACGGCACTCCGGACGACGCGGCAGCGCAGATCGCGTACATCCGGAAACGCGGCTACCCGGTCGCCTGGATCGAGATGGGCGAAGAGCCGGACGGCAAACACGCCATTCCGGAAGATTATGGCGCCTTGTACATCCAATGGGCCACGGCCATCCACAAGATAGATCCGACGCTCAAACTGGGCGGCCCTGTTTTCGAGGGAGTGAACGAAGATATTCGCGTATGGCCCGACGCGCGAGGGCGAACCTCGTGGATGGGACGCTTTGTCGACTACCTCAAATCGCGCGGGCGTCTGGCCGATCTGACGTTCGTCTCTTTCGAGCACTACCCGTTCGGCAGGTGCAATATCAGTTGGAAAGATCTGTACCGGGAGCCGCGGCTCATGAAGCACATCCTGGATGTGTGGAGAGAGGATGGTGTGCCGAAAGATGTGCCCCTGATGGTGACGGAAAGCAGCCTGGCGGCGGGCCTGAACGGCCACATGAGCACCATCTTTGGCGCGTTATGGCTGGCCGATAGCATTGGCGCGTTTTTCGAGGGTGGCGGTGCAGCCTATTACCATTCGCCCATCCAGCCGCAGGGGACGCAGAGCACATGCCAGGGCTGGGGGTCGTGGTCGAATTTCGAGGCTGACCGGGACTATAACATCTCGGGATATACGGGCTTCTACTTTGCGGCCCACATGATCAATCTGGAGTGGGTCGCGCACCGCTCCGGTATTCATCGCATGTTCCCGTCCTCGGTCGATCTCAAGGACAGCGACGGCAACGCGCTGGTGACTTCCTATGCGGTTAACCGGCCGGATGGGAACTGGTCCCTGATGCTGGTCAATCGCGACGAATCGAACCCGCACACGGTGAAGGTTGCCTTTGAGGATTCGAAGTCCAGTCGCGCCCGGACGTTTACCGGGCCGGTCACGCTAGCGACATTCGGCAGCGAACAGTACGTCTGGAAAGATGACGGACAAAACAGCCGTGCCGATCCTGATGGTCCGCCCGTGGCTTTCACCATCGCGGCAGGTCCGCAAACCACCTTTACTCTGCCCAAGGCCTCCATTACGGTCTTACGCGGCAGAGTGGAGGGAATAGAACAATGAGACCGGCCGGCAGGAAAGTGCCATTGCCACATCCTTTCATCGATGCGCACGCTGATATAGAATTGGCGCACAAGATTCACTTGGAGGTTCTGACGTGTTTCATTCCGTGAAAAGCATTTTGAGCCGCCGCGATCTGTTTCGGAGAGGATCTCTGCTGGCCGCGGCGCCCGCATTTTTCGGAAAACCCGCGGCGGCCGCGCCCGCGGTGGCGAGCGCGGGCAAACTGGCGCTGGCTCCGGCCGACATTTACAAGTCGATCGCCGTCCGGCCGGTGATCAACTGCCGGGGAACCCTGACGGTGATTAGCGGATCGGTGGAATTGCCGGAAGTGCGTGCGGCGGTGGAATCCGCGGGGCAACATCACGTGGTGCTGGACGAGCTGATGGAAGGCATCGCCCGGCGTCTGGCGGAGATCACTGGTGCGGAGTGGGCGCTGGTTTCAGCCGGCTGCGCGGCGGGCATGGCGCACACCACCGCGGCCTGCGTCACCGGCGGCAATCCCGACTTGCATGTGCGCATTCCGGACCTGAGCGGTTTTGCGAAGGATGAAGTGGTGATTCCGAAGTCCTCCCGCAACGAGTACGACCAGGCTATCCGATCGGTAGGCGTGCGGATTATCGAAGTGGCGGATGCGGCCGAATACGAAGCCGCGCTCGGTCCCAAGGTCGCCATGGTGTACATCATGTCCAGCCCCAGGATGGAGAGCGGACCCCTGACTTACGACACCATCTACGGCCTGGCCAAGAAAAAGAACATTCCGGTTTTTACCGACGCGGCGGCGGAGATGATGACCATTCCCAATACCTACCTGCAGCGCGGCTCCACCTTCGTGGGCTATAGCGGCGGCAAATGCCTGCGCGGACCGCAATGCTCGGGACTTGTGCTGGGCCGTAAGGATCTGCTGCAGGCCGCCTGGGTTTCCAGCGCGCCCCACCATGGCCACGGCCGAACCATGAAGATCGGCAAAGAAGAGATGATCGGCCTGCTGGCCGCGGTCGAGATGTGGGCGCAGCGCGACCATAAGAAAGAGGACGAGACGTGGACGCAGTGGATGCAAACCATCGCCGACCGCGTCACGAAGATCGACGGCGTCACGGCCAACATCCGGCAGCCCAGGGGTCTCGGCAACCACAGTCCGGGGCTTTCCATTAACTGGGATCCCGCCAAACTGGGGATCACCGGCGAGGAAGTCTCCGAGATTCTTTGGACCACCGAGCCGCGTGTCGCCCTCGGTGGCGGCGGGGGTGGAGGCGGACGCGGCGGCCGCAACGCTTCCAGCCAGACCGGTGTCTCGATCACCGCGTACATGATGGCGCCCGACGACGTCAAAATCGTGGCCGATCGCGTTTCGCAAATCCTTACCGCCAACCGCCCGGCATGGAAGCCGGAAACTCCCACCGCGCCCACCGCGGATCTCACCGGCCGGTGGGATGTGCACATCGACTTCGCGGCGGGCGGCGGTAGCCACACGTTCCACATCAAGCAGCAGGGCAATCAGTTGGTGGGAACCCACCAGGGCGATTTCGTGGCTCGCGATTTCGCCGGCACGATTTCCGGGGCTGACGTTCGCATCTCCAGTTCGGTCGGCGAAGTTCACGGAGCCGCTCTTTCCTACCGGTTCACGGGAAAGGTAGACGGAGACAAGATGTCGGGCGCACTGGATATGGGCGAGTACCTGGGCGCGAAATGGACTGCAACGCGGCACGCGTTCGGCCGCGGCCAGGGCGATATGGGCTGAGCGACAGGAGGGTATATGTCTCGAAAGTGGAAATCCGCGCCGCTGACTGCGGTGCTTTTGTTCGGCGCGGTGTGCGCTCGCGGCCAGTTCATCTTGACCAGTGAGCAGATGATCGCCTACACGGCCGATAACCCATACGAACGTTTTCCTGACGGCAGACTCAAAGTTCCGGACCAACTCCTCGAAAGAGTGAAAGGGCTCGTGATCGAAGAAGCCTATGGCGCCGTGAAGGCGAAGGGCTTCCCCAACCAGTTCGCAGGCGACTGGAAGATCCTGAACCCGGGGAAGCGGCTGGTTGGCCGGGCTTTCACCGTTCAGTTCATGCCCACGCGGCCGGATGTCGCTAAGGCCATGCAGGATGAAGCGACCAGGAGGGGAGTGGGACGCTTACGGAACCAGACGGTGATCGATATGCTCGGGCCGAACGACGTCATTGTGGTGGACCTGTTCGGCAAAATCGACGGGGGCACTTTCGTTGGCGACAAACTCGCCTACTATATCTGGAAGACCACCGGCGCGGGTATGGTGGTCGATGGCGGAATGTTTTGGCTGGGCAAAGTTCTCCCAACGGGGATGCCGGCCTATTACCGGGGCACCGGACCCGATTCGTTGAACAACGTCATGATCACCGGGATCAACATTCCCATCCGCATCGGCAACGCCACCGTAATGCCTGGCGACGTGGTGCTCGGCGATGAGGAAGGCCTGTTCTTCATTCCGCCTCACCTGGTGAAGGATGCGCTGGAAGCCTCCGAGAGCACCAAGGCGCGCGACGAATGGATCAAATCCAAAATGGACACCCGCCAGTACAAGTCCAGCGATCTTTACGGCCGCCCCAAAGACCCCGCTCTCCTCAAAGAGATGGAGGACTACATCAAGGCGCATCAGCCGCCGAAATAAGGTTCAACCATCCGAACCCTGGTGTTCATGGCCATTTTCCCGCTTCTGCTATCATAAGGACGACTCGATGACCCACCAATTGCAGCTGTCTCAGTGACTGGCCACTACGGGGCCAAGGGCCTACGGGAATACCTCGCCGGTGTGCGTCTGCCGGTACTCCTGACCGCGCCGCTGATCTATCTTTGCGTCATCCCGTTCATCCTGTTGGAGTCATCCAGGAAATCAGCGAGCAGACCAACCTTCTCGCCCTCAATGCGCATCGAATCCGCGCGCGCCGGCGAACATGGTCGCGGTTTCGCTGTCGTTGCCGGTGAGGGGTCCGCCGCCTGGCTGAGCGTACCCGCAGCGCCACCGAAGAGATGCCGCCACCATCCGCACCATGGCAGGAGAGAGAACCGAGGCAACCCTCCAGGTTATGCAGGGACAGCAACACCGCCGTCAGTTCCCGGTATCGAGGAGACCACCACACCCGCTACAGCCTCGACTCCATCATCCAGTCCTCCCAAACAGGTCGAACAGCAGGATTCAGCTCATCGCCTCGGCTCCACCGACGAACCGCCGCCTCGGGCGAAATCTTCAGCTCACCGAGGAAATCTCCCGCCTCTCCCTCGAAACCCCGGGCGCCGATGGAGCCGTCGCGGCCCTGAACAGTATCGCCGGTCTGACAGGCGAATCGACCAGATCATCCATCAGTTTCGCCTTGACGACGACGACTCATCCGGAACTCTCCCGGCGTCCGCCAGGACCTCGATCCGCAATTTTGTCCGCCAACCCGCCTGAGTTCTCAGCTACCTGCTGAGGCTCGGACGATCCACTGCAGCTTGATCCGGAGCCTCATCCGGCTCCCGGTTCAGCCTCCCGTCTCCCAATGATCGACTCCCCGCTATCCGCTATCTGCCATCCGCCATCCGCCATCCGCCATCCGCCATCCCAAAAAGATATATCTTTTGAGCCTTGACATGATTGCCTCATAAGATATATCTTTAGATACAGCAAAGGAGAACCGAACCTATGTTCAGAAACATCAATTTTCAGCACCACCGGCAAGACTGCCGCTTTAGCGGACGTCAGGCATTCGCTGAGCCAATCACTGCGGAAGAGACCAGTCAGCATTTTGGCTGCCGCGGCCGTCACCCAGTCACGGTTGGGGTGGCGAGACCCTGGCCCGGCTTCGGCGGCGGACGGGAGCGGCTCTTCGACGCCGGCGACATCCGCCTCGTCATCCTCAAGCTGCTTTCCGAGCAGCCCAGCTACGGCTATCAGCTCATGAAAACCATGGAAGAGCGCCTCGCCGGCGGCTACACCCCAGCGCAGGCGTCGTTTACCCCACCCTCACCCTGCTCGAGGAGGAGGGCCTGACGGTCTCATCCACCTCGGACGACAACAAGAAAATCTATTCGGTCACGCGGGAGGGCCTGGCCTTCCTCGATCAGAACAAGGAGCGCATTGCCGCGCTCTTCGAGCGTCTCGAGGAAGCCGGCGACGAGTTTCGCCGCGGCCGCTCCCCGGAAATCATGAAAGCCTTCATGAACCTGCGCGGCGCGGTCATGGCGCGGGTGGCACGCGGCAACGCCACCCCTGAACAGATGCGCAGCATCGTCGAGGCCATCAACACAGCGGCGAAAACCATCGACCAGCTGTAACAGCCTGCGGACGAGTTCGGCGAAAAGGCCGGCTTTGTGTGAGAGCACGACGCCGGTCAATCCGCCCGACGAATCACCGCAAATCCCGGTACCCCACCTTTGTCATCTCGCGCAATTCGAGAGACGACAGGGTGGGATATCCGCAATCTCAACCGGCGCAGACTGCGACGCAGCCGCTGCTCCCGTGGTCGGGATGTCGAGCGGATCGGCCAGGAACCTGCCGACGATCGGCGGCACCTCCTCCGAGGCGATGAGATTGTAGTGGCTGTAGCCGGACACAACGGCCAGCCGCGATTTTGACAACTGCGTATTCACCCATCCCGGTTCCTTCACACCGCCGCCCAGCAGCGCGAAGAACTCCGCAACGTGCTTCTGCGAAATGGAGTCGTTGTCCGCGAACACCAGCAGGACCGGCATCGGCAGCCGCGCAATCTCGGCGGACCAGTCATAGTCCTCGCTCAGCATCCTGCCCATCTTGTCGAGGAACTGCGGAAACCGCTGCGGCTCAGGCCATTGCTTTGAAAACCTGCCTGTCGAGCTCTGCATCATGTTGGCCGCCATGGCGGAGCCGACCTGGCTCATTCCCCGCTGCGCCTCCGGAAACCAGCCGGATTTGGCAGATGGCGAGGAGATCACCACCAGCCGCCGCACCTTTTCCGGATGCTGGATCGCAGCACCATCGCGCTCGCGCCGCCAAATGAATGGCCGACCAGGCAGGCATTTGGAATCCTGAGAGAATCCAGCAGCGCAGCGATGTCGTCGCCCATCGCGGTGAAGCTCATCGGCCGATCGGTGTCCGCTGTGCGTCCGTGGCCCTGCATCTCCACCGCGATCACCCGCCAACTCTTCGCCAGGGGCTGCACCCATCCCTGCATCTGGCCAATCGTCGTCAACCCGCCATCGATGAGCACCAGCGGTTCACCCTCGCCGTAGATCTCGTGGTAGAGCCGGATGCCGTTCACGTCAGCGTAACCGCAGCTCGTCGGTTGGATCTCAGCCATTCCATTCCTCCGTAGATCGGATTCTGTTTTGAACCTATCACCGGCGAACGCTGCCGCCTGGCGTCGGTCTCCTACCGTCGAGACCGCGCAATAGGCCGACCTTCCACTCCAATCAGACGTGCAGCAGAGTATTCCGTTCCGAATTCTGCCTGTTGCATATACTGTATCGGCGGGAGCTCGGAATTTGTTACACCTGCTACGTCGGCATCGGGTACCCATCAGAGCGCACTTGGCGTCCTCTCTCGTTCTGGCATATGCCCTTCCAGAAGACGTTCTAAAGCCCCTTCTGGCCCCAGGCCTGGAGCTCGATACGTATCACGGCTTCGGTTTTCTGGCGATCGCCATGGTGCAAACACGCCAGCTGCGTCCTGCGTTCCTGCCCTCTGCCTTAGGGCTGAATTTCTTCCTGGTCGGGTATCGCATCTTCACGCGCTATCGAACGCCGGAGGGGCGGGACGTTGCGCGGATTGCGCATCCTGCGCAGCGATACTGATCGAAGATCAATGCGGGTGTTCGGAAACTTGCTCACGCACTACGGGTATGAGTTATCCCGCTGTCGCATCCTGCAAACAGAAAACGCCT
The DNA here is from genome assembly GCA_963702295.1 of uncultured Acidobacteriaceae bacterium. Lineage (GTDB taxonomy): Bacteria > Acidobacteriota > Terriglobia > Terriglobales > Acidobacteriaceae > Palsa-343. Next base: position 51,783 of record CAVPCE010000064.1, on the reverse strand, counting down.
GCCGAATTGAAATCAGCACACCCCATGGCGATGCGGATCTCGATGTAGAGGCGAACCTTGCGACCGAGCCTGGATCGCCCCCACTGGGCTCTCCTTTCGCTGACTTACGCGAAGCACGCAAGTTCGCCGGACCGCTGCCCTTTACCTTCGACTACGAGCGGCAGACCCATTCCATCATCCGAGTCGAAGGCGTTCGCCAGGCATGGAACCCGCGGCCCGTGTCTGTGCAGGTGCAGCGGAACACATTTCTCGAGAAGGAGCCTTTCGTTCGGCGAAGCCGATTCTGGCTAACGCTTTTTATCTTGAGATGTTCCCTCTTCCTGGAAGCCGGGTATTCGGGAACCCCTGCCATGATGGCAAACGAATTGGCGCGATTAGAAGGGCGTCGTCAAAATCGTCCAGTTAAACGTGCGTTTCTACCTTGTGAGCTGCATAGGCCTGACCGGCGTGGCGGTTCTCTTTGCGTTGACGAAGCTGCCGCTGTGGCTCGCGTTGATGCTTCTGTGCGGTGCTGCCTTCGGGGCATTCTGGACGCTGAGTTCTACCTCTGGTCTCGTGGTATGTTTACGACCATCTCGGCGTGACACGGTGGCAGTGGCTACCTGGCCGCGTTCCCGCTCCTCCGCAACGATGGGCGAATATTCACGCGGGTTTGGACGAGTCCACGGCTGCGCTGCGGCAGCTTTTTCCGGCGACGGAAGGCTCCGTAGTGGACATCTATGACCAGCAAGAAATGACCGAACCTTCGATTGCACGAGCGCGACAGCTTCACCCTTCAACGGAGCCGTTCCGGCGAGGAAGATACGACGCTTTGCCGTTGCCCGAGAGTGGCTGCGACGCTGTCTTTCTTCTGTTCGCGGCACATGAGGTTCGCTCCCCGGAACATCGGATACACCTGCTCCGGGAAACGAAGCGCGTGCTGCAGGAGGATGGATACGTTGTGCTCGTGGAACATCTGCGGGACTGGAAGAACTTCGTTGCTTTCGGACCGGGGTTCCTGCACTTTTCACTCCCGGCGAAGCTGGCTTGGCGCGATCCGGAAGGCTGGGCTCGTAGTCGCGCAGGAGAGCCCCGTCAGCCCATTCGTCGAGTGCTTCCTTTTGCGCAGGGCAGATCGATGAAGCTCAATATCGCCGAACGACTGCTGGTCAACAATCGCGTCCGCGCAGCCGTGCAGAAATTCTACGAAGGACCCCTCCTGCGCAGACTGGGCGGAACGGTCTCGGGGGGCACCGTTCTGGAGATCGGCTGCGGGAAGAGGCGTGGGAGTTGAGGTGATTTTGCAGCAGTTCGAGGCGGCACATGTTTACGGCATTGACCTCGACCCTCTCCAGATCGAACGTGCCCAACAACGGCTGCAAGGCAAGTATCCCCATCGCATCACCCTGATGCAGGGGGATTCCGAACAACTGCCGTTTGCGGACGGAAGCTTCCATGCTGTGTTTATTCCGGCGCGCTGCACCACGTACCGGACTGGCAGAGGAGCATCACAGAGATCCGACGCGTTCTCAAGCCGGGCGGCGCGTTCTTTTTTGAAGAAGTGACGCGAGCTGCCCTGGAACGTCTGGATCTATCGAAGATTCCTCGTTCATCCGACCGAGAATCGCTTCAGCGAGGCACAGTTCGTGGAGGAACTGCAGCGTCACGGAATGAAACCAGCAGACCAGTTACGGCGAATCCTCTTTGGTGACATCTTCATAGGGGTCGCAAAGCTTCATTGACCACAAGCGTGTCGTGACTTCGCCGCGTGCTTCACCACGCGCCAAAACCCGCAGATCCTTCCCGTCTTGAGGGATGTTTCAACGCTGGGCAGCCGCCCCACCCGCAAACGTTTTCCCATCACCCGGTTCCGATACTCAAAGATCCGCTCCACCGACCGCCGCACAAACAGCCTCCGCGCCGCCGCCCCCGCCCATCCCCACCCAACCTCGTACTCGACCACGTCTCGCATCAGCGTCCCCCCGGACACCTCCTCGAAGCTGTGCCGATGATGCCAGCGCCGGTACGGTCCCCTGAGCTGTACATCCACAAAGAACTCCGGCGGCCTCCATTCTTCAATCTGCGTCCGCCATCGGAACCCAAGTCCGTAGAGTCCCAGCTTGTAATCGATCAGAGCGCCCGCCCGCATTTCAATGGGCCCCGGGGTTGACCACCACGAATCGCAGATACGGCGGCGTAATCCGCTCAAGATTGCGCGCGTCCGCGAAAAACGGAAATACCGCCGCCCGCGGCCTCGGAATCAACAACACCCGTTCCAGCACATCCATCATACAGAACCGAGATGCTCCTTCCAGACGTCTCGGCCTCGCGTCCCACTCCGCTGTCCCGCAGCAGTACCGTCGTAACGCTTCCCTCTCAGTTTTCAATTGCATTGGGAACGTGCGACCGCTGAGCCTCAAACCATGGGGATCGTGCGTCAGCGCGATCCCTTTCGCATTTTCGGGGCTCCCAGGACCCGCCGCTGTCTGTTCTTTGAGAATCCGCGCCGCTTGGCCCTGCGGCTGATCCGCCTCACGAGCCAACCGGACCGCAGGGTAATACTCAAAAGGTCTTACCCTCCATCCCTTGTCGAATCAATTAGAAACATATCCGCTGGGGGGAGGGGGGGTATCCCCTGACCGTCTTTTCGATGCAGTCGAGCCAATTCACCGCTGCTCAACCTCGCGCCCCTTTTCGCTTGGTATTCTGGTGAGGCTATGACGACGAAAAAAGACCTCCTGAAAGACCCCATTCGCCACATCGATATCCGGCAGCACAATGTCGTCGCCCTCGTCGACGCCATGCAGTCGATGGCCTACAGCTCCCGTGATCTTGCCCGGGCTGCCTCCATCTACGAGCGCATGCTCCGCGACCAGGACTGCGGTGTCATCCTTTGCCTCGCCGGTTCGCTGATCTCAGCCGGCCTCAAGCAGATCTTCGTCGACATGGTCCGCAACAACATGGTGGATGCCATCGTCTCTACCGGCGCCAACATCGTCGACCAGGACTTCTTCGAAGCCCTCGGCTTCCGCCACTACATCGCCGACGAGATCATGCGCTCCGGCACCCAGGACGGCGTCCTCCGCGAGCTGATGATCGACCGCATCTACGATACCCTCATCGACGAGGAAGAGCTCCGCGCCTGCGACGAAACCACCGAAAAGGTCGCCGACTCCCTGCCGCCGCGCCCCCACAGCTCCCGCGAGTTCATCCGCGCCATGGGCGCCTGGCTGGAAGCCAACGGCAAAACCCCGGAAAGGGCGGCGCCGACTCCATCGTCCTGGCCGCTTACCAGAAAGACGTTCCCATCTTCTGCCCGGCCTTCAGCGACTGTTCGGCCGGATTCGGCCTCGTTGCCCACCAGCACAAGCGCCAGGACAAGCCAAAAGTTTCCATCGATTCGGCCAAGGATTTCTACGAGCTAACGCAGCTCAAGATCGCCAATCCACCACCGGCCTGCTCATGATCGGCGGCGGAGTGCCCAAGAACTTCGCTCAGGACATCGTGGTCGCCGCCGACATCCTCGGCAACGAAGCGCCCATGCACAAGTACGCGATCCAGATCACGGTCGCCGACGTCCGCGACGGCGCCCTCTCCTCCAGCACCCTGAAGGAAGCCTGCTCCTGGGGCAAAGTCGACACGACTTACGAGCAGATGGTCTACAGCGAGGCCACCCTCGCGCTCCCGCTCATCGCCGGCTATGTCTGGCATAAGAAAGCCGCTGCCAGCCGCTCCGAGCGCCGCTGGAGCCGCATCCTCGAGCCCGTCACCGCCTGATCCCGCGCGCCGCCCGGGTTTCGCCCGGCGCGGCGCCGGCCCTCCCGATTCGACACCTGCCCGTGTTTCCGATTACATTGTGGGCACCTTCTCGCATTCCCATATACTCTCCCGCTATTCCTGTGCCCGATAATGGGAATGCTTCATTAGCTCCACGGAATACACCCTGTGACCCGACTCACTCAGTCCCGGTCCGTCACCCGAGCCTTTGTCATCGCTCTGGCCTTCTCCCTCGCCGGAGCGCTCGTACTGGCGCGCGCTGGCAGCGCTCCCACGCAGAATCACCCGTGGATCTTCTGGTTTGCCGCCTTCTGGACCCTTGCGCAGGCGCTGCTCGTCGCTATCGCCCTGTCCAGCTTCCGGTCCTCGATGCGGCAGCGCCAGGCCGAGCGCCAGCTGCAGCGTGTCGCCCGCCTGCACCGCAGCATCCTCGATTCCGCCGGTCCCATGATGATCGCCTGCGATCTCTCCGGGCGCATCACCTTGTTCAATCCAGCGGCGGAACGCATGCTCGGCTTCCGCGCGGCCGACGTCGTGGGCCAGATCTTAGCCCAGGAACTCTTCCCCGAGAGCGAAATGGCGCGCGTCGGCGACCAGCTCGCTGCCTCCATGGCCGGTTCCCGCAATCAGCCCGATATCCCGGCGGAAGCCGCTGCAACGCTGCTGCCCTACATCCGTTACGTAGCCAGCTTTCCCGCCAGCCGCGTCCGCGGCTTCGAGATGCGCTACCGGCGCAAGGACGGCACTACGTTTCCGGCGATGGTTTACCTCTCAGCGGTCCGCTCATCGGCCGGCACGATTGAGGGACTGGTCACCATCGCTGTCGACCTGAGCGCCACCCGGCGCGCCGAACATGCTCTGCGGGAGAGCGAGGAGCGCTATCGCGACCTCTTCGACAACTCCACAGAGATGATCGCCACTCTCAGCCCGCGCGGCCGCTATCTCTACGTGAATCCGGCCTGGCAGGCGCTGTTCGGCATGGATTCCCCCCAGTTTGAAGCCCTGATCGGTTTCGAATCCGCCTTTCCGCCGGAAGTCCAGGCCGAGGCCGCCGCCCTCTTTCACAAAGCTGTTCATGGGGTTCGCGTCGAGCACCATCCCCTTCGCCTTCAGAATTCCGCAGGCGAAAACGTCGAGGTGGAAGCCAGCCTGAGCTGCCGCCGCGAGGAGTCCGGACCGGTCTCAGTGCGCTGCATCTTCCGTGATGTGACGCAGCAAAACCGCCGCGAACGCCGCCTGCGCATCCAGCTCATCGTTAGCCAGATCATCGCCGAAAGCACTTCTCTCGACGAAGGTCTGATTCATGTGCTGGAAGCCCTCTGCGGAACCTTCTCCTGTGAATTCGCCTCTCTCTGGTCGGTGGACGAAGGGCAGCACAGCATGCGTCCCCGCATCGCCTGGTGCGCGAAAGGCCGCTCCAGCGACGATTTCCTGCGCGATACCCAGGCCCTGCTGCTCGCTCGCGGCGAAGGGCTTCCTGAACGGGCTCGGTCTCTCGGCAAGCCGGTCTGGGTTGCGGACATCCGCCAGAACACCACCATGATTCGACGCACAGTGGCCCGTCTCAACGGCTATGTGTCCGGCTGGGCCGTCCCCGTCCGCGTGGGCAACCAGGTCATCGCCGTAGTCGAGTGCTTCTCCCGCCAATTCATGCGCGAGGATCCTGATCTGATGGCTACCGTCGAAACCGTGTGCGGCTCCATCGGCCAGTTCATGGCCCGCGCCGGTCAGGAAGCACGCGTCCGCCAGCTCGATCGTCAGCGAACCTTCATCCTCGATTCGGTGGCTGACGGCATTATCGGCGTCGATTCGACGAACCGGATTGCCTTCGTCAACCCCGCCGCTGCCCGCATGCTGGAGCGCGCCGAATCTGAACTGACAGGCCGGGAGATTCACGAGGTTCTGCACGTCGGGTCCGGCTGCGACGCCACCTGCGCCATGCGAATCGCGTTCCAGTCAGGCGAGAGCGCCTCCGGCCAGGAAGTCTATTTCCCGGGACCGGGCAGAAGCTTCCCTGTCCGAGGCTTTTTCGCTCATGCCGGTGATCGAGGAGGGCGTGTCGGTCGGCAGCGTTCTCAGCTTCCGTGACATCAGCCAGCGCTATGCCCTCGACCACATGAAGGATGAGTTCATTTCGACGGTGAGCCACGAACTCCGTACGCCGCTCACCTCGATCCGCGGCGCGCTGGGTTTGCTTTCCGCCGGATTGCTCGGCAACGTCAGCGAAAAGCACCAGCCTGCTTCGCATCGCGGGCGCCAACTCCGACCGTCTTGTGCGCCTCATCAACGACATACTCGACCTTGAGCGCATGCAATCCGGCCGTGCGCCCCTCACCTTCCGCCGCATTGCCCTCTTAAGAACTGGTCCGGCAGGCCATTGAAACCATGCAGCCCATGGCGGAAGCCGAGGATGTGCACGTGGCCTTCGAATCGGTCCCCGTTTCGATCGAGGCGGACCCCGATCGCATGCTGCAGGTAATGACCAACCTGCTCAGCAACGCGATCAAGTTCTCGCCCCCTAAGTCCATCGTGCGGGTAGCCATCAAGAACAGCCCCGACGGGGCCACGGTCAGCGTGATCGATCTGGGCCGCGGCGTTCCAGCCGACAAACTGGAAAGCATCTTCGACCGTTTCCAGCAGGTGGACGCTTCCGATTCCCGTCAGAAAGGCGGCACCGGCCTCGGACTGGCCATCTGCCGCACCATCATGCACCAGCATGGCGGCCGCATCTGGGCCGAGCAGAACGGATCCCGCGGAACCATCTTCCGCTTCTTCCTGCCCGATCGTGCTTCGATTACCCACAGCGGCGAGGAAGCCGCTCACAGCTATTCATGAATCCGATTTGGGGAACCGCATGGCTCGAAAAATTCTGATCATCGACGACGAGGAAGACATCCGCGAAGTGGCTGCGCTCAGCCTGGAAACCGTCGCGGGCTGGGATGTCCTCGTCGCCGGTTCCGGAGCTGCCGGCATCGCCAAGGCGCGCGAGAGTCATCCCGATGCGATCCTGCTCGATGTCATGATGCCCGGCATGGACGGCCCGACGACGTTTCGGGAACTGCGCGCCATCCCCGAAACCTCCGGGATCCCCGTCATTCTGCTGACCGCCAAAGTGCAGGCAGCGGACCAGAAGCGTTTCTCCGATCTGGGCGTTGCCAGCGTTATGTTCAAGCCGTTCGATCCGCTGATTCTTGCGCGGGATATCGCCCAGGTTCTCGGTTGGCAGGAAGCATGAACGAAGCCGCGGCAGAGAAGATCGCGTCGCGCCTCGCGGAGTTGTGGCAAACCAGCCGTCCCACCATTTTGGAGCGAATGTCCATACTGCGCGCAGCGAGCGCGGCTCTGGCTGCCGATCCCGGTGACCAGGACGCACGCGACCGGGGACGCGAGGCGGCTCACAAGCTCTCCGGCGTGCTGGGTATCTTCGGACTGCCGGAGGGCAGCGAGATTGCCTCAGCCCTTGAGGAGCAGCTCAAATCCCCCGCGCCCCTGCTCCTCGACGACCTCGTCCGCCTGCAAGGTCAGATCGCGGAACTGGACGCTGTCATCGCGTCGAAATCCGCGCAGTAGTCAGGCGAAAACCAGGCACTGCGGTTTAACTCGCGGATAGCTTTTGCCCGTCTCCGCCAGCTTGCCTGTTTTCGAGTCCCTCGCAAAGACCGCGATATTGTCCGAGTCCTGATTCGCCACCAGCAGAAAGCGCTCGGTCGGATCCAGGGCCAGATGGCGCGGCGTTTTGCCGCCGCAGGAACTCCGTGCCAGCAGGGTCAGCTTTCCATCTTTCGCGATGGAGAAAGTCACCGCGCAGTCGTAGAACCGGTTCACCGCGTAGGCGAAGTGCCCGTCGCGGGTAACGACAATGTCGCAGCCGGTCGTTGGCCCGTGATAATCCTCGGGAACCAGACTGATGGTCTGCAGTTCCTGGAAGGCGCCTTTCTGCGTGTCCCAACGCAGCACGTTGACAACCGAAGCCATCTCGCAGACGCAATAGGCAATGTGCCTGTTGGGATGGAACTGGAGCGCGCGAGGGCCCGAGCCGGGGGCCGCTTTCCAGGCGGCCGGCTGATTCGGCGTGAGACGAGCGTTGGTGGGGTTCAGGTGGTAGATGTGGATGCAGTCCAGTCCCAGGTCATTCACAAGCAACCAGCGATTGTCAGGAGAAACCGTCACCCGATGGGCGTGCGGAGCTTCCTGGCGCTCGGGATTAGGGCCGTGACCGGTGTACTGGAAGTGAGAAACCGCATCGCTGATCTGGCCATCAGGATGGAGAAAAAACGAGCTGGCGCTGCCACCGTCGTAATTGGCGCAGAACGCGGCTCGCCCGATAGCGTCCACTGACACATTGCAGGTGCCGGTTCCCAGTGAGGGGACCTGATTGATCGGACGAAGCTTCCGGCCGCGCGGTCAACCGCAAACGCACTCACGGCCCCGCTCTTTTGTCCTTCGAACTGCTGGAGTTCGTTCGCGGCGTAGAGATAGTTCGCGGCGGGATCGAGCGCCAGAAAGGTAGGGTTATCACTGGCCGCAGCCAGCTCTCCGCCGCGCAGTTCCCCGCTCGCCGGATCCCAGTTGTAGGCGTAAATGCCCTTGCTGTCCGTGTGGGTTTGGGTGCCCACCAGCAGCAGCCGCCGCTTCGTCTTCTGTTCGCCCTGCGCCATCCAGGCGGGCGCCGCAACCGACGCGAGTACCGAAGCAGCCAGAAACCTTCGTCTGTTCATCCCAGTAATAAACCCCCTGTTTCTCATGATCGCTCATGCAACCGCGCCGGCGGGTTCATTCTGCCCGCCCTGAATTTGTTTTCAACCCGAGAGGCCCGGAGGCAACCTTTTAGTGTTCAACCGGCATCTTTTTAGCGCTTCCGTTGCAGACTACTCCCGAATCTCGCCGCGCCCGCGGTGCATTTCCGGGAGAAAATTTAGCTGTTTCCACCTGCCAGGAGTCCTTTATGGCCACCGTAGCGCAGCCTGCGCCGAAACAAAAGAGCGGACAAAAATCTAACCCCGGTTCCGGCCCTGATGGCGCTGCGCCGGATTACCTTCCCATCATCCTGCAGGGACTGCAGACCATGAAGGATGGCGATTTCAGCGTCCGCCTGCCTGTTTCCTGGACGGGTCTGGCCGGCAAAATAGCCGACCATTTCAATGAGATTGTCTCCGCCAACGAACAGATGGCCCGGGAATTGAAGCGCGTCGGCCAGGCCGTTGGCAAGGAGGGCAAGACGCGCGAGCGCATCCGCGTTCCCCGGCACCTCGGCGCCTGGGATGACATGGAAGTCTCGGTCAACGGCCTGATCGAAGACCTGATGCGACCCACAACCGAAGTGACCCGAGCCATTGGCGCCGTCGCCCAGGGCAATCTCACCCAGACGGTCCGTCTCGATGTCGATGGGCGACCGCTCGAAGGCGAGTTCCTCCGCTCCGCCAACATCGTCAACACCATGATTCAGCAGCTCAGCATCTTCACCGCGGAAGTGACCCGCGTGGCTCGCGAGGTGGGCACCGACGGTAAACTGGGCGGCCAGGCGCAGGTGCCTGGCGTGGCCGGAACCTGGAAGGACCTCACCGATTCAGTGAACTCGATGGCTTCGAACCTGACCGGGCAGGTTCGCAACATCGCCGAGGTCGCAACGGCTGTGGCCAGTGGCGACCTTTCCCGCAAGATCACGGTGGACGTCCGTGGCGAGATTCTGCAGTTGAAGGAAGCCATCAACACCATGGTCGATCAGCTGCGCTCCTTCGCCTCGGAAGTGACCCGTGTGGCCCGCGAAGTGGGCACTGACGGCAAGCTCGGTGGACAGGCGGTGGTACCCGGCGTCGCCGGAACCTGGAAGGACCTTACCGATTCAGTAAACGCCATGGCCGGCAACCTCACAGCTCAGGTCCGCAACATCGCCGAGGTGACCACAGCCGTCGCCCGCGGCGATCTTTCCCGCAAGATCACCGTCGACGTCAAGGGCGAAATTCTCGAACTGAAAGACACCATCAACACGATGGTCGACCAGCTGAACGCCTTCGCCGGCGAAGTAACGCGCGTGGCCCGCGAAGTCGGCACCGAAGGCAAGCTCGGCGGCCAGGCAAACGTGCCGGGTGTGGCCGGAACCTGGAAGGACCTCACCGATAACGTCAACTTCATGGCCTCGAACCTCACCGGCCAGGTCCGCAACATTGCCGAAGTGGCCACAGCCATTGCCAATGGCGATCTTTCCCGCAAGATTACCGTCGATGTTCGCGGCGAAATTCTTCAGCTGAAAGAAACGCTGAACACCATGGTGGATCAGCTGAATCGCTTCGCCGGTGAGGTGACCCGCGTGGCCCGCGAAGTTGGCACCGAAGGCCGTCTCGGCGGTCAGGCCAACGTCCCGGGCGTGGCCGGCACCTGGAAGGACTTGACCGACAACGTCAACTCCATGGCCTCCAACCTTACGGGCCAGGTCCGCAACATTGCCGAAGTCACCACGGCCGTCGCACGCGGCGATCTTTCCCGCAAAATCACGGTCGATGTGAAAGGCGAAATTCTGGAGCTGAAAAACACCATCAACACCATGGTCGATCAGCTCAACGCTTTCGCCGGCGAGGTCACCCGCGTCGCCCGCGAAGTCGGCACCGAAGGCAAGCTGGGGGACAGGCCCAGGTCTCCGGCGTCGCTGGTACCTGGAAGGACCTTACCGACTCGGTGAACTTTATGGCCGGCAACCTCACCGGCCAGGTCCGCAACATCGCCGAAGTGGCAACGGCTGTCGCCCGCGGCGACCTCTCCCGCAAGATCACCGTGGATGTGAAGGGCGAAATTCTCGAGCTGAAAGACACCATCAACACCATGGTCGATCAGCTCAATGCCTTCGCCGGCGAAGTCACGCGCGTGGCCCGCGAGGTTGGCACCGACGGCAAACTCGGCGGACAGGCGCTGTCCCCGGCGTCGCCGGCATCTGGAAAGACCTCACCGACAACGTCAACTTCATGGCCTCCAACCTGACTGGCGCAGGTCCGCAACATCGCTGAAGTCGCCACTGCCATTGCCAACGGCGATCTTTCCCGCAAGATTACGGTCGATGTCTCCGGCGAAATCCTGCGACTGAAGGAAACCATCAATACGATGGTCGATCAGCTGAACCGTTTTGCCGGCGAGGTCACTCGCGTCGCCCGCGAGGTCGGTACCGAAGGGCGTCTTGGTGGACAGGCCAACGTCCCCGGCGTTGCTGGCACGTGGAAGGACCTCACTGACTCGGTCAACTCCATGGCCGGCAACCTCACCGCGCAGGTCCGCAACATCGCCGAGGTCACAACCGCGGTGGCTCGCGGCGACCTCTCGCGCAAGATCGCCGTCGATGTGAAGGGCGAAATTCTCGAGCTGAAAAACACCATTAACACCATGGTCGACCAGCTCAACGCCTTTGCCGCTGAAGTGACGCGCGTGGCGCGCGAAGTCGGCACCGAAGGCAAGCTGGGCGGCCAGGCCGAAGTGCCCGGTGTGGCCGGAACCTGGAAGGATCTCACCGACAACGTCAACGTCATGGCCGCCAACCTCACCGAGCAGGTGCGCGGCATCGTCAAAGTCGTCACGGCCGTCGCCAACGGCGATCTCAACGCAGAAGCTCACCGTGAACGCCAAGGGCGAAGTCGCCGCCCTCGCGGAAACCATTAACGGCATGACCGACACGCTGGCCACCTTCGCCGATCAGGTGACCACGGTCGCCCGCGAAGTCGGCGTCGAAGGCCGGCTTGGCGGTCAGGCCAACGTGCCCGGCGCGGCCGGCACCTGGAAGGACCTCACCGGCAACGTGAACCTGCTGGCCGACAACCTGACCAACCAGGTCCGCGCCATTGCCGAAGTCGCAACTGCCGTCACTAAAGGCGATCTCACCCGCTCCATTCAGGTGGAAGCCCGCGGCGAAGTGGCCGAGCTGAAGGACAACATCAACACGATGATTGACAACCTCCGGCTCACCACAGACCGCAACACCGAGCAGGACTGGCTCAAAACCAACCTCGCGCGGTTCACGGGCATGCTGCAGGGGCAGCGCGATCTCGCCACCGTAGGCCGCATGCTCCTGTCTGAGCTGGTTCCCCTTGTGAATGCGCAGCAGGGCGTGATCTATCAAACCGAAACCCAGACCGAGAGTGAAGACACGGGCGCCCTCGTTCTGCTCTCCGCCTTTGCCAACGTCCCGGATGGCTATAAGCGCGACATCGGCATGGGCGAGGGCCTCATTGGCCAGTGCGCCGCGGAAAAGCGCCGCATGCTGATCACTGAACTTCCCCACACCGCCGTCCCCATCCGCTCCGGCCTGATCGAAGCCGTTCCCCGCAACATGATTGTTTTGCCGGTGCTCTTCGAAGATCGCGTGAAGGCCGTTATCGAACTGGGCAGCCTCAGTCTCTTCACCGCATCGCACCTGGCCTTCCTCGATCAGCTCACTTCGTCCATCGGCATCGTGCTCAATTCGATCGAAGCCACTATGCAGACCGAAGCCCTGCTGAAGCAGTCGCAACAGCTGGCCACCGAGCTGCAAACTCAGCAGAAGGAACTGCAGCAGACCAACGAGCAGTTAGCTCAGAAGGCACAGCAGCTCGCCGAGCAGAACTCCGAAGTGGAACGCAAGAACCAGGAAATCGAGCAGGCTCGCCGCGCGCTCGAAGAGAAGGCTCGCGAGCTGGCCCTCACTTCGAAGTACAAATCCGAGTTTCTGGCGAACATGTCCCACGAGCTGCGCACGCCGCTCAACTCCATCCTCGTGCTCGGTCAACAGCTGGCTGAAAACCCCGACGGCAATCTCAGCGGCCGCCAGGTTGAATTCGCGCGCACCATTCACGGCGCCGGCACTGACCTGCTCAACCTCATCAGCGACATCCTCGATCTCTCCAAGATCGAATCCGGTACCGTCTCCGTCGAGCCGGAAGAGCTCTTCTTCGGCAGCCTGCTTGAAGCGGTTTCCCGCCCGTTCCGTCACGAGGCGGAGAATCGCAAGCTGTTCTTCGAGGTCAAGGGCGATCCCAAGCTCGGACGCAGCCTGGTCACCGATCCTCGCCGCCTGCAGCAGGTCCTCAAGAACCTGTTGTCGAACGCCTTCAAGTTCACCGAACAGGGCGGCGTGCGGCTCACCGTCTCCAGCGCCGCTTCCGGTTGGAGCACGGATCACCCTGTGCTCTCCGGCGCCGGCTCTGTCGTCGCGTTTGAAGTCTCCGACACCGGCATTGGCATCCCTACCGAGAAACAACGCATTATCTTTGAGGCCTTCCAGCAGGCCGATGCCGGCACCAGCCGCAAATACGGAGGCACCGGCCTGGGACTGGCCATCAGCCGCGAACTCGCCAGCCTGCTCGGTGGTGAGATACAACTGCGCAGCACCCCGGGTAAGGGCAGCACTTTCACCCTCTACGTGCCGCAGACCTACGTGGGTTCCGCGACGACTTCCCTTCAGGAGAAAAACGGTCCCTCCCCAGCGACTCCGGTTTTCCTCTCGAATCCGGTCGTTTCCGAGCAGGACGCCAGCGTCGAGGACGATCGAGAGAATCTCCAGGAAGGCGACACCGTTCTGTTGGTGGTCGAAGACGATCCGCACTACGCGCGAGTGATCGCCGATCTTTCGCATGACAAAGGCTTCAAAGTGCTGGTCGCGATGACCGGTGCCGAAGCCCTGGCCCTGGCACGCGAATTCAGCCCATCCGCCGTTTCCCTCGATGTCTTTCTGCCCGACATGCTCGGCTGGACGGTCCTCAATCATCTCAAGCAGGACCCGCGGACCCGCCACATCCCAGTGCAGATGCTTACGCTGGACGACGATCGGCACCACGGGCTCTCCCGGGGTGCTTTCGCTTTCGTCACCAAACCCACGTCCACTGAGGACCTGGAAGCGGCTCTCACCCGCATCCGCGATTATTCCAAGCCGCGTCGCAAACGCCTTCTGGTGATCGAGGACAATCCCGCGGAGCAACTCAGCATCCGTGAATTGCTCTGGCACGACGACATCGACATCGACGTTGTCGATTCCGGAGCAGCAGCCCTGCAGCAGCTCGACGGCAGCAGTTATGACTGTGCTGTGCTCGATCTCCGCCTCCCCGACATGAGCGGCTTCGATGTCCTCGGCCAACTGCGCGAAAACCAGAAGCTGATCGATCTGCCAGTGGTGGTCTTCACCGGCCGCGAGCTGAACGCTGAGGAAGATTCCCGCCTCCGCATGCTGGCCCGCAGTGTCGTGGTGAAAGATGTCGAGTCGCCGGAACGCCTGCTCGACGAGACAGCGCTCTTCCTGCATCGCGTGGTGGCCGATCTTCCTGCAGACAAGCAGCGCATGCTCGATCGCCTCCACCAGTCTGATGAGGCCCTCTTCGGTCGCAAGGTGCTCATTGTGGACGATGACGTGCGCAACATCTTCGCCCTCTCCAGCGTGCTGGAGCGCCGCGGTATGACCGTCCTGACCGCCGGAACCGGCCGCGAAGCCATTGCTACCATCGAATCCACATCCGATCTGGCCATCGTGCTGATGGACATCATGATGCCGGAAATGGACGGTTACGAAACCATGCAGGTGATCCGCCAAAACCCCGCCCTGCGTCGCCTGCCTATCATCGCCCTCACCGCCAAGGCTATGAAGGGTGATCGCGAAAAGTGTCTCGAAGCGGGAGCGTCAGAGTATCTCGCTAAACCGGTGAACACTGAGCAGTTGCTTTCGGCACTGCGGATGTGGCTCCATCGTTAGAAAGGATCATTCGGGCTCGGAGCCATTGATGACCGCAGACGAAAAAGTCAACATCCTCATGGTGGACGATCAGCCGTCGAAGCTTCTCAGCTACGAGGTCATACTCGGCGACCTCGGCGAGAATCTGATCAAAGCTGCTTCGGCGAAAGAGGCTCTGAATGTCCTGCTGAAGACCGACGTCGCGGTCGTCCTGATGGACGTCAGCATGCCGGAGCTCGACGGTTTCGAGCTGGCCGACATGATCCGCGAGCATCCCCGGTTCGGCAAAACCGCGATTATCTTTATCTCCGGCGTCCATCTCACCGACTCCGACAGGATCAACGGCTATCGCCGCGGCGCCGTCGACTACATCTCCGTCCCGGTAATCCCCGAAGTTCTGCGGGCGAAAATCGGGGTCTTCGTGGAGCTTCACCGCAAGACGCGCATGCTGGAACGGCTGAACAGCGAACTTGAACGGCGCGTGGCGGATCGGACGGAGGAGCTGCGTCAGAGCGAGGCTCATCATCGCGAACGCGCCGAGCTGCTTGAGCTCGCCACCGAAGCCATCATTGTTCGCGACCTCGACGGCGCAATTCGTTTCTGGAATGCCGGCGCGGAAAGCCTGTACGGCTGGCGCCGCGAAGAAGTCATGGGCCGCGATCTGCATCAGCTTCTTGGCACCACATTTCCGGTATCGCGCCGGGAGACGGAGAACGCGCTGCTCGCTGTCAAAGCGTGGAATGGCAACCTGACCGTGAAAAGCCACGATGGCCGGGAGCTGGTAGTAGCCACGCGCAAGGTCGTGAATCGCGAAGGAAGTGCCATTCTGGAAATTCAACGCGATATCACGGCGCAGATCCAGGCCGAGGAAGCTCTTCGCCAGGCGGAAAAACTGGCCGCCATGGGACGGGTCGCGGGCATCATCGCTCACGAAATCAACAACCCGCTCGAAGCGATCACCAACGCCTTTTACCTGCTCCGCAACCATCCTTCACTGGACGAAGAGGCCCGCTACTATGCCTCGATGGCGGAACAGGAGTTGCAGCGCGCCTCCCATATCACCCGGCAGACTCTGAGCTTTTATCGCGATTCAAAACAGCCCATCGCGCTCTCCGTCGCTGACCTGCTGGACAACGTGGTTGAGCTGCAGCAACGCCCCATCCTGGCCAATCGCATCGTCCTGCAAAAAAAGTATGCCTGCCCGGGGCTGGTGCGAGGCTTCCCCGGCGAGCTGCGCCAGGTCTTTCTCAACCTGATCAGTAATGCCATCCAGGCGATGGCATCCGGAGGAACGCTTCGCCTGCGCGTCGCCGAAGCGACCGACTGGGAGACGCAGCGGCGCGGCATCGCTGTCTCCGTCATCGACACGGGTAACGGGATTCGGCCCGAAGACGCCGCACGCCTCTTCCAGCCGTTTTTCACCACGAAGTCGGCCAAAGGCACGGGCCTCGGCCTGTGGATCAGCAAGGGCATCGTGCAGAAGTACGAAGGCCGCATTTGCTTCCGCAGCCTCTACGGCAGCGGAGTAGGTGCGTGTACCTGCTTCCGGGTCTTTCTGCCCGCCAGTGCCGAAGGTTTGCCAAACGAAAATCGCCGCGACCAGGACTTCTCCTCCGGGGCGACGATGCGCGCAATCGCCTGAAGGTTCCAACCGCCTCTTTTATTGTCCGAGCCGCGCCTTCACGATCTCACTGAGTTGCCGGCCATCCGCGCGCCAGCCCTCCTGCTGAACCCGTGCCTGAACAGCCTTCATCGCGTTTCCCATGTCGTTTGGCCCAAAGTTCCCGCCGGCCAGCGTTTCTTCAACCATCCTTTTCAGGTCCTCTTCGCTGGCGCGCTTCGGCAGATAGCCCTCGATAACCACGATCTCCCGGGCTTCCTTCGCGGCCAGTTCAGGCCGGTTGCCCTTCATGAACTGCTCGATAGAGTCCTTGCGCTGCTTGATCATGGTGTTAAAGACCTGCTGCGCCTCGGCATCGGTCAGATCGCCGCGCTTTTCGATCGCTTTATTCTTCAGCGCGGATTTCGCCATCCGCAGCGTTGACGTCCGCTCCGCGTCGCGCGCTTTCATCGCCGCAACCATGTCCTGGTCGATCTTCTTCACAAGTTCCATGCGCCCACCTTTATCTCGTCCGGCCTTTCATTATATGGGGGTCGGAAATGCGGGGCCGGACGCTAGAATGGGGCGAGGGAGCCGTCATCATGATCCGTAAAACCAGACTTTTTACCCCCGGTCCTACCCCCTTGCTGCCCGCCGCCCAATTTGCCATGGCGGCCGCGGACATCCACCACCGCACTCCCGAGTTCCGCGCGCTCTATCAGCGCGTCCTGGGACAGTTGAAGACCTTCGTCGGCACAAAAAATGACGTCTTGCTGCTGGCCTCATCCGGCACGGGCGCGATGGAAGCTTCGGTGTCCAACCTCACCTCCCCCGGAGACCGCGTCCTGGTTCTCTCCGCAGGAAAATTTGGTGAGCGCTGGGAATCCCTCGCCAAAGCTTTTGGTTGCCAGGTGGATCGGGTGAGCGCTCCCTACGGGCAGACCTTCTCGCTCGAAGAGATTCGCAAAGCGCTGCGCCACGACACGCGCGCAGTTTTCGTTCAGGCCACGGAATCCTCCACAGGCGCGCGCCACGACGTCCAGGCCATCGCCGGCCTGCTGCGCGGCTCCGGCAGCGAAGCTCTGCTGATCGTTGACGGCATTACCGGCCTTGGCACCACTCATCTCGACGTGGACGGCTGGGACATCGACGTGATCATTGGCGGTTCCCAGAAAGCAGTCATGATCCCGCCCGGTCTTGCCTATCTCAGCCTGAGCGATCGCGCCTGGAAGGCGGCCGAGACCTCAAAGAACCCGCGTTATTATTTCGATCTTCGCAAAGAACGGAAGAACGCCCAGAAAGGTGAGTCCTCCTACACACCGGCGGTCGCGCTCATCGCCGCGCTGGGCGCAGCTCTCGACTACATCGCCGCCCAGGGTGGAGGCGATCTGGCTGCCGGCCGCGATGCCCTGATCGACAATGCCGAAACCTGCGCGGCCATGACCCGCACCGCCGTCGAGGCTCTCGGGCTCACGCTGTTTGCGCCCACAGCTCCCTCCGCGGCAGCCACCGCGATTCTTGTTCCGGAAGGCGTCGACTCCGGCGTGATCGTGAAGGAGCTGAAGAGCCGCTTCGCCGCCATCGTCACCAACGGTCAGGGCGAAATGAAGGGACAAATCTTCCGCATCGCCCACATCGGTCTTTTCGATTACATGGACACGATCGCGATCCTCGCCGCTCTCGAGCAGGTCGCCGGCGCATCGCTCCATCTGCCCGGCTTCCGCTTCGGCCACTCACTCGCAGCAGCGCAGCAGGTCTACGCCGACCAGAGTGACAAAGCCAGGACGGCGAAGAAGCCTGAGCCCGAGGCCGTCCACGCCTGAGCCCGGTCTGCGCACCACCGAGCCCAACCCACGAAAGGGAGCCATGAAAGTCGTTCTCGCGGAAAAAGTCTCTCCGGCGACCCTCGCCGTGTTTCAGTCCGAGCCCGGATGGGAAGTTCTCACGCACGATCAGCTGAAAAATCTGCCGGAATCGCTGAGCGACGCTGACGCTCTCGTCGTCCGCTCCGCCGTCCAGGTAGATGACTCGCTGATGGCCGCGGCGCCGAAGTTGCGGGTCATCGGCCGTGCCGGCGTCGGCGTGGACAACATCGACGCCGAGGCGGCCACTCGGCGCGGCATCGTGGTCATGAACACTCCCGGCGCCAATGCGGTCGCAGTCGCCGAACTGGCTGTTGGCCTCATGATTGCCCTCGCTCGCCAGATTCCGCGTGCGGATTCCACCATGCATGCCGGCAAATGGGAAAAGAAGTCCCTCCAGGGTGCTGAGCTGCGCGGCAAAAAGCTCGGCATCCTTGGACTCGGCCGCATCGGCCTCGAGGTCGCCCGCCGCGCCCGGCATTTTGGCATGGAGTTGCTGGGCCACGATCCCTTTGTCTCCGCATCCATCGCGCGCGAAAACGCCATCCGTCTCGTCTCAGCGGAAGAACTTTTTACTCTTTCCGAATACCTCACGCTGCACGTCGGCCTTACCCCGCAAACAACCGGCATCATCAACCGCGATACCCTCGCCACGATGAAGAGGGGCGTTCGCATCGTCAACTGCGCCCGCGGCGAGCTGGTGGTGGAAGCTGATCTCGCCGAGGCTCTCAAATCGGGCCAGGTCGGAGGCGCGGCCCTGGATGTCTTCCATGAGGAGCCACCGAAGAACTCCCCCTTTGCCGCACTCGACAACGTCATCCTCACCCCGCACATTGCCGGATCGACCGCCGAGGCACAGGAAGCCGTTGGCGTCCAGATCGCCCTTCAGGTCCGCGAGTACCTTAAGTCCGGAGTCGCTCAGAACGCCGTCAACCTGCCCTCGCTCACCCATGAGGAGTACCAGGAGATGGCGCCCTACATGTTGCTCGCCGAACGCCTCGGCACCTTTCTTGTGCAGTTTCCGAAAGGCAGTATCGACACTATCCAGATCGGCTACTACGGCCGCCTGGCGGAAACCAAAACCGAGTTGATCCGCAACAGCGCCATCGCCGGCGTTCTCGGCCACCTCGAGCAGGTCAATCGCATCAACGCTGCCTCGGTCGCTGCCGAGCGCGGCATCCGCCTGCATGAAGAGAAGAGAGAAGCGGGGCTTGGCGGAGCGGGCAGCGTTTTGCAGCTCACTCTCCACGCAGGTGACACCAGCATCTCCGCCAGCGGCGCCATCCTCCATGGGGATTCGCCGCGACTGCTGCACCTCGATGGCATCGACATCGAGGCGCCGCTCCAGGGAACGCTGCTCACCATCCGCAACCAGGATGTCCCCGGCGTCATCGGCCGCATCGGCACGATCCTCGGCAATCACCAGATCAACATTGCCAACTTCGCCCTCGGCCGCTCGAACGGGAAGGAAGCCGCTCCCGCAACCGCGCTTTCCGTCCTCCAGATCGACGGCGAAGTCACCGACGTTGTCCTGAAGGAGCTCCGCGCCGCCCCCGCAATTACGGGCGTGCGGCAGGTGACCCTCTAAGAATCGCAGTGCAGGCTGCATCCCGGGCGTTGTGCGGACGCCTTTGCTCTGAGCCCTGAACTCTGAGCCCTGAGCCCTGTGATCTGTGCCCTGAGCCCTCTGCCCTGCTCTCAGTGCTTCGTCCAGCCATGCATCCCGGCCTCGAAGCTGCGCCGATCCAGCCGCGGCAATGACTGCGCCACGATGTGAGGGAAGAGCGGATAGTGCCTGGCGGCAATCAGCAGTTCCGGCACGCACCAAACGTCTTCCTCGGCCGTCATCCAGTTCTGGCCGTCCAGCCCCTCCAGGTTAACCGCTTGCGAGTACCCGCGCAGCGTTCGCTCACCGCGCAGGTTGTAGTAGTGCTCAAAATAGCTCAGCGCAAGTTCCCGCAGCGTGCGATAGATCGGCGTCCGAAACCTCAGCCCGGCAAAGTTCGGACTTGGCGATCCCGCCCCACAGCCCGCGCTCTCGGTAAAGCGCCACCACGTGGTCGTCATCGTGGACCGCCTCCAGATCCAGCAGCAGCGGGGGATGCCCATTGACCCGCAGGGCAGCCGCTGCTAACAGCGCCCCCTCCAGACAGTGCCCTTTCCGCTCGCGCAGCACACGCTGCGGCGAGCCCGCCGTGTTCGCATATTGATAGGGCAGAGCATCCACGAACTTCTGAATCAGCGCCGGCGTCTTCAGCGCACGCAGCGTCCGCGCATCTTCAGGCGACAGGCCGAAGCAATCGTCCCGATGCCGTCGCTTCCCGTTTCGCGAAGTGAACTCACCCCTCATTCGCAAGGCCGAAACTCCGTGAAGATTGCGGCGATTATACCGACCGCCCATTCATAAGCCGGCCCCGCACCCACTCCGCCCGACGATCAGTACCTGTCGGAAGGTCGCGTTGCCGGAACCCGCTAAAATAACAGCAGGGATGCTGCGTTCCCAGCCGGCGGCCGCTGCTCGCGGCCCGGAAGCACCCCGAACGTTCAGGAAACGAAGGACAGGCCAGTGCCGCTCTACGAATATCGCTGTCAAAGCTGCGGACATCAGTTCGAAAAAATTCAGAGCTTCAGCGCTCCGGATGAGAAGGAATGCCCACTCTGCCACGGACCCCTCGAGCGCCTGATCTCCGCGCCCGCCATCCAGTTCAAGGGCTCCGGCTGGTACGTCAACGATTATGCGTCGAAGGCCAATAAATCCATGAGGGCCTCAGCGGAGGGCAACGGCAAGGCTGCTGAATCTGCCGGCTCCGGCGATAAATCAGAGAAACCGGCGAAGACTACCCCCTCCACTTCCACGAGTAGCTCGTCGGAATCGTCCTCGTCGCCTTCGACGAGCAAAAGCGAGTAGGGCTTAACTGACCGCGCCCTGCTCCTCCAGTTGCATCGACAGCTCTTCCCACTCGCTGTTCAGCTCCGCCTGCCGATCCCGCAACGCCGCCAGCACTTCTGTCAGCCGTTGCGTCTCCTCGGAACTCACGTAGACCGCCAGCGCCTGCTCGGTTTCCGCTACCCATCCGTCGACCCGTGGGATCTCCGCCTCCACCGCCGTCAACCGTTCCTGCATTTGCCGCAGCTTGATCGGATTCACTCGTTTCGCCGGCGCGCTGACCTCCGGCCCAGGTTCAGGCTCCGCCGTCAACGCTACAGGGACAACCGGCAGCGAAGCAGCCGCCGTCTCCGCCGCCAGAGCCGCAGCCCCGCCCTGCTTCCGCCACAGGTAATCCTCGTAGTTTCCTGGGTAGACATGCAGATGCGACCCGCGCGCCCCATCCTCCAGGCTCTTCTCCACCTCGAAGACCTTCTGCGCCAATCCATCGATGAAGTACCGGTCGTGCGAGACAAAAATCACCGTGCCGTTGAACTTCCCGATTGCCTCCAGCAGCACATCCTTAGCCCGCAGATCGAGATGGTTCGTCGGTTCGTCCAGCAGCAGGAAGTTCGCCGGACTGACCAGAATCCGCGCCAGCGCGTACCGGTTCCGCTCTCCGCCGCTCAGAACTCCTAATCGCTTAAAAACGTCGTCGCCGGAGAAGAGAAAACATCCCAGCAGGCTCCTCAGATCCTTTTCGGGAACCTTCGCTGCCGCCCGGCTCATGTCATCCAGCATCCGCGCATCCGGATCCAGGACTTTGTACTGATCCTGCGCGAAGTACTCCGCCACCACGTTATGCCCAAGCTTCAGCGTGCCCTGGGATGGGGATTCCTGCCCCGAGAGCAGCCGGATCAGCGTGGATTTTCCCGCCCCGTTCACGCCTACCAGCGCAATCCGATCGCCGCGCTCGATGGTGAAGTTCACATTCTCCAGAACCCGCTTTTCACCGTACTGCATCCAAAGCCCGGCCACATCGACCACCGTCCGCCCCGACGGCGGCGGTTGTGGAAACGAGAAGTGCGGCACTTGTTCTTCCAGAGGGATCTCGATCCGCTCGATCTTCTCCAGTTCCTTGATCCGGCTCTGCACCTGCTTTGCCTTCGTCGCCTGATAGCGAAAGCGGCTGATAAACACCTCGAGGTGCTCAATGCGATCGCGCTGATTCTTGTAGGCCGACTCCAGCTGCGCTCGCCGCTCCGCTTTTTGGGTCAGGTATTTCTCGTAGTTTCCGTGGTAAACGTGCAGCCCCTTGTTCCAGATCTCGATAATCTTGTTCACCGTCACGTCGAGAAAATACCGGTCGTGCGAGATCAGGATGTAGCCGTTCGGCCAGGTGGTCAGATAGTTTTCGAGCCAGTTGCGCGTCTCCAGATCCAGATGGTTCGTCGGCTCGTCCAGCAGCAGCAGATCCGGTTTCTGCAGCAGAAGCTTGGCCAGAGCCACGCGCATTTGCCAGCCTCCGGAGAACTCCTCTGTGCGCCGCGCCCAGTCTTCTTTGGCAAAGCCAAGGCCTGTGAGCACCGTGCCCACCTGCGCATCCAGAGCATAGACGTCGTGGTGCCGCAGCCGGCCCTCGACATGGCTGTACCGGTCCGCAACCGATTCGTACTCGGGACTCTCCGGATCCAGCTCTGCCAGTTGATGCGCCAGCTGCTCGAACTCCTGCTCCATCGCCCGCAGCTCATCAAAGACGCTCAGGCACTCCTCAAAGACGGTCCTGCCCGACAGCGCCAGCCCATCCTGGGGCAGGTAGCCGATCGTCATCCCCTTCATCCGCTGGATCGATCCGTAATCGAGCCCGTCCATTCCGCCAAGGATCTTCATCAGCGTGGACTTGCCTGCCCCGTTCGCGCCCACCAGCGCGGTCTTCTCGTTGGGCGTGATCAGCCAGTCTGCGTTTTCAAAAAGAAGTCGGGGACCAAAGCGCTTGCCCGCGCCGGAAAGCTGGAGCATACCTTCATTTTATCGGAGCCTTTTCACCGGTCCCCTGCCGGTCGGCCGTCAACCAGCAATCACCGTGGCTTTGGCCCGAAGATTCTATAAACCCCAAAGAAAATCGATTTTGTAGTTGCTCTTCCGCCCCTGCACGACTACTCTGATCGACGCAGGATTCATTCTCATGACCAAGTCGTCTGCCGTTACCGCTCCTGGGCGCAAAGCGTCCCCTGCCTACAAGAATCCCAGCCTGCCCTCAGCCCGCCGCGCCAAAGATCTACTTGCCCGCATGAGCCTCGAGGAAAAAGCCGCCCAGATGCTCTGCGTCTGGCAGGAAAAGGCTCAAAAACTCGTCAACGAACAGGGCGAGTTCGATGAGGCGAAGGCGAAGAAAGCCTTCCGCGGTCGCCGCGGCCTCGGCCAGGTGGGCCGTCCCTCCGACGCCGGCGGCGGCCGCAACGCCCGCCAGATGGCCGAGCTCACCAACGCCATCCAGAAGTTCTTCCTCGAGAACTCGCGCCTCGGCATTCCCGTCATCTTTCACGAAGAGTGCCTCCACGGGCATGCCGCGCCCGATGGCACCAGCTTCCCTCAGCCCATCGCGCTCGGCGCCTCCTTCAATCCGGAGCTGGTCGAGCAGCTCTTCACCATGACTGCGCTCGAAGCTCGCCTCCGCGGCGCGCATCATGCCCTCACGCCTGTCGTCGATGTCGCCCGTGAACCGCGTTGGGGCCGCGTCGAGGAGACCTACGGCGAAGATCCCTACCTTGTCTCCCGCCTCGGCATTGCCGCCGTTCGAGGCTTCCAGGGCGACCGCAATTTTCGCGATAAGCGCCACGTGCTGGCGACTCTCAAGCACTTCGTCGGCCATGGCCAGCCTGAATCAGGTATGAATTGCGCTCCTGCCAACATCTCCGAGCGCGTCCTGCGCGAGACGTTCCTCTACACCTTCAAAGAAGCCCTTCGCGAAGCCGGCGCCGTCACCGTCATGGCCTCGTACAACGAAATCGACGGCGTCCCCTCCCACGCCAACAAGTGGCTCCTCCGCGACGTCCTCCGGAAAGAAATGGGTTTTAATGGCTTCATCGTCTCCGACTACTACGCCATATGGGAGCTGGCTACCGCCCCGACACCCACGGCCACTTCGTCGCGAAGGACAAGAAAGAGTCCGCTGCTCTCGCCGTCAGCGCAGGCGTCAATATCGAGCTCCCCGATCCCGATTGCTACCTGCACCTTGTCGAGCTGGTGAAGAAGGGCGTACTTAAAGAGTCCCAGCTCGATGAACTGGTCGCCCCCATGCTTTTCTGGAAGTTTGAAATGGGCTTATTCGACGATCCATACGTCGATCCCGCCGAGGCCGAGCGCGTGGTCGGCTGCGAGCAGCATCGCCAGCTTGCTCTGCAAGCTGCCCACGAATCCATCACTCTCCTCAAGAACGAGAACAACCTCGCCCCACTCGATCTGAACGAGATCAAAACCATCGCCGTGATCGGCCCCAATGCCGACCGCACCCTGCTCGGTGGCTACAGCGGTATCCCAAAGCATGAGGTTACGGTTCTCGAAGGCATCCTTGCGAAGATCGGCAAGCGCGTCAAAGTCCTGTACAGCGAAGGCTGCAAAATCACCATCGGCGGCAACTGGAATCAGGACCCCGTCCTGCCCAGCGATCCCGAAGAGGACCGCTGTCAGATCAAAGAAGCCATTCAGGTCGCTAAGAAGGCCGACGTCATTGTTCTCGCCCTCGGCGGCAACGAGCAGACCTCCCGCGAAGCGTGGAACCTGCAGCATATGGGCGACCGCACCAGCCTTGACCTCATTGGCCGCCAGAACGAGCTGATCGACGCCATGGTTGCTCTCGGCAAGCCCGTCGTCGCTTTCCTCTTCAACGGGCGTCCTCTCGCGGCCAATAACCTCTTCGAGAAAGTTCCTGTCGTTTACGAATGCTTCTACCTGGGTCAGGAGGCCGGCCACGCCGTTGCCGATGTTCTCTTCGGCGACGTCAATCCAGGCGGCAAGCTCCCCATCTCCTTCCCCCGCTCCGTCGGCCATCTGCCCGTCTTCTACAACTACAAGCCTTCGGCGCGACGCGGCTACCTGTTCGACGACGTCTCGCCGCTCTTCGCCTTTGGCTACGGCCTTAGCTATACGACATTCGAGCTGAAGAACCCGCGGCTCACGAAGAAGAAGATCGCCACCAAAGGCTCAACGCAGGTGAAGGTCGAAGTCACGAACACCGGCAAGCGTACCGGCTCCGAGGTCATCCAGCTCTACATCCGCGACCTCGTCAGCTCTGTCACCCGTCCCATCAAGGAGCTTAAGGGCTTCAAAAAAGTCCGGCTCGAGCCGGGTGAGAACACAATGGTCACGCTCGACATCACCCCCGACTCCCTCGCCTTCTACGACATCAACATGAAGCACACGGTTGAACCCGGCGACTTCGAAATCATGATCGGCACGTCCTCTCGCGACGAGGATCTGCACAAGCTCATTCTCCAGGTCACGAACTAACCGCGGTCCCCCCACGGTACGGAAGGTCAGAGGCGGTTATGGAACAAAAGCTCTCGTTTAAAGAAAAAGTGGGCTATGGCCTCGGCGACATGGCCGCCAATTTCATCTTTCAGGCTCTGCTCGCTCTGCAGCTGAGCTATTACACCGATACTTTCGGCCTCAGTGCCGCTCAGGCGGGCACACTGTTTCTCGTCGTCGGCCTCATCGCTGCCGCCTTCAACCCTGTCATGGGGATCATCGCCGACCGCACGAATACCCGCTGGGGTAAGTTCCGCCCCTGGCTCCTCTGGACCGCCGTCCCCTTCGGCATCATCGGCATTCTCACCTTCACAGCGCCCCACCTCAGCCTCTCCGGCAAGCTCATCTATGCCTGGACCACTTACCTGCTGCTACGGCTCATCTACGCGGTGAATAACGTGCCGTATGCCTCGCTCACCGGTGTCCTCACTGGCGACCCCGACGAGCGCACCAGCATCGCTTCCTATCGCCAGGTCTTCGCCAACTCCGCTGGCTTCATCGTGCAGAGCCTCGCCATTCCCATGGTCGTTTTCTTCGGCCACGGTAACGACGCGCGCGGCTACCAAATCACCATGGGCCTGCTGTCGATCCTCAGTGTGATCTTTTTTATTGTCGCGTTTTTCTCCACGAAGGAAAGGATCCAGCCCAACCCTCAGCAGCAGACCTCACTCACCCGGGACCTGAAAGACCTCTTGAGCAATCGTCCCTGGGTTGTGCTCTTCCTCGTAACCAATTTCTACTTCGCCGCCATCGCCATGCGCGGCAGCGTTATGCTGCCCTTCTTCAAATACGTGGCCGGCAACGAGAAGCTCTTCAGCTGGTTCAACGGATTCGGGCTTGCCGCTCTCATCGCCGGCGTCACCGTGTCCACGGCTCTCACCGTGCGCATCGGCAAGCGCCCGCTGTTCATCCTCAGCATGACGCTCTGCGGCCTGTTTAATCTGGCCGTGCTCGTTCTTCCCGCCACGGCCACCGTGCCCATCATCGTCTCGGAAGTCCTGCGCCAGTTCTGCTACGGCACATCCGGGCCCCTCATCTGGGCCATGATGGGCGATGTCGCGGACTACGGCGAGTGGAAGACCGGCCGTCGCGCCACTGGCACCGTCACGGCAGCCGTGGTCTTTGCCCTCTGGGTGGGACTCGCCATCGGCGGCGCCGTTGCTGGCTGGCTCTTTTCTTTTTATGGATACGTGTCCAATGCCGCGCAGACCGCGCGCTCCCTCAACGGCATTCGTCTCACCGCGGGCCTCTGGTCCGGCCTCTTCTTCTTTGCCACCGCCGCGGTTCTGTTCTTCTACCCCATCTCGCGCCGCATCAACAAAACCATCTCCGACGATCTTGCCGGGAGACGCCTGACCTTTGGCGCACCTGCCGCGCAGAAGTAAACAAGCGCTCGTTCCGTTCACATTCGATCGGCTACGAGAGGCACAATGTCGAGGGTCAGAGAAACGCTGGGGGGAAATACCTGAGGCGAGGTCGGCTCTGCTCCGTTAGGTGTTCGTCTTCACTTCCGCGGTCAGCCGCGCCAACACCTCATCCAGCGCCGCCTCCCACGCCGGTAGAGCGATGCCGAACCGCTCCTTCAACCGTGCGTTGGACAATACGGAATTCTGCGGCCGTTTGGCCGGCGTCGGATAATCGCTGGAGGCAATGGGCTTCACCTCAGGGCGCTTTCCGTCCAGCAGATCACCGGCCCTCGCGATAATTGCCTCGGTAAATCCACACCAGCTCGTCGAGCCTGCGCACGTCATGTGATAGAGACCCGCCCACGATGCAGGGCTGCCAAACCGTCTCTCGCTGATGCCCTCAACAATCGTCCGCGTCGCATTCGCCAAAGCAATCGATGTTGTCGGAGCCCCAACCTGATCGTCAACCACGCTCAGCGATTCGCGTTCGCTCGCCAAACGCAGCATGGTCAGCAGAAAATTCTTCCCGTGCGGTCCGTACACCCAGCTCGTCCGGAAAGTCAGTGCCGGTGCGTCCACCTGCCGGATCGCCTCTTCTCCCGCTAACTTGCTGGCGCCATAGACACCCAGAGGATGGGCGGGATCGTCCTCCGTCCACGCCTCCTGCTTCGTCCCGTCGAATACGTAATCGGTGGAGTAGTGCACCAGGAGCGCCCCTTTCCGGCGGGCCTCCTCCGCCAGCACCCGTGGAGCTTCGGCGTTGATGGCCATCGCCAGATCCGGTTCCGCCTCTGCCCGGTCCACCGCTGTGTAGGCGGCGGCATTCAAAATCACGCTTGGCTTCACCTGCTGTACCAGTTCGCGAATCTGCTCCGGCACGGCGAGATCCACGCTCTCACGATCGACAGCCACAATCGTGCCGAAATCCGCAAAGCTGCGCTGCAGTTCCAGTCCCACCTGCCCGGCCGCACCCACAATCAGGACCCGGTGGTTGCCGCTCACGGGAACACCTCAGCGTCGCGCAGGAATGAACCCTCCGAATCCCGAGGGGAAACAATCGCGCTCTTCGCGTCTACCGGCCAGGGTATCGCAAGCTCCGGATCGTTCCAGCGAATGGTGCGCTCGGCCGACGGCGAGTAGTACTCCGTCACTTTGTAGGAAAACCCAACCGTCTCTGCCAGGGCCAGAAATCCGTGCCCGAAGCCCGGCGGAATCCAGAGCATGGCGCCGTTCTCTTCCGAGAGCTCAATCGCCACATGCTTCCCAAAATTCGGTGAGCTCCGTCGCAGATCCACCGCGACATCCAGCACCGCTCCATACACCACTCGCACCAGTTTTCCCTGCGGCTGTGTGATCTGGTAATGCATGCCGCGCAGAACATTTTTCTTCGATATCGAAAAATTGTCCTGAACCCAGGTCGTCGGCAGCCCGGCGTTCTTCACCGTCCGCAGATTCCAGGTCTCGAGGAAGGCCCCCCGGCTGTCCCGATCGATCGCAGGGATCAGCAGCAATACCCCCGGGAGTTCAGTTTCCTCGATTTTCATCACAGGCTCTCTGCGGCAAAATAGGGTTCGCGCAGCATGCCCAGCAGATACTGCCCATATCCACTCTTGCGCACAGGCTCCGCCAGCTTCTCCAGTTGCTCCGCGGAAATGTACCCCAGCCGGTAAGCAATCTCCTCCGGACACGCAATCTTCAGTCCCTGACGCCGTTCCACCGTCTGGATGAACAGTCCCGCTTCGAACAGCGAATCGTGGGTCCCGGTATCCAGCCAGGCCATTCCTCGGCTCATGATCTGCACATTCAGCGTTCCCGCGCTCCAGATAAAGACGGTTCAGATCCGTGATCTCCAGCTCGCCGCGCGCGGAAGGCTTCAGCGACGCCGCCAGTTCCACCACCTGGTTGTCGTAGAAATACAGTCCCGTCACGGCATAGCGCGAGCGCGGCTCTTCGGGTTTCTCCTCCAGGCTGATCGCCCGCCCGACGCTGTCGAATTCCACCACGCCGTACCGCTCCGGATCCTGCACCGGATACGCGAAGACCGTCGCGCCCTTCTCGAGTTGCGCAGCCTTCTGCAGACTGCTTCGAAAAAGACTGTCCGTAAAAGATGTTGTCGCCGAGGACCAAGGAGCACGCATCGTTCCCGATGAACTCCCGCCCAATGAGAAATGCCTGCGCCAGGCCGTCGGGACTGGGCTGGACCGCGTAGTGATGTTGATGCCCCAGCCGTGCCCGTCTCCCAGCAATTCGCGGAATCGCGCGGTGTCCTGGGGTGTCGAAATAATCAGAATGTCCCGCAGCCCCGACAGCATCAGCGTGCTCAGCGGGTAATAGATCATCGGCTTGTCATACACCGGCAACAGCTGCTTTGAAACTACATGCGTCACCGGATAGAGCCGTGTCCCCGATCCCCCCGCGAGAATAATTCCCTTCATTGCGTCAGACGCTCCCCCATAATTCTGCTCAATCCACTGCAGGTAGGCGCCGGTGCGAACGTTCTCCACCCAGTCCAGGTGGTCCAGATACCAGCGAACCGTCCGCCGCAGCCCGCTCTCAAACGCTCCGCCGGCTGCCAGCCCAGCTCCCGCGTGATCTTGGTTGCGTCGATGGCATACCGCCGGTCGTGCCCAGGCCGTCCTTCACATACGTGATTAGATTCCTGCGCGATCCCGGCTTGCCGTCACCGCTCATCTCGTCCACCAGGTCGCAGATCGTGTGCACCACGTCCAGATTCTTCTTTTCGCTGTTACCGCCGATGTTGTAAGTCTCGCCCAGCGCGCCCCGATCCAGCACGGTGCGAATCGCCGCAGCAGTGATCCTCGACAAACAGCCAGTCGCGCACATTGCTCCATCTCCATAGACCGGCAGCGGCTTGCCTTCCAGTGCATTCAGGATCATCAGCGGAATCAGCTTTTCCGGAAACTGAAATGGCCCGTAGTTATTGGAGCAGTTCGTCGTCAGCACCGGCAGCCCGAAGGTGTGGTGATACGCCCGCACCAGATGATCGGAAGCCGCCTTCGACGCCGCATACGGGCTGTTCGGCGCATACGAAGTTGTCTCGGAGAATGCCGGATCGTTCGGCCCCAGCGAGCCGTACACCTCATCGGTGGAGACGTGCAGAAATCGAAAGCGCGCGCTTCTCCGATCCTCCAGCGCCGACCAGTAGCCCTTCGCCTTCTCCAGCAGCCTGAACGTCCCCTCGCACGTTGGTACGAATGAAGGCGTCCGGCGCCACGATCGACCGATCTACGTGGCTTTCCGCCGCAAAATGCACCAACGCACGAGGCCGATGCTCGTCGCAGCAGCGTGCCGATCAGCTCCGCGTCGCAAATATTTCCGTGCACCAGAAGGTAGCCGCTTATCGCTCTGGACCGAATCCAGGTTTCTGGGATTGCCGGCATACGTGAGCCGGTCAAGATTGACCACCGGAGAGCCGACCTGCTCCAGCCACTGCAGGACGAAGTTCGACCCGATAAACCCGGCTCCTCCGGTAACGAGAACTGTGTCATTCATGCGCAGGATTCGCTCGCTTGGAAGGCTTCGCCCATCATAAACGGTTGGCATTGCCCTGCTGCGCCCTTTTGAGGAGCGAGCTATGCCAGCCGCGCCGATGGGACAACGCGGATGTGAAAGTATTAGCTGCCCCTCATCCTATCCCGCCCTTGCCCTTCCGAACAGCCGCGCCGGAACAATCTTTGATTCACGAAAGAATCATGAAAGTACTTCCAAAGGGGCATTGTTCAAAACCCCAACCCATCTGGTAAAACCAAAGCGCGGGTGTAGTTTAATGGCAGAATCGAAGCCCTCCAGGCTTCGGGTAAGGGTTCGACTCCCTTCGCCCGCTCCAGTTTCCGGTCGCCAGTCCTTTGCGGGGGTGAAACCGGTGATCGTGCCCCGTTACCTGGGGCTGTAAACGACTTCCGGCGAGAAGCGGTTCCCTCCCCAGACGATGCCGGATAAGGGACCCTGGCCCATGGCAACTGCATCCGCCCCGCTTGATGACCACTCGCTGAAACGTGGACACTCGGAAGATCGCGTCCCGGTCCTGGATGGCATACGCGGCATCGCCATTCTCCTCGTCATGGTCTTCCACTTCTGGGAGAACGGAACCACCCGCTTCGGATCCCCCCTCTGGCTGCGTCTCTATGCTTATGTGGCCGGGATGGGCTGGGCCGGCGTCGATCTCTTCTTCGTCCTTTCCGGCTTTCTGATTACCGGCATCCTTTACGACTCGCGTCACAGACCTCATTATTTCCGGGTCTTCTACGGCCGGCGAACGGTTCGCATCTTCCCGCTCTATTACGCGGCTCTGATCTTCTTTTTCGTCATCGTCCCCTTCCTGCTGGCGCATGTCCATCACGGCGTCTCGGCATCCATGCGCGACAGCATCCACACCAGTCCCATCGCAAAGCTCTTTGCCTGGACCTACCTCATCAACTGGTACGAGGGCTTTCGCGGATGGGACGCTATCCCTCACCCCATCCAGCATTTCTGGTCGCTCGCGATCGAAGAACAGTTTTACCTGGTCTGGCCATTTCTGGTCCTCAAGCTCTCGCGCCGTCGCCTCATCGCCGTCTGCTTTGCCATCATGGCCCTCGCCTTCGTGCTCCGGGGCATCTTCCTTGAAATTCACCTTCCCATCGCGTCGTACACCTGGACGATCTGCCGTGCCGATTCTCTGGCCTTCGGAGCCATTGTGGCTCTGTGTTTCCGCGACCCCGCCGACTGGAAGATCCTTCTTCAATGGGCGCGTTGGCTGGCGTTGCCCGCGCTCTGTGGCCTTATCCTCGTGCGCGTTCTCAATCCAAACTGCCTCGCCGGCCCCGGCGATGCTCCCAGCCTCTCGATGGATACGCTCGCCATCAGCCTCAATGGCATCTTCTTTGCTTCCTGCATCGCCCTGGCCATGGGCACACCCACCGGCAGCCGGACCCGCCGCATAGTGGGAGCCCCCTTCCTGCGCTTCTTTGGCAAGTACAGCTACTGCCTCTATGTCTGTCACCTGCCCATCATTGCCGTGCTGGCAAAGGCGGGATTCAGCAGCGATCAACTCGCCATTCGGCTGCACACAAATGATTTCGCTGGAGTCCTGGTCATCAATGCCATTGGTTTTACCGCCTCGCTTACCGTCGCCCTGGCAAGCTGGCACCTGTATGAAAAGCAGTGGTTGAAACTGAAGGATCTTCCCGCGCTCCGGCGCAGGAATCCCCTGCCCGCGCAGGCTCCCGTCACCTCCTGACCGGGGCTGTCCGCCCTTTCTCATAATCCAGTTCCCGATTTGTCTTACCGCCCCGCACCGGCGTATCGTCGGTAAGTGTTCGGGTGGCATCCTCTGCTCGCGGGAGGAGCCGCACTGGAGACATCATGAGCATGACGCAGTTCCGCACCGATCCATCGGCCGACCGGCCGGTTCCCGTGACCTTCCAGACATTGCAGGAAAAGAAGCAGACGGGACGCCCCATTACGGCGCTCACCGCCTACGACTATGCCACCGCGCGCCTGGTCGACGAAGCCGGGATCGACCTCATCCTCGTCGGCGACTCGCTCGCCCAGGTCGTCCTCGGCTACGAGAACACCTTGCCCGTCACGGTGGAGGAGATGCTTCACCACACCCGCGCTGTCCGTCGCGCCGTCCGCCGCGCCATCGTGGCCGCCGACATGCCGTGGGGTTCGTACCATCTTGACCTCACCGCAGCCGTGGCGAACGCCGTCCGCTTCGTGAAAGAGGGCGGAGCTCAGGCAGTCAAGATCGAAGGCGGCGCCAGCCGCGCAGACCTCGTCGAGCGCCTCACCTCCTCTGAAATCCCCGTCATCGGCCACCTGGGACTCACCCCGCAGTCCGTCCACAAAATGGGCGGTTACAAGGTGCAGGGCAAATCGATCGCCGCTATCGAGCACCCTTCTCCACGACGCGCACACGCTCGAAGCCGCCGGAGCCGTTCTGCTGGTCCTCGAGGGCATACCCCGGGAGGTCGCGGCCCGCATCACCGCTGAAGTCGGCATCCCCACCATCGGAATTGGCGCCGGACCCGACTGCGATGGCCAGATCCTCGTCTTCCACGACCTCGTCAACCTCAGCCTCACCTCGCCCGCGAAATTCGTTCGCCAGTATGGCGATGCGGCTGCGCTCTTCCGCTCGGCCGTTGAAGGCTACCGGCGTGACGTGGAAGCACGCTCCTTCCCGAACGATGCTGAGAGCTACCATCTGCCAAAAGAAGTCGCCTCAGCCCTCGAGACCGACGCACTCCGCCATAAAGACTGAGCGCCGGGATCGCCGCGACAATCCGAATCAAGCCTGAATGAAGATTATTCGCACCATCGCCGAAGCACGCGCAGCCGTTGCCGATCTCCGCTGCCAGGAGCGCTCGCTGGGCCTCGTGCCCACCATGGGCGCGCTGCACGATGGACACATCTCCCTGGTGCGTGCCGCCAAAGCCGCCTGCGACGCCGTCGCCGTCACCATCTTCGTTAATCCCACGCAGTTTGGCCCCAACGAAGACTTCTCCAAATATCCCCGCACCTTTGAAGCCGATTGCCGCCTCCTCGAAGCCGAGAACGTCGACCTGCTCTTCGCTCCCGATGCCGCCGAAATGTACCCCCCTGGCGCAAACACCTGGGTCGAGGTGGACGGGATCCAGGACCGCCTCGACGGCCAGTCGCGCCCCGGGCATTTTCGCGGAGTCGCCACCATCGTTGCCAAGCTGTTTCACATCCTCACGCCGGACAAAGCCTTCTTCGGCCAGAAGGACGCTGCTCAGGTCGCCATCCTGCGGCGCATGGTCCGCGACCTTCTCTTCAATCTTGAGCTGGTCGTCTGCCCCATCATCCGCGAGCCCGACGGTCTGGCCATGAGCTCCCGCAACCGCTACCTTTCCCCTCAGGATCGTCAGCACGCTCTCGTCCTGAATCGAGCCCTTCGCGCCGTCGAAGCCCAGGTCCACGCCGGCGAAACAAGCACCGGCCCCCTTATCGAGACCGGCCTGCGGGTCCTCGCCGAAGAGCCCTCGGTCCGCGTGGACTACTTTCAGATTGTCGACCCCGACACACTCGAGGATCGGCCCCACATCCGCAACGGCGCCCTGGTCGCCGTCGCTGCCTTCGTCGGCCCGCGCGGCTCATTGATAATCTGCTGATTTCTCCGCTCTGATTGGCCTACTGCGGAGCAGCCCCGCCAGCTGGCGCGCTGGGATGCTCATGGTGCTCTTCCGGCGGCGGCACAAAATGCTCCGGCATATGGTGGCCCCGATGACAGGTTCCGCAGGTCACCTTCTTGTCCTCGGCCGTCGCGTCAGGATCGTTCACCTTGACCATGTAGTTCTCATTGATCGTCCGCGTCATGCGGATCATCAGCCTCGCCGTCTCCTTGTCCGGTTTCGCGTCGGAAGCAAAATCCGCCTTATGGGTCTGCGGATTCATCGCGTGGCAGAAGCCGCACTTCACCCCCAGCGCGCCGGCGTAGCCGCGCATAATCTTGCGCAATTCCTCGGGTGCAATATCCTTCGGCAGAACCTTCAGGTTCACCGGCTTGGGCAGCGGACGATGGGCCTGGCTCTCCGCAGCAGCTGCAGCGCCGGTTTCCAGAACGGTCGGCGCAGCCACGACAGGCTGTGCGGCAAGGGCGAAAATAAAAGCTCCAGCAAAGAACAAACGACTATGCATAGGTCAGAATTCCTGGAAGAGATGGGTTTTGTGCAGACGGTCATCCCGGCGAGCGAGGAAATGCTGCTGAATCGGACGCCGCAGATTGTCCGCGGGTTTCAGAATGACAAAGAATTCATTCGTAACTGGATACAGTCCTCATCCCGAGACGAATCGGTTCCCGGCCAGCGCAAACCGCAGTAAGCGGTCGGCTGCCTTACGAATCCCCACCCGGGGCAGCACGTCGATTTCATCCGCAACGAATCCGTCGTCCTCCACATGCAGGCCGGAGTGTCGGTCCGTGACATCCATGCCGTTATGCATGTCGCGGGTGATGCCGAGCGCCTGGCACAGCCGCCCCGGCCCCGACGCCAGCAATCGGGGATTGGCATCCGGTTCCACCCCGCGCAGGCGCGCCATGGTGGCAAGCCCTTCCAGCGGCTCCAGCGCTCGCAGCAGAACACAGCCCGCCTCGCCCTCAGGCTCGCAGCTGATGTTCAGGCAGTAATGCATGCCATAAATGAAGTACACGTAGGCGAAACCCGGCGGTCCAAAAATCACGGCGTTGCGCGGGGTCTTGCCCGCGAACGCATGCGCCGCCTCGTCATTCAACCCGAAATAGGCTTCGACTTCGACAATGCGGCCGCTGATCCACTCTCCCTCACAGCGCCGCACAAGGACCTTCCCGAGCAGGGCGCGCGCCACCTGATCCGGGGGATGGATGTAAAACGGTCGCGACAGGATTGGAGCTCGAGACATTTATTTCGCAGAAAGCTCCTTCACCGCGGCCAGCACCTCTTCGGCGTGTCCTTCCGGCTTCACCTTGGGAAGATCTTCAGCAGGCGCTGGTCCGGCCCGATCAGAAACGTCGTCCGCTCGATGCCGATAACCTTTTTCCCGTACATATTCTTTTCCTTCAGAACACCAAACTGATTGCAAACCGTTTCGTCTACATCAGCAAGGAGGGTGTACGGCAGGTCGTATTTCTCGCGGAACTTCTTCTGCGCTTTCGTTGTGTCGCGGGAAATACCCAGCACCACAGCGCCGGCGCTCTGGATCTTCTTAAACTGATCGCGAAAGCCGCAGGCTTCGATGGTGCATCCTGGCGTGTCCGCCTTCGGATAGAAAAACAACACCACCGGCTTGCCTGCAAAGTCCTTTAAATGAATGGTATGCTCCCCTTCATCCTGAAGAGCAAAATTGGCAACTGTGTCGTTGATCTGCATAGGTCCCTCATAACAGAGATGCGTTTCCGATTGTTGTCCGCATCGATATGATTGTTTCGTAGCAGTGAGGATTATGTCACGGGTTCGTTGCAGTAAGGTTGCAGTCGCGTTGTGCGCCATGGCGGCCGCTGGCGGGGCGCTTTCTGCCCGAGCGCAGTATCCTGGTCGCGTCGATACCGGCACGGGAGCCGCCGGAACCCACCTCCGCGCCACCGCCGTCGTGGAATATACCGGCGATCTCACCCACATGAAGGCCAGCCGCCTCATCCCCCTCGCCGTGTGGGATGGCACCCGGTTCCAGCCGGGAGCCCTCTACCTGGCCCAGCCCGCCCCCCTGGCCGTGCTTTCCGGCACCCAATATGAATTGCAGGTCGCCGGCCGTCCAAAAGGCTTCTTCGATCTCACCAATTCCGAGAGCCTGGCCGGCCTGTGGATTGGCGTGGGAAGCTACCAGGCACCGCAAGTGCTCAAGGCGAAGCTCCAGCCTGCGAAGGTCATGCCCTACGCCGTCGGGGACGTTGACCCCGACAAGCCTCACTTCGCCCATCGTCCGGCCGATGTGCCGCAGCAGGCACAGAAGACCAGCAGCGCGCCCCCTGTCGATCCTGACCGGCCAACACTCCATGAACGCCCAAAGAGCAGCGACACCTCGGACTCCGGCGGCGCCACCGAGGACACCGATCCCGACCGGCCTACCTTCCACCGCCGCACCGACTCGACGGCGAGCACCGCGATCAGCGACGCCCAGCCACCGGTCGATCCCAATCGGCCGCGCCTGGGATACACCGCTCCAGAGGCGCAGGAAAAGCTGGACAGGCCCGACGCCCTCTCCGGACTGCCGGCGGAGATGGATCAAATCGTCGGCATTTCCGACGCGAAGACAGCCGAGTCAGAATCCTGGGCCTTCAGTTGGTCCAATCCCGACGACGCTGCCAAAATGAAAGCCGATCTGGAAGCCGCAGCCGAACAGGCTCTGGCGCCGGCTCCGCCCGCGCCCGCGAAGACCGGAGCGTCGCGGCACAGCGCTCACGCGAAGAAGCCCGTGGCGCCTCAGGCGCCCATGCTCACTGACGAGGAATTCAAGGTCTACAGTCTGAGCTTTGGTGGCGGCGCCGCCATGGTTCTCTCTGCCCACACCACTTCCACTCCTGTGAAATACGTCACCATCATTGCCCAGCCGGATTTCTATGGGAAAGCGCAGATTCTCCTCAAGCACGTAACCAGCGAAGCCGATCTGGACGTCTCCCCGCGGATGCGCCTGGTCGATGCGATCGACCCGCGCGGCGACGGCCGTGCCGATCTCCTCTTCGAGCTCCGGGGCCGTACCTTCCGCCAGTTCGCCCTCTATAGCATCGCCGGCGGCCAGGCCACTCAGGACTTCATTACTCAGCCCGCCGCCTACTGATCCGCGACGTTACAGTTTGGGGAGCTGGCTTGTATCCCAGCCGCCGCCCAGAGCGCGAATCAGCTGTACGCTCGCCACGAACTGCCGAGCGGCAATGTCCGCCTGAGTCCGTTCGTTACTCAGTTGCGCAGTCTGTGCGGTCAGGACTTCCAGGTACGTCGTCACTCCGCCTTTATAGCGGTTGGTGCTGATTCGCAGGCTGCGCTGGGCAGCTTCCACCGCTGCCTGCTCCGTCACCGATTCCTGGCTCAGGATGCGCAGCGCCGCAAGATTGTCTTCCACATCCTGGAAGGCGCCGAGCACCGTCTGCCGATAATTAGCCACCTGCTGCTCGTAGGCATCGCGCGCCTGCTGGGTAATGGCGTGGCGCCGGCCCGCATCGAACAGCAACTCGACCGCCGATGCCCCCAGCGACCACACCTCACTGGGTCCCTGAATCCAGGTACCGGCGTTGCCGCTTAGAAATCCGTCCGGTCCCCGTCAGCGACACAGTGGGATAATACGCGGCGATGGCGACGCCGATCTGCGCATTGGCGGCGTCCACTTGTCGCTCCGCGGCCGCGATATCCGGACGCCGCTCCAGCATCTGCGAAGGAACACCGACGGGCACCTCCGGCAGGTGATTCCCCAGCGGCATCGCCGCCAGGCTGAAGACCGAAGCGGGCACGCCAACCAGCGTGGCGATCGCGTGCTCATATTGTGCGCGCGCCACCGCCACGTCGATGTCCTGGGCTCGCGTCGTCTCCAGCTGCGTCTGCGCCAAAGCCACATCCGACTCGGTAGCCACGCCCCCTTTAAATCGAATCTGTGTCAGCTGCAGATACGATTCGAATGCCTGGACGCTGTTGTCGAGCAGCTCCTTCTGTGAATCGAGTCCGCGCATCTGGAAATAGTCCGAAGCCAGTTCGGCCCGGAGGCTGAGTTCCACATTTGCCAGCATTGCCGCTGAAGCCTGCGCATTGGCGCGCGTCGCTTCCACCGTCCGGCGCACCTGGCCCCACAGATCCGGCTCCCACTGCGCCTGTCCCGCAATGCTGAAGGTGTTGTATTGCTCCGTAGAGACACCCGCCACGGTGTTCCCGGCGTTCACCGAGTTGCGATTGCGCGAGATCGACGGTCCCGCGGAAAGCGTTGGATAGTACTGCGAACGCGCGATCGCAACCTGTTCCCGCGCCTGCAGGTACTGTTCCATGGCCGCGCGCAGCGTCTGATTCGAAACCGCGATCTTGCCTTCCAGCTCATTCAGCTTTGGATCGCCATACATCTCCCACCACGGCCCGCGCAAAGTACCGTCGCTTGGCTCCGTCTGCTTCCAGCTCCCGTTCGGCGGATTCGGCGGCGGTACCGCGTTCTCCTTCCAGTCCGGCGCGCTCGGGGCATTCGGCCGATGATAGTTCGGGCCCACCGTGCATCCAGAGATCAGAAGCAATACCGCCGATGCGGCCGCTCCCGTCGGACGCAGACGCCTCATCGCCCGCCGCCTTCGGGGCCGTGTCCGCTGTCGCTCTCCTCCGGCGCCCCCGGAATGCCACCTTCGCGATTCGGCTGCACCACTCGCACAGTCTCCCCATCCACAATCGAGTCGGGAGGGCTTTGCACTACCAGATCGTCGGGCTGCAGTCCCCCCGTCACCTGAACCACCTTCCCGTCGTTCTGTCCGATCGTGATCGGCACCAGCTTCGCCTTATTCCCATTCACCACCGTCACCACGCGCAGGCCTTCCTGGCGGAACAGCAGCGTGGAAACCGGCAGGATCAGCGTCTGCTTCGCCACCTTCACGCCGAAGTGGACCTCGGTGTAGGCTCCCGGCACCAGCGGCCCGTTCGAATTTGGCACGTCCACTTCGACCAGCAGGGTCCGCGAAGTAGGATCGATGGCTCGCGCCGTCCTCGCTACCGTGCCGTGGAACTCGCGGCCGGGAAACTCGCTGAGAGTCAGATAAGCAGGAGTGCCTGGCCCGCAGTTTTGCGAGTCTGACTGGGGCACGTTCACATACACGCGCATAATGTGCTCGTCGTCCATGTGGAACATCTCGCGGCCCGATGTTCCCGCCCCGGCGTTGATCAGCGTGCCGATGTCCACGTCGCGTGCCGTGACCACACCGGTGAACGGCGCATAGATCTTCTCGAATCCCACCATTTGCTCCAGGCGATCGACATTCGCCTGCGCCGACTTCACCTGCGTGTTAGTGGATGCCTGCTGGGTGACGAAATTTTCCGTGTCCTGTTTGGCGACCGCATTCTGAGCCAGCAGGTCCGTGTACCGCTGCGCTTGCTGTTTGGCATATCCGGCAGTTGCCTGCGCGGTTAGCAGCTCCGCTTTCGCCTGCGCCAGTTCCTGATCCACTTCCGGGCTCGCGATCGTCGCCAGCAATTGACCCTTCCGCACGTGAGCGCCGATATCGAAATACCACTTCTCCAGATAGCCGTCTGTCCGCGCGTAGATCGGCGAATCCACATACGCAAACATGTTGCCCGGCAACACGATTTCCTGGCTTGGCTCACCCAGTTGGGGCTTAGCCACAACCACATCGGCCAGCGCCAGCTCGTCCGTCCGCTCCGACAGCTGCTTTTCCGCCCGCAGGCGCGGCATAATCCCCGCCACCGCCGCCACCACGGCAATCACCACCAGCACCGCCAGCAGGATCAGCGCCCCGCGCCCTGTCAACACTCGACGCTCACCGCTCTTCTTCTGGTTTGGCTCGCTCTCTCTCATGCTTCACTCCCCGCCATGGCGTGGCGTCGGTGATGCTTTGCTTCACGCTCCTGGCGCTTCCGCTCCAGCCGTACATGCATCACGCTGAAAACGGTGGGCACGAAAACAGCGTCGCGACCGTGGCGAACAGCAATCCGCCGATCACCGCCCGCCCCAGCGGCGCGTTCTGCTCGCCGCCTTCGCCGAGACCCAGCGCCATGGGCACCATGCCGATAATCATCGCCAGCGCTGTCATCAGCACCGGGCGGAATCGCACGAAACCCGCTTCAGAGCCGCCTGCAGCGCGTCTCCCCGGTGCCTCCAGCTGCTCTCGGGCGAAGCTGACCACCAGAATGCTGTTCGCGGTCGCCACGCCCATGCACATGATCGCCCCGGTCAGCGCCGGAACGCTGATCCGTGTATGCGTGAGGAACAGAAACCACACGATGCCGGCAAGCGCGGCCGGCAGCGCCGTGATGATGATGAACGGATCGAGCCATGACTGGAAATTGACCACGATCAGAAGATAGACCAGCACGATCGAGAACCCCAGCCCCGCCAGCAGCCCGCTGAAGAGTCGTGTCATCGTCTGAACCTGGCCGCGGATGACGACGCGCGACCCGCGCGGCAAATCCTTCCTTCTCCCGGTCCACGATCTTTTGGATCTTCTTGCCCACGCTGGCGAGGTCCGTTCCTGCACGTTGCCGTAAATATCGATGACCGGCGCGATGTTGTAGTGCGTCACCATGCCATCTCCATCTCGGCTGACCGAGCGACATTGCCAGAATCTGGATCGGCTGCCGCCACCGGTCTGCGGCCCGGCGGAGCGCCCATACGGGCTGTGCGGGCGGTAAGCTCCTGCGCCGCTTCCCGTCGGTCACGGGAATATTTCTCAGGTCCTGCATGCGTATCCAGCTGTATTGTGGCGTCTGCGCGACGATGTTGTAGCTCCACGCCGTTCCGCGGATCGAGACAGAAAGTCGGCGATGTCTGAAAACTGCCGCTGATGGCGATCAGCAGGCTCTGCGCCACGTCCCGCTGCTGCAGTGCCCGACTCTCCGCCAGAGTGCGATCCACGTCGACGTCAGTTTCGGATTGTCGAACGGCTGCTGGATGCGCAGATCGACGTTGCCCGGGACATATTTTGATCTCGTTCATCAGCCGATCCGCGAAAGCGCGGTTCCCTTCCAGATTCGGCCCGACCACCTGAATGTCGATCGGCGCGGGCAGGCCGAAGTTCAGGATCTGCGTCACGATGTCCACCGGCAGCATGTAAAACGTGACGCCCGGGAAACTCCCGCGGCAGCTTCCGCGCAGTTCGCTGCACGTAATCGTCCGTCGGATGGTGCTTCTCCGTCAGCGAACCTGAATGTCGGCGTCCGCCGGCCCGATCGGCGCCGAGTTGCTGTACGTCATGTTGATGCCGCTGTACGGCAGGCCGATGTTGTCGATGATCGTTGCCAGCTCTCGCGGCGGAATCACCTCGCGGATCGAATTTTCGATCCGGTCGCAGAGCGCGCGCCGTTCCTCGATGCGCGTGCCGGTGTGCGCCCGCACGTGCAGCTTGAACTGGCCGCTGTCGACCGATGGAAAGAAGTCCTGGCCCAGAAAGCGGTACAGCAGCGCAAACGACACGCACGCAAAGCCAAGAAGAACGATCAGGAAAAGCCTGCTGGTCGATGCAGACCTCGAGCATGCTGCGGTAACCGCCGCGAATCCGCTCGAAGCCATGCTCGAAGCCCAGCTGAAATCGCAGAAGCGGATTGCGGCTGCGCTTGTCGTTCTCCCGCCTCTGGTTCGTGCTCTGCAGCAGGTACAGCGCCATGGTCGGCACCAGCGTCCGCGACAGCAGATAGGACGCCAGCATCGCGAACACCACGGCTTCGGCCAGCGGCACGAACAGATATCGCGCCACGCCCGTCAGAAAGAACATAGGCACGAACACGATGCAGATGCGAGAGCGTCGAGACCAGCGCCGGCATCGCGATCTGCGCCGCGCCGTCGAGTATCGCCTGCTCGATCGCTTTGCCCTGTTCGAGGTTGCGGTTGATGTTCTCGATCTCCACGGTCGCGTCGTCCACCAGAATGCCGACCGCCAGCGCCAGTCCGCCCAGCGTCATGATGTTGATCGTCTCGCCCAGCGCGGCCAGCACGATCAGCGACGACAGAATCGACAGCGGAATCGAGACCGCGATGATCAGCGTGCTGCGCCAGCTTCCGAGGAAGACCAGGATCATCAGGCCGGTCAGGCAGGCCGCGATGATCGCCTTCGCGGACCACGCCGTTGATCGGCGCCCGCACGAAGATCGACTGATCGGACAGCGGCGTGATCTTCAGTTCCGGCGGCAGCTGCGCCTGATCGCGGCAGCCTGCGCCTGCACGCCGTTGATGATGTCCAGCGTCGAAGCGTTGCCGGTCTTGAGCACCGACAGCAGCGACGCCGCGCTGCCCATCCACGCGCACGATGTTCGTCTGCGGCGGGTAACCCGTCTCGCACGTGCGCGACATCCCGGATGTAAACCATCGCCCCGTTCACCGGCGAATGGGGAGATTGTTCAGCTCGTCAATCGTCTCCGGCGCCGCCGTTCAGTCTCCACGCTGGTATTCGAACGGGCCGATCTTGTCGTCCCTGAGGGC
Source organism: uncultured Acidobacteriaceae bacterium (assembly GCA_963702295.1). Lineage (GTDB taxonomy): Bacteria > Acidobacteriota > Terriglobia > Terriglobales > Acidobacteriaceae > Palsa-343. The sequence continues at coordinate 9,491 of CAVPCE010000064.1, read as the reverse complement.
AGGATCAGGTTCTGCGCGCCGATCGTATTGACCACGTCCGCGGGCGAAAGCCCTTTCGCCTGCAGCGCCGGTACATCGATATCCACCTGCACCTGCCGCTCCTTACCGCCGTAGGGGTAGGGAACGCCGGCTCCCGGCACCGTCGACCAGTTGGGTACGAATAAAATTCAGCCCGTAGTCGTTCAGCTGCGCTTCCGTCAGTCCCTGTCCGGAAAGCCCCAGCTGAATAATCGGCACGCTCGATGCGTTGTATTGGATAATCAGCGGCGGCGTCGTGCCCTGCGGCATCTGCCGCATCTGCGTCTGTGCGATGGCCGTTACCTGCGCCACCGCGTTGCCGATGTTCACTCCCGGCTGAAAATAAATCTTGATCATCGACCACGCCGTTCACCGACATCGACTCCACATGCTCGATGTCGTTCACCGTGGTCGTCAGCGACCGCTCGCTCAGAGTCACGATCCGGTTCGCCATTTGATCGGGCGAAAAACCCGTGTATTGCCAGATCATCGCTACTACGGGAATGTCAATATTCGGGAAAATGTCCACCGGCATTGTCATAATGGCCAGCGGTCCCAGAATCATCAGCAGAAGCGCCAGAACGGCGAACGTGTACGGCCGTCGCAGCGCAAGGCGGACTATCCACATAGCGCGTCAGTGTCTCCTGCGGCATTCCGCCCTTGTGGCGGCGCATTCTCTTTCATGGAATTGGTGCGATTCAGACTGATTTTCAATTTCAGAGGCAAAAATTGCGGCTTCCTACAGTATCTATCCTCGGCCTGTCCGGGAGGAATGACTTATGCCTTAGGAGACGGCCCGGCTGTTCAAAAAGTCTTACCGGCCATCAATTTGTCCTGCATCCAAACTGATGATCGAATCGCCCTGGGCGATTCAGTTTCCCCGCCGGCCAGGACCCGCCCGCTACAGGTTCAGCCTCTTGAAAATGCGGTCGGGAATGCTGCGAACCACCAGCATAATCAGCCCCCAGAACGGCGGCGCATAAGCGACATCCTTACCCCGGTCAATCGCTTTCAGAACATGTCGCGCCACATCCGAAGGCTGCGCGAACAGCGCATTCTTCGCCAGATGCGCCGTCATTGGCGTGTCCACAAATCCCGGCTTAACCGTCAGCACCTGCACTCCGGCCCGGTCGATGCGGTTCCGCACCCCGTCCAGAAATACGTTCAGGCCACCCTTGGAGGCGCCGTAAACATAATTGCTCTTCCGTCCTCGGTCCCCGGCAACGGATGAGATCACCGCGATCGTCCCCCGCCGTTCTGCCTCGAAATAATTCGCCAGCCACGTCACCAGCGACACGGCCGATAAAAAATTCGTCCGCAGAACCGCTTCCGCCGCGCCGTAATCACGCTCCGCCTGCGCCTGATCCCCCAGCACCCCATGCGCGATCAGCGCAACATCAATCCCTCCAAGGGCATCAACCGCCCGCGACAGCAGTGCTGGATGCCCCGCCGTATCGTCCAGATCCGCGACCTGCCCGCTTACCGCCGTTGCCCCGCGCGTTCGCAGATCGTCGGACACCGCCGACAGTTTCGCCGCATTCCGCGCGACCAGAAAAAAGCTCGCGCCCTGCTCAGCCATCAGCCGCAGCGTCGCCTCGGCAATCGCCGATGTCGCTCCCAGAGCAAGAACCCGCCGCGGCGCTTCCGGTGCCCTAGCCATCGAGCGGCCTCCGCCCGGTCACCCTCTGCCAGAAGGCCGAGTCGAACCCCGGATCTACATACCGCGCGAACTCCTGCCACTGCGGATAAAATGTCTGAAACTGCTCAGCCGTCATCCGAGCGTCCTTCGCCGAGTACATCCGCCCTCCGTGCTCCAGCGTGATCCGCGCCAGCCGCTCCACCAGGTCGAAGCTCATCTCTCGACGAATGGGAAAATCCAGCGCCAGCATCACGCCCGGCCTTGGAAACGACATCATCCCCACCGACGGCACCTCGCCAAAAAATTTGATCACCGCCAGAAACGACGCCAATCCCGACTTCGTAATCGCCTTCAGAATCTCGATCATCCCTTCCCGCCCGCTCTCCGGCGGAATCACGTTCTGGAACTGCAGCAGACCCTGCCGCCCATAGATCCGGTTCCAGTGCAGCACGGCGTCCAGCGGATAGAAAAACGGCTCATAATCCACCAGCGCCGTCTTCTGCTTGCCAGGCTGCTTATGGAAATAAAGGCTGTTGAACGCCGCCATCGACCAGCGGTTTAGCGCCATGGCCGGCAGATCCACAGGAAACGCCAGTCTGGGCGAGTGGCTCTTCGTCAGCGGCCCCGGCTCGTGCGCGTGATCGCCCTGCATAAAGTTTCCCCGCGCAAAATTGCGGCCCGTCGAAACGCAGTCGATCCACGCCACCGTGTATTCGCTGCCTGCCGCCTGTGACAGCGCGAAGAATTCGTCAATGCCATGGAACTTCTCGCCGCGATACTGAATCTTCCGCGACACAATCGGCCGCAGGCGAATCTCCGCCCACGTCATCAGCCCCGTCAGCCCCATGCCCCCGATCGTCGCCGCAAACCACTCCGGGTTCTCCACCGGGCTGCATACAAACCGCGATCCATCCGACCGCACCAGCTCAAAGCGCAGCACATGCCGGCCAAAAGCTCCTGCCACATGGTGATTTTTGCCGTGGATGTCGTTGGCAATTGCCCCGCCTACCGTCACGTACTTTGTCCCCGGTGTCACCGGAAGAAAGAACCCCCGCGGCACACCAAAGTCGAGAATCTGCTGCAGCGACACGCCCGTCTCGCAGCGAAGCACTCCCGTTGCCGCGTCAAAGTGCAGCAGCCGGTCCATCCCCGAGGTCTTCAGCAACGTGCCGTGCTCCAGCAGGCACACGTCGCCGTAGCTCCGCCCCAGCCCCACCGGCAACACCTTCGTCGCCGGCGCCTGCGGCAGCGGATAATCCGTGGTCCAGTGCAGCGGAACCACCTCGGCCTGCATTTTTGGATAACGGCCCCAGGATTCAAATTGCGGAGCCTGTTTAGAAGTCGTAGCGGAACTGCCCATGAGGTCTCATTTCCTGTCGCTAAAAAACGGCAAAAGCTGCAATGGCGGCCACCCCTAGCCCGATCAGCAGGCTCGTCCGGTCGGTCAGCGCAAAAATCACCGGATCTTCGTTCATCTCCCCCCGCGAGGCCAGCAGCCAAACCCGGCTCAGCCACAGAATCATCAGCGGCGTGATCAGCCATAGCCGGTTCGCGTGCGGGTACAGGGCTGTGACCTCATGCGCGCCGATGTAAAACGAAAACACCACCACGCTGGCGTACGCGCTGGCCGTTCCGAAACTGCGCATCTGCTCGATGTCCACCAGCAGGTAACCGCGCCCGTTGGCCAGCGTCTGGCCACGCGCCCGCGTGTTCTGCAGTTCGCTGAAGCGCTTCACCATCGCCAGACTCAAAAACAGAAACAGCGCAAACGCGCCCAACCATGGCGAGATCTGCACCCGCGTTGCCGCCGAACCCGCCAGCATCCGCAGCGTGTACAGCCCCGACAGCAGAATCACATCTACCAGCACTACCCGCTTGAAATACAGCGAGTAGCTCAGTGTGGTCGCCAGATAAACGAGAAGCCAGCCCAGGAATGACCACGGCAGCAGCACAACCGCGATAATCAGAGCACCGGCCAGCAATGCTGCACTGAGCGCGACTCCGGTACTAACCGAAAGGTCCCCTGCCGCAAAAGGACGCAGCCGTTTCGCCGGATGCCGGCGGTCGGCCTCAATATCCAGCAGATCGTTCGCGATATACGTCGCCGAAGCGCACAGGCTGAAGCTGACAAACGCCAGCAACCCGTCCACCAGCACATTCATCCGCAGCGTATGGGCCAGCACCATCGGCACGAAGATCAGCACGTTCTTCGCCCACTGGTGCAGCCGAACGGCCTTTCGTATGGCGCGCGCCGGCGCCGCCCGCTCCTGGAATTCTCGCTCTACCGGGATGCCCCGATGTCGCAGCCGCGCTCGCAACCCGGGCATTGGATTCGCGAGCATCGCTGCGCCCGCATGCTGCAGCAGCGCGACATCCGGCGATCCGTTGCCGATGTAGTCGTAGCCCTCTTCTCCGAAGGCCTGCCGCAGCCCCTCCAGCTTGTTGCCTGCCGTCAGGTTCGTCCGTCCGTCGCTGGCCAGAACCCCATCGAAAAGGCCCAGATACTCTGCGATTCGATCCGCCAGCTGCCGATCCGCGCCCGTCGCCAGATACAGCCGCCGCCCCTCGCCGCGTTCGCTTTCCAGATACTCCACCAGCAAGCGGTTGTAGGGCAGGTGCCGCACGTCCAGCTGGACGCGCCGCCCCACCTCCGCCTTTACCGCCGCCTTACCCCGCGTCATCCACAGCGGAAGCTGCAGCAGCGCCAGCGGCTGGCTCCGCGCCAGCACCAGCAGCGAATCCATCAGCGTGTCGCTCTTAACCAGCGTTCCATCCAGGTCCACGCACAGCGGCCGACGCGATACCCCGGACGTAGGCGGCTGCGGTATCACCTGGCTCAAGGAAGCTTCTCCCATGGTTCCGGCTGCAGGATCCAGGCACCTCACCCAGGCCCTCGAACAGCCCGGCTGCGCTGCCCTCCGGACGAGAACGCTCGCGGAAATTCAGCGCAAGTATAGCATCGGGCCTTCACGCCTCTGGCCGCGGGTATCTCGCCCGATACGTCCCGCGCATGGCCCTTCCCGACGTGCAATCCGCAACGCCAGGCGGACTCTCCTAATGCGCCAGGCTCTTCTCCAGTACGGCTTCACCGGACTCCGTCTTCTTCTCCGCGCGACGCTCCGGGAAATACGCGTTGAGCACATACTGCTCCAGCATCCGCTGCGTGTTGAAGAACGATCCGTTCAGCGCAATCGTCGAGCGCATCACTCGCCGCCATTGCCCCTGGTCCTTGTAGAACATCGGCAGAATCACCTTCTCCAGGTGGTCGTAGAGCGACTCGGCTTCGCCCGCTTCTTCGTCGTGATCGTCGATCGCCCACCCCGTCACGCCTTCGATCCACCCTTCAATCCACCACCCGTCCAGCACGCTCAGACTTGGCACTCCGTTCAGCGCCGCCTTCATGCCGCTCGTCCCCGATGCCTCATAAGGACGCCGCGGCGTGTTCAGCCACAGGTCCACACCGCCGGTCAGCAGCGCGCCCAGCAGCCACTCATAGTTCTCCAGATAAACAATGCGCAGCGAGCTCTCGCGCAACTCGTGCGCCAGCTCAATGACCCTTCTCACCTTCGCCTTGCCCGGCTCGTCGGCCGGATGCGCCTTGCCCGCATAAACAATCTGCATTCCGCCCTGCTGCTCGGCCATGCGCCGCAGCCGCTCCGGATCCGTCATCAGAAAATCCGCGCGCTTGTACGTGGCCGCCCGCCGGGCAAAACCAATCGTAAAGATGTCGGGCCGCAACTCCACCCCGGTGCGCTCGCGCACCACGTCCAGCATCGCCTGCTTCGCGGCTGCATGCGCCTCGACAATCTCGTTTTCCGGAATGTCGATCGCATAGCGCAGCGTCACATTATCCTGCCGCCACCGCGGCAGATGCCTGTCGAAAACCGCCTGCACCGACGGCGCCGTCCATGTGCCGGCATGCACCCCGTTGGTGATCGCGTCGATGGTGTAATCCGGGAACATCTGCCGCGACACCTTGCCGTGCTGCATCGCCACCCCGTTGACGAATCGCGAAAAGCGCAGCGCAACGTACGTCATGTTCAGCAGCCCGTCGTGGAAACAACCGAAGCGCTCCAGCATTCCCGCCCGCTCCGCGCCCAGGATGCGATACGCCTGCTCGCCGGAGAACCGATCGTGCCCCGCGGGAACCGGAGTATGGGTCGTGAAAACGCAGCGGCGGCGGACCGCTTCCACTTCGCGCTCGGTCGCAGTCTGCAACCCGGCGCCGTGCAGCTCCTGTTCCAGGATGGGAACCGTGAGCAGCGCCGCATGCCCCTCGTTCATGTGATAAACCGTGGGCTCGTATTCCAGCGCGCGCAGCATCCGCGCCCCGCCGATTCCCAGAATCGCCTCCTGACGAAGACGGTAATCGGCGTCCCCGCCATACAGCGTGTCGGTGATCGTCCGGTCCCGGGGATCGTTCTGCTCCAGATCTGTGTCCAGAAAATAGATGGGGATACGATGTCCGGTCACCCCCTGCATCTCATACCGCCAAGCCCGCACCGCCACCGGACGTCCCTCGATCGTCACCGTTACAATCGGGTCTTCCCCCGCCAGCACCGTCTCCGGCCTCCACGGTTGCGGCTCTTCCGTCTGAATGCCGGTGGGATCCAAATGCTGCTGAAAGTATCCTTTGCGGTGCGCCAGCGTCACGGCTGCCAACGGCAGCCCCAGGTCGGCCGCGGCGCGCAGTGTATCGCCGGCCAGCACCCCCAGTCCGCCGCTGTATGTCGGAAATTCCGGCATAACGGCGACTTCCATCGAGAAGTAGGCGACCATCCCGCCCTCGCCTGGATCCTCCGGGGAACAAAATTGCGAACGAGTAATGAAAGGCATCGTGAAAACGTATTCTCCGGCCCTGTCCAGGCGCCCGTCTCAACAGAATAAGACAATTCCGCTGTTTCGGTTGACCCCTGAACCAGCCCTTGTGATTGTTACATCGGCGCGAAAATCGCGGGTATGACCCTTCTGTGGAATCCTTTCACCCGATGAAGGTTCGTTCCGTCACCTATAAGCGTTCGTCACCGGATGGGCCATAAATTGCCGGAACCTTGCTCCCCATGGGCCGCAAATACGTCGTCAGCTGCCCGCGATGATGAATGGCGTCAAAGAAAATCATCCACAGAAACTCGCTGACCGGCTGCTCGGAAACCATCTTTCCCTGGTAGTAAAACTGCGCCTTGCCATCCCACGCAGCGTCGTCCATCGCCTCAACGCGATCCATCAGCTCCCCATACCAGGCTTCGAACTCAGAGAGCATTTTGTCCAGCGGCGGAGCCGGCTCCGTCCGCCACTCCGTGCGGCCTTCCTTCGCCGCTTCCACACCCGAGCGCAGTTCCGACGTCAGCGTCCACACCAGTTGCTCAGCCGTAGGCGACCGCTCATGCGGCTTGTACTGCATCTTGTCCGCCGGGATTGCCCGCAGCACCTTCAGGAAAACGGGCTGCTCGATGCGCCTCCGCTTCAGATAAAACTCTCTCTGTGTCATGGTTTCCCTTCCTCCACGGCATGGGCGGCTGCGGAAGCATGGCACCGGTAAATCTCCGCGTCGATACCCGTCGCCCGCCGATAATCCTCTTTTAGACGGGCCGCAAAATCCGCCGCTTTCTCCGTCTCCACCAGATTCACCGTACATCCGCCGAATCCGCCCCCGGTCAGCCGCGCCCCAATCAATCCCGGAAGGCGATGCGCCGCGGCCACCATGATATCGGCTTCCTCGCAGCTCGCCTCGAAATCGTCCCTGTAACTGGCGTGAGCCGCAGCCATCAGATTGCCCAGCTTCATCAGATTCCCCGCCTCCAGCGCGTCCGCCGCCGCCACCGTCCGCACGTTCTCTGTCACGACATGCCGGCAGCGACGCAAAACATTGTCCGGCATCTCGCCGCCCCACTTCTCCAGGTCCTCAATCGTCGCGTCGCGCAGCAGCTCGATCTCCGGACGATGCCGGCGCAGAATCGCCGTTCCCTCTTCCACCTCAGCGCGCCGCGTCGTGTACTCTCCCCCGGCGATCGAGTGCTTCACCATCGTGTTGGCAATCACCAGGCTTACGTGCTTCGGAATCGGCGCCAGCCGGTACTCCAGCGACCGGCAATCGAGCAGCAGCGCGTGGTCCTCCGCCCCATTGCAGGCGATGAACTGATCCATAATTCCGCACGACGCGCCCACGTACACGTTCTCCGCCCGCTGGCACAGTTTCGCAATCTCTTCCCGCGACGGTTCCGGCTGGCTCACCTGGCTTAGCGCCGCCAGCGCCGTCGCCACCTCAATGGACGCCGACGAGCTCAGCCCCGCACCCAGCGGCACATCCCCATCGATGCTCAGGCTGCACGGCCCCACTTCAAATCCCGCCTTGCGCAGGATGTTGACCACCCCCAGCGGATACGCCGACCACTGCCCGTTCCCCTTAGGAGGCAGCTTGTCCAGCGGGTGGCTCACTTCTTCCCGAAAATTCTCCGACCAGACAACAATCCGCCCATCGTCCCGCGGCGAGATCGCCACCAGCGTGGAGAAGTCGATTGCCGCCGGCATCACGAATCCACCGGAATAATCCGTGTGCTCGCCGATCAGGTTTACCCGCCCCGGCGCAAGAAATACTGCCGGAGCCGCGCCGAACCGCTCCGCATGAACTTGTCTCAGCCTGTGACTGTCCGGCATCGGGGCCTCTCTCTCGGCAGCTCTGCAGCCTGCTGCCGCCCGCAAAATGCAACCGCAATCGCCCAGTGTATCCGTTTGCATTCGCTCCTGCAGGGCCCTGCGAGCGTCCGCGCTATTCCTTCACGGCCTGCCGGATCCGCTCCCCGATCTCCTCCACCCAGTCCAGATGCTCCGGCTTCATCAGCACCGACCGCAGCGCCGTCACCGTGCTGTCCGGTCCGGCGTCCTTCCAATCCGCCCCCGGGAAGAACCGTGCCGGCAAATGCGCCAGCGCCAGATGCAGCCCACCCGCCGCTGCCCGATCGAAAACCTCCTGCGCCCGCTGCGACGACTCCTCCAGAGTCCCCGCCCTCATCCCCCATACCACGATGTCCAGCTCCGGCTCCGGCCCCACCGCAAACCGCTCATCATCGGCCAGCATCCGATGCAGCCGCAGCGCCGCCTCCCGCCCCTTTTCCAGCCCCCGCGCAAACTCTCCGCCCCGCACCAGCGGCAGCAGCCGCTCCGTCGTCCACAGCGCCACCGCCGACGCACCCGCCCGCGAGCACTCCAGGCTGATCTCCCCAAATGCAGTTCCTGCGAGGTGAAATACGTGTACGGCGAATCGTGCTTGTACCACCGCCCCATCCCCGGATCCCGAAACAGCACGCACCCGCACCCATACGGCTGTAGTCCATGCTTATGCGGATCGATCACCACCGAGTCCGCCTCTCCCATCCGCTCAAACGCCGCCCGCGCCTCCGCCCCCAATGTCGATGCCAGCCGAAAATATCCCCCATACGCCGCATCCACATGCACCCGGAACCCATACTTCTCCCGCAGCTCCAAAATTCCATCCAGCGGATCCACCGCCCCCACCGCCGTCGTCCCCAGCGTCGCCACCACCGTCCCCACCGCGCCGCCGCGTACCGTCGCCTCCAGGGCGTCCAAATCCATCCGCCCCCGAGCATCCGTCCCCACCGCGACAAACGGCAGCTGCAGCACCCCGCTGATCCGCCCATGCGTGTAATGTGCCTGCTCCGAAGCCACCACCGCCTTCCCCGCTCCTCCCTGTCCGGCCGCCATCCGCCCCGCCACCCAAAGCGCCTCCAGATTCGCGAACGTCCCTCCGCTCGTCAGGTGCCCCAGATACTCCGTCCACCCCACCATTCCCGCCAGCTCCCGCACCGCCTCCACTTCC
>CAVPCE010000063.1:0-94684 GCA_963702295.1 uncultured Acidobacteriaceae bacterium | reverse complement strand
ACGGCCGCCGCACAAAGAGGGGCGATCCAGCCGGGATCGCCCCTCCTCGTCTTCTCCCTCAGCTATCGATGCGAATCAGACCATCGACAAGGATGCTTAGCAGAGCATGAGGTTTGAAGAGGTTCTTCTTTTCCTTCACTCCAGTTCAGAGCAGCCGCGTCTCCGGTCAGCGCAATCGGGGCGGCGTGAAACAGGAATCGCCCCGACTCTGCACTCAGGTTGTACGTCGTGCCCCGGTCCACCACGGCAACGCGCATCCGCGTGTGCGGAGGAACATTGATATCAATCGGCCCGGTGTCGCTGCTCCCCGAACGCGGCGCGATGTCAGGGGCCGGGCGAAACGGTTGCGATTCCCGTATTAGTCACAGGTGAAACCCGCGCGGACCCGCAAAATGCACCGGCTGGTCCAGCTGATTGTCCAGCCATAGCGCAACCACCACCGGATCGCCTCGCCGCAGGCTCCTTCCCAACGGACCGCGCGCCTCGCGAGCCGGCATCTCCGCCCCCACGTTGATTCCCCCATAGGGAACTCCCCACTCCACCGCCTCCGCCTCGAGCCCGGCGGGGTTGAAGGCTGCGGAACCATGGAGGACGCCGTCCGCGAATCGCTGCACAGGGGCTGCATCTCCTGCGTTCGCACCGCCACCAGCGGCGCAAAGGCGACCGGGCCGCCCTCCACCCACACCGCCAGATCGTAACGCGCGCGGTGACATATCTTCGGCAGCGAATGCCCACCTCCATCGCGACCGTCGCCCCCGGGGCAATCTACCCTGGTCGCTATCTCCATTCCATTGGCGCGGAATGTGGCTGCGCGAATGGGGCGGAGTTGCTCCCTCGCTCCCACCGCCTGGTTCTTCGCGAGCCTCCACAATAATCTGGCAGCCGTTCCAGCCAGCGCTCGCCGCCGGACCCGCATTTGCCGAGGCTCACATGCAGCAAACCCAGGGTTGGATGGTTGTCGCGGTTGTACCCATCCAGCATGTCCGAGTGTGGACCGGCATCCGGAGCAGGCGGCGGCCATCAATACGCCGACAGAGTCAGAACTCCGCGCCGTTCCCGCGCAACCCGCGACAGATCCGGCGCCGGATCTCCACGCTGAACGCCGCTCGCGGTCTTCCTGCAGTTCCTCCGCCCCCGGCATCCGCAGCGCTCCCGGATCCCCATCGGCAAATCGAAACTCATACCAGGCCGCCATCGGTGGAGGCGGCGCCTGGTCCGGATCCCGCGAGTGGCAATCTCGCTGCCGTGTCTTTCCCAAATTCCCCCGGCTCCAGCATCAGCGGCTTCTCCGCCTTCGGGTGTTCCACCCCCATCAGCCTTCCCTGGGGGCCCAGGGCACGCGCCTCCGTCATAGCCGGCAGCGTACACGCTGTGGAACTCGCATTGCGAAAATCCAGCAGGGGCTCGCACCGCCCCATGCCGCAGTTTGCGGATCGTAATACGGCTCCAGCTGCACAGCCCGGCAAACCGGAGCGGCCGGCGCCGCCTGTCCCTGAAGCGCCGGGAGCACAAGGGCCAGAAAACCAAGAGCCGCTCCAAGCTCCACTCGCCGCCCCCCACCGCCGGTCGTTGCGCCGATGCCTCTGCGCCCTGGGCCCCATGCCTGCCTCCATATTCTCGACGCGAACGAATTTCTCTCCTTTCCCGGCGGAAACCGCAATACCGCGCAAGCGTCATCGCGGGGCGGCATTCAAGCGGATATTGCCCGCATCGCGCTGCATCAAAGCCATTTTCCTTTCGCCAGGCCCTTGACGTGTACCCGTTTTAGAGTCGATTCTCGATATATCGATCATCGACTATGCCGAAACGCAAACTCGACCCGCTTCCCTCCGCCGCCTTCCAGATTCTTCTCGCCCTTGCCGGCGAGGACCGCCACGGCTACGGCATTATGCGTCAGGTCGAGGAGCAGAGCGGCGGACGCGTGCGGCCTGGCCTGGAACCCTCTACAGTTCCATGCAGTCGCTTCTCGACGAAAAACTCATCGAAGAAGTCGCCGCCCCTCGCAACGACGATGCCCCCAACAGCGAGCGCCGTCGTTATTACCGTCTTACCGCAGCCGGTCGCAAGCTCGCCCGTGCCGAAGCCGACCGTCTCGCCGACCTTCTCCGCGTCGCCCGCGAACACAAGATCTTCCGGGGGGACCATGTCTGAAAAGATCTACGCTCTCCTCCTGCGCCTTTACCCCGCGCATTTTCGCCGGACCTGGACCGGCGACGCCCTCCAGCTCCTCCGCGATCGCCTCCGCGACGAGCCAGGCTTCTTCGCCGGGTTCCGCCTTTGGCTCGATCTCCTCTTCGATCTCGCCGTCTCCCTCCCGAGCGAGCACCGCGCGCTCCGGCCCGCGATGGAAATCGCTTCAGCCCGACAGCCCGTCACCGGTGGGCCCTCCTTCGGAGTGCTCGAGCCTCGCCCTCCGCGCGCAGCCGCCGTCGTCGTTGCCGCCACACTTTCTCTCAGCGGCACAGCCGCCTTCTTTCTCCTCCTGAACTACGCCGGCGTTCCTCCTGCGCTCCCGCTCTCTCGGCCGCAGAAAGTCGCGCCCAGTCCCGATCGACCGCCATGGGAACACCTCCAACCTTGTCCCCATCCGGCGCAAACTTCCCTGTTTCCTCCAATACCGAAGAGGCGGCCGCCCTCGCGCCGGGTGCTCTCGCCCCACGAGCCAACGCACAAGCTGCCGCCGCCCCCTCCGCCGTCTCGATCCTCCCCGGCGATCGCATCGATGATGCCGAGCGCCAGCGTGTGATTGAAACCGCTGCCCGCGATCTCAGGGCGTTTTACTTCGATCGCGCCATCGGCGAGCAAACGGCCGCAGCGCTGCTTGCGCAACAAAACAGCGTCGACGATAAGGCCGCCACCCAGGGCGGCGCCCTCGCGGCGCTGCTCACCCGCCAGATGAGGAACTCCAGCCACGACATGCACCTCATCGTTGAGTACAGCGCCAACCCTCTGCCCACCGCTCCGCCGGCGCCCACCCCCGCCGACCAGGCTCGCTATCGCGAGGCGATGCTGCGGCAAAACTGCATGTTCCGTAAGATCTCTGTCCTGCCCCACAACATCGGCTATCTCAAGCTCGATTTCTTCCCCGACACAGCGGTATGCCAACCTGCCGCCACCGCTGCCATGGCCTCTCTCAACCATGCGGACGCACTCATCTTCGATCTGCGCGACAACACCGGCGGCTTCCCGGACATGGTCTCCTTCATCGCCGCTTACCTCTTCGACCACCCGGTCTACATGTACAGTCCCCGCGCCGCGCCCTCCGCTGAGTCCTGGACGCATTCCCCCGTCCCCGGCAGCCTCCTCGCCGACAAGCCTGTTTACATCCTCACTTCCTCCGCCACCTGGTCCGGTGCCGAGCAGTTCAGCTACGACCTCAAAATGCTGAAGCGCGCCACCCTCGTCGGCGAAACCACCCGCGGCGGCGCCCATGCCGGCGTCTTCCATCGCATCGATGACCACTTCGGCATGGGCATCCCCGAATCCCGCGTCGTCAATCCGTACTCCGATCATGACTGGGAAGGTGTTGGCGTTGCACCCGACGTCAAAGTCAAAGCGGCCGACGCACTCGCCACCGCCCAGGATCTCGCGATCCGCAAGCTTCGTCACCGGGAGCCAGCGCAATAGAGGCACAGCTCCGAATCCTCCGCTCTCCCCCTGCGTCAAAACGCGCACGGTACCAAGGTTTCTCCGTTTCTCGCGAAATCCCTGAAATTACACTTCTGCGACACAGACGCTGCTGCCGGCGGTGCAATCATCAGCACAGGCATGCAGTCACTTCCGGTCATTATTCAGGGAGGCATGGGCGCGGGCGTCTCCAGCTGGCGCCTCGCACAGGCCGTCTCTCGCCTCGGCCAGCTCGGTGTCGTCTCCGGCACCGCGCTCGATCAGATCCTCATTCGCCGTCTCCAGGATGGCGATCCCGGCGGACACATGCGTCGCGGCCTCGCCGCCTTTCCCTTCCCGCCCATCGCTCACCGGATCCTCGCCGATTACTTCATCCCCGGCGGCAAAGCTTCGAACGCACCCTACCGCATCACACTCGCTCACGCCAAAGACGAGCCTCGCGAGCTGACCGAGCTCTGCATCGCCGCCAACTTTGTCGAAGTCTTTCTCGCCCGCGAAGGCCACGCCAATCCCGTCGGCATTAACTACCTCGAGAAAATCCAGATCCCTCTTCTGCCCTCTCTCTATGGAGCCATGCTTGCCGGCGTCGGCTACGTGCTCATGGGCGCGGGCATCCCTCTCAACGTCCCGGGTGTCCTCGATCGCCTCGCTCGCCTCGAGCCCGTCGATTATCCCCTCCATGTCACCGGCGCGCGCGAGGGCGACGACACAACGCTGCGCTTCAATCCCCGTGACTACTGCGAAGACAAGGCCAGTGGCCCTCCCCCACTCCCCCGCCCCGCCTTCCTCGCCATCGTCTCGTCCAACACGCTGGCCACCACCATGCTTCGCCGCGCCAACGGACGCGTCGATGGCCTCATCATCGAAACTCGCACCGCCGGCGGACACAATGCCCCACCCCGCGGCAAGCTCCAGCTCGACGATCGAGGCGAACCCATCTACGGCGAACGCGACGCCATCGACATCGCTAAACTCCGCGAGCTCGGCGTCCCCTTCTGGCTTGCAGGCGGATACGGTTCGCCGTCCAAACTCCAGGAGGCCCTCGCCCTTGGAGCCACCGGCGTTCAGGTCGGCACCGCCTTCGCCTTCACTCGCGAGTCCGCCCTCCGCGACGACCTGAAACAAGCTCTCCTCGACAAAGCCCGTCGTCACGAAGCCTCTGTTTTCACCGATCCCCTCGCCTCGCCCGCTGGATTCCCCTTCAAAGTCGTGCAGCTCGAAGGCACCGCCTCCGACGACGCCGTCTGCGCCGCCCGCCCCCGCATCTGCGACCTCGGCTTTCTCTCCGAAATCGTTCGCGCCGACGACGGCTCTTTCGTCCACCGTTGCCCCGCCGAACCCCTCTCCCTCTACCTCTCCAAAGGCGGCACCGCCGAAGACGCCGCCGGCCGCAAGTGCCTGTGCAACGCCCTCATGGCGAACATCGGCCACCAGCAGGTCCGCTGCGGCCATCGCGTCGAGCCGCCCCTCGTCACCGCCGGCGACGACCTCACCGAGATCGCCCGCTTCCTCCCCGAATCCGGCGCCACCTACAGCGCCGCCGACGTTCTCAGCATCCTCCTCCCCGCCTGACCGCATCGCCTCCGGCTTCCCGCATGGACCTTCTATAGTGGAGCCATGCCCTGCGACGACCTCAGAGACTGGATCAAAGTCCTCGACAAAGCCGGCGAGCTCCGCCGCGTCCGCGAAGAAGTCTCGCCCCTGCTTGAAATCGCCGAGATCACCGACCGCGTCTCAAAGTCCGGCGTCTCCCGCACTTCGAAAAGCGCTCCCGGCGGCCCGGCGCTGCTCTTTGAAAACGTGGCCGGCTACCCTGGCGCCCGCGTCCTCATCAATCAGTTCGGCTCCGAGCGCCGCATGAAGCTCGCCCTCGGCCTCGATCCCGACAAAGGCTCTCTGGACGAGATCGCCGGCCGCATTCGCGCCCTCCTTGAAATCAAATCCCCCGAAGGCCTCCTCGAAAAACTGAAGATGCTCCCCCAGCTGGCGGCCATCGGCAACGTCTTCCCAAAGACCATCTCCGCCAAAGACGCTCCCTGCAAAGACGTCATTCTTCGCGACAACTTCTCCGTCCTCGACTTCCCCGTCCTCCAGTGCTGGCCTCTCGATGGCGGACGCTTCATCACCCTTCCCTGTGTCATCACCCGCGATCCAAAGACCGGCAAGCGCAATATGGGCATGTACCGCATGCAGATCTACGACGGCCAGACCACCGGCATGCACTGGCAGCGCCAGAAAAACGCCGCCGAGCACCTCCGCGATCGGCTGCGCGCCGCAGCGGGTGATGCTTCCTCGCGAGTCGAGGCAATGGCCGAAACCGCTGGCGGCACCGCAAATTTCGCCATGGGTAACGTCAACGGTGACAAATTAGAAGTCGCCGTCGCCATCGGCACCGACCCCGCCACCACCTTCTCCGCCATCGTCCCCGCGCCCCCCGAAGTCGAAGAGTTCCTCATTGCCGGCTTCCTCCGCCAGGAACCAGTCGAGCTGGTCAAATGCGAGACCGTGGACCTCGAAGTCCCCGCCCACGCCGAAATCATCCTTGAAGGCTACGTTCGCCTCGACGAGTTGCGACCCGAAGGCCCCTTTGGCGACCACACCGGCTTCTACACCGCTGCCGAGGACTACCCCGTCTTCCACATCACCTGCATCACCCACCGCAAAGACCCCATCTACTCCGCCACCATCGTCGGCAAGCCGCCCCAGGAAGACGCGTGGATGGGCAAAGCCGTCGAGCGCATCTTCCTGCCCCTCTTCCGCCTCACGCTGCCCGAGATCGTGGATATCAACCTCCCCGTCGAAGCCGTCTTCCACAACCTGATGATCGTGTCGATGCGCAAGAGCTACGCGGGACAGGCACGCAAGGTCATGAACGGCATCTGGGCCATGGGCCAGGCCATGTTCACCAAATGCATCATCGTGGTCGACGAGGACTGCGATGTGCAGGACCTGGGCGAAGTCACCCTCCGCGTCGCCAACAACATCGATCCGGAGCGCGATATCCAGTTCACCCTCGGCCCCATCGATTCCCTCGATCACGCCTCCCGACTGCCCAACTACGGCAGCAAAATGGGCATCGACGCCACCCGCAAGTGGCCCGCCGAAGGCTTCACCCGCCCCTGGCCCAGGGAAATTGTGATGGATGCTGCGACAAAAGCTCGCATCGACGAGATCTGGAAGAAATTAGGCCTGGAGCGATAGAGACCATGTTCACCATTGACGGCATCCGCCAGTTCCACCGCTGGACCCACCAGAGCCTTACTCTCCTCCTGGACCACCTCGCCTCACTCTCCGCCGCCGATTACACCCGCGAACTCCCCGGCTTCGGCTATCCCTCCCTGCGTGCCCAGGTCGTCCACGTCTTCGGCTGCGAGATACGCTGGCTCAACCGAATCCTTTGCTTTCCGCAACGCGACTGGACCCCGACCCACTGGCCCACCGTTGCGGACGCCCGCGTGCTCCGGGCCGAAGGTCAGGCCATGACCCTCGAGTACCTGGCCGGGCTCAACGATCATCGACTCAACACACCCATCCATATTCCCTTCCCCGAGTTTCAGGACCTCACGCGCACCCCGGCTCTCATCCTGCACCACGTCCTGACTCATGCCTTTCATCACAAAGGGCAGATTGTGGCCATGTGCCGTATCCTCGGCCATCCGGCTCCCATCACCGACATGTTTCAGTTCGAATAGCACGCTTTCGAACAAAAGCATCCTCGTCACCGCGAGCCACGCGTGGTGCTCTATGCCGTTCGTTCTTGTGCTCTGGATTTACCGGTCTTATGCGTGACAATGCCCTGCGCAGCTGTTGCCGGGCTTTATCATGAGCCCCATGTTCACCCTTGACGGCATCCGCCAGTTCCATCGCTGGGCCCACCTGTGCTTCGACCGTGCCCTCGATCACGTCGCCACCATCCCCCTCGTCGACTACACCCGCGACGTCCCCGGCTTCAGCTCGCCCAATCTCCGCGACCAGGTGATCCACTGCATCAATTGCGAGGGCTTCTGGATCCATGTGCTTCAGGGCGCCCCCTACACCGATGAGGATCCTTCGCGCTTCCCCGCCGTTGCGGACGCCCGGGCGTTCGAGAGCAAGGTCACCGCGCAAACCTTGAGCTACCTGGCCAGCCTCAGCGAACAGCAGCTCAACACCAGCACCAACCTGCATTTTCCCCATGGCGATTCCGCCGTCCGCGCCCCGGCCCTGATCCTCCACCACATGCTGACGCACGCCTTTCATCACAAGGGCCAGCTCGTCGCCATGTGCCGCCTGCTCGGCTATCCCGCACCCGACACCGACCTGAACAATTTTGACTAGGGAACTGGAAATACCATTTGTCAATGGCAAATACCATTCGACAATGCCATAATCAGTTCATGCAGGTCTCTATCGATAAAGCCGGACGCATCGTCGTTCCCAAAACACTGCGCGAACGCTTTGGCCTGCGTCCCGACACCACGCTCGAAATGGTTGAGGGCCCGGATGGCATCCTGCTCAAACCGCCGTCTCAGGAATCGGTCTGGAGACACGACGAAAATGGCCACCTTGTATACACCGGCAGCGTTCCCGCGGATATTAACTGGGACACTCTTGTGGACGACATGCGCGATGAGCGGATTCGGAAAATCGCCGGCCGGTGAACGTCTACATCGATACAAATATCGTGATTGCGGACACGGCGCTCATCCATCCGCATAAGACGAACGCTCTGGAGCTGTTTCGCAAAATCAGGGTCAGCCGCTGGACCCCGGTGATCGCCGCTCATGGCCTCGCCGAAGCCTATTCTGTCCTGACGCGCGCACCCTTTCAACCGCGCATCACCTCAGCGGATGCCTGGCGCAGCCTGCAGGAGAACGTGCTTCGCTCCTTTGAGATCGTTTCCCTGAATCGCACAGATTACTCGGAGATTCTCGGCCATTGTGCCGCTCAGGGCTGGACGGGTGGCCTCGTCTTCGACGCCCTTCACATGCAGGCTGCGCGGAAAGCCAAATGCGCACGCGTCTACACTCTGAACGCCGCCCATTTCCGTCGTATCGCTCCCGATCTTGGCGACCGCATCCTCAGCCCCTGAACGTGACGCTGTACGCTATCCGCTATCCGCTATCCGCTATCCGCTGCTTCACTCCGCCTTTCTCACCTCAATCTTCACCAGGTTGCGCACGCTCCGGGTCGCGTTCCTGTCCTCGCTCACCACCAGTCGGAACGGTCCTGTCTTCGCATCCAGCGGCTTACCGTCCAGCTCATCCGCCACCAGCACCACCCCTGGATGAAACTCCGGATCCACCTCGCCCAGCGACAGCACGGTGGAATACCCATCCGACCCCTTCGCCACCACATAGTCCTGCAGCGGCTTGCCCATCAGGTTCTTCCCATGCGCCACGCCCAGATGCGCCAACAGGTCCATCAGCGGCACCCCCGAATAGGTCAGATTTCTTATTGGCGTGATGATCGAAGACCGTCACCTTCGTCTGCGGATATTCGCGCAGCGACGCCGCCGTGAACACCCCCCGTTCCCCCCGACCGGCCTCAATCACCAGGACGTCGGACTTGGCAGCAGGCGCTTCCGTTTCGATCTGCCCAGCATTCGGCGGCACCTCTGTCACCAGCGCCCGTGACGGATTCTCAATCGTGATCTCCGGATCCGCCGTCCCACCCACCGCGAGCACCACGGCAATCTTCATCGATCCTGAGACCGTGACCGGCTTGTCCCTCTTCAAAAAGCCGGGCGCCGAAACCTGCAGATCGTACCCACCTGGATCGAGCGTCGTTTGCAATCGCCCACCAGCGTCGCTGCTCAGAATGCTCGCCGCCGCCCCGGAATCCGGTGTAATCTCCACCCGCGCCCGCGGCACCGCCGCTCCGTTCGGGTCAGTCACCACCACCGTAACCGGCACCGAACCCTGCCCCCACGCCCCCGCCGCGCCAAGCACCATTGCCAGGCCCGTCACCATCCGCCCTAATCCCACTCCCAGCATTCTCGTACCCCTCATTCGCTCACCATCGTAATTCCAGTCCGCAAATCTCCATCTTGAATTCGCGAATCTCCATCTAAACTAGGGAAGCCATGCCACGCCTTCAGGACCAGCTCGACGAGATCACTGCCCAGACTCGTAACCTGGTCCAGCCGGAGCGCCTCGCCATTGGCGAGCGCGCCGTTGAGGGGCTCTTCGCCTCCGGCATTGAAGACCGCCTGCTTCCGGTCGGCTCCCAGGCTCCCGGATTCTCGCTGCCCGATTTCTCCGGCAAAGTGGTTCGTTCGGCCGACCTGCTTGCCCTTGGGCCCCTCGTCATCAACTTCTTCCGCGGCCGCTGGTGCCCCTACTGCGTCACCGAGCTGGAAGCCTGGCGCGATCTGTACTCCAGCCTTCGCGAACGCGGCGCCATGGTCATCGGCATCTCCCCACAAACCCAACGCCAGTCTGACTTCACTGCCGGCCAGCACCAGATTCCCTTCCCGATCCTCTCCGACCCCGGCTGCGCCGTTGCCAGCCGCTATGGTCTCGTCTGGACCCTCCCCGACTATCTCCAGCGCTACTATCGCGGCATCCTCCTCAACATCCCCTTCATCAACGGCGACGAGAGCTCGAAACTCCCCATTCCTGCGACCTACGTCATCGATCAGGATGGCAGAATCCTCTACGCCGAGGGCCACGCCGACTTCCCGCGTCCGCCCCGAACCTGAAGACGTCCTCCGCGCCATCCCGGCCTTTGCGCGACCCTGAACGTCGCACCGTCCGAACCGCGCTCCCTTACCTCCGTACCGTGTTGTCAGCCGATTTCACTTGCCCTCATTGCGCCGTACCTCTAGCCTGAGAACTGGAGACGTATCTCCCCACAAGCCTCGCCAGCCGCGAGGCTTTTTCATTGCGGCGCAAAAGCCCCGCCCAGGCCGACGATGGATTCGATCTTTGAAATGACGGCAGCGAGCGTGCGGAGGGTAATACCCTCAGGGTATTACCCTGCATGCCCTGCAGAATCAATGCAGTGGGTATGTGTTGACCCAGGGGGAGACCCCTCACCTGCCAATTGGCCGGTTAAGGGAACCGCCGCAGCGCTGGATGCGTATGTGCTGCGAAGGAGGAGTTTTCCATGCAGACCGTCGAGCGTGTCATCATCCAGGCCACACCCGCAGCCGTCTGGCGCGTCCTTGCCGACGTTGAGCGCTGGCCCACCTGGACCCCGACCGTCCAGCACGTCCAGCCCCTTACTCCCGATGGCCTCCGCCTCGGCGCCCGCTACCGCATCACCCAGCCCAAACTGCGCCCCGCCGTTTACGAAGTCACCGAGCTGGCTCCGCACAAGGCCTTTACCTGGATCCAGAAAGCGCCGGGCGCTACTTTGATCGCCGACCATCGCCTCATCGGCGACAGCGCCAGCACCGAAGTGGAGCTTTCCTTCTCCACAGAGGGCCTTCTCGGCGCACTGGTCGGCAGCATGTACGCCAAACGCATCGCGGAATACGTGAAGACCGAAGCCCGCAGCCTCAAGGCCCACTGCGAAAAGTTTCAGGCTGCCGCCACAGCCTGAAGCGGCCTGGAACCAGCTACTTCAGTTGGCGGCTCGACCGGCTTTCCCGTATGCTCCTGCACATGTTCCATCCAGCAGGATCTACCCTGTCCCTGGCCGTTTGCCTCGCCCTTTCTGTCGCCTGCGCGTCGCCTGCGCAAACCGCGCCGACGGCTCAGCCCGACATGCGCGACGCCGTCTACCTGCCGAGCGCCACCGGAAACCAGACCGAAACGGACGAGTACACCCGCTACGAACTCCTCGTGCCTGAAACCGCGAGCTTCAAAATCCGCTACGAAGTCACCGCCACCACTGCCAGCGCCACCGTCTTCTACAATCCCATCCGCAAAGGCAGCGTCGCCAGCGACGAGAGCGTTGAAGACGCAATGACCGGCAAGCCGCTCGTCTTCGCCGTCGTCAGCGGCGCCGATGCCCGCAAAGATCCTCTCATGGCCGCTGCGGATGCTTCGATGGATTACATCAAGGTCACGCTTGCCCGTCCTGTTCCGCAGCATGGACAGGCTCGCATCCTCATCCTCAAGACCTATAAGGACGCGAAGAGCTACCACACCGACGGCGACGCGATCGTCTTCGACCGCCCTCTCGGCATCCGCCGCAACCAGGTCGTCCTGCCGCCCGGCTACGAGATCGTTGGCCTCAGCGTGCCCTCGCAGATTCTGACTGAGCCCGACGGCCGCATCGCCGTCAGCTTCCTCCACGCCGGCGCGGGCGAAGCGCCCCTCGTGATTCGCGCCGTCAAAGACGCGCAAACCGGCGCGGCCGCGCTGCCCAAAGCTCTCACCCGCCAGGTCAGCTGGGAATCGCCCTTCCCCGGTGAACCGGAGCGCGCCCGCCTCTCCCAGCGCGCCCACCAGGACCGCGACATCGTTTATTTCCTCCAGCAGCCTGAAACCCACGCCTTCGCCCTCTACCACGACTACACCGAGTCGCGCCCTGGCATCGACGGCTACGCGAATGTCGTCCGCACCGGCAGCGTCGCCACTCGCCCTTCGGCCTACATCCTCGATACCGGCGAGCAACTGAAGACCGAAGAGATGTCCGGCGCCCAGCTCACCGCCTCCGGGATCAAAACCGGCGAGACCGTCGACCCCAAAGACAGCGTGGTCGTCATCCCCTTTCCCGTCGTGCAGACCGGCCAGTCCCTGCGCCTGCGCATCAGCGAAACCTACACCGCTCCGGTGAGCTACCATCTCGATGGCGATGAGCTCGTCTTCGACCGCAGCCTGGGCCGCGCCCGGAATGCCGTCGTCCTTCCCGCAGGATGGTACGTGACCGCCAGCGCCGAGCCCGCCACCGTGAGCCGGCTTCCCGATGGCCGCATTCGCCTCGACTACTGGGACGACCACCCGGAAGCCGACGACGTCCTTCTCAAAGCCAAACGTCGCCTCAGCCCGCAGTGAGATCGCGGGTGCTGTCGCCATCCACCTGTTCCGGACTTTGAGCGGCGAGCGACGGGCTACCGGCTGCCGTTAGAATGTCCGCCATGACGAAACTCGTCCTCGCGCTCCTTCTCCTCGCGGCCTTCAGCCCTGCTCTCCACGCCGCATCCTCGGAAGACACGGCCGTCCTCGCTCCGGTGCAGGCTCTCTTCGACGGCATGGCTCACCGCGACGCTGCCGCTATCCGCGCTCCTCTGCTAAGTGGCGGATCGCTTACCCTGATGCGCGACGGCAAGCCCGTGCAAATGTCCTTCGATGACTTCGCCGCCCGCGTCGCCAAACCTGGCATTACGCGAATCGAGGAGCGTATCCATCATCCTCTCGTCCGCATCGACCACGATCTTGCCGTGGTCTGGGCGCCCTTCGATTTTCTCAGCGACGGCAAGGTCGATCACTGTGGCACCGACCTCTTCAGCCTCGTCCGCCTCGACGGTCAGTGGCGCATCGCCGCCATCGCCGATACCGGCCGCAAAACCTGCACAGCCCGCTAAAAGAAAAGGGCGACCGCTTCGGTCGCCCCTCTCGACGTTCTTTCGTTTTCCTACTGCTTCGCGAAGTCCAGATCGATCTCCAGCTGGATGTCGTCGCCTACCATCGCTGACGGCATGGCCGCAGCAATCCCGAAATCCGTCCGCTTCACGCTGGTGGTAGCCGCGAATCCGATATGTGGCTTCTTGCCCATCCCATTCACCGGTCCCGCGGGTCCCTGAACCTCGAGCACCACGGGTTTGGTCACGCCCTTGATGGTAAGATTCCCATTCACTTCGAGTCCCGACCCGGTCTTCGTCACGCTCGTGCTCACAAATGTCGCAGTCGGATACTGCGCCACGTTGAAGAAATGATCCCCTTTCAGATCGTTGTCGCGCGGCGTTACACCTGTGTCCACGCCCGTCACATCGATGGTCGCGTTTACCGTTGATTTCGTCGGGTCCGTCTCGTTCCACTCGAGCGTGGCGTCCACCTTGCCGAAGCGCCCGTGCACATTCGTGATGCCCAGATGCTTCACCGTGAAGTCCACCTCGCTGTGGTACGGGTCCGCCTTCCACGTCGAGGTTTGCGCCATCGCCAGCGGTGCCGCCGCAGCCAGAATCCAACCTGCCAGTTTTGCCAGCTTCATGCCGGAAGTCCTTTCTCTCCTCAGGGATGAAATTGAGGTCCCTCCAGCTTACCCGAATCGGCACGACCATCACCGCTCTCGCCGATACCTCACCGTGCCCTTTTCGTCCCCGGGGCCCGCCAGGACGAATCCGCTCTTCTCCAGCACCCGCACCGATGCCAGCAGGTGGGGGTAGGTCTGCGCCGTAAACGTCCGCACCTCGTCGTGCCGCCGAATCTCGTCCATCAGCGCATGCAGGCCCTCCGTCGCCAGTCCCTGCCTTTGCCACGGCGGCAGGATTCCATACCCCACCTCGGCCTCCGTGTCCGTGCGGGGAAAGCCGCCCAGCGTGCCAATCAGTGTGCCGGGCTCCGCGCGGGTCACCACATAGCGGGTCCAGGCGATGGCCCAGGGCGCGCGCGCGTAGAGCGCATCGAGAAAGTCGTAGACATGCGGCTCCCAGTGTTCCGGAGGCCACATCGCGGGAATCCCGGCACCGACGGATGCCTCGAGCTCGGGACTTTCCACCCGGAGCAGTGCGGGCGTAATCGCCACCAGCCGCAGCCGGGGCGTCAGAATATCTGGAATTGTCATGGATTTCTCCGGGCTTGTCTTTTTGACACACGCATGGGCCCGCTGCTGTGCACCACATCGCCCGCAGGCTTCAGCTGAATTAGCGTCCGGAGACAGTCATAGGCGCAGGAAAATCATAGCTCTCGCCAGCCGTTCCCGAATACTGGCTATCTCTAATACTCCCTCTCGAACCGCGCGTACAGCGGGTTCCACACGTGCGCCTCAACGACCGCGTCAACCTCGCCATCGCGCAGATCCGACAAACCCTCCGCGATTGCCTGCCGCGCTACCGCCCCCGCTATCACGCGGCTGATTGCCCGCGACTGCGCCATCGGCGGCAGCAGGCTCGCGTTCCGATCCTTCTCCACTGGCGACAAACGCGCCAGCGCCTGGGCCGCGGTCATGATCATCGCGTCACTTACCCGCCGCGCCCGCGCCGCCACAATCCCCAGCGCCAGCCCCGGGAAGACATACGAATTGTTCGTCTGGTCGATACAGACTTCCCGGTCACCCACCTTCACCGGCGCAAACGGGCTCCCCGTTCCAATCAGCGCCTTACCGTTCGTCCACTTCATCAGATCTTCCGGCGTGGCTTCGCTCTTTGACGTCGGATTCGACAGCGGGAAGATCACCGGCCGCTCCGTATTCTCTGCCATCGCGCGCACGGCCTCTTCCGTAAACATCCCCGCCTTCGCGGCCACGCCGATCAGTACCGTAATCTTGCCGTTTCGCACCACTTCTTCCAGCGTGATCTTCTTCGGGTCGGCGACCTGCCAGCCCTCCACATCTTGCCGAGGATGCACATAGTCCGTCTGTTCCGGATGAATCCCATCGGCGCCCTCAACCAGCAATCCCGGCCGTCCAAGCGGATAAACCCGGCTCCTGGCTTCCTTCTCGCTCAGGCCGCTTTCGACCATCGCTTTGACCAGCAGGTTCGCAATCCCAATCCCTGCCGATCCAAAGCCAAGGATCGCCATTCGCTGCTCTTCCAGCTTCGTGCCCGCCGCCTTCATCGCTGCCAGCAGCGTCGCCAGCACTACTGCCGCTGTCCCCTGAATATCATCGTTGAACGTACAGAGCCGATCCCGATATCTCTTCAACAGCCGGGCTGCGTTCGACCCGGCAAAGTCCTCCCACTGCAGCAGCACGTGCGGCCAACGCTTCTCCACCGCACGCACAAAGGTCTCGATGAAGTCGTCGTACTCCGCCCCGCGCACCCGTTTCTGCCGCCACCCGATGTAAATCGGATTCGCCAACCGCTCCTCGTTATCCGTCCCCACATCCAGCAGCACCGGCAGGCAGTTTTCGTGGTGGAGGCCGCCCAGCGCGGTATACAGCGCCATCTTTCCAATCGGAATACCCATGCCACCCGCTCCCTGATCGCCGAGGCCCAGGATGCGTTCGCCATCGCTCACCACAATCGCTTTCACATTGTCGTAGCGCTGGTGCGACAAAATCTTCTCGATCCGGTGCTTGTTCGGATAGCTCAAAAAGAGTCCCCGCGGCTTCCGCCAGATCTCGCTGAACCGCTGGCATCCCTCGCCCACGGTTGGCGTGTACACGATTGGCATAAACGTTTGCACATCCGACAAAATCAACGCGTAGAACAACGTCTCGTTGATGTCCTGCAGATCCCGCATGAAGGTGTACTTCTCGAACGATGTCTTATAGGCGTCAAAGGCCGCTCGCCGCCTCTGGATCTGCTCCGCCAGTGTGCCCACATGCGGTGGCAGCAGTCCGTGCAGATCGAACGCGTCGCGCTCTTCTTCGGTAAAAGCGGTGCCCTTGTTCAGCCGGGGATGATTCAGGAGGGTAAAGCCGTAGAGCTTCGTCCGCATCACCGGTACCTGTCGTCCGGTCGCCTGATCCTCTGATTGCCCGGTGATAATTTCGCTGGTCGATGCCATGAGACGCCTCCTGCAGAAAGAGATGCAGGCCAGAAGTCCCTCACGACAGCCGGCGGGGAACACCCGGCGAACCTACCAAGTTTAGGCCCGTGTCGCGACATTTGCGCCAAAGATGCGATCGGCCTCCGTTACCGAAGTCTGCCCTCGGCCCGGTGTCACTCTGACACCATCCGCCCCCTGGCCTTGAAAAATCTTCCGTTCCCTGCCCGCGCAAACCTCCACTGCATAATAGAAACAGCGCATCGCCAGTCACCCAGGAGTCTCTTTTGTCGACGAATTCCCCCCTCCGCGCCGTCATCTTCGATTACGGAGAAGTCCTTTGCCAGCCCGACCCCGCCGCGCACCGCGAACTGATTGGCCTGACCGGGCTTGACCGCGAGACCTTTGAGCGCCATTACTGGCGCGACCGCCATAACTACGATCTCGGCCGCCACGACGGCCCTTCCTTCTGGCGGCAGTTCTCACAGGATTCCGGGCTCTCGTTTACTCCGGAACAAATCAACGCCCTCATCGAGGCCGACGTCGTGCTGTGGACCCGCATGACGGATCCGCGCATGCTCGCCTGGATTGAGTCGCTGCAGAAGGCCGGCCTTCGCACCGCGATCCTCTCCAACATGGTTGCCGAAGTCCTCGGCCGCATGCGCCGCGATTTCACGTGGCTCGGCGCCTTCACCCATCTCACCTGGTCCTGCGAACTGGGCATTGCCAAGCCCGACCCCGCCATCTATCTCCACACCTGCGAAAAGCTCGGTGTTCGCCCGGAGGAGGCTCTCTTCATCGACGACAAAGCGGTCAATGTCCACGCCGCCGAACAGGTGGGCCTGCATGCGCTCCAGTTCCGCTCCGTCGATCAGCTGCGCGCCGATCTGTCTGCGCACCCTCTCCTGCAAGGCTTGCCTCAACCCGGAGAAGAACCCATCCCCGACACTCTGACTCGTAACCTGTAACCCGCACGCTGTACCCTGTCCGCCGCACGCTGTACCCTGTCCGCCGCACCCTGTACCATGGCGGAACCATGCCCGAGCGCGCCGAGGCCGAGCATCGCCTGCATCGCCCGCTCCGTCTGCGCGACTTGGTCCTCGCTCAGATCCTCTGCGTTGTCGGCACCTCCTGGGTAGGCGTTGCCGGCGGACTCGGCCGCGCTCAATCGCTCATCTGGGTCGCAGCCATGCTGCTCTTTTACGTTCCCATGGCCGCTTCGGTCGTTTGCCTCAACCACGCCATGCCGCTCGAAGGTGGCCTCTACGTCTGGGCTCGCGCAGCCTTCGGCAATCTCGGAGGCTTCCTCACAGCGTGGAACCTTTGGGTCTACGGCGTCGCCGTCACCGCTACCATCCTTTACGCCATTCCCACAGAGATCTCCTATCTCATTGGACCCGCTGCCCGCGGTCTGCCGGAGGATCGCCCGCTCTGCCTGGCGATCGTCATCCTTATGCTTGCTGGCATCACCTACGCCGCCTTCCGCGGACTCGAACTCGGCAAGTGGATCCACAACATCGGCGGCATTGCCATCCTCATCGTCTTCGCCGGACTCATCCTGCTTCCGCTTTGGTCCTTCGCGCATCACGCGCCTGTCCGCTACACGCCGTTTTCGGTTGCCGCCCCGCGTCTCGATCTCCGCACCTTTGCTCTCTTCGGGCAGATGCTCTTCGGAGCTCTCTGCGGCCTTGAATACATCGCCATTCTCGCCGGAGAGAGCCGCAATCCAGCACGCAGCATCGGCCAATCCGTCATCCTTTCTTCACCCGTCATCTGCGCCATGTTCATCCTCGGCACCGCGTCCATTGTTGCCCTCGTGCCGAACGGCCGCATCGATTTCATCGCTCCCATCCCACAGGCCATGCGCATGGCGCTCGGCGCCTCGGGCATTGGCAATCTGGTGGCGATCCTTGCCATCCTTCTCCTGCAGATGCGGCTTCTGGGAGCCACCAGCTACCTCTTCACCGGCGTCACCCGCCTGCCCATGGCTGCCGGCTGGAACCATCTCGTCCCCGAATGGTTTACGCGATTACACCCGCGTCGCCGCACCCCGACGAATTCCATCGCCTGCACCTCGGTGCTCGTTCTCGCCCTGATTCTGCTGTTCAGCTCCGGCGTGCACGCGCAGGAGGCCTATCAGCTTCTGACCAACGCCAGTCTCACCCACTACGAGGTCGCCTACGTCGCCATGTTTGCCATTCCGCTCTTCGGCGCCGCCGCCGTGCGCCGTTCCCTGCCTCGGTGGCTCAAGTGGACCTCCGCCGTCGGCCTGGCCTCCACACTCTTCAGCCTGTTTATCTCGGCCTTCCCGTTCGTGCACGTTGTCAGTGCGCGCACTTACGCAGCTAAGATCATCGCCACGATCCTGCTCAGCAATCTCATCGCGGTGGTCTTTTATCGACTCCGCAGCCGAGTCGCCCAAAAAGAAGAGGCCGCGCTCTCTGACGCGGCCTAGTCCTCTCTCTGTCTTTCCGGGAGAGTCGGAATACATTCCGAAATACTCTGTGCTCTCCGTGCCCTCTGTGGTGAAGTTATCCTGGCCCTACCGCCTCTTCGACAGGAATCCGCACCTGCTCCACAATCTCCACGGCGAACCCCTGCAGCGCCGGCACATGCGTCGGCGTGTTGCTGAGCAGGCGAATCCGGTGAATTCCCAGATCGGCGAGGATCTGTCCGCCCAAACCCACCTCGCGCAGGATTCGCTGGTGCCGGTCCTCATGAGCCTCGCGCGCCCGCGCCTCGCGGTGAAACACGACTCGCGGCTTCTCGCCGGATCGATCGATCTCGAATCCGCGCCCCGCGTTGTGCAGGTAAAGGAAGGCGCCGCGTCCCGCCTCGGCAATCATCCGCAGCGATTGCCGCGTGGTCCGCTGGCAATCGCACAGCGTCGCGCCAAACACATCGCCGGCCAGACAGCGGGAGTGCACTCGCACCAGCACCGGATCCGCCCCGCTCAGATCGCCGCGCACCAGTGCCACGTGGCTTTCCCCGCCATGCACCTCGCTCTCGTACGCGATCATCCGGAACTCGCCCCACTCCGTGGGCAGCAGGCTCTCGGCCACCCGCACAATGTACCGCTCGTGCTGCAGCCGATACCGGATCAGCTCCGCCACCGTCAGCATCTTCAGCCCGTGCTCCTGCAGAACGCGTTCAGGTCGGGCACTCGCGCCATGGTGCCGTCGTCCTTCATCACCTCGCAGATGACGCCCGCCGGAATGAGCCCCGCCAGCCGCGCCAGGTCCACGGAAGCCTCGGTTTGCCCGGCCCGCACCAGCACGCCGCCTTTGCGCGCCCGCAGCGGAAACACATGGCCCGGCCGCGCGAGATCGGCCGCCGTTGATCGTGGATCGATCGCCACTTTGATCGTATGCGCGCGATCGTAGGCAGAAATACCCGTCGTGACACCCTCGCGCGCCTCAATCGACTCAGTAAATGCCGTACCAAATCGCGACGAGTTCTGTTGCGTCATCGGACCCAGTCGGAGATAGTCGGCGCGCTCCTCGGTCATCGTCAGGCAAACCAGCCCGCGCCCGTACCGAGCCATAAAATTGATGGATTCCGGCGTCACGTGCTCGGCCGCCAGCGTCAGGTCGCCCTCGTTCTCGCGGTCCTCGTCATCGACGACGATGATCATGCGGCCGGCCTTAATTTCTTCCACCGCCCCGGGGACATCCGTCATGGAACCGTTTGGCTGCATAGCTCTATTGTCCGCGAATCCGGCCCGCTCGGCCAGACCACCGGTGTTCTACTACGGCCGTCGCCCAGGCGAACGGGAGCAGCCCTGCCGCTCCCGCTTGCCTGCACCCTGCACCCTGCTCTTCTACTTCTCTCCGGCCTGAAACTCCGTCCAGGGTCCTGCCTTCATATCCCGCAGGATCGGCGCCTGCCAGTTGTATTCAGGATGCGCCGTGAGGAACGGCTTCGCCAGGAAATCCTCCCCACATGGATGCCCTGCGCGCGCAATCAGCGACATCTTCGCCACCAGATCGCTGTCCGTCACCTTGCCCTGCACCGCGCCGCCGGGATTATAAGGTGGGTCGTCCCACTGCGGAACTCCCTCCTTCGCCACATCCTCATGCCCGCACAGGGTACGCTGATCGGCTCCGTCCTTATGCGTGTAAGAGTCTTCGTGGTCCGCCAGGAACTTCTCCGCCAGCTGCACGTCGATCCGGCCCTTATTCTCTTTCATCAGCTGCTCCCAGCGCAGATGGCGGGCGTTCATCGAAATGACATGTCGTGTGGATTGAAGCCATCCGTCTCGTCCTTTATCAGGGACGCATCGCGCGGAAAGTTCGCGCTGACGAAATATCCGTCTTTGCTCCGCCATACAGGCGTGTGCTCGAGCCCGAGCTCCAGATACGCGATTTCGCCCGTCTTGCGATCCCCGATCAGCCAGTCGTTCGCGTAGCCGCCATTGTCGCCTTCAATCATGGTGGCGACGAAGTCGTCGATGCTGTTGGCGTACTGCAGCGCCTTGCGCGACCGCACAAACTCCGGAATCCCCTTGCTGTTCCAGCCTTCGAACCCGGTAATCGTTGTCTCCGTCATCATGATGCCCGCATCGTTGATCCCGAAATCGTCGTTGCTCGTGATCATCCCGGGAATACCGTCCTGCATAATCCGGTGCCCGTGGTCGGGTTTGATGTCAAACATGACCGTCCATCGCGATCCCTCCGCGTATGACGACCAGTTATTGTGGGCGATGACGATCTTGCCGTCCTTTGTATAGCTGCCGGTGGCAATGAAAGCGCTGCATTTCCCGGGTGCGGAATCACCGGAGCATTCATCGCGTGCTGCTGCTTGTTCAGCCACGGAACGTAATACTCGCTTAGTTCCATCGTGGCATTCTCCGCAACGATGTCCCACACATCCACCTTCACGCCGCGCGCCTGGGCGCCTGCGGCAATGCCTTTCAGCTCGGACTGATATTCCGGCTCGATGTGCGGCCACAGGATCGTCTTCGCTGCGTTCCTGTAAAAGGCCCAGTCGCGATGGGTGGAATGTTCGTCTTCCACTCGATACACATGCAGTGCATCGGCGATCTGCGGGCCGAGCAGATAGCCATGCTGGAAGCCGATCTGTTCCGGCGTTCCCTGCAGATGCACATAAGTCCAGCCGTCGCGCTGGAACTTGTATGCGCCCGCCAGCCGCGCGTCCTTCGCCGGCTTCACCTGCGCCCAAACTGCCGTGCATCCACAAAGCACTGCCGCTGTTGCCAGATGTCGGAACCCGAGTCGCATCGGACCTCGCTTCTGAGAATAGAGTTGTCGGAATACCAGTGACGATATCACGCTGGCCGTTTCGGGCTACTTCTTCGCCGACTCCTGAAGCAGCTGCACCAGATAGGCCTTCCAAACTGCGGCATGCGTGTGCGTTCCGTGGCCGAAGGTCCTGAGCGAGGCCGGCACCAGAACGAAGCGGGCATGCGGCATTCGCTTCGCAAGTCCGGAGCCATATTCAGTTCTGGCGGATTGATGAAGTCGTCTTCGGAATTGATCCACAGAACCGGCACTTTGATGGTGCTCAGCTTCGGCTCGGGATTGTAGTTGCGCGATGCGTCGAAGTAGTAAAGAAAGTCATCGGCGTCGGTGTGCTCGATCGTTCGGCTCACGTCTTGTTGACGTAATCCTCTGCCTGTTGGCGCGTTGGGTCGTCTTTCTGCATCTGCTGCGGAGCCGAGCCGGCAATGATCAGAAAATCCGCTGCGCCTTTCACCCTTCCGCCGGCTCCTGCGTGTAGTTGCCGTTGTCCCATTGCGGATCGTCGCGGATGCTTTGCATCGCCATGTAGCGCCACATGCGATTGCGTCCGGCAATCTCGATTGGCATGCAGGCGAAGGGCGCTAGCGCGTCCGCGAAAAACGAGATACGTTTCGCCCCAGACGAAGCTTTGCATGCAGCCCATCGACGTGCCAAGGATGAGCCGCAGATGATCGACGTGCAATCCTTCGAGAAGCATGGTGTGCTGGAGTGAACCATGTCGTCGTAGTCGTAGTGCGGAAATTTCATTCGCAGCCCGTCCGATGGCTTGCTCGACTCGCCCATGCCGATGTCGTCAGGCAGGATCAGAAAGTACTTCGTGATGTCGATGGGCTGTCCGGGACCGAAGAGGACGTCGGAAAAGACCGGGTTCAGCAGCGAGTGCGCGTTGCCGCCGGTACCGTGCAGCAGTAGGACGGCATTATCCACGTGACCGGCCGGATTGCGATGCGGCGTGCCGAGCGTGAGGTAGTGGAGTTTGAGCTCGGGCAGCGTCTCACCGGTTCCAAAATGGAAATCGTGGATGACATACGAACCGTCGTGAATCGGCCAGTGGGTCGGCGGATAGCTCGGCGCTGGTGCCTGTGCCAGAACGGGGAGAGCTGCGGTGAGGAACGCGAGAGCAGCGAGAGGGCCGAGACAGCGAGATCGAACCAGAAGCAAGGCTGAACCTCCAAAACGGCGATTCTCCATCTTACGGCTGCCTCAGCCGCAGTGGAGAGTACCCCAGGGGGTGGAAAATGGCAAGTCGAAGATTCTGCGCGGCGTGCAGGGTAATACCTTTTGGGTATTACCCCGATGGGCCTGCAGGCGGGATTTCAAAGAGCCGGTGTGTTCGCGGCCTGGGCCGCTGGGACGGGCGCGACGCGGTGAACGCCGGGCCGGGTCTCAAAAGGAAAAGCTCTGTTCGCGAATCGGCGGACAGAGCTTTCCTCCCCTTTAGCTTAGGATTGGCGGCGGATAGGAGCAAGCAGAATCGGCAGTCGGCGCGGTACGAAGGTCATGGGCGAGCCGGTAGCCCGTCGTAGCTAAAGAGGAGAGGTTCCGCGCACGCGGGGCCGCCGCATCTTTGGAGTGAGTCGGTTCAAGCGGCGACCCGCTCAATGAAGCTGGGACCAGGTCCAGAGGACTCCGAGGGAGAGGAGCATGACGATGAGGCCGCCCCAGCGGAAGGTCCTCATCATTTCGTTGAGGGTTCTGGCGAGGGCGTCGTTTTCTTCCCTGAGGGCGAGCGGCTGGGCGGCGGCGTAGACGCGGTGGATCCGGCGCATCTGGTAGAGCAGCATGAGGATCAAAACGGAGAAGAAGATCGCCGCCTGGAGGTGCAGCGAGGAAAAACGCCAGACGATTCGACCCAGGGCGAAGAGGCCCGCCAGGAAAGCAAGGGCAGCGACGATGGCGCTTGAAAAGGAGACAACCCTGGTGCGACGAAAGACGAACTGAATCCAGGCCATGGATTCCTCCGAATATGCGATCTCTGAGGACTGGAAAACAACCGCCGGCAGTATACCGGCGGGAGTCAGGCACGGGGAAAGTATCGGCCGTGCGCTTTCGCGGAGTCGACGGCTAATCCCAACCTTCGCGAAGGCCCTTCACATATTCATCGGCGTGCTGGTTGGCCCAGATGCAGCGGCCCGAACCGCGCAGTGCCAGCAGCGGGTCGGTTCTCTTCCTGGCGGTCTTTTCCCGCGATCTCAGCAGCGCGATGAGCGCGGTGGCCGACCCGAGGATGCGCAAACAAAACGGGCTTCCCTTTCGGGAAGCCCGCTGTTTTTGCGCGAAGCGCGTGTGCCGAGCGGCCAGCTCAGTACATGCCTTCCATGCCGCCGCCGTGGCCGCCGGCCGGAGCCGCCTGCTTGGGCTCGGGGATTTCCGAGACCATGGCTTCGGTGGTCAGCATCAGCCCCGCGATCGACGCTGCATTCTGCAGCGCGGTACGGGTGACCTTGGTCGGATCGATGACGCCGGCTTTCACCAGGTCCTCGAAGACATTGGTCTGGGCGTTGTAGCCGTAGTGGGGATCCTTGCTTTCGAGGATCTTGCCCACCACCACTGCGCCTTCTTCGCCGGCGTTGCCGACGATCTGACGCAGCGGCTCCTCGAGCGCGCGGCGAACGATCTGGGCGCCGATCTTCTCATCGCCCTGCAGGGTCTTGATGAGCTCCTCGACATCCTTCTCGCAGCGAACCAGCGCCACGCCGCCGCCAGGGACGATGCCCTCTTCGACAGCCGCGCGGGTCGCGTGCATGGCGTCCTCAACACGAGCCTTCTTTTCCTTCATCTCGGTCTCGGTTGCCGCGCCCACCTTGATCACCGCGACGCCGCCGACCAGCTTGGCCAGCCGCTCCTGCAGCTTCTCGCGGTCGTAATCCGAGGTGGTCTTCTCGACCTGGTTCCGGATTTCCTTCACCCGGCCCTCGATCGCCTTCGACTCACCGCGACCTTCCACGATGGTGGTGTTGTCCTTGTCGATGGTCACGCGCTTGGCGCGGCCCAGGTCTTCCAGCTTGATGTTCTCCAGCTTGATGCCCAGGTCTTCGGTGATGGCCTTGCCGCCGGTCAGGATGGCAATGTCGCCCAGCATCGCCTTGCGGCGATCGCCGAAGCCAGGAGCCTTGACGGCCGCGACGTTCAGGGTGCCGCGCAGCTTGTTGACGACCAGGGTCGCCAGCGCCTCACCATCCACGTCCTCGGCAATGATCACGAGCGGCTTGCCGTTGCGGGCAACCTGCTCGAGCAGC
This sequence comes from uncultured Acidobacteriaceae bacterium, assembly GCA_963702295.1. Lineage (GTDB taxonomy): Bacteria > Acidobacteriota > Terriglobia > Terriglobales > Acidobacteriaceae > Palsa-343. The sequence continues at coordinate 70,036 of CAVPCE010000063.1, read as the reverse complement.
GGCAGCAGATCCTTCATCGAGCTGATCTTCTTCTCGTAGATCAGGATGTAGGGCTCTTCCTGCACGGCTTCCATGCGGTCCGGATCGGTGACGAATACGGGCTCAGATAGCCGCGGTCGAACTGCATGCCTTCCACAACTTCCAGCTGGGTCTCGAGGGTCTTGGACTCTTCAACGGTGATGACGCCGTCTTTGCCGACCTTCTTCATGGCCTCGGCAATGATGGTGCCGATGGTGTTGTCGGAGTTGGCAGAGATGGTGCCGACCTGGGCAATCATGTCGCCGGTCACGGGCTTGGAAAATTTCGACAGTGCCCCACCGGTCACAGTGCCGTCTTCGGCACGCTTGCCGACCACGGCTTCAACTGCCTTGTTGATGCCACGCTGCAGAGCCATCGGGTTGGCGCCGGCAGCAACGGTCTTGACGCCTTCGCGATAGATGGCCTGGGCCAGCACGGTCGCGGTGGTGGTGCCGTCACCGGCCACGTCACTGGTTTTGGAGGCGACTTCGCGCACCATCTGCGCGCCCATGTTCTCGAGCGAATCCCTCAGCTCGATCTCTTTGGCCACCGTCACACCGTCTTTGGTGATGGTGGGCGAACCGAATTTCTTTTCGATGACGACGTTGCGGCCCTTGGGGCCAGCGTCACCTTCACCGCATCGGCGAGAGTATTCACGCCGCGCAGAATCGCCTGACGGGAATCTTCTCCATGCAGAATTTGCTTTGCCATATTGCTGATCTCCTGTTGTCAGGGAGCGCTGCTCCCTGGAATGTCGATTGTGCGATCAGGCTTGAGCGCCGCAGGGCGCATCCGCCCGTCCGGCCAAAACCTACGACTTGAGAACGCCGAGAACTTCTTCCTCGCGCATGATGAGGAGGCTCTTCCCCATCGATCCGGATCTCGGTGCCCGAGTATTTGCCGAAGAGAATGCGGTCGCCCTTCTTCACATCCAGGGGGAAGACCTTGCCTTCGTCGTTCGACTTGCCCTTGCCCACGGAGATGACTTCACCTTCCTGGGGCTTTTCTTTGGCGCTGTCGGGGATGATGATCCCGCCGCGCACCGTTTCGTTCTCCTCGATGCGACGAACAAGGATGCGATCGTGCAGCGGAGTGAACGTCGTGGTTGCCGAAGCAGTTGCAGTTGGCATTGCTTTTCCTTCTCCTTCTGAAATTCCAGAGCAGTTCTCACGACTCGCTCCGACCATGGTTTCCCGCAGGGGCTGCCCGCGAAGAGGACTTCCGGCATCGAGACTGCTTGCCTTGGGTGATTGCGGGGCGACCGCCGGACCGCCTGATTGGGGAAGATCCGGAGCGGCATTGCCCAACAGATGTGGCGCGGAACCGCCGTTGAGCACTTTCGCCCAACGACTGCTAAGGTAGCGGGTTTGGCTTGTGGAAGTCAAGGGGCGGGCGGTAAAAAGTGAGTGAAAGGCACTCAGATTATCGCCGCGTGAACACGGGTTCGACGACGACGGCCGCCGTCTCGTGGTCTATTTCATTGAAACAAAAGGGTGAGGTACTGGACCTCGCCCTATTTGAGTTTCCCGGAGACGGCTCGCTTTTACTGCACCGTCGCGCTTACCGCCTGCTCCCATTTCTGGCCGGCCGTATTCACGGCAAGGACGGCGAAACGGTGCGTTCCGGTTCCTACGGTGACAGTCTGTGCAGAGTGGCGCTGGAGGACTCGGAGAACTTCTTCACCCCGTCGACCCGAAGCTGCATGCTCGCCAGAGTACCGGTGACCTTCCCGGTGGCAACCACCTGCACGTTGGAGGTGACGATGGATCCGCTCGGCTGGCACAGGTTCACGCCGGGCGAAGCGGGCGCGAGGCACCCGTCGTTCGCCTGGAACGTCACGACTGCCTTTTGCTGGCGGCCGTCCACGTCAGTAGCAAAGAAGGTGGCCTTGTGCGACCCGGTGGCGAGTTTGGCGGTTAGGTCAATCCAGCCCCGGTTTTCCCAGACGTGATATTGCTCGCCGATTTTCTTGCCGTCGACCCAAACCTCGATCTTGCGCAGCATTCCGTATGAGTTGGCCGCGGCGTCGAACCATACCGACGTTTGCATATTCTGCTCCGGCTCGCAGATCGCGACACCCTGCCCGGTGGTCGGATAGGCGCAGCCGCCCCAGTTCTGAGGCGGTTCGTTCGAATTGTTCAGGCCGACTTCAAGCGTGGGAGCAGTGGTCGAACCGTTGCTCAGGATCGTCGCCACATCCGGCTCCAGGTCGCGATTGAAGTCGCCCACCACAATGTTGGTGATCGATTGTGTGGCCGGTAAATCGGTCGTGGTCTCCTGATAGCCGCCCGATCCGTTGGCCATGAAGACCACAAAGGCTTCCTGGCCGGAGCTGTTGTAACCCAGCCCGGCGATATCCATCGTGTATTTGGAGTCGCCGTCGAAGTTGGCCAGCACCATCGTCGGCGCGGTGCCGAAACCGGCATCCTGCATGGTGTAGTTGGTCGGCATGGTGAAGGTCGTGAACTGCCGATCCGGCTGCGAGGTCAGCACTACCAGCTGATTGGAATCGGCGCCCGCGTATCCGAAGAGGTCTGTGCGCCCGTCGCTGTTCACATCACCTGCCGAGAACGCGAAAGGCGTCCCCCGGTAGACGACGCTGCCGTTGAAATCAAGCTTTCCATCGCCATAGAGAACGTCGACCTCACCCTGCGAACATCCGCCATTGGTGCAATTCGAGTTCACGCCGACGGCATAGTCGACGTTGCCGTCTCCGTCAAAGTCGCCGACGCTCAAACTCCCCACGCCGGATCCGGGCAGGAAACTATTGACCGGCAGGGCCGCTCCGAAGTTTCCCGCACCGTCCCCCGACATGAGCAACAAATAATCAGTGGTGTTGTTGTTGGCTTCCGCCAACAGGTCGAGCTTGCCGTCGCGGTTGAAATCGGCAGCCACAATCGCTCCGCCGCCAAACCACACTCCTCCTGAAAACTGAGGCATCGTAATGGTCTCGTACCGCTAGAACATGGAAGGTACCGTTGCCGTTGCCGAGGAAAACCGCCAATTGATTTGTGCCTGCCATCGCGCATACCAGGTCTACCTTGCCATCCCCATTGAAATCGCCGTAGGCCAGCGGAGTCGTGCCCTGATAGGTGGTGGGAAAGGTGTAGATCGTGGTGGGCGCGCCGAAGCCGCCGCTGCCGTTGGCGATCATCACCACCAGGGAACGGCCGGTATTTTCCACTATGTCGGGCACGCCATCATTATTTACGTCGATCGCGTAAAGATCGCGGGTACGCTGCCGCAGCATAGGTATGTGTCGTAAAAGGTCCTGTCTGGGCGGACCCGGCAGCACAACAAAGAACCAGGCAGGGCAAGAGGGCAAGCACGGAACGGAAACGCAGCATACAGCCTCCACAGCAATCGATTCACTGGCAGACGATCGCATAAGTAGAGGTAACCGCCTGGTTAACTGGTTGCTAATGGATCAGGTTTATTTTTGGAAGCGGCGTTCCTGTTACTGGACAATCACGCCGGAGGCCGATCGGATGGCTCGGCCCATTCCCCCGGACCTTACCTCGTACCCCTTGGCCCTCCAGAATCGCACCCTGCCTGAGTGGGGATCCAAAGAAAAAGCTGCGTTAGCTATGGACGAATTCGGGTAGTGATTGGAGCGGCGTTGAAGCCGCTCCGGAGAGAGAAGGCCCTCTACTTCGAGGCGGAGTCGCTGTTTGGCTGGAACAACTCCAGACGGACGTGCCACTCCACCGAAGCGCCGGGTTGCAGCGTCACCATACCAGTGTCCATCCCATGCCACTCCTTGCCGAACGGATCGGCGAAGTTGAACTGTTCCTCGATGGCCGCGAAGGACTGGGTTGGCGGCGCATAGACCTGCACCGTCCTGATGTGCGGGGACAGGCCGAGGATCTTCACGCCGTAGTTGCTCGCTGGATCGGCCAGGGTTACATCCACGGCGCCGTCGGTTCGAGTTAACTTCGACCAGTTATCGTCGAGATAGATATCGTCGAGCGCTTTTCCCTTCGGCGCCATGAAGTCCCACTTGGTTCCCTTCGCCGGAATCAGCTTGCCGGTGGGAAAAACGGCGCCGTAGTTATTCACAACGGCCAGCTCGGAACCAGGAACATGCAGCAGCGCCTGCTTGCGGTCGCCGCTGGGAATGGCGAAGTAAGGATGCCAGCCGATGGCGATCGGCTCATCCTCTTTGCCCACATTCTTCGCGACAATCGTGGCATCGATGGCTTTGCCGGTGAGCGAGATCACGAAGCTCAGATCGGTCTGCGAGAGCCAGTGACCGCCAAAGTCGCCCGCGTGGATCACGCCGGTCACAGTCTGTCCGTCCGGAATCGGCATCGTCTGCACGTCGTCAGTGTGCGAAGCAAGGATGAGGCCGTGCATGGCGTGAAGATCTTCAGTGGGATGCTCGCTGTTGTGCCAGTTGGCGGGCAGCACAATCTTCTTCCCATGCCATTCCGCGGTCACGGTCTTCTTGTCTTCCGACAGCTTACCGATGATCCGGTTCGGATAGGGCACGAGGAAAGCGCCGCCGAAACTGAAGCTGGCGTTGCCAAACTCATCGCCGGGACCGCCGTTGAGTTTTGACGCCGCTTCTTCCAGGCTGGGCGCATGAAGGATAGGGATCTCGCCCTTGCCCGGCAGATCGGCCGTGATCTGGAAGACATTCATGCCGCGGCCGGGCAGTACTGTTACCGAGCGGAACTCGGGCAGCTGTCCGTTGGCGGTAGCGGCGCGCGTCAGCTTGACGACCGGCTGGCCGCCGATCTCGGGCGCGGAGGGCTGTGCGGGTTGCGAGCTCTGGGGTGTCTCAGCCACGGGCGGCGTCTCCTTTTTGCACCCTGCGATCCAGGCAAAGGTGGTTGCTATCGCGGCCGCTGCCACGATCGTTCTGCGCAAAGCCATTTTTGGTTTCTCCCCGGCAGGATAATGAAGTTGAACTTCATGAGCGCCCTCATTCTACGCCGTCCGCATCCGGATTTTGTACGGACGCGGAGATGGGATGCTTTATCCTCGGTCCATGACGGACTCGGCCGTGCTGCTGATCGACTGCCCGGATCGCCCGGGACTGGTGGCTCGCGTCTCGACCCTGCTGTATGAGCGAGGCGCCAACATTCTCCACGCGGACCAGCACCGCGATCAGGCTCTGGGGCTCTTCTTCATGCGGGTGGAATGGGAACTGCGGGATTCTTCCGGAGCGGCCTTTGATCTGCCGGCTTTCGAGCAGGCCTTTGCGCCGATCGCCCGTGAACTGCAGATGACCTGGAGCCTGAGTTCGAGCGATCAACGCCCTCGAGTCGCCCTGTTCTGCTCGCATTATCTGCACTGCATGGCCGATCTGCTGCACCGGTGGCACAGCGGCGAGCTGCACTGTGACGTGGCGCTGGTGATCTCGAATCATCGGGAGGTCGAGCCGCTGGCTGACTTCTACGGGGCGCCCTTCGTCCACGTGCCGGTCACTGCGGCGACGCGCGAAGCAGCTGAAGCCCAGCAACTGGCTCTGCTGGCGGAGAAGCAAGTGGACCTGATCGTACTGGCGCGTTACATGCAGGTGCTCTCGGCGAATTTCGTTTCGCGCTATCCGGCAGCGATTATCAACGTTCACCACTCGTTTCTGCCGGCCTTTACGGGAGCGCGCCCCTACCACGCGGCTCACGAGCGAGGCGTGAAGCTGATTGGGGCAACCAGCCATTACGTCACCGAGATTCTCGACGACGGGCCCATCATCGAGCAGGACGTTGCACGCATCTCTCATCGCGATCAGGTGGAAGACCTGATTGCAACGGGCCGCGATCTGGAGCGGGTTGTGCTGGCCCGCGCCGTGCGCTGGCGGCTGGAGCGGAGAATTCTATGCTACGGGAACAAGACGGTGGTCTTCGACTGAAGCGGCCGCCGACCGAGTTCCGTCGACTTCTTATAATCAGCACGTGCCCCTTGTTTCTCTTCAGGATCCCGCTGCTACTCTCACAGCGATGAACGAACGCATCGTGGCCTGCGAGCGCTGTGAGCGCCTGCGTCGCCACTGCACGACTACCGCGGAGAAGAAGAAGCGGGCGTGGCAAACGTGGAATTACTGGGGCAAACCGGTGCCCTCGTTCGGCGATCCTGCGGCGCGGGTGCTGTTCGTGGGACTGGCGCCAGGCGCGCACGGATCGAATCGGACCGGGCGGCCTTTTACCGGCGATGGTTCCGGCGACTTTCTCTATCCGCTGCTGCACCGGTCAGGATTTGCCTCGCAGCCTATTCAACAGATCGGAATGACGGCATGCGCCTCGTGGATGCGTGGATCACTTCAGTGGTGCGCTGCGCTCCACCCGGGAATAAACCTCTGCCGGACGAGATCGCCCAGTGTGCGCCCTATCTTGACGAAGAGATAGCAGCGCTCGAGAATCTGCGGGTGATTGTTTGTCTGGGCAAGATCGGGTTCGATGGCGTGGTTGCGCATCTGATGCGCACGGGGCAGATCGAGCGGCGCAACGGCCTGGTGTTCGGCCATGGCGTCGAATATCAGATCCCCGGGAACCGCTGGCTGATGGCAAGCTACCATCCTTCGCTGCAGAACACGAACACCGGCAAGCTGACCGCGCCGATGATGCTGCGCGTTTTTCGGCGGGCGCGGCAGCTGGCCGAGCGATCGCTGCGGTAATTTTCCGGCCGAGGACATCTTCGCCGCATCTTCCCGGCATCCAGTGGTAGAGCCCGGGGAGCGCCTTGAGACTCCCGGCACAAAGGAAGATCCGGTCTATGATTACGATCCTGGTGATTATCCTGCTCCTGATGCTGATTGGAGCTTTTCCCGCATGGCCGTATAGTCGCGGCTGGGGCTATTACCCGAGCGGCGGCATTGGCCTGATCCTGCTCATCATTGTTGTGTTGCTTTTGTTGCGGGTATTCTGAGCGGAGGCTCAGACGAGAAAACTGGAGCGGGAGACCGGGATCGAACCGGCGACATTCAGCTTGGGAAGCTGACGTTCTGCCACTGAACTACTCCCGCTCGTTGTTAATCAACAGCTTGGCGGCGATTTACTATCCAAACGGATAGGCTCACTGCAGGCCCAGGGCGACGGATTTTTCCGATTCCGTTCCCTGCGCCCAGCGGCCGGTGGATAGTACGATCACCGTCCGGTCGAACCTCAAAAAGTATAGCAAGGTAGCCGAGAACTGGCGCCGCAGGCTGCTGGCGCGACGTTCTGCTTTTTGCCATCTTTCAGCAGAAGTGACCTCATCCGCTGCCTATCGGCTGCATGACTATGAATGAAACCCGTGGGGCAGTGCGTCGTCTCTGCCGATACGGTCAGGAGGGGTCGTCGCGGGTGGGGCCGAAATCGTTCCGGGCGGTTGAGATGGGAGCGGTCTTGCGCCGGATCTGCTTGTTGACGTACATGGCAGCGTCGGCGGCACTCAACAGACTGTCGCGGGTGGCGCCGTCGTCGGGGTAGATGGCCATGCCGATGCTGGCAGAGCCATGGACTACGTATCCCTCGACCGCGAAGGACGGGTCAAGGCAGCGTTCCAGGCGGTGAGCGATTTCCTGCACTTCATTGAGCCGGCGCACGCTGGGCAGGACCATGGCAAATTCGTCGCCTCCGATGCGTGGCGAGCAGATCCCCACCGCGAATTTGCTGTTTCATGCGTGCGGCGACTTCCTGAAGGTAGAGATCACCGACCTGATGGCCATAGAGATCGTTGACCTGTTTGAAATCATTGAGGTCGATGTAGATCAGGCCGAACATGACCGGCGTTTTGACGCGCCTGTTCGATGAGCTGGTCGAGGAAGGACTCGAGCGAGAAACGGTTGGGGACGTCGGTGAGCATGTCAAATTCGGAACGGTGAACGAGATCCGAATAGAGGTGGCGGGTTTCGATGGCGATGCTGGCGAGTCCGACCGCGACGGAGAGAGCTGTCGACTCGTCGGAGGTGGGTTTGGAACGCGGATCGAAGGCAGCATAGAGAACGCCGAGGGGCGGCCCGGAGCGGCCTGGAAATGGGCTCCTCGACGATGCGCCAGACGTTGAGATTCGGGGGGCAGTTGCCGAGTCGCGCTCCGTCGACGATCTGGCACCAGCAGGGTGCGCCGCCCAGCCGGAGGGAAGCCAGCTCAACAATTTGCTCGAGGACCGCAGCCAGAGGGCGAGAGCCATTGATGTCTTCGAGGATGCGGCTGCGGCGGCGCTCAATGCGGGCGGTAGCGGCATTCTGGCGGCGCATACGCCGCTCGACAGCCCAGGCGCGGGCTCCGGCGGCGAGTAAGAGGGCGGCCAGCAGGCCGACCAGGAGCAGAAGATTGCGCACACTTAGCAGAGAGGGACTGGCGACGACGGCGATGTCGTCGTAGGAGCGGATCAGGATGTTGAAGGAACCTCCTGCACGCTGGGGTCGACGTTGGCGCCCTGCACCACCATGCAGATGCCGGTTACGCTGATGGTGGCTCCGATGGGAACCCGCTTCATTCTCGGAAGCGGCCGGTTGCCGATGGGGTGATGGTAGATGGCTGTAAAAAGCTTGCCGTTCGAGACAAGGTCGATTTCGTCCTGGGATTGTTCGCGGACGGCGGCCGCGACACGGCCCTTGATGGATACAAGATCGTTCTGATGGCCTTCGGCATCGCCGCTGTTCCAGTCCGTCAGGTCGTGCCAGTTAGACGGCGCGGCCTGGACGGGTGCGTAGATGTGGCTGTCCTTGATTTCGCCGTCGGTGAGAGCGAGAAAGCCGAAGTGGGGATCGGGAAAACCAGTGGCATCGGCCTTGTCGCCGACCTCCAGGGGCTCAACGGTGCGAACGGAAATCCAGATGCTGTGGGCGCCGTTCTGGAGGACGACGGCGGAGCCGGGCTGATAGTACGTGATGGAGCCCTGGACGCGCACCCGCTGGGTCCGGTCGAACACATTGAAGGCCGACATGGCCTTATCCATAGGCGTGACGGGCAGGGATTCCGGATTGGTTTGGGCGCGCCGGACGATCTTCACATCGGAGAGCGTCGGCACTTCCAGAACGATGCCGATGAGCTGCATTTTGCTGTCGAATTTGCCGGAGACGGCGCCAGTGACGTCGACGTCGGCGTCGAGGAGGTTCGTGGCGACGCCGGGATCGACACCAATGACGGTAGCGTCGATGTAGCCGCCGTCCATGAGCAGGCGGAGGACGACCTCTCGGCTATTGCCGAAGTTGATCGTGTCCGCGCTGCGAACCGTGGCGTGGACGGTAACGAGCATGCAATCGCGCTGGGCGCGGATGAGCTGCTGAAAGTCGGCGGGCACGGGCTGGGGCACGCTGCCGTGACGGAGCACTGTGACGCTGTCGGCGACTACATCCGGGAGTGAAGCTGGCGCGCGACGGCTGCGCACAAGGACGCGGTCGCCGGGCTGGAAGTTCTGGTTCTGCTTCGTCTGGACATAGAGGGCCTCACCGCTATCCTGGACGAACAGGTCCACGTCGCTGGGGTTGTAGTAGGTAACGGTCGCCTGAACGCAACGGGAATGCCGGACCGGGCCTGCGTCAGCGTGAGCGTATGGACGGCGTGCAGCGTGGTGAGAGTGGGCTCGGCGGCTCGCGCCCGGGGATGCAGGCCGCGAGCGCGAATAGGGCGGGCAGGGCGGCCCGGGCACGAAGATTTCGGATGAAACGTGTAAGCGACAGCACGTAACTTCCAGAAGCTCTCCATCCCAGATTCCTCAAGCGGGCTTGCGGCGCGCGCGAAGACGGGCGTGCGATCGCTCCAACATTGACCCGCCGATCATATCCTCAGGCAGATTGATTGCTACACGTTTATCGAAACAAAGCAGGCGACCGCTGAAGGAATAGGATGCCGCATGCTGGACGTCTATGCCAGCGTGAGGATGCTCTCCTGATTGAGGTCCTTCATGTCGAGGGATGATGGTGGTGTCTCGATTTGCGCAGGCAAAGCCCCGCTGCGATGGCAGCGGGGCTTTCCTCATCCGGGGAAACAGGAGCTTGCTGGGACGATTGGAGCGGCGTACCGGGACTGCGCTACGTTGTGGACCTGAGACATGCCCGCGACAACGATTTCGCCGGGTGTGTCGCGTACCACCGCACTGGCTGTCCAGCTTCTTAACATTCGGCTTCTACTTCACGGTTACGTTGACTGCCGACTCCCACTTTTGTCCCGCGGTGTTGAGGGCCAGAACGGCAATGCGATGCGTGCCGGCCGACAGGTTGATGGTTCGACGGTCGTAGATTCAAATGTGTTGGAGTACCACTTGCCATCAAGCCAGACCTGCAGGTAGGCGAGGGTGCCGTCGACTTTCGCCCCCGCGTGAAGGGTCACGGGAGAACTGACGGAGGAGCCATTGGCTGGCGCGCAGATCGTGACCCCGGCGGAGGCGGGCGGACTGCAAAACTGGCCGACGTTGAAGGTAAAGGCGCTCTTTTGGAGATGATTATCGATATCCGAAGCGATGATCACGCCGCGATGTGGCCCAGGGGGAAAAGGGTCGCTGAAGTCAAACCACGCCCTGGATCCCCAGGTATGGTATTGCTCGGCAATTTTCGCGCCGTCGACCCACAGTTCTATCTTGCGGATCTGTCCGAAGGAGTTCGCGGAGGCGTTGAAGCGCACAAATTGTTGGGTGGGAGGGATGGTCCCCTGGGGGAAGCAGAGGTGGATTCCCTGCCCTGCCTTTGGCCAGGCGCACCCGCCCCAGTTGCCGCCTGAGGTGGTGTTCAGCACATCCTCAAGAACAAACGTGCTCGTGGTCTTCTCCGTCACAACCAAAGCATCCGGGCGCAGATCGGCATTCAGGTCTCCGACGATCGGACCGCTCTGGTCGTACGGCAAAGCGTAGCTCTGTTGCGTGAACGCGCCTTCAGTATCGCCCGCGAGAAAGAAGTCGAGATTCGACCCCGGAGAGGTGCTGTTTGTTGACGTCCCCACCAGGTCCATTCTCGTGTCGCCGTTGAAGTCAGCCATACCCAGCGTGTCCACTCCGGGAGCTGTGATCGTGTACAGATGGAAGGCCCGATCGGCCTGGCCATACAGGATGTAGACCTGATTGCTGGTGGTTGCGGAGGGATCGGCAACGCTGGCGATCACGTCGGTCCGGCCGTCGCTGTTCAGGTCTCCGGTGGAGAGCCAGAATTCGTCGCCGGTGTTCGACGCCGCGTCGGTGGGGATATCGGTAAAGCTGGAGTTGCCGTCGTTGTACAGGATGTGCAGCGTGCTGGTACAGAAAGGGCCTTCGCTGTCGCAGTAGTAGTCATCGAGAAAGGCGATGTCGGCCTTGCCGTCACCGTCGAAATCGCCCGCGAGCAGAGCATCTGCGGCATCGGCAACGGGAGGGGTATAGATCCGGATCGGGGTGCCAAAGTTACCGGCACCGTCGCCGGGAAGCAGATAGATCGATCCGGTGGGGGTTCCGTTGGGACGGTTGGAAGATACCGTGGTGACGGCCAGATCCAGCTTGCTGTCGCCATTGAAATCGGCCACCGCGGATGACGCTTCCAGCATCTGCCCGGACGGCAGGTCTACAGCGACGGTTTTCATCGCCTGCAAGGTGCCATCGCCGTTGCCGAGGAACAGCAGCAGCTGATTTACGCCCGACTGGGGCACGATGACCAGATCGACATTGCCGTCGCCATTGAAGTCGCCTGCGAGCATCTGAGGAAAGCCCGGCTGATAGGGAAAGGTATAGTTCACGGGGGCGGCGAAGGTGCCGGTCCGTTCCCTAACCGAACGGTGAAGGCGCTCGGGGCGGAGCCCGTTTGGTAGGTTCGTTCAACCAGATCGGGAATTCCATCGTTGTTCAGGTCGACGAGGAGCGGGTTGTACGAAGGGCGCTCGGTGGAAGCGACGGTTCGAAATGTGGGGGGAGTTTGGGCAAGGCAGGCTGTGGCAGCGAACGCGAAAACGCAGGAGATAGAGACTTGATGGAACTTGAGCATGTGGGGCCCCCGGACACCGTGTAGTCCTGGATAGCCAGTCTGACTTCCGGGTTGCCTTAGAAAGAGCGAAGAATACGAAAGCGCGCCCCAGGGTTTTTCCGGCGAGCTTTCCGGTGGACGACTGGATGTCGTGAGCGAATCCGCCCAATGTCTCCGGTGCAATCAGGATTTCCTGAGGTTCCTCAACTTTTCGACGAGGTTGGACGGGTGAACGGGCTTGGCCAGCAAGGGAAATTCAAAGCCCTTTGCTTTGCACTCGTCCAGAATGTCCGCGGTTCCCGCCTGTCCGGAGACGAGCAGGATTGCAGTTGCCGGGTACATTTTAGCGACGGCCATTGCCAGATCCGCTCCGTTCATAACAGGCATCATGATGTCGGTCAGCAGGTAATCGGGATGGAAAGAGCCTGTCATCTCCAGTGCGCCGAAGCCATCGTAGGCGGTTCGCACATCAAAACCGGCGCGGTGCAAAATAGCAGTCGTCGTATCGGCAAGAAGTCTTTCATCGTCGACCACGAGCACTTTAAGCCGCCGTTTAGCCTTTCTTTCGGATTCCACTTCCGATACGGCGAATCCGTGGGATAGGGGGAAAACCATCTGCAAGCTGAACGATCGAATCAGGAAATTCCACTTAGATATCCTTCCCGGATCTGGATTCATGAGCACTCGCGGCCTTGCTGGACGAGCCGCCGAAAGGAATAGAGATTGTGACCGCTGTGCCGCTGTCATTGGGCTCAGTGCTGCTCGAGATTGAGATTTGGCCGCCATGCCGTTCCACAAGCTGTTTGGTCACCCACAGGCCAATACCGGTGCCCAGATTTCCCTTCGTTGTAAAGAAAGGCTCGAATACTTTGCCAATGTGGTCACGCCGGATGCCCTGTCCCGTATCACTCACAACCACGTGAAGCGCTTCCTGCTCTGCCCTCCCCGTTTGGTTGATGGCGATCGATAATCGCCCCCGTTCGGCATAGCATCGATGGCATTGGAGATCACGTTCGAAAAGACCTGAATGATTTCACCGGAATGCACGCTGATCTTCCTGAGGTCGCCAAAACGGGCCTGTAACGCGATGTTGTGCGCCACCAGCTTATTTCGATAGACCGAAAGAACGTTCTCTATAAGGTCGTGCAAATAGACCTCGGATGGAGCTCCTGTATCCCGGTAATAGCCGAGTGTTTGTCGCGCGATGTGGGAGACTCGCTCCAGTTCACTCTCTGCCGTAGCAAGGTAATTTTGGATTTCCTGCACGGAAAGGCCTTCCTGGCGCGCCAGGTAGATCAGGTTCAGGACCGATCCCAGGGGATTGTTGATCTCATGAGCGATCGCCGCGGCCATCCGCCCGGTCGTGGCGATCTTCTCCGCTTCGATGGCCATGCGCTCGATCTTTTTTCGGTCCGAGACGTCACGCGCGATCTTCGACCCTCCAACCACTTCTCCATGCCGGTTGAGGATCGGAGAAATGGTGATCGGAGACTTCGTGAGTCTCGCCATTTTTTGCCGACGCGTGTAGTTTCGTAGTGCTCGATTTTCTGGCCGGCGCTGAGTTTGCGAAGTATCTCCGCTTCTTCATGCTGCAGATTTTCCGGAATCAACCGCAGGATCGACTGGCCGATGATTTCCTCCGGCTCGTAGCCAAACAGTCGTCGCGCCCCATGGTTCCAGCTGGTGATGATGCCGTTCAGGTCCTTGCTGATGATCGCGTCGTCGGCTGAATCCACGATGGCGGCCAGCCGATATCGGCTTTCATCCGCCTGGCGTCGATCTGAGATATCGCGCGCGATCTTGGACGCTCCGACGATGCGTCCGCTCTCTTCCTTGATGGGCGAGATGCTCACGGAGATCGGAAACCTCTCTCCGTTTTTCCTTAATCGGGTCGACTCGAAGTGCTCGATCCGTTCTGACCGGAACGAATCTTGGCCAGAATGAAGTCTTCTTCGTGATGCAGTTCCGGGGGAATGAGGCGCAGGATGGAGTGGCCGACGATCTCACTCGCCTCGTACCCAAACATGCGGCGGGCTCCCTCGTTCCAGCTGCTGATGACCCCGTTGAGATCCTTGCTGATGATCGCGTCATCGGACGAGGTGATGATCGCCGCGAGGAAGTCCTTTGCCGCTTCCGTGAGCGCACTCGGTTTGCCGGAAAGCTGGGATGCAGGTTCTGGTTGGGTCAAAGGGGTTCGGCTCCGAATGCGGCGGCGATGGGTAGCTGAGGAGATTGGTTGCGAGAAGCGAGGTACAGCCTGAAGAGATGGATGCAGCTTTCCCTGCAATGGGTTATTCCGAATACGGCGGATACCGGCCGCAAGTCCGAGCTGACCGGAATCGGCGCCCTCATAAGCGAGTGACCTTACTGGCGCAAGCCGCTGATTGATCACCTTCTTTACTGGCTAACTCGAGGGCCTGATTTCAGTCAGGGACGAAGCCGACGTCCTCTTTGTTGACCTCTTCGTTAACGATGCAGGCCGCGGCCGCGTCGACGCCGGGCTGGTCTGGTCTTTCGACAGGCTCGCCCGCTCCGTCCGCCACTTCCTCGAGGTGCTTCCGAACCACGGTGCATCGCGTCCTCAACCAGCAGATGGAGCGCCCTGGCATGAAAGCGGCGGCCGTGTTTCTCTCCGGCGTGCTGGCCGGCTATGTCTTCTCCGTTTTCCTCTTCCTGTAGAGGGCAGCTTCGAGGTTGACGAGAGGGCCGCGCCCAGCACTTCCTCGAAGGTCGACCATGTCTTGCACCTGAGGATTCTGCATGGTAAGCTCGGGCCTCAACATCCCCCGATTTGCCGTTCGCTCCAGTAACTGACTCGAATTCTGGTGTCCGATTGGACCTTCGTATCCTTCCGCGTCTCCGACTGGTGGCGATCCTGCGCTTTCCGCGTCCACCGTTCCTTGCGCCCGGACGGCGACAATCAGTCGACCGCAAGGCACGTCTGCGCCGAAGCTGGAAACCGGCATGCGGTGGTGCAGAACTACTCCTCCAGGGACTGTGACGCCGGGAGCCAGGTATGGACCATCGCCCAGGATGATCGCGGGCTGATGTACTTTGGCGTTTCCGGCGGTACGGTCCTGCAGTTCGATGGGGTCACCTGGCGCAGAATTTCGACGCCGTCGAGCGTGATCCGATCGCTGGCACGGGACAGCAAAGGAACCATATGGGTGGGTGCCGACGGCGAGATTGGGTATCTCGCTCCGGATACCTCCGGCAATCTGCGTTACGTCTCGATTGTCGACAAGATTCCGCAGGACCAGCGCAGTTTCTCCGACATGTGGCCGACGGCAGTGGACGCCGCGAGCGGTCTACTTCCGGTCGCTGGAAAAGATCTTCCGGTGGGACGGCACGCGCATGCAGGTCTGGAGCGCGCAACCGAGCGCTCATTTTCAGGCACTCTCGGTGGTGGGCGACAGGGTCTATACGGCGCAGGCGGGCATCGGACTGGAAGAGATGATGGCGATGAACTGCGGAAGATGCCTGGCGGCGAGGCGTACAGCAAGTCTGTCAAACTCTTTCTGAATCGCTACGACGCAAACCATCTGATCGTCTCGGCACGCAACGAATTGCTGACACTCTACGACGGGGAGAAGGTGTCGCCCTTCCCAACACAGGCCGATGCTTACCTAAAACAGCATCACCTTTACACGTCGACATTACTCAATGACGGTAGTCTCTCCGCGACCACCCTCGACGGTGGCGCTGTGATCCTGAGCCATGACGGCAGGTTGCTGCAGACGCTGGATAAGGCATCGGGACTGATTGATCCCGGAACACTCACGGCATTTGAGGATCGCGACGGTGCGCTGTGGATCGGCATGGGTGCCGGGGTGGCGCGCGTTGACATTGATTCGCCGGTCTCGATCTACAATTGCGATGGATCGATCGACGTCCAGCGCTTCAGGGCACGATCTATGTGGCCAGCGTGGGCGGGGCAGCCGCGGTCTTCCGGATGACCTTCGATCCGAAGACCGGCCTCCCCTCAGAAGTGCCTTTACCCGGACCGTCTCAGGCGTGGAACTTTGTTGTTTTCCACGACCCAGCCCATCCGGGTCCCGATCAGTTGCTGGTCTCGACCAGCACAGGAGTGGACCGCGTCGAGAGCAACGCGCTAAGGCCGTTGATTCCCGCGCTGAACAATCTGGATGAACAGGCGTACTTCATCCTGCAGTCGAAGAAGACTCCGTCGCGGGTCTTCGTCGGACATTTCGATGGCGTGAGCTCAATTCGCTGGGATGGGCATGCATGGATCGATGACGGGAAGACTGCCGAACACCGTTTATGCCGCGCACGAGGTGGCGGAGGACGAAGAGGGCAATCTGTGGGCTGGCGGGGACGACGGCAAGGTTTTGCGAATCCAGGTGGCTTCCAGCGGACTCAAGAACTCCAAAGTCGAAGTTCTTGGAAACGACGCGGGACTTCCGCGAGGCACCGCCGATGTGGGGTGGGCAGCCGGGGCGCTTTGGGTCAGTGTCGCGGGACATCGTGACATCTATCGATGGGATGGGCCCTCACATCGGTTTGTGGTGGATGACCGCTTTTTGTTGCCGGTGGATGGCGATGTCGCATTACATATCGTCAGCGCCAACCCCGATGGAAGCTTCTGGTCGGGAACGGTAGCTGCGGGGGGCGACTCGCGGCTGGGACTTTTTCGCAGGACCCCCGACGGGCAATGGCAGCTGGACGAGAAATCTTATCGGCGTTTGCTGCGTTTTCGCGATCTGCCGGATAATCCTGATGGCAACGGCGCCTACTGGTTTGTGGGCGAGAATGTCCTCCGTTTCGCTCCGAAGGCAAAGGCCACGGCGCCGGCTCCCTTTCGCACTCTGGTCCGGGAGGTCAACACCGGGTCGAAGACGATCTTTGGCGGCGCAACCGAACGGGTAGGTTCCGGCGTGCGTCTCCCCGCGGGGACACAATCCCTGACGTTCCGTTTCGCGGCGCTCGACTATGACAACCCGGGGGGAACCGAATACCAGTATTACCTGCAGGGCGCAGACAAGGACTGGTCTCCGTGGGGAAAAGAGACGCGGGCCAACTACGGCGGCCTCGGCCCTGGTGACTACCAGTTCCACGTTCGTTCGCGTTCCGACGACCGGCGCCGCGGCGAAGAAGCGACCTTCACCTTCACGGTTCTGCCTCCCTGGTACCGGACAGACTGGGCATATGCGCTGTACGCGCTGCTCTTCCTGCTGATCACATTGCTGGTGTGGAGTTCGGTGATCCGCTACGAACGGGCAAAGGCGCGCCGGCGTACAGAGGAACTGGAGGCACAGGCGAAGGAACTGGAGGCGACGGTCAGCGCTCGCACCCAGGAAATTCGTGCGCAGGCTGCGGAGATTTCCGCCCAGAAAGAAAGCATCGAGCTGCTCAGCGAGATCGGCAGAGAGATCACGGCCTCCCTCGATCTAAATACGATCCTTTTCAAGCTGTACGAGCGCGTCAACCAGATCGCTGACGCCAGCATCTTCGGCGTCGGGCTCTACCACCCCGGAAAACACCTGATTGCGTACAGCCTCGCCATCGAGAACGGCAAGCGCTACGCTCCCTACACGCGCAGCACCGACGACAAGAACCAACTCGCCGTCTGGTGCATCGATCATCGCAAGCCGATTCTTCTGAACGACGTTGCCACCGAATCTTCGAAATACATTGCCTCTTACGACCACGGCTCGCAACCTCTGGAAGACGGCAGCACCGCCCAGCCGCCTTCGTCCATGATCTATCTGCCGCTCATCGCACAGGATCGTGTCCTCGGCGTGCTGACCGTGCAGAGCTTCAGGAAGAACGCCTACACCGAGCAGCATCTGAGCCTGCTCCAGAACCTGGCGGCCTACACCACCATCGCGCTCGACAACGCCAACGCCTGGCAGACCATCAATCAGCGTGAGCGCGAGGTCAGCGAGCGCGCCGCGGAACTGATCACCATTAATCGCATCACCCAGGCTCTGGCCAGCCAGCTCGACAGGAATCAGCTCATTGAGTTTGTCGGCGACCAGGTCCGCGATGTCTTCCGGGCTCCCGTCGTGTATCTGGCGTTGCTCGATCGTGCCACCATGATGCTGCACTTCCCCTACACGTTCGGCGAAGAGGCTCCCTCACGGCCATTCGGCACCGGCCTCACCTCGCAGATCATTCGCACCGGCCAGCCCCTGCTCATCAACGAGGATCTGGATTCTAACCGGACGAAGATGGGCATCGAGAGAGTCGGGATGTCGACGGCCTCCTATCTGGGGGTACCGATCAGTTCGGGCGGGCAGACCATCGGCGTTATCAGTGTGCAGTCGACCGAACAGGAAGGACGCTTCACTGAAGCCGATCAGCGCCTGCTGTCGACTATCGCGTCCGCAGTAGGAGTGGCTTTCTACAATGCAAGGCTTTTCGACGAAGCGCGGCAGGCGCGCGCATCGGCCGAAGAGGCTGACGCTGCCAAGAGCTCCTTCCTCTCTACGGTCAGCCATGAATTGCGGACCCCGCTGACCTCGGTTCTGGGATTCGCCAAGATCATCCGCCGCCGGCTGCAGGAGCGGCTCTTCCCATTGATCCCCGGCGAAGACCGCAAGGTGCAGCAGGCAAAGCAGCAGGTGATCGAGAACCTAGACGTGGTGGTCAGCGAGGGCGAGCGCCTCACCAAGCTGATTGACGACGTGCTCGATCTGGCCAAAATTGAAGCCGGTAAGTTCACCTGGAATATGGGCACGGTTTCCATTGCCGATGTGATCGACCGCGCCACCATGGCTACGGCATCCCTGTTCGACGCCAAGAAACTGCGCCTGATCCGCGACGTCGATCCTGACCTGCCCCCGGTAACCGGCGATCAGGACCGACTAATCCAGGTGGTGATCAATCTGATCTCCAACGCGGTCAAATTCACCGACTCAGGTTCCATCGCCTGCGCTGCCCACCTGCAGGACGATGATCTGGTGGTCAGCGTAAAGGATTCCGGTATCGGCATTGCCGGTGCCGATCAGGCAAAGGTATTCGAGAAATTCAAGCAGGTAGGAGACACCCTGACCGACAAGCCCAAAGGTACCGGGCTGGGGCTACCCATCTGCAAAGAGATTGTCGAATATCATGGCGGCCGCATCTGGGTGGAGAGCGCGCCTGGAGAAGGAAGCACCTTCTTCTTTACATTGCCGGTGAGTGCGAAATCGGCACAGCTGTCGCTTCTGCCGGAAAAGAGATCGCTGGATTTTGAATCCCTGGTCCGCCAGTTGCGCGAAGCCGCCGTCGGCCAGAACGGACATTCCAAATCGGTACTCGTCGTCGATGACGACCCTAATATCCGTTCACTGCTGCAGCAGGAGCTCACCGAGGCCGGGTATGCAGTACGTCTCGCTGAAGACGGCCGCAAGGCTCTCGCACTCATCCGGGAAGAGACTCCCGGCCTCGTGATCCTCGATGTGATGATGCCGGAGATGAATGGCTTCGATGTGGCGGCCGTGCTGAAAAACGATCCCGCCACCATGGATATCCCCATCATTATTCTTTCCATCGTTGAGGACAAGGAGCGCGGCTTTCGCCTGGGTGTAGACCGCTACCTGACGAAACCCATCGACACGAAATCCCTTTTCCAGGAAGTCGACTCCCTGCTTGGACAGGGCAAATCCAAAAAGAAAGTGATGGTCGTGGACGAGGATGCGTCAACGATTCGCACGCTGACCGACGTGCTCGAGGCTCGTGGCTATCAGGTGGTCGATTCAGATGGCAAGGACCTGCTGAACCGGGCGGTCTCCTCGCGTCCGGACATCATCATCCTGAACTCGTTGTTTTCGAGCAGCGACGGAGTTCGTTCGCTGCGATTTGAAAAGGGCCTGGAGAACGTACTCTTTCTTATTTACTCATGACAGCTATGAAGATTCTGATCGTCGATGACGAACCCCACCTCCGCACCCTGATCCAGCAGGCTCTGGAAGAACTCGAAGAGGACGGCGTCGAATTACTGACCGCCACAAACGGGGAGGAGGCGCTTGCGACGATCCGCGCCGAAGAGCCCAGCCTCGTTTTTCTCGACGTCATGATGCCTCGATTGAATGGCTTCGACGTGTGCAACACGGTCAAGAATCAGCTTGGACTCGGCCACATTCACATCGTCCTGCTCACTGCGAAGGGGCAGGAGTTTGACCGCCAGCGTGGGCAGGAGGTCGGAGCCGATCTCTATATGACCAAGCCCTTCGATCCCGACGCACTGCTGGCAAAAGCGCGTTCCGTGCTGGGCCTTACGGCAATGGGGGATTAACAGCCCATGCCCGGGATCACCCTGAAGACGGTGGTCGGTCCACGCTCGAGCAGTCACTCCGTCCTGCAGGCGCTCGTCGCGACTCTCGGCGACGCGATCGTGATCGCCGACAGCCAGGGCAAAGCGCTGTTCGGTCAGGCTCCGCAGGTCAATTCTCTCTCGATTCCCGTTCTGCATGAGAACGCACAAATCGGCGTGGTCACTGGCTCCGAATCACCCGCGCGGGCCATGGCCCTGCTGGTGTCCCATCTGGCGGCCCGTGAGGCGGAGAGCCGGGCGATGGCGGCGGAAGTTCTGCATCTGTACCGCGAGATTCATCTCATTGAAGAACTCTCGGAGCAATTGGTTCCCCTTCTAGACGCGGATGCGATCGCAAAAGCGGCGTTGGATCAGGCGCAACGGCTCATCGCGGCCAGCCACGGCATCGTGCTTTTTATGGGAAGCGCTGGCGAGTCGCTCCGGATCCTCGCTCGTTTTGGGAAAGAAGTCGCGGGGGACGCAGACGCCATCGCACCGCAGTCCTCCTTCGTGGCGTCGATCCTGGACCGCGGCGTAGCCGAGATCCTCAATGACCAGATGGCCAGTACTCCCCTGCGAAACGGACACACGCCGACGCGGGCTGTTATCGGCGCACCTCTGCGCGCAGGAGAGAGAACCGTTGGGCTGATCGCACTGGCCCATACAGACGAGGGCGCGCATTATTCATCGGCCGACCTGAAGCTGCTGAACACGATCAGCCTGCAGACCGCGACTGCGATGGAGAAGGCGCGGCTGGTCTCCGACATATTGGGGGTCGAACGGCAGCGTGCCGCCTATGCGGCCGAGTTGCAGGCCGCCAGCGCCGTGCAGCAGCTGCTGCTGCAAAGCGCCTCGCGACCCACGCCTGGTTTCCAGGTTGAATCGGTCTATCTGCCGGCAAACGAGGCTGGCGGAGACTTCTTTTTCGTCCAGCCCACTCAGGAGGGTTCACTCGTTGCGATCGTCGGCGATGTTTCAGGCAAGGGCCTGACGGCTGCTATGCGAGTCGCGATGATCCTGGGTGTGCTGCACCGTGAGACTTCTGAAGACCCCGCTGAAATCCTCTTCAACCTCAACAATGCCCTGATCACGCAGGGCCAATTGGGATTTACGACCGCGTGCTGTGTGCGTATCGCATCCACGGGCACCTTCACGCTGGCCAACGCCGGGCATATCGCACCGTACGTTTCGGGTGAAGAGATCCAAACGGCTCCGGCGTTGCCGCTTGGACTCGCACCGGATGCGACCTATCCTTCGTTACGGGGGCGAATTTCGGCTGGGAAAAGGCTGGTGCTGATGTCGGACGGCGTGCCAGAAGCGCGGTCTGCTTCGGGTCATTTGCTTGGCTTCGATCAACTACTGCCATTGAGCTGCCTCACGGCACCTGAGATCGCCGATGCTGCGCACCGATTCGGTCAGGAGGACGATATTACGGTGTTAACAATCGCCGCCGGCCAGGAATATGCTCGCTGACGCTTTCGAGTTTCAGCTTATCGGCATTCCGGGGAGCATTTCTAAACCGGAGGCTTCAGATACAGGCCGCAAAAGCTGTTCCGCCTACCCGCCTCTTCCGCAGTAATCAATCGCAATCCTCGAAATGATTACCATAATGGATCGTCAGTGGGATTCCGCTTTCCCATTCGGATGCTACACTTCGGTCGTCTTTCCATTGCTTTTCTGCCTGTCCTTGTGTTCCGTTCCGTGGAACCATGTTTCATTAACGCCTGTTCAGCGCTGAATAAAGGCGGGATCGGGTCCTGCTTTATTCCGGAGTCTGTCTGCTCTATGTCTGCTCGTCTCTCCGGTTTTCTCAGGTGGATTTCTGCCTCGGACTCGGATAACAACCTTTCTGCAGTCCGATGCGATCGCCGCCTTGGCGTGGTTAGTCTTTGCGCAGCTGTCATCCTCTGCGGGGCAGGTCCCGTCGTCACCGGCCAGACGAAGGCAACGACGAATATATCCCTGTCCGTTACATTCCAAGGAAACCCGGCGTCTTCCGTTTCGGCGGGCGCCGAGTTGAAGCTTACAGCTTCCGCAACCGCGGGGAGTGCGGCCCTGACGAAGGGGCAAGTCAGTTTTTGCGACGCCAGCGCAAAGTACTGTACGGATATTCACGTCCTGGAGACGGCACAGCTAACGTCGTCAGGAACGGCGGTCGCGCACCTTCGCCCGACACCGGGAAATCACAGCTATAAGGCTGTATTTCAAGGAACGAACAGCTTTCAGAGCAGTTCATCGAGCACAAGCACTGTGACTGTTACGGGAACGTACTCGACAGCGGCTGCACTAATCGAGTCGGGAATGGCCGGAAGCTACACCCTTACGACAACCGTGGGTGGTTTTGGACCTTCAGGACTCGGAGCACCCACCGGGTCAGTCTCGTTTCTCGATACGACCACAGGAAATTCGGTTCTAAGTACGGTCCCGCTGCAAGCGGCCCCATCCGGTCCTGGATGGGTGAACGTCAGCAACCCGGCGACTGGCAACGAGCCTGAGTCCATCGTGGCGGGAGACTTCAACGGCGACGGGAATCTGGATCTTGCCGTGGGCAATAACGATCCGAATTCAACCGTAACCATTCTCCTCGGAGACGGACAAGGGAACTTTAATCCCGTCACTTCACAGACGATCACCGCTATGGGTGATCTCGTACTCGTGCAGGATTTCAACGGTGACGGAATCTCGGACCTTCTTCTTGCGACCACCGTTGGACCCAGCACATTCACGGTATTGCTGGGAAATGGCGATGGAACGTTCACGGAAGCTCCCGGAAGCCCCTTCTCAACTGATTTTGGCGCCAATCCGGTCGTCACTGCTGATTTTAATGGCGATGGCATTCCGGATCTGGCGGCGGGCGGGGGCTATTACCTGATCATCCTGTTGGGTAATGGAGACGGGACGTTCACACAAGTGCCCACGAGTTCGTCGATCGTTCTTGGCGGCATTCAGTTGCCCCTAACGGTTGGCGATTTCAATGATGACGGGATTCCTGACCTGGCAGTCTCTGGTGCCTCCATCTCCATTTACCTGGGAAGGGGAGATGGGACTTTCACCCAGGGAACATCGATTCCCACCAACGCGTCGGGAGGCGGTTCCGTTTCGGGGATTGTGGCTGGGGATTTCAACGAAGATGGCAAAGAAGACCTTGCCATGCCGATTTACGGAGACCCGGGTTCCGTCGCGGTCTTCCTCGGTAAAGGTGACGGCACTTTCCAGGCGGCTCCGGGGAGTCCTTTCGCTTCAGCATCATGGTCCAACACGGTCGCAGTTGGCGATTTCAATGGCGATGGCGTTGCTGATCTCTTCGTCGGTGCTCAGTCCAGCGGGCCTAATCTGACGATCCTTCCTGGCAAGGGCGACGGCACGTTCCAGTCGATTATCAGCAGCACGCAGGGCCTGCAATGCTGCCATACAGTGAGTGGCGATTTTAACGGAGACGGCGTCACCGATATCGCGACTGCTGATTTCTATTCCAGCAATGTGCAGATACTACTGACGACTCAGACGCAGAGCGTGGCCACGTTGAGCAATCCATCTCTGGCAGGTCCCGGCCCCCATAAGGTTGAGGCGAGCTACCCGGGAGATGATCATTACGGTGCGAGTCTTTCCAGCACGGCCGCCCTTACAGCGGTTGCCGCAACGCCGGTCATTTCTCCTGTTCAGGGGAATTACAGTTCGATCCAGACGATCGCGATCACCGATAACAGCCCGGACACGATGATCTATTACTCGATGCAGGGAGCCGGCGGCAGTGTGTTCAATGTGCAGTATTCGGGACCGATCAACGTATCTACGGCGGGAACAACAACGATTACTGCCTATGCTGGCGGCGCAGGGTACAACGACAGCGAGGTCGTAACCGCTTCCTTCTATCTCAATCTTCCCGCGGCCGCGACTCCTTCGATCTCGGTACCATCCGGCATTTACCCGAATGCGCAAACCGTGACAATTACAGACGCGACTCCGGGTGCGATGATCTATTACACAACCAACGGATCGTACCCGACACAGTTTTCTCCGCAATACACGGGGCCGATCACGGTGTCTTCATCAGCTATGCTGACGGCCGCGGCAATCGCGACCGGAGATTCAATGAGCGCTCCGGCCTCCGCGCAATACGTTATCAGTTCGGTCGCGGCGTCCTTTGTTTACACGATCGCCGGCGATGGTGGTTATGGGTATACCGGGGACGGAGGGCCCGCCACTCTGGCAGAGATGAGCGAGGCAACCGGAGTGGCAGTCGACAGCGCAGGCAATCTGTACATCGCCGATACCAACAACAACGTTGTACGAAAGGTGGCAGCCGGCAGCGGCAATATCAGCACCGTTGCCGGCAATGGAAAGGCCGGATACAGCGGAGACGGCGGCCCGGCTACCAGCGCTCAACTGAATTTTCCAGGGCCTCTCACGCTGGATCGCACCGGCAACCTCTTCATCGGCGATATGAACAACCTGGTTGTGCGAAGAGTCGATGCGGTCACGGGGGCGATCACGACATACGCAGGTAATGGGATTGCAGGCGACACGGGTGATAACGAAGCTGCAACTGGCGCTTCGCTTGGCTCCATCGCAGGACTGGCTACGGATGTGGCCGGAAATCTTTATCTGTCGGACTCGCGCTTTAACGTGGTCCGGAAGGTCACGGCGTCGACAGGCACGATCACCACCATCGCGGGGGGAGGGTCCGTCAGTAACACGCCGCCTGGGGTCATCGGAGATGGTGGTCCGGCCACCAGCGCCGTCCTCAATATGCCCGAAGGGCTGGCCCTCGACAGTACTGGCAACCTCTATATCGCCGACGCACGTGACAATGTGATACGAGAGGTCACGGCTGCGACGCAAACGATTTCAACGGTCGCAGGTAGTGGATACGGAGCCGGCTATTTCTCCGGAGGCTATAGCGGAGACGGGGGATCGGCAACCAGTGCGGAGATGAACTTTCCCAGAGGAATAGCATTGGATGGAACCGGAAATTTGTACATTCAGGATTCCATGAACGATGTCATTCGCAAGGTCAGTTCCGGGACCATCACGACCTATGCGGGGAACGGCCTTTGTGCTCCCTCTGGCGGCGACGGCGGACCCGCCACCGATATTTCTCTTTGTCCGAACCAGGCGATCGCCGCCGATCCCGGCGGCCACCTTTATGTGGCGTCATCACTTCGCGTTCGCGAAATCATGCCCCCGGCTCTGCCTCCCACCACTTTGACACCGACGCCGATCTTCTCAGTTGCTCCAGGAGCTTACCCTGGGCCTCAGACAGTGAGGGTGACGGACTCCGCGCCAGGGGTCTCAATCTATCTCACGCTGGACGGAACAACGCCAACGACAGCATCCCAGGGCTATCTCGGAGCGGTTCGAGTTGACGGGGCTGTGACCATGAAGGCGGTCGCCGTGGCTTCTGGATACCTGCCCAGCGACTTGCTCTCGGGAGACTACACGATCAGTACAATGGCGCCTGCGATCGTAACAACAATAGCTGGCAATGGATCTTCCGCCCTTCCGGTTCCGGATGTCCCGGCCATCAGTGTCGCTTTAGGAACCATCCCGGATGTTGCGACCGATGCAGCCGGGAACCTGTACATTCCCGATTCTCAGAACAACGTCGTGTGGAAAGTCAGCGCTGCGACCGGAAACGCGACGGTTGTGGCCGGCACTCTGGACTCGTCCGGAAACAGCGGCAACGGCGGTCCCGCAACCAGTGCCCTCCTGAACTATCCAACCCACGTCGCCGTGGATGCCGCCGGCAATCTGTACATCTCTGACACAAACAACAACCAGGTGCGTGAAGTCTCGGCTCAGAATGGAGTTATTACCGGCTTTGCGGGAGTGTCCGGGTACTCCTCGGCTTTGGGGGATGGTGGTCCGGCGACAACCGCCACAGTGTACTATCCGGAAGGTCTTGTCTTCGATAACGCCGGCAACCTCTACATTGCGGACAATGGCGATCAGCGGGTACGGCTCGTTTCCGCGGCGACAGGCATCATCACCACGGCTGCGGGAGGAGCGAGCGGGCCGGCCCTCGGAGACCAGGGTCCGGCAACTTCTGCCTATCTGCCCAATCCCTCCGAGCTGACGGTGGACAGTCAGGGAAATCTTTATATTGCCGACGAAAACTCGGCTCGGGTGCGGGAAGTCACAGCCGGCTCCGGCATGATCCGTACGATTGCGGGAATGGGATTATCGGGAAACAGTGGTGATGGAGGATCCGCGGTTCAGGCTCAGATCGTTCCCGCCGGACTCGCTGTCGATCCTGCCGGTGATCTGTACATCTCCAGCGAAAATGTGGTGCGGGAAATCCCGGCGGGCAGCACGACCATAACCACCGTCGCCGGAACCGGTTATTTCGGTTTCAGCGGAGATGGCGGCTCTGCTCTTCTGGCGAACTTCTGTGGGCCAGCTGGATTAGCGGTTAGCCCTTCTGGTGCGCTTCTGGTTGCGGATGAATGCAATCGGCTGATTCGGAAGGTCACTTTCACTTCTCTCGGCTTGGCGGCACTTCCAGTCTTTAGTGTTCCGGGCGCAAGTTATGGCACTGCACAAACGGTTACCATCAGCGACAGCACACCTGGCGCGACGATTTACTACACGTCGGATGGTACGACACCCACCACGAGGTCGACCGTCTACGGCGGTCCGATCACCGTATCGCAGTCCGAAGAGCTACAGGCGATGGCGGTCGTCACAGGGTACAAAAACAGCGCAGTTGTGACGGCGACGTATACGATCAGCCCTCGTACCACGCCCACGGTGACCGTTTCGCTTTCTGCGTCCAGCCTGACGACCGCGCAGGCGCTGACCGTAACAATAAAGGTTAGCGGCAGTACGACACCCACGGGTTCCGTAATCGTGACCGGTGGAGGCTACACGTCGGCCGCAACCACTCTGACGAACGGCAGCGCCAGCATCAGCATTCCGGCAGGATCGTTATCAGTTGGCACCGACGCGCTGACGGCAACTTACACTCCGGACTCAGCAAGTGCAGCCACTTATGCTGCGTCGAGTGGATCGGTGTCGGTGGTTGTCAGTGCCGCGGCGAAAGCCACACCGACCGTCACGGTGGTACCCTCGTCCTGGAATATCACGACGGCGCAGCCGCTCACGGTAACGGTGACGGTTAGCGGCGATAGTAACGCTCTGGTGCCGACGGGCAATGTTGTGCTGTCAGGTTCTTATAGCGCCCAGCAAACACTTATTGCAGGGACGGCTACGTTCACGATCCCAGCCGGATCTCTGGCTGCCGGTGCGGCTTTCGTTACCGCCGCGTACAACCCCGACGCTGCCGGTTCGAATGCGTACACAGCCGCTTTTTCCGATACGCTGGAACTTGCCGTCTCATTACCAGCTGGCGCGCAAACGGCTCTGGTCACAGTGACGCCCTCAGCCACGACCCTGACGGATGAACAGCCGGTCAGTGTGAGTGTATCCGTCGGCGGCGCCAGCGGTGCGCCGATGCCGACCGGGTCCGTCACACTCGACGCCGGAACTTATGCAACGGCGCTAGCCCTGACCAATGGATCAGTTACATTTCAGGTATCCTCCGGCAGCCTGCGCGCCGGCCCCGTCGTGCTAACGGCCACTTACGGCGGAGATGGCAACTACGCACGAGCAAGCGACAGCGCGACGATCAACGTGCTGCCGGTGCTTGCGGCTGCCGCAACGCCCGCGCCGGTCTCGCCCGGGAGCGCGACCACGGCGGATGTCGCCTTTACGTCGGGCAGCTATGCGGGAACGATGAATCTCAGCTGCAGCCTTAGGAGTTCTCCGTCCGGAGCCAAGAGCTTGCCTACCTGCACGTTCAATCCGGAGAACTTTACGCTGGCCGCAGGCGGGCAAAGCGACGTGGCGGTCACCCTCCACACCACCGCGGGCAGTATCTCAGCCCACCTGGAACAGCGCAGCCCGTTCCTTCCGGCATTGGGTGGCGGTTCGGCCCTGTTGGCGATTGTGATGTGGTTTGGCGTTCCGGCAAAGCGGCGCTATTGGAGAGCTGGTCTCGTACTCTGCATAACCATTGGGATTGTCGGCGCGATCGGTTGCGGTGGCGGAGGGGGGAGCCAAACTTCGACCCCGCCATCGACCGCCCCGCCTACGACGACTGCCGCGACGACAACTGGAAAATATGTCTTCACCGTCACAGGTACAGACACAGCGAACTTCAGGTTGACTGCGTCGACGACTGTTACGCTTACGGTCCAGTAGAAGCACTCTTCACTACCCGGCGAAGGCAGCAGCCCAATCGGGTGTTCCGAAGCTAACACTTGTGCATCACCGAATCTATATAATGCGCATAAGCCTCAGTGGAACTACTCTCCAATCTTGTCTGGATCGCAGTAGCCGTTGCGCTCTGGTGTCAATGGCTGCTCCAACGACGCACTGCGCCCCGAGTGCTGCTGCGCTCCGGAATCAAGGGGCAATTGGTAGCGCTTGCGTTACTCACGCTGATTCTGTTGCCGGCAATTTCTGTTTCGGACGATCTGCAAGCGTCACATAATCCGGCAGAGGTCGAGCGCACCTGCATCCGGAGCGATCAGCATTTGCTTCGGCCCGACTTTCCAGCACCAGCGCCAGCGGCACTGGCGGTCATCATCACCTGTCTTCTGCTGGCTTCCCCAGGCACGACTGCGCTGTTACGGTCTCCTTCGCTTCCGCGCACGAGACAGATAGCGCACGTTCGTTTGCGCTCCCCCAGGCCTCCGCCCTTCGCCTGAGCTCTCGGTCCTCTCCTTTCATTTTCATTCTCAGATCATGATCGCCTCGGGCGATGGATGGACAAACATCATGAGACTCCGCCGTTGTGGGTTCGGGCTCGTTTTTGCCCTGCTGCACACATTCTCGAATGTGTATGCGCAGGCGCCGGCGCCGATGTCCCTGCAGCAGGTATTGGCCGTGGCCCGGGCAAGAAACCCAGGCCTGCTCTCGGTCGAACAGCACGTAATCGCGACGAAAGCATCCGAAGTCACGGCGGCCCTGCGCCAGAACCCGACCTTTACCCTTTCCGGGGCGAACACCACGTTGCCCGCGAACAATCCCAGCAGCCCGTATACCTATATCGGGAATTTCTCGCGACTGTTTGAACGCGGACAGAAACGCCGGTGGCGTCTGGAAGTTGCAACGGCGACGACTTCCGTTACCCAGAGCCAGTACAACGACCAACAGCGCCAGCTGGTTCTTCAGGTGAAAGACGCCTTCACCAATATGCTGGCTGCGAAGGCGGCTCTGCAGGTCGCCGAGGACAACCTCGAGAGCTACCGCAAGACGGTCGATCTGAGCAAAGCACGCGTGGACGCGGGCGATATCAGCAATACCGATTTCGAACGCATCGATCTTCAGCTCGCAGAGTTTGAGTCGGATTATGACGCGGCCAGGCTCAACCTGGTGCAGGCAAGCGACTCGCTCCAGTTGCAAATGGGGATTGCGAAGCCATCGCCGAATTTCGATATCACGGGCTCTCTGGCGCCTCCCGAACTTACCCAAAACGTGGCGCAGATCGAACAGGAAGCCCTGGCGGCGCGCCCCGATTATCAGGAAGCCCGCCAATCGGTCACGCTTGCCGATGCCAACGTAAAGCTGGCCGATGCCGAAGGAACTACGGATCCCACACTTGGGGCTGAATACGAGCGCCTGGGTGTATTCAACAGCGCCGGATTTCAGATTTCCGTCCCGGTACGCATCTTCGATCGCAACCAGGGGGAGAAGGAGCGCACGCGGTATGAGGCGCAGTCCTCCCGCCTTGCTGCAACCCAGGCGCGCAACCAGGTACTGAACGATGTCGATCAGGCCTGGTCCGCCTACCTGGCAGCCGTGGGAATAGCCAACCGTTACAACAGCCACTACCTCGCCGAGTCAGAACGCGTCCGCACCAACCTCGAATTCAGTTACCGCCACGGCGGCGCGACCCTGCTGGATTACCTCGACGCGCTGCGGGACTATCGCCAGGTTCACCTGGATGCGCTCGCCGCTAACCAGCAGGTGTGGCTCAGTCTGGCCCAGCTCGGCTTCGCCGCAGCAACGGAGATCGCTCCATGAACAGAATTATCCTGCCTGCCGCCGTCTTCGCCGGGGCCCTCCTGATCGCCGGATGTCATAGCAAAGAACCGGCTGCCTCAACCGCGACACCAAAGCAGCACGTAATCGAGACCGTGACGGTCCACCGGCGGACGGTGAGCACCCCGCTGATGCTTCCTGCTCGTGTCACCGCCAATCCCACGGAGATGGTGCATATCTATCCCCTGATCAGCGGCCGCGTTCTCTCGCTGCGAATCCTGCCCGGACAGGAGATACGCAAGGGCGAAACGATTGGCACCCTCCAGAGCAGCGAGGCGGCGCAGGCCCGCTCCGATTACGAGAAGGCAAAAATCGAGGCCGATCGTGCTGACCTGCAATTGAACAGGGCAAAGGAACTGCTGGCCCACGACGTTATGGCGCAGCGTGATTACGACGACCTCAAAGCCCTCGATGCCGCGGATCATTCTGAGCTGGAGCGCACCCAGCAAACGCTGCACCTGCTCGGATTCAGCGAAAACGGCACGAGCGACATCGTGTCGATCACCGCGCCCATTTCTGGCGTGGTGCTTGATGTGGGGACAGGGCCGGGCGAGCTGCAGCGTTCACTGGACAACGCGACAGCCATCGCAACTATCGCCAATATCGATTCGATATGGGTGGTCGGCGATCTATACCCACGCGACCAGGGCCAGGTCCGAGTCGGCCAGTCCGCGGCAATCACGGTAAATGGCTACCCTGATATGACCCTGCACGGCAAGGTCGATAACATATCCGATGCCGTCGACCCGGTTTCGCTTACGCTCAAGGTCCGCGTTGTTCTGGCGAATCCTCAACATCGCCTGAAGCCGGCCATGTACGCCAATATGACGCTCACTGGCACCGGGAGAGAAGTGATTGCCGTGCCCGCCGCCGCCGTCATTCAAAATGGCCGCGAGACTTTCGTCTTCGTCCAAACCGCAGTAGGTAAATATGAGCCCCGCAACGTGACGCTGGCGAACTCCGGAACCGAAACCGACGACGTGGTACAGGGACTGAACGACGGCGATACGGTCGTGAGCCAGGGAGCCGAGCTTCTGCGCGGGGCGGAGGACCAATAGCCATGCAGGCCCTCATTCGTATCCTGCTTCGTTATCGCAATGTCGTCCTTATTGTGTTTCTGGCCGCGCTGGTAATCGGCGGGTACGCTTTTACCAGGCTCGACATCGAGGCTTATCCAGATCCGTCTCCGCCGATGGTCGAGTTCATCACCCAGAATCCATCCTGGTCAGCGGAGGAGATGGAGGAGCAGGTGACCATACCGCTCGAGACCGGACTGAACGGCACGCCGGGACTCGATCAGATTCGTTCCATCAGCATATTCGGACTGAGCGACGTCAAGATGTACTTTGCCTTCGACAGTGACTACTTCGTCGATCGGCAGGAAGCCCTGAATCGCATTGCCCAGGTCACGCTTCCGAACAACCTGCAACCGCAGCTTTCTCCGGAGTCGCCGGTAGGGGAAATCTACCGCTATCAGCTCAGCGGTCCAGGATATTCCCTGAATGAGGTG
This sequence comes from uncultured Acidobacteriaceae bacterium, assembly GCA_963702295.1. Lineage (GTDB taxonomy): Bacteria > Acidobacteriota > Terriglobia > Terriglobales > Acidobacteriaceae > Palsa-343. The sequence continues at coordinate 38,353 of CAVPCE010000063.1, read as the reverse complement.
AAGGCGACGCAGGACTGGTTCCTCGTGCGCGAGCTCAAGCAGGTACCCGGCATTATCGACGTAGCGACATTTGGCGGGACCACGCGGCAGTATCAGGCGGAGGTCGATCCCCATAAGCTTCTTACTTATGGCGTCACGATGACCCAGGTGGTCAATGCGGTCCAGAACAGCAACGCCAATGCCGGCGGAAATTACCTCACCATCGGTTCTCAGAGCGTCAACATCCGCGGTATCGGGCTGCTGCATTCTCTTGATGACATGCGGCACATTGTCGTGGCGGAGCATAATGGCGTTCCCGTTCTCCTCAGCGACGTAGCCGAACTCCGCGAGGGTCACCAGCCACGGCTGGGAAAAGTCGGTCGCGATATCAACGGCCACGACGATCCCGACATCATCGAAGGGATCGTGCTCCTCCAAAAGGGAGCAAAGTCACTGCCCGCGCTGGCTGCGCTTCGCCACAAGATCGATGCGCTGAACCATGGGAACCTGCTGCCGCCAGGAATGCACATCAGCACCGTTTACGACCGTACCCGGCTGATCGGTACTACGACCGAGACGGTTCGTCACATCGTCATCATGGGACTGATTCTGGTAACGCTGGTGCTGCTCAGTATGCTGGGCGACTGGCGGATCACGATCATCGCTGCGGTCACGATTCCCTTTGCGGTGCTCTTCGCGTTCAGCCTGATGGTACTCACGAATCAGTCCGCCAACCTCATCTCGATTGGGGCAATCGATTTCGGCATCCTCGTCGACGCCTCGATTGTGGTGCTGGAGAGCGTGTACCGCAGGATTTCCCGCCGAGTGGAAGGCGAGGAAATCCGCGAGTTGATTCTCGCCGGGGTCGCCGATTCTGCCAAACCCGTACTTTTCGCCACGCTCATCATTCTTGTGGCCTTTATCCCGCTGTTTACCATGCAGGGAGTTCCGGGCAAGATCTTCGCGCCCATGTCTGTCACCTATGGCTTTGCGCTGACCGGCGCGCTCATTTTCGCGCTTGTCTTCGCACCGGTGCTTGGTTCGCTGGCAATTCCCAAGCAGATTCGTCGCGAAGCAGGAGAAACGTGGCTCAGTGGGTTCCTCCGGCGCCGCTATGACAGCGGATTGCAGCGCTCTTTGCGCTTCCGGGGCGCCTCGTGGATCGTCGCTTTCATCGCCCTGGCCGGCGCCGGCGTTGTCTTTCACTTCGTTGGTGGTGAGTTTATGCCGGCGCTCGAGGAGGGCAACCTCTGGATCCGCGCCGATATGCAGCAGGACATCTCTTTCCAGGCGTCAGAAAAGATAGCCGATGATATTCGCGCAACCTTGCGCGCCTACCCCGAGATTACCCAGATCGTTTCGCAGATGGGTCGTCCCGACGACGGGACCGACGTCAGCACCTTTAATAACGTCGAGTTCCTTGCGGACCTCGAGCCAGTTTCCCGGTGGCGTCCTCAGTTCCACCGCAGCAAGGAAAGGCTTATCGCCGCAATCTCGAAGAGCTTTGAGCAATACCCCGGGATTGATTTCAATTTCTCTCAAAACATTCAGGACAACGTGGAAGAAGCGATGTCGGGCGTAAAGGGCGAGAACTCGCTGAAGCTTTTCGGCAACGACTTCGATGACCTTACGCGCATCGCCGACCAGATCGCCGGCATCATGAAAAAGGTTCCGGGTATCACCGACGTGGGCGTCTTCGACGTTACTGGCCAGCCGAGCCTGATGGTTTCCATCGATCGGTTGAAAGCCGCGCGCTACGGCCTGCAGCCTCAGGACATCAATAATGTCGTGCAGGCCGCCGTAGGCGGCGCGCCCGTCACGCAAATCATCGATAACGACCGCCGGTTCGACTTTTCGGTCCGCTACGCGCCACAGTTCCGCAGCACGCCGGAAGAAATCTCGCAGATCCTTTTGCCTACTCCGGACGGCAACCAGGTCCCGCTTGGCTCTGTCGCCGATGTAAGCATCCGCAACGGAGCCTTTATGATCTACCACGAGGGTGGCCGCCGCTACATTCCCATTAAGTTCAGCGTGCGCGGACGCGATCTGGCCAGCGCCATCCAGGATCTGCAGGATCGCCTTGCTGCCGAGGTTCACCTTCCCAGCGGTTACGAATGCACCTGGGCGGGAGAATTCGACAGTCTGCGCAAAGAGCAAAACCGGCTCGCGTTTATCATTCCGGTCAGCCTGGCGGTTATCCTCATGCTGCTTTACATTCAGTTCCGCACATGGCGCGATGCCTTCATCGTGATGACCACTCTGCCGTTCGCTGCCATCGGAGGCGTGCTGTCGCTGTTCGTCACTCGAACGCCATTCAGCATTTCCGCCGCTGTTGGTTTCACGTCGTTGACAGGTGTGGCGACGCTGGGGGCGGTCGTTTTCCTTTCCGGGATCCGTCGGGCCCAGCGCGAGGAAGGATTTGCGGCCGGACTGGAAAAGGGCTGCCTGGACGAGATGCGCCCCGTAGTCATGGCCTGCATGGCTGCTGGTCTGGGACTTCTGCCCGCGGCCATCGCGACCAGCATCGGCGCGCAGGCGCAACAGCCGCTGGCCCGTGTGGTGGTAGGCGGTATGATCACCACTGTTTTGGCGATCCTTTTCATCATGCCGTTGCTGATCCGCACCTTCCCGCCGAAGGAGATATCACCGCGCGATTATCGCGAGGCGGATTTCAGCACTTAGAAAGACAGAGCCAGGGGCGCAGGAATCTGGGGGCAGCGATGGTGAATGGTTAGTCTGACGTGTCAGACGTGATCTTCGACTGGACCTTCTGTTTTTCCACTTTTTCGGCGTGTTTCTTCGCAAGGCGCCGCGCAATATCCGGCCAGAACTCGGCAATCTCAGCCCCGACAATGCCCTCGTAGGTCACGCTGGCACCGCGGCCCATCGTCAGTCCGAATCCGCGCTGGTCCGCGGGATAGTAAATGTTGGAGATGGCGCCGCCGATGAAGTTGCCAGCGACATTGGCATAATTAGGGCCCCATTTTCCGCTGTCGCGCTTGCACCAGACTGTCGTCACGGCAGCGTACGCCGCGCGTTTCAGAAATGGCCCATGTCCCCTTCGGTAGTATCGCGGATCTTCATGCCACCAGGAAGGCAGGACTGCGTTGCCCCAGAAATTGCCGTCGATCGTATCCGCGTAGGCTGCTCCCCAGTACTTTGCGAAACCCTCGACTCCCTGTCCATAAGAAGGATATTCGTCCCCCGCCATGCTGATGCCTCCATCGATGCCGGTGATGACGAACTGGTACCAATCCGTAGAGCCCTTAAAGAAGAGCCCGAATTTCTGCTTTGGGGTAAGCGGAGCGGAATTGGCATTGGAGGTGACGTTGAACATCGGAACGATGCCGAGCATCCGCTGTTTCTCCTGCTCCTGTAATTCGCGCCTGGCGCGCTGGCGCCGCTCCTCGTCCGTTTCGGGGTGGGTTTGCCCGCCTGGGTCACTCTGAGTTTTGGGTGCACTCTCACCGGACGCGGCAGGCGCGCTGGATTGCGATGCGGATAAGCCTTGCGGTGGGGGTGCATTCGGCAGATCGTCAGCAGCGAACCCGGCTGCCGGTTGAAATGCAGCAACGGTGACAAGCGTGCAGGCGATTTTGATCAGATGAGCAAAGCGTCCGTGAGCCAAACGATCCCTTTCGGAGGGCCGCCTTAAGAGGGACCACCTTCTTAGAAGGATATTCACAATCTATCATCTGCCGATTGACAGGAATTCCTGGGCCAGAAAGATGCCCATCGGTATCGCTCTGATAACGCCACCCACAAACCTGATGGAACAGACGGATGTCTTCGATCTGGCCATTGACACTCCATGAATCAAGCAGGGGTCGGCGCGGCCCCTTTTGAGACAGGTCTGACGGGCCGGTACTGGGGCTTCGTGGTGCGACAGCGCAGAGAGCTGCCGTCCAGTGGCGGGTTTTTGTTGCATTGTGAGTCCAATTTCAATAGCTTTGTCCCGACTCGAAATTCAGAGTTTGTGAGAGAGCCTGCTGTACGGGCCTGTTTCCTGCTTCTCCCTCCTGTTGATGAGAGCCAGTCCACCCTTACTTCGAAAGGAAGAACGATCGTGAACCTGCTTCACCTGAGGTTGGCCTCCGCCGCCTGCGTTATGACTCTGCTGTTGACTCCGTTCGCATCCGGGCAGGATCAGGAAGGCGACAAGGTGGATCTGAGCGCTTTGACTCAGATCAAGACTGAGGCCTTCCAACATTCCCAGGTCATGGACAATCTCTTCTACATCTCCGAGGTCTATGGACCGCGCGTCAACAACAGCCGCAATCATCGCGCGGCCGCCGAATGGGCGATGCAACGGATGAAGGAGTGGGGGCTGCAGAACGTACACCTGGAAAAATGGGGGCCATTCGGGGATGGCTGGCAAATCAAAAAGTATTATGGGGCTCTTGAAACGCCGGCTTATGCCTCACTGATCGGGTTTCCCCTGGCGTGGACGCCGGGCACCAATGGACCCGTGACCGCCGATGCCGTGCTGGCGCCGCTCCACTCCGCGGAGGATTTTGCGAAATACAGAGGCAAGCTGAAGGGCAAGATCGTGCTGATCTTCGACCCGCGCGAGTTGTCGATGCATACGGAGCCCGAGGCGCGGCGACTGACTGATGAAGAAATCCAGGCCCGCACGATGACACCTGACCCTTCACATACCGGCTTTGGCGGATTCCCGACCCGGAGTGGCGGCGCCGCGTCCGGGTGAATACACGCCGGCGACGCTTTCCACGGCAGCGCCGAGCGGGCGCGTTCTGCGCAACCAGGTGAACGCCTTCCTGAAAGAAGAAGGCGTGGCTGTGGCGCTGACACCGGGGTATAACGGCGACGGTGGCACGATCTTTGCCTCCTACGGAGGATCGCAGGATCCGAAGGATCCTGTGGGGCCGCCCATGGCCGCCATCACGCCGGAGCAGTACAACCGCATCTGCCGGCTGATTCAGCACGGTATCACTCCAAAGCTGACCTTCGATATCGACGTCGAATACCAGAAAGATGACCTGATGGGATTCAACGTGATCGGGGAGATTCCCGGCACGACGAAACCCGACCAGGTCGTGATGGTCGGCGGCCATTTCGATAGCTGGCAGGGCGGCACGGGGGCAACCGACAACGGTACGGGCTCGGCTGTGGCCATGGAAGCCGTGCGCATTCTGGCCACGCTGCACAAGCCGATGGCGCGTACTGTCCGCGTAGCCTTATGGGGCGGTGAAGAAGAGGGACTCTACGGTTCGCTGGCTTACGTGCAACAGCACTTTGCTCCGCGCGACACCATGAAGAAGACCCCCGAGTACGACAACCTGGACGTTTATTTCAACGACGACTCGGGCTCGGGCAAGTTCCGCGCGGTTTCGGCACTGGGAAATGCACAACTGGCTGCAATCTTTCAGTCGTGGATTACGCCCATTAAGGACCTGGGCATCGACGCTGTTACCGGCCTCACGGCTGGCCCGACGCTGCAGCCCGGCGGGACGGACTCAACCAGCTTCTCCTGGATCGGCCTCGACGGCATTGGGTTCATGCAGGATCCGCTGGAGTATGGCAGCCGAACGCACCACTCCAACATGGATCTCTACGACCGCGTCCAGAAAGGCGACGTGATGCAGGGCGCCATGATCGAAGCATGGTTTGCTTACAACGCAGCGACCCGCGCTGAGATGCTGCCCCGCATTGATACGCCGGCTCCATCGACGAAGGAATAACGACGGATAGATGAGGAGCGACGAGGCTCTGCCCTTGTCGCTCAATTCGCCGCCGACCGGTCTAGACCTGCAGGACGTCGCCATCGCGGGCGACCATCTCATACAGCACAGGATTGACGAAGAATCCCAGGAAGAGACGCGAGATGAGGCCGGCGACGATCACAATGGCAAAGGGCTTCTGAGTGTCAGAGCCGATCCCGGTCGACAAGGCCGCGGGGAGCAGCCCCAGACAGGCGACCAGTGCAGTCATCATGATGGGGCGCAGACGCAGAAGAGACGCTTCCAGCGTGGCGGTACGGATGTCCTTGTTCTCCAGGCGTAATTTGTTGATGTAGGAGACGAGAATCACCGCGGTTTCTACAGAAACGCCCATCAGTGCCAACAAACCCAGGACGGAGGATACGCTGAACGGCGTATGGGTCAGCTTGAGAGCAATCAGGGCGCCAACAGGCTCAGTGAGGACTACGCCCAGCGCAATGGTGACGGGGAATTTGAAATTGTCATAGAGCGCGAACAGGATCATGAAGATGATCAGAAGAGCCAGAGGACCGATGATCTCCATCTGATGCCTGGCCTCGAGGAGCTCGCCATACTCACCACCCCAGGCAATGCGATATCCGGGCGGCAAACTGCGCGTGATGTCGGCAATGGCCCGCTGGCCCTCATTGACGGCACTCTGCAGGTCACGGCCTTCGACACTGTACTGCACGCCGATGTAACGTGAATTGTTTTCGCGATAGATGAACGAGGCACCGCTGGATTCGTGGATATTCGCCAGCTCGCTGAGCGGGACTTGCTGGCCCGTGGGCGTTCCCACGAGGAGATTGCCGATCTCTTTCGCATTTTCGCGGAACTGTGGTTCCATGCGGACAACCAGGTCGAAGAGTTTCTCACCCTGAATCACCTGGGTTGCGGCCTGTCCGCCCACCGCCGCCTGAACGATGGCTTCCACATCCGCGACATTGATGCCATAGCGCGCAATCTTGTCGCGATCAACATCGATGAGTAGGCTGGGCTGTCCGAGCTCACGCACGACGGTCAGCTCCGTGAATCCCGGCACCTCGGAGAGGCGCCGCTTAATTTCGAGAGCTTTGGCCTGTAGTACGTTCAGGTCGGGTCCGTAGATTTTGACAGCGAGTGCGCTCTTTAAGCCGGTCAGGGCTTCGTCGACCGCGTCTTCAGCCGGCTGCGTGTAATTGAAGATCACACCTGGAAAGGACTGCAGCTTTTTCTGGATGTCTTCCTGCAGTTCCTTCTTGTTGTGAATGGAACTCGTGTGCCAGGAACCATCGTTGTAGGGTTTCAAGCCGACGTAGAACTCATCGTTGAAGAATCCGGTTGGATCCGTACCGTCGTCGGGGCGGCCCAGTTCGGATCCCACGTCGGTGACCATGGGGTACTGCATGAGGATGTCGCGCACCTGAGGCGAGAAGCGGCTGGCCTCGTCAAAGGAGATGGTGTACGGGAGAGTGGCGCGGATCCAGAGCGCTCCTTCGTCCAGATGCGGCATAAATTCGCCACCGATAAACGGGACGAGCAGCAGCGTAGCGGCGAAGATCGCCGTGGCCACCAGCATTGTGATTTTCGGATGATTCAGACACCATTCCAGCTCCCCTTTGTACTGCCGCCGTACCCACTCGAAGGGCTTGTTGACGCGCTCGTGCACGCCCTTTTTGAACCAGTACCAGCACATCACCGGCACAAACGTCAGAGTAAGGATGAGCGAGCCGATCAGAGCGATGGAGACGGTATCCGCCATAGGGCGGAAGAGTTTCCCCGAGGGTCCGGCGAGTGCGTAAATGGGCAGGTAACCCGCGATGATGACAGCCACGGAGTAGAAGATGGGGCGATCGACATCCTTGGCAGCTGCGACGATCACGTCCATCAGGTTGTAGCCGCTTCCCTCGCGCTCTCCCAGCTCGCGGAAGATGTTCTCGACCATGACCAGGGTTCCGTCAATGAGGATCCCAAAGTCAATCGCTCCTATGGAGAGCAGGTTGGCGGCGACTCCCTGAGCGTGCAGGAAGATGAAGGAGAACAGCAGCGAGAGCGGGATGGTGAGCGCCACGATGACGGCGGCGCGCAGGCTGACCAGGAAGCACATCAGCACAATGAGGACGAGAATCATCCCCATGACCATGTTGTGCTCGACGGTATCGATGGTGAGCTGCACCAGATCGCTGCGGTCGTAATAGGGACGGACCTTGATGTCCGGCGGCAGGATCTGACTGTTCAGTTGCTGGGTCTTTGCCTCTACTCCCTTCAGCACATTCTGGGTCTGCTCGCCGCGGCGCATCATGATGACGCCTTCGACGGCGTCATTGGTTTTGTTGAATCCGAATTCGCCGAGCCGCGGGGCGTGCCCGATGGTGACGTCGCCGATATCGCGTATGCGGGTGGGCACTCCGTTCTGCGATCCAACGACGACGTCGCCGATGTCTTTCGTATCGCGGATCAGGCCCAGGCCGCGCACGTAGTAGAACTGGCCGCCCTGAGAATAGAAGCCGCCGCCGGCGTTGGAGTTATTGATCGACAACTGCTGAACCACCGTGGGCACGGTGATGTGATAGGCGTAGAGTTTTGCCGGATCCAGCAGCACCTGGTACTGCATTACCGTACCGCCGAATCCTGAGTCATCCGCGACACCGGCAACCTGCTTGTATTCGCGCTCGATCACCCAGTCTTCATAGACCTTCAGCTCCTGAGGCGTGCGGTCAGGGCTTTGAATGACGTAGCGGTAAACGAGACCCGAGGGACTGGCCAGGGGGGCCAGGGTGGGCAATACTCCGGTGGGATATGTGACTTCGCTAAGGCGCTGGAAGACCACCTGCCGCGCCCAGTAGTCATCGGTGCCGTCGTTGAAGGTCAGAATGACGTCGGAGAGGCCGTAGAGCGAGATCGAGCGCATCACCGTCATCTTCGGGACGCCGTTCATCTCTACTTCCGTAGGCACGGTCACCAGCCGCTCCACTTCTTCGGCGGCGTGACCCGGCCACTGAGTGATGATCTCCACCATGGGCGGCGACAAATCCGGATAGGCATCGACGGGCATGTGGGAGAAGGAGACGGCTCCCCCGACAGCGAGAAACCCCACCATCATCAGGATGAGGAATCGCTGCCGGAGTGCGAACTGGACGATGCGGTTGATCATGGGAAGCGGCTCCTCAGTGCTGCAGCGAATTGGCAAACTGCAGGAACAGGCTGCCGTCGCCCACAACTTTGTCTCCCGGGGCAATGCCTTTCAGGATCTGGATCAGGCCATTCTCGCCTTGTCCGGTTTCCACGTCGCGCCGGCCAAACTGGTTGCTGCCGGTGGCGACGTAAACAAAGGGTTGGTTGTTGTCGTCGCGCAGGACTGCGGCGTTGGGCACGGCAATCGCCTGGGTGACCTTGCCCGCCGTGACCATGACCGTGCAATACATATCGCGCTTCAGCTTTTCGCCGGGATTATCCACGACGACGCGGGCCTGCAGCGTGCGGGTGTTGGGATCGAGCGCCGGGGAAACGTAGGAGATGCGGCCATGAAACGTGCCCGGATACGCGTCAGTCTGGACTGCCACGTCCTCGCCGCTGCGCACGTAAGCCAGATCGGCCTGATAGACATTGGCAAGAACCCAGACGGTGCTGAGGTCAGAAATAGTGAAGGCCTGGGTTTGGCCGGCCTGGACCACCTGCCCCGGCGAGACAAGCCGCTCGACCACTTCTCCACTGATGGGCGCCAGCACCGGAATTTGCGCCGACGCAGGTGCGTCGGCGAGCTGCGCGGGGTTCTTGATGCCGAGGATCTTCATCCCCTCTTCGGCGGCATTCAGATCGGCGCGGGCCTGATTCCGGTCCGATTCGGCCTGCTCGAGATCGCGCTGGGCGATGGCGTGATGCTGGTAGAGGTCCTGGGCACGGGCGTAATTCTTTTCAGTCAGACGAGAGGAGTCCGCGGCCTTCAGGTAGGCATCAAGCAGCTGCGAGTAATCCGGGCTGCTGACCTCCAGCATCGGCGCGCCTTCGCGTACATGCTGTCCGGGAACCACAAGGATCCGCGTTACGGGTCCGCCGACCTGGGTGATCACCGGGGTCGTTTTAAAGGCGTTGTATGCGACCGTGCCGGTCAGGCGCAGGCTCCTCGTGAGCGTGGTGGGCTCGACCGTGACCACCTGAACGTGCGACATCTGATCTTCGGGGATGGTGAAGAGACGCGGTGTCTCCGATGACGAGGCTCGCGATGCGTACGAGGTCATCTGGCCGGCATGTTCGCGATCGCCGGAACTACAGCCTGCCATCACGAGGAGGCAGGCCAACGTCACAGCACCGGTCAACCGGCGGCGGAATACGGTCCGGGTGGTCATGGTAAGCTCCTGGTTCCTACCGCCTGACGAAGCTGCTCGATGGCGAGCAGATACGAGGCCAGAGCCTGGCGGTATCCAAGTTGAACAGAACGATAGCTGCGCTCCGCGTCGAGGAAATCGAGCAGGCTGGCAGCGCCCCGGCGGTAGGCATATTCGCTGATGTCGCGGGACTGCTGCGCCTGGCTGAGGTATCCGGAGCGATACAGGCCGATGATCTGGTCGTTGCTGCGCAGATTCTCAAAGGCGTCACGGACGTCGGTCAGCACCTGTCCCTGAGCCAGTTTTTCCTGCTCCTGAGCCTGGGTAATCGCGTAGCCGGCACGGGCGATTTCACCCTGATTGCGATCGAAGATGGGCAGTGGCATCTGACCAAACAGAGAGATCTCGCTGAACTGAATGTGCGTGTAACTGACTTGTCCGGTGATGTCCCGCTTGCCGATCGCCTTTTGTAACTGATACTGGCTGTTCGCAGCCGTAACTCCCTGTTGCGCGGCGCGCAGGTCGGGACGGTCCTGGAGCGCCGCGGCGTTGAAGTCATCCAGGTTTCCAGAGACCGGCTGATAGTCGAAGTTCGGGACCACGTCGTAATCGGCAGGAACTGCCTCATAGCCGAGTAGCTGCCGCAGATCCGAAAGGCCCTGGGCTCGAGCCAGTTGCGCCGCCGATACATCGGACTGGAACTGCAGGAGCTGGAGTTTGATCTTCAGCAAATCGTCTTCGCTGATATCGCCGTCTTTGTACTGGGTCTGGGCGATGTCCACCGTGTCCTGAAAGCTCTTCAGGTCCTGCTGCGCAAGGGCCAGAGTCGATTCCGCCAGCTCCACATTGATGTACTGCGACGCAACGCTGAAGGTGAGCCCCCGTTCGGTGTCGGCGACCTGAGAGCGGGTCACTGCCGTCGCATCCTTCGCCGCCTGCAGCCGATGCTGGCGCTTTTTGCCCCGCTCGAACAGATAGCTCACGCCCACGTCGAACTGCGCGGTGTTATCCACGTAGGTGGAGCTGAACTGATCCGGCTGAAAGATGGGGAGAAACTGGGTATCACCCAGAAGAACGGGGTCGGGACGAAGGTTGGCGGTGACTTCTTCAGCCTCGTTCTGCCGGATCGTCGAGCGCGCCGCGAGAAGGTTGTGATTGTGCTGGAGCGCCAGGCGAATCGCGTCGTCGAGGGATAGGAGCACGCTGCCGGGTTTCTGCGCGAGGGTTTGCGCGGATGGAGCCGGCGCGCTCTGCGCGGGTTGCGATTGCGCCTCCGCGATTGCAGGCAAAAGGATTGCGGAAAGCAGGATTGGAATACACCTACGTTGTGCACGCATGGGCACTCAGCCTTTTGGGGGCAGGACTATAACCGGAATGGACGCGCTGGGAAGCAGCGCGGAGTGCAGACGGAGGCTAGGCGGGCGGAGCGCGAGCGGGAAGCTGCGGCGCTACGAGACGAGGAACGGAGGTGGACTCCAGAGGCTCGAGGCCCGGTCCGTCGGGGATCAGGATCTCTGTGCAAACGCTGGCCACCGCCGGTTCGACGGCCTGGTGGCTCAGATGGCAGATGGGGCAGGTTTCGGGAGATGTATTGACGTGGCGATGCCAGACTTCGCCCAGCGTCGTCCCGATGATGAGCGCCAGGATGGCGATTGGGATGACGAGGCTCCAAGCCGACTTTCGATTCGACCCGCTGCCGGGCAATGCATCCGGTGCTGGAGACACGTGTAATTCAGTGTAATCCCGGGGCCGCCTGCAATGGCAAGACGCATACATTCCCCCGGCGCAAAGGCTTCATCGGGGGGGCAAGCCAAGCTGTCGGGTGGGGTCGATAAAATGGATGCAGATCTCCATCGAGGACAAGCTGAGGGTGCGTTCTGAGCTGGAACGAGCGATCGGGCTTCTGCGCCAGGGCGATCCGGAGAACGTCGACCGGGCGCTCGCGCTGCTGCAGGGCACGGTGCTCTCCTTCGGCATTAAACTTTGCGGCCAGCGCGAGGATGCCGAAGACACCGCCCAGGAAGTGCTGTTCCGTGCGCTGCCCCACCTCGCGAAACTGGGGGATCCGCGGTCGCTTTCGGCATGGCTCTACACCGCCGCGAAGAATCGCTGCTGGCAGGGGCGGCGCCGGGCGACCTACCAAAAAGCGGTGGCGCTGGATGATCTGATCCCGAGCGATGCCGAATTGCACGCTCTGCTGCTGGCCGACCCGGAGCCCAGCCCCGAACATCAGGCGCTGCGCCATCAGGACCACCAGTTTCTGCATGAGGCAATTTTGTCTCTGCCCCCGCAGTACCGCATCGTGCTGGTGCTGCATGACATGGAAGAGATGGACACCGATTTGGTGGCCAGGATTCTGTCGATCCAGCCGGGAACGGTGCGGATTCGGCTGCACCGGGCGCGCCTGCTCCTGCGGAAGGCGATGGTCGGCCGCTCCCGGACTCCAAAGCCGACGGGGCGAAAGAAACCGGCGGTTCGGCGTCCAGCGGAATGCCGTGAGATTTTCGCCAATCTGTCCGATTACCTCGACGGCGAGATGAGTTCGGAAAGTTCCAAGCAGATGCGGCAGCACATTGAGGCCTGTCCGTCATGCGTGACGTTCATGCAGGACCTGAAGCGGGCCATCGACCGCTGCCGATCGCTGGAGCTCTGCCCGGAACCGGAAGCCGGGCTGGTCCTGCGGCGGCTTCTTACCGAAGAGTATCTCCGCCTGAAGAATTCCATCCCAAAGCTGTAACGAATCTCCGCCTGCCCTCGTTTAGCAGAGGGAAGACACCCGGAAGCAGACGGAAACGAGCACAGCAGGTCTGTGGAGCGCCCGTCGTTCGCCCGGATGTTAGGTGAGGGGCCGGAAGGATGAAGATTGCGGGTGAGTGGAGATATGGGGCTATCCTGCTGCTGGGCAGCGTTTCGGCGCTCGGGTATAGTCGAGCAGCCGTCGCTGACTTTGCAGGAAGCCATCACACAAGCGCTCGGGCAGAATCCGCAAACCGCGGCGGCCGACGCAGATGTGCAGAGCGCTGCAGCCGGCGCTTCGCTGGCGCGGACGGGGCTGTGGCCGCGGCTGACGGCGGAGGAAGATCTTTCCCGTGGGGACGATCCGGTCTACGCCTTCGGCACGAAATTGCGCCAGCAGCGATTCGCTCAGAGCGACTTTTCGCCGAAGTCCCTCAACCGCCCCACGCCGACCGGCAACTTTGCGACACGTTTGAGCGGCCAGTGGATGCTCTTCAACGGATGGGAGACGCAGAGACAGATTCGGGCTGCGCGGCTGGGCGCTGCCAGCGCAATCTCCATGAATGGAGCGGTGCGGCAAGCAGTCATCTTCCAGGTAGTTCAGGCCTACCAGTCCGTGCTGTATGCACAGCGGCAAAAAGACGTTGCGACACACGAGGAGCAGACGGCGGAGTCTCTGCTCCACAATGCGCAAACGCGTGTTCAGGCGGGCCTGGCCATCGACTCGGACCTGCTCGCGGCTCAGGTGAATCTGGCCGGGCGCCAGCAGGAGGTCATCGCCGCCGAGGGCGCTGTGGAGACGGCGTGGGAGGAGCTGGCAACCGCGATGGGACAGACAGACGGCGCCCGTCCCACGCTCAGGCCTCTCGAAGCAAGGAGCTATCCCGAGGGTGCTCTGGCGGAAGCCATCGCTGCAGGGATGAAGGCAAGGCCCGATCTCAAGGCCCTCTGCCAACAAGCTGCGGCACAGAGCGAATCAGTCAAGGCCGCAAAATCAGACTTCTTACCCCAGGTGAGCGCGTACGGCAACTGGGAGATGGATCGCCAGACGATTGCCGGAAACGGCGGCAACAACTGGGTCGCCGGCGCGCAGTTCAGCCTCGACATTCTGCCACTTGGCAAGCGAGCGCACCTCGAACAGGCGCAGGCGGCGCGCGCCAAAGCTGAAGCCGAGCAGCGATCGCAGGAGCAGCAGATTCGGCTGTCGGTGAGCCGCGCCTTTACCGGCCAGCGGACGGCCGAGCGCATTCTGGCCACCGCGTACGCCTCGATGGAGCAGTCCACCGAGGGCCTGCGCATTTTGCGCAATCGCTACGATGCCGGGCTCGCCACCATGACCGATCTGCTGCGCGCCGAAGATGCGCAGCGCCAGAGCCAGAACAACTACTGGCAGGCGGCATACGCGAACACCACGGCTTATGCCGGCCTGCTCTACGCCACCGGCCAGCTCACACCCGAATCCGCGGAGTCCCTCCAATGAAATCGTTCGCACTTCCCTTCTCTCTTTCGGCGATCCTGCTGTTCGGCTGCGCGCACAGCAGCCCGCCACCCGCGGCGCCGGCGACCGCGCGCGCACAGCTGGTGCAGGCCACAGCGGCGCAGGAACCGGAAACGATCCTCGCCGCTGGAACCCTGCATGCGCGGGAGACGGCCGTCCTCTCGGCACAGGTTCCAGGGCCTATCCGCCAGGTGCTGGTGCAGGCCGGCGACCGTGTGCGTGCAGGCCAGTTGCTGGTCACGCTGGACGACGAAGCGCTGCAGTCGATGCTCAATCAGGCGGCTGCGGGCGAACGTGCTGCCCAGCAGCAGCTGCTGGCCGCAAAGTCGGATGCGTCGCTGGCCACCCAGACGCTGGCGCGCTATCAGATGTTGAAAGACCAGAAGAGCGTGAGCCCCCAGGAATTCGACGAGATCGAGAAACACTCTGAGGCCGCGGGGTTGCGGGTGGCTTCCTACAATGCGCAAGCGGAGCAGGCAAAGGCGGCCGTCACCGGCGCGCGGGTGCAACTCGGCTACACCGCACTGCACGCGCCTTTCAGCGGCATCGTCACGGCGCGTCTCGCCGACCCGGGATCCATGGCTGCGCCGGGTGTGCCGCTTCTGCAGATCGATCGCGACGGTCCGCTGCAGGTCTACACCTCGGTGGATGAGTCCCTGATTGGCTCGCTTCGCAACGGCATGCCACTCGCCGTGAATCTCCAGAGCGCAAAACCGATCGGGGGCACCGTGGCGGAAATCGTTCCCGCCGCCGATCCGGCCAGCCGCACCTTTCTGGTCAAGATCAACCTTCCACTCTCCCGCGGCCTGCGGGCGGGGATGTTTGCGACCGCGGAAATCCCCGGCGAAACGAAGCCGGCGATCCTTCTGCCTTCCTCCGCCATCGCGCAGCGCGGCTCGCTGGCCTGCGTCTACGCACTCGATGGGAATGGTCTGGCTCAGCTCCGCTACGTCACGCTGGGCAACCGCCATGGCGATCAGGTGGAGATTCTCTCCGGGGTTTCCGCGGGAGAGACGCTGGTGAACCAGCCCGGCGACCGCGATCTGGCCGGCAAACGCATTGAGGCGCAGCCATGAAGGGGACCCAGGGAATCGCCGGGCGCCTGGCCGGCGCTTTCATTCACTCGAAGCTGACGCCCCTGGTCATTGTGGGTTCCCTGGCTATGGGCTTGTTCGCCGTTCTCGCTATTCCTCGCGAAGAGGAGCCGCAGATCCTGGTGCCCATGCTCGACGTGATGACGGCGATGCCTGGAGCATCGCCTGAGGAGATCGAGCAGCGGGTGACGAACCCGGTCGAAAGCCTGATGCACGAAATCCCGGGCGTCGAATACGTCTACTCGATCTCCAGCCCGGGACAGAGCCTGGTCATCGTGCGCTTCCTCGTGGGCACATCGGAAGAGGACGCGCTGGTCAAGGTCTACAGCAAGCTCTACTCCAACGCCGACCGCATGCCGCAGGGAGCTTCGCAGCCGCTGATCAAAGCGCGCTCCATCGCCGATGTGCCGATTCTGGCGCTGACCCTGTGGGGCCAGCACAACAACGGCTACCAGCTGCGCCAGATGGCGGACGAGGTCCAGCACACGATCCGGCAGATCCCCGACGTCTCGGAGACGACGATTCTCGGCGGACAGCCGCGGGCCATGCGCGTGATCCTCAACAGCACGAAGCTGGCGGCGGTCGGATTCTCCCCCGCCGACATCGTCGGCCGGTTGCAGGCCGCCAATGCGCGTATGCAGGCAGGCTCGTTCGCCGACAACAACCAGGAGATCCGTCTCGACGCGGGCAACCTCTTCCGCGACACCCAGGACGTGGAGAACGTGGTTGTGGGCGTTGCGCACGGCGCTCCGGTCGCGCTGCGGGACGTGGCGGACCGTGTCGTCGATGGCCCCGCCGATCCGCGGGACTACGTTCTCTTCGGAGATCGCGGAAAAGAATATCCCGCCGTCACCATCACCGTCGCGAAGCGCAAAGGCACCAACGCCACCGATATCGCCGACGCCGCGCTCGCCCGTGTGCAGGCGATGCAGGGCGTCACGCTGCCGCGGGACCTGACGATCACCACAACCCGCAATTATGGCGCGACCGCGAAAGAGAAATCCGACACGCTGCTGAAGCACCTTGTGCTGGCGACGATCTCCGTCACATTCCTGATTGCCCTTTTTCTGGGCTGGCGCGAGTCGGGCGTGGTGCTGCTCGCCATTCCGGTGACTCTGGCGCTCACTCTCGTGGTTTTCTACCTGATGGGTTACACCCTGAACCGTGTGACGCTGTTCGCGCTGATTTTCAGTATCGGCATTCTGGTCGACGACGCCATCGTGGTGGTGGAGAACATCGTGCGCCATCTGCGCATGCCCATCAACCGCAAGCGGCCGCTGCCTGACGTGGCGGCGGAGGCGGTTGCGGAAGTCGGCAATCCCACCATTCTCGCCACCTTCACCGTCATCGCGGCCATTCTGCCCATGGCCTTTGTGCGTGGCCTGATGGGGCCGTACATGCGCCCCATTCCGGTAGGCGCGTCGATCGCGATGCTCTTCTCCCTGATCGTTGCGTTCGTGGTGTCGCCCTGGGCCTCCCTGCGCCTGCTCGGGCGCAAGCATCTTGCAGGCGCGCACACGCTCACGCCCGAGAAGGAAGGCTGGCTCATCGGCTTCTACCGCCGCATCATGCACGCTCTGCTGCGCAGCGCGAGCCGCCGCTGGATCTTCCTGGGAAGCGTCGTCGCGCTGCTCGCCGTTGCCGCGGCTCTTGTCCCTCTGGGCCTGGTGCTCGTCAAAATGCTGCCCTTCGACAACAAGAGCGAGTTCCAGGTCATGATCAACATGCCCGACGGCACCCCGCTGGAGCAGACCACGCGCGTAGCGCAAACGCTGGGGGCGTATCTGAGCAGCCAGCCTGAGGTGGAGAATTACCAGATCTACTCCGGCACTTCGGGCCCGTTCAATTTCAACGGTCTGGTCCGCCACTACTATCTGCGCAGCCAGCCGAACCAGGCCGATATTCAGGTGAACCTGCTGCCCGCCGACGAGCGCAGCGCCCAGAGCCATGCCATCGCGCGCCGCCTGCGGCCGGAGCTGGATCGTCTCGCGACCCCCTTCGGCGCCCGCATCCAGCTGTCGGAAGTGCCGCCCGGGCCGCCGGTTCTGCAGACTCTGGTGGCGGAGGTCTATGGCCCCAGTCTCGACGGCCAGGTCGCGGTCGCCCGCCAGGTGAAGCAGATTTTTCAGCAGACCCCCGGTGTTGTCGATACCGACTGGTACATGCAGGATTCGCAGCCGCAGATCGTGATGCATGTGGACGAGGCAAAAGCCGCCCTGCACGGAATTCCGGTGGCGGAGGTCGCGCAGACGCTGGCTCTGGCCACCTCCGGCGCGCAGGCAGGGCTGCTGCACGTTCCCGCCTCGCGCGAAACCGTGCCCACGGTGGTGGAGCTCGACCGGCCCGAGCGCTCCTCTGAGCAGGGACTGGAGAACATCCGCCTGCGCGGTTCCGATGGCAGTATGGTTTCGCTGCGGGAGATCGTCGACGTGGAGCACACCACGCTGCAGCCGGACATTTACCACAAGAACCTGAAGCGGGTGGTTTACGTCACGGGCGACGTAGCGGGAGGGGAAGAAAGCCCTGTTTATGCGATCTTCCGCATGAACCGCGCACTCGACCGGCTGCGCCTGCCGGACGGCGCGTCCCTTGTCCGCTACAACTCGGTCCAGCCCGTGTCCACCGATTCGTATTCCATGAAGTGGGACGGCGAATGGCAGATCACCCTTGAAGTCTTTCGCGATCTGGGACTCGCTTTCGCCGTGGTGCTGGTCCTCATTTACGTGCTGGTGGTGGGATGGTTCCGCTCCTTCACCATTCCGCTGGCTATCATGATGCCGATTCCGCTCACCCTGATCGGAATTCTGCCGGCCCACGCCATGCTGGGCGCCTTCTTCACGGCCACTTCGATGATCGGGTTCATCGCCGGAGCCGGCATCATCGTCCGCAATTCCATCATCGTGGTCGACTTTATCGAACTCCGCCGGAGAGAAGGCATGCCTCTGGAGGAAGCCGTCGTGGATGCCGGCGCCGTGCGCCTTCGTCCGGTTCTGCTCACCGCGGCCGGCGTCATTGTGGGCGCCAGCGTCATTCTTGCCGATCCTATCTTCCAGGGCCTCGGCCTCTCGCTCATTGCAGGCGGCGTTGCCTCCACTTTCCTCTCGTGGCCCGCCGTGCCGGTGCTCTACTACATGCTCAACGCCCGTTCGGCGCACGCCTCAGCCTCTATTTCCATGCAGCACCAGGAGATCACATCATGAACGTCGAACGTGCGGTGCGCCTGCTGGCCGGCATCATCGTGCTGGCGTCTCTGGCTCTGGCCTACTGGGTTTCTCCCCGGTGGCTGTGGCTGACGGCCTTTGTCGGACTCAACCTGCTGCAGTCGGGGTTCACCAACTGGTGCCCGGCGATGGCCATCTTCCAATGGATGGGCCTGCCCTGCCAGGCGACGGTACGGCGGCCGACAATCTGAGGGCAGGCGGTCATGCGAACTCCTAAGATCTCCGCAAAGACAGCCAACTGGCTCCAGGACGAGGTGTGCCGCCAGATGCTGCGCCTGGAGGCGGGGCGGCCATCGGCTCACCTGTTGCTGGCTGTAGCCTTATTGAATGCGTGGATGCTGCTGGAGGCACAGGCGACCGATTGCGAGCCCCGGCAGTGGCTGCGCCGGCTGACGCCCGCGTGTCTGCGCATGATCGAAGAGGCATGCAGGGCCGGCTGCGACAGTTGCAGGGAAAGCAGTGCACGACATCGGGCTTCTGACCCGGAGAAATTGCGCTGAGAGGTATTTATGCATGAGCGACGATTCAATCCGTCCCGCGCCCATTTGCTCGAAGATCCGGAGCGAAAGAACTGGCTTCCCCCCGATGCAGTGATCGCCGCGCTGCATCTGCGTGAGGGAGAGAGCGTCGTCGATATCGGCGCCGGCACCGGATACTTTGCGATGCCGATGGCCGCGTTCGGGGGAATCGGAGGCCATGTCTTTGCCGTCGATGTGGCTCCCCCCATGCTGGATCGCTTGCGGACCCGTCTGGCGGAGGCTGGCGTCACCAACGTGCAGTGCTTCGAAGGGGAGGCTTCCTCGACCGGCCTGCCCTCCGGATGCGCCAATATGGTTTTCATGGCCAACGTCTGGCATGAGTTCGACGATCATGCTGCGGTCCTTGCGGAAGCGCGACGGCTATTGCTACCGGGAGGGCGTGTCGCAATTCTGGACTGGCGACCGGATGCGGAGCCGGATCACGGGCCGCCCATCGCGCACCGCATTGCTCTGAGCGCAGCAAAAATCTCGCTGGAGGGCGCCGGATTCGCTGTCTCGTCAGCCGAAAAGGTCGGCCGATACTCCTGGCTGGTGATCGGACGCTCTCCCGATTCGATCATTTAGAGCGAACTTTCGCCTTGCCGCCCTCCACAGGTAACCATCCGGCCTCCACAGTCACTCACGGAAGTACCGGGCGGGCCAGCTATCGCTGACCGGGAACTGCGATTGTTCCACAGGCCGTTTCCGCGAGACAGTGACATCACTTCAGTTCGAAAGCTGCGCGGTCCCCATACTCATCCCGCGCGGCGCGTCACCCGGGAGAGATCGGCTATGAGATTGACTTCATGGCTTCTGCAGGACCTGTCGAACGAAGATAACTCCACCGATCTGCTCGAATATGTGCTGATCGCCTCAGTGATGTTTCTGAGCCTTGTCGCGACCTTCGCCACGCTCACCGCACGGATCGGGATGGAGTTCGCTACCATCGCGAGCCACTTATGACTTTCCGCCGCGGCGCGCTGACCGGGCTCACCTGCCGGCAGCGCCGCCCGGCGCGTTCTCCGCTTTCCGATTCAACGCGGGACTCAACAGCCCCTGTCAGTGAACGCTGGCGGGGGTTTTGAGTTTGGCCACCTGCTCGGCGGCAAGAAGAAATCCCCCAACCCCATAGGAGTAGCTCGAGGAAGGCAGGTAGTGGGCCGGCGCGGCTCCTGTCTGCTGAATGTTGCCGAGGCGACCGTCCGCGTAGATTTGTCCGACCAGGCCCTTCCAGGCTCGAGCGATGACTGGGAGATACGTCCTGCGATCCAGGACGCCGTGGTTCACGCCCCATGCCAGGGCAAAGGCGATCAGGTCGGAACCGGAAACCTCGGGCTGCGGATAATCGTGCGGGGCGAGCATATCCGAGTGCCACAGGCCGTTCTTCGGGTCCTGGAGCGCGGCCACCGCCGCCGCCATCTCCTTCAGTTGCGTTTCATACCGTCCGCGGTCCGGTCATTTTGCGGGAGGTACTCCAGCGTGCGGGCGAGTCCGCCCATGACCCAGCCATTGCCCCGGGACCAGAACACGGGCTGCCCACGAGGATTGGTCTTGTGGAGCCATGTCACGTCGCGGTAGTAAAGGTGGCGCTGCGAATCGTAGAGCAGGTGCGAAGTCTCCCACCAGTGCTGGTTCATGTAAGCCAGATATTTAGAATCGTGCGTGACGGCGAACATGCGCGTCCACACCGGAGGCGCCATGAACAGCGCATCGCACCACCACCAGGGGATGCGCGCCTGTCCGGCTGGAATCGCCGCCGTCCCTCCAGCCAGCAGATCGTCGAGAGCCGCCCGGGTCGGCGCAACCTTTTCCGGGGCGGGGCGCACGAGGTCGAGTTCGAGGTAGGTCTGTCCTATGCTCTGGTCGTCCGCATTGGGGCGCTCGGAGCGCAGTTCCCAGTGGAACTTCTCGGCCATGGATTCCATCGCTTCGCGATACTTTGGGTCATCCAGCGAGCGCGAGGCGGCCATGAAACCCGTGTAGAGCACGCTCCACTCCCACGTGCTACCGAAATAAGGCTGTGAACGGGCAAGCTCCCAGTCCGCCACTTTGCGCTCTGCGGTCCGCACCGCGTCGGCCTTCAGTGATCCGGACAGATGAGCCTGGGGCCCGGGATGTGTCGGGCGCATCGCCGATGTGCTGCGCTATGTCCTCGTCGATTCCCTTCTGCTCCTGAGCGGAGATCGCCGTCTCCGATGACTTCGTCGTTTGTGCAAACGTCCCAGGAGCCATCGTCAGGATCAGGAACGCCACTCCGGAAAACATCGGAATCGAGCTAACCCTAAAAATGCCGCCGATACTCCTGCCGAAACACACTCCTGCAAGACGAGAACTGAACATTGCTCCTCCAGAGCTGAATCGACCGCGGTGACGCGGACAGAAGAATGGTACTCGCCGCTCCGCTAGTCGGCGGCGGCGGCGGTTCCAGTACGGCGTTTAGCCCGGGGAGCTCGGCTGGCAGGTGCAGGGGGCGCCTCGACTTTGGGAATCTCCGAAAGGTCCGCCTTGCCTTCGGCCACCTGGATGAAGAAGTCCTGCGCGCTGAACGCAGGCAGGTTGGCATCGCGGAGGCGGATGTAGGAGCCATCGGAGCGGAGCAGTCGCGCCTTGACTGTGTCAGCGAGGTAAGCGTTAAGGATCTCGTCACGGACGCGGGCGCGGATTTGCGGATCGCGCAGGGGAAAACCACTTCGCACCGCTCGAAGAGGTTGCGCGGCATCCAGTCGGCGCTGCCGCAGTAGAACTCCTCGTCGCCGCCGTTCAGGAAATAAAAAAGACGGCTGTGCTCGAGAAAGCGCCCGACGATGGAGCGGACGCGGATGCGCTCGCTGAGGTTTTTCACGCCTGGACGCAGCGAGCAGATGCCGCGAACGATGAGATCGATTTCAACGCCGGCATGCGCGGCCGAATACAGAGCTTCGACGATGCTCTGTTCCAGCAGCGAGTTCATCTTGGCAATAATCCGCGCCGGTCGGCCAGCGGCGGCATGTTCCTGCTCGCGATGGATGAGGCGGATGAAGCTCTCAGCCAGCGTGAGGGGCGCCACCAGGAGTGGACGGTAGTCATCGGACTCAGAGTGAGCGGTGAGGTAATTGAAGACGCTGTGGACAGCCCGGTGATCTCTGGATCGGCCGTGAGGAGGCTGAGATCGGTGTAGAAACGCGCCGTGTCGGGATTGTAGTTGCCGGTGCCCAGATGAGCGTAGCGGCGGGTCACGCCATCGGGGTCGCGGCGGACCAGCAGCGCCAGCTTGCAATGCGTCTTGAGACCGACGATGCCATGAAAGACCTGGACCCCCGCATCTTCGAGGTTGCGTGCCCAGCGAATGTTGGAGGCCTCATCGAACCGAGCGGTGAGTTCGACAACGGCGGTGACCTCCTTGGTCTGAGCCGCTTCAGTAAGCGCCTGGAAGATGGGCGAATCGGCGCTGGTGCGATACAGCGTCTGCTTCATCGAGACAACGTTGGGATCCTGGGCTGCGGCTTCAATGAAACCGACAACGGCGTCGTAGGAGTCGTAGGGGTGATGCAGAAGGATGTCATGGTGACGCAGCTCGTCAAAGAGGTCGGCGGACTTGCGATTGAGGCGAAGCTCGCGTGGAACGAAAGGCTTGAATTTGAGCTCCGCACGCGAGGACGAACTGTAAAGGGTCATGATTCTGGAGAGATTCACCGGACCGTCGGTGTGGTAGACCAGAGACTCGTCGAGCTCAAAATTGGTGCGAAGACGGTCCACAATCTCAGGGTCGGCATTCGTGTCGATCTCCAGCCGAACGGCGTCGCCCTTACGCCGGTTATGGAGTTCGGCGCGCACGGTCTCCAGCAGCGAGCGCGATTCTTCTTCCTGGAAGTAGAGGTTGCTGTTGCGGG
This sequence comes from uncultured Acidobacteriaceae bacterium, assembly GCA_963702295.1. Classification (GTDB taxonomy): domain Bacteria; phylum Acidobacteriota; class Terriglobia; order Terriglobales; family Acidobacteriaceae; genus Palsa-343. The sequence continues at coordinate 15,414 of CAVPCE010000063.1, read as the reverse complement.
TGACGCGGAAGGCGGCGCGGGAGAGGATCTCGTAGCCCCGATACATGGCGCCGGCGTTTCTCTCGATGAGGTCGTGCAGAAAGATGAAATCCTCGTTGCCGTCGGAAGGCGGCAGGCGCACAAATCGCGGCAGCGCCCGCGGAACAGTGAGTACCCCAAGCACAGGACCGGCAGTGCCGCGACGCTTGCGGCGCAGCAGAAGCGCAAGGCACATCGCCTTGTTCAGAACGCGGGGAAAGGGATGGGCGGGATCAATGGTGATCGGGGTGAGCAGCGGATCGACTTCACGCTGGTAATAATCGGTAGCAAAATGACGGGCTTCCTCTGACAGCTCGCTCCAGCCGAGGACGCGGATGCGGGCCTTGCGCATGGCAGGCAGGAGTTCCTGGTTCCAGCATCGGTACTGATCCACCACAAATCGCTGCGTTTCATCCTTCATTGCTTCCAGCGCATCGCGGAGGGTGGAACCGTCGGGTGCGGCCTCGTTGTAGCCGTCCTCAATACGCTGCAGGACACCGGCAATACGGATTTCGAAGAACTCGTCGAGATTACTGGCCGTAATGGCGAGAAACTTGACGCGCTCCAGCAGCGGATTAGTAGCGTCCTGCGCTTCTTCCAGCACGCGCCGGTTGAAGCTCAGCCAGGATTCGTCGCGGCTGAGAAGAAGGCTCTGCGGGTGTGGTTTCGCCCTGGGCATGGCAGCGGGCCCCCGATGAACGGGAGTCGCACGAGGCAGTTTACCTGATTGAGTTTAAAAGGGGCATGACAAGACCAAACTGAGAAAACGGATATTGGCCTTTCGCCTCCATCACAGTGCCGAAAGCGGAACCCCTAATCTGCCCTGGCTTAAACTCTGAACGGAGGGAAGCTTGATATCTACGAGAGGAACTCGCCTGCGGTATCTTCTTCCATCCGGGCAATTCCTTCGTTATCTGCTGGTCGGTGGATGGAACACCGTATTTGGCTACCTGCTTTATGCGGCATTCACGTGGATCCTGAGCCGGAATCTGCCCCACGGATACATCTATGCGGCAATCCTCTCCAATTTCATCGCCATCAGCGTCGCCTACCTGGGGTACAAGTGGTTCGTCTTTCGCACTCGGGGAAATTACCTTCGCGAATGGCTGCGCTGCTTTGCCGTGTATGGCACAGCGGCCTTGCCGACTCTTCTGCTCCTCCCTGTTGTCGTCAACCTGCTGGTTTATGTCTTCCATGTTCCGCCGGGCGCGAAGGCGGGACATCCGTCGCATTTGCAGTTCAGCGTGGCGTATTTCCGCAGCACATTTCTGACCGCACCTTACGTCGGCGGGGCGCTGTTGACCGCCTTCACGATCGTCTTCGGCTTCTTTGGCCACAGACATTTTTCCTTTCGGCAAAAACAGGCGGCTCCGGCGAATCACGCCGACTAATAGCGGGTCGGCAAAGCCGGGTTGACGAACTCCGGGTAAAGCGCTGAAGTAATCAGTACCAGTACTGGCCATACTGAATTGGATCCTGAGGTTTTCCCGGCAGTGAAGACGATCAGCATTGTGACGCACGCCTATAACGAGGAAGGCAACATCGAAGCGCTCTACGTGCGCGTGCGCGAAATCATGAGCGCCTATCCGCAGTACTGCTACGAGCACATCTTCATCGACAACGCGTCTGGCGATGGCACCGTGGCAATTCTGAAACGGATCGCGGCGACCGACCGGCACGTCAAGGTCATCCTCAACGCACGGAATTTCGGACATATCCGCTCTCCGATTCACGCGCTTTTTCAGGCGACCGGGGACGTGATGATCGCAATCGCCAGCGATTTCCAGGAGCCGCCGGACCTGATTCCGGAGATGATTCGCGCGTGGGAGGAAGGCTACCCCATGGTGCTCTGCATCAAGCAGAGCAGCGGCGAACACGGGCTGATGTTCTGGCTGCGCCAGCGCTATTACCGGCTGGTGGAGCGTCTCTCCTCGGTGCGGACAATTCAGAACTACACCGGCTTTGGACTCTACGACCGCCGCGTCGTGGATACCGTGAGGTCCTTCGGCGACGCCTATCCCTATTTTCGCGGCATCATCGCGGAAATCGGACTACCCGCTAAGTATCTCTATTTCCATCAGCCGGTCCGCCGCTTTGGGATCACCAAAAACAACTGGTACACCCTCTATGACATCGCGATGCTGGGGATTACCAACCTTTCCAAGGTGCCGCTCCGGCTGACCGTGTTTTCGGGATTCATCGGCGCCATTTTGTCGTTCCTTACCGGCCTCGCCTACCTGATATACAAACTATTGTTCTGGCAGAGATTTACCCTCGGCATCGCACCGGTGATCATTGGCATCTTCTTTCTCAGTTCCATCCAGCTCGTCTTTATGGGAATCATCGGTGAATATGTCGGGGCCATCCACACCCAGGTTCTGCACCGACCCTACGTTACCGAACTCGAGCGGATCAATTTTGAATACCCCGCAGAGACACCGAGCCCGCTCTCTGAACACATTGCCGAAGCCACGGACACTCAGGTTCACCTGCACCGGCTCAGCTAATCGACGAGGCCTCGGTTCTTCGATTGCGTTCCACCGCCGATGACCTCGGATTTGGCCTCTGCCCCCTCCACGCGACAGCTATTCCACCCGGCTCCCGTTTGACGCCTATCCTCTCCTCGGAGAGGATAGAGAAAAGCATCATCTCTGGAGGTGCCGTCGTGGTGGAAAGTCCCTGTTCCGGTGAGTCCAGTGAAGCCCTGATGAAGGCGGAGCATGCCGCGCTGGAAATGTATCGGTTGGCTGCCCTCATGCTGGGCAATGAAGCCGAGGCGCTGCAGCTGGTGGAGAACACCGTGGCCGCGGTGGAAATCGACCCCTGCGCTGATCCGCGCGCGGCGAAGGGGCTGGTGCGCGAACGCGTTCTGGACGGCGCGCTGGCGATCATGCACCGGCAGGATCCGGCCTCTTTCGGTGAGTTGCCGCCCATGGAAGCCGCATCAGGATGCATTGAGGATGATGGAGCGGCGTCTCTCTCCGGTGAACAGCTTTCGGAGCTGATGACCGGCGCAGGACGGGGTCCGCTGCGGGAGTGGCTGAATCGGCTCACCCAGGCGCAGCGAGCGGTCTTCGTGCAACGGGCTGTTTTGGGACAGACCAATGCCGACACCGCAAAGGCCATCAACCGCATTGCGCGCCCGGCGGTCTGGTCGGCAGAAGCGGTGGGCAGCCTCTTCCGGCAGGCGCTGTGCTCGCTGGCCTCGGCGCTGGTGCACTCGGTGCCTGCAACGCAAAGCTGACTTTTTTTTACTTTTTGTCAAAAGCGCTCTGCAATCCCCATTCGGACCCGCAGTGGCCGTTTTTTCCAGCCTGGGCAAGACGCAATCCGGTACCATCGACTACTCTTATCTCAGACATTCTTTTGCATTTTTTCCTCATCGCCGTGCATCCAACGCACTGAATCCGGTGGGAAAGTTGTCTTCCATAGTTCCTAGCGAAAGGCTCGTCCTGGTGGTGGAGGCTGCAGCAAACCATTCAAGTTTTTTGTGCCTGAAACACGTGGCCGTGGGGACCGTCCTCGGGATGGTCGCCGTGTCTGGGTGGGGCCAGGCCACTGGCAGCGGATCTTCCGTGGCCACGCCATCGGCCCCGGTGGCGATTCCGCAGCCGCAGATCGATTCCTCCACGTATCAGGGGAGCGTGAGCCAACAGGCTGTCCAGCCAGACGTGCTGCCACTATCGCTGGCGGATGCGATCCAGCGCGGGCTGCGTACGAACCTTGGTCTTCTGCTGACCAGTCAGAACGTCCAGTCGGCGCGGGGAGCCCGGCTGGAAGAACTGCAGGCTTTGCTGCCCACCGCGACCGGAACAGTGAAAGCGGCTGTGCAGGAAACGGATCTTCAGGCGCAGGGGCTGCGCATTCCAGGTTTTCCGGTAATCATCGGTCCCTACGGATACTCCGATATTCGCGGCTCGCTGACCTGGTCGCTGCTGAATCTGTCTTCCCTGCAGAATTACATCGCGCAGAAGCACAATTTCGCAGCGGCCCAGCTGTCCGCGCAGGACGCGCGCGACATGGTCGTTCTGACGGTGGGCAACGCTTACCTGACGGTGATTGCCGATGCCGCCCAGGTCCAGTCCGCGCAGGCTCAGGTGGATACCTCAAAGGTGTCGCTGGATCAGGCGGTCGCGAATCACCAGGCCGGAACGGCGCCTCTGCTCGACGAGCTTCGCGCCCGAGTGGACTACCAGACCCAGCAACAGACTCTGATCGCCGCGCAAAATTCCTGGGCCAAGGACAAGATCGCACTGGCGCGCGCCATCGGATTGCCTCTGGCGCAGGAGTTTGAACTGACCGATCAGGCGCCGTATGCGCAGCTCGATCGCCTGGATCCCGAAACCGCTGTGCGCCAGGCGCTGGCGAATCGGGCTGACCTGAAGGCCATGGCGCAGCAGGTGCAGGCCGCAGAGCGGGCACGGAAGGCGGCCACCGACGAGCGGCTGCCGACTGTCAGCTTCTCCGGCGACTACGGCGATATCGGCATCAACCCGTCGCACTCGCATGGAACCGGCGACGCAGTCGGTTCTCTGGATGTGCCGCTGTTTGAGGAAGGCAAGCTGCGCGGCGATGCGCAACAGGCGCAGTCGCAGCTGGAGCAGGCGCGAGCGCGGCTGAGCGACCTGCGCGGACAGATCAGCGCCGATGTGCGAGACAGCCTGCTGGACATTCAGGCGGCTGAAAAGTTGGTGGAAGTCGCGAGGAGCAATGTGGATTTGGCAAAGGAAGCGCTGAGCGAAGCTCAGCAGCGCTATAAAGCGGGAGTTTCGGACAATCTCGCAGTTTCGCAGGCCCAGCAGTCGATGGCTCAGGCAGACGAGCAGTATGTTGCCAGCCTCTACCGGCATAACATTGCCAAACTATCGCTGGCGCGGGCGCTCGGCGTGGCGCAGAGTAACTATACGGATTACGTGGGAGGAAAGTGAGCGTGGCGGAGCAGAATACGGAGCAGACCAGGCCAACAGAAGAGCAGCCGGAGCATACCGGCGGACGCTCGCGCCGTCGTTTCATCATCATCGGAGTTGTGGCGGTGCTGGTGGTGGGCGCGCTGCTCTTCTGGTGGCATTCCACCTATTACGAAGATACCGACGACGCTTCGGTCGACGGTCATCTCGTGCAGATCAGCTCGCGCATCAGCGGCCATGTGCTCGACGTGAAGGTCGATCAGAACCAGTACGTCGATGCGGGGACGCTGCTCGTCCAATTCGATCCCAGCGACTACCAGACGGCTATGAATCAGGCTGAGGCCAATCTGGAAGCGGCTGAGGCGAGCTATGAAGCGGCGCGCGTGAACGTGCCGGTCATTCACATTAATACCGGCAGCAACCTGAATAACGCGAACGCTGATGTGGCGAGCGCGACAGCTACGGTCGGGCAGTCGGAACGTCAGCTGCAGGCGGCTCAGGCGCGCGTGACTGCGGCCAAGGCGAACTACACCAAGTCCAAACTGGACCTGGACCGCTACACACCGCTGGTCGAGAAAGACATCATCTCGAAGCAGCAGTATGACGCTGCGGTCGCGGCCGCAGCGGCCAACGAAGCCAACGTGAACGAGGCGGAAGCCAACCTCATCGCGGCGCAGGACGCTGTCCGGATCGCTCGGGATCGCCTCGTCCAGTCGCAGTCGTCGCTGAAATATGCGGAGACCGGACCGCAGCAGGTCGCCATCCAGAAAGCGAAGGCCGATCAGGCAGCCGCTCAGGTGGATCAGGCCAAAGCGCAGCTGGCTCAGGCGAAGCTGAACCTCAGCTATTGCCAGATCTTCGCGCCGGTGGCTGGCATCGTGACCACCAAAAACGTGGAGAAAGGCCAAAACGTAGGCGTGGGACAGGCGCTGATGACCCTTGTGGATCTGGATAACATCTGGGTTACGGCAAACTTCAAGGAAACCCAGCTCAGAGGCATGAAGGTGGGTCAGGCAGTCACCATCCATGTGGACGCCTATGACCGCGACTACGACGGCAAGATTACTCAGGTTGGCGGCGCAACCGGCTCGATGCTGAGCCTGTTTCCGCCGGAAAATGCGACTGGTAACTACGTGAAAGTGGTGCAGCGTATTCCGGTGCGCATCGATCTGACCAAACCGAACGAGGACAAGGATCACAGCCTGCGACCTGGAATGTCAGTGGAGCCGAAGGTGCGGGTGAAATAGCTCAGTTCAGGGGTTACGGTTACGGTTTGGGTTTGGGCGCTCGGAGAGATTCGGGCGCCTTTCCTTTTGGGATCGACTCCTTTGCTGTGAAGCTGCGCATAGCCCCCCATCCCCGGATCGGGGTATGTGGCAAGTCATGGAATCCACAGAGGTTCCGGGAGTGCTGTTTTGGGTTGTGGCAAGCCTATCGATTCAAGCCAGTTAGCGACGGCTTTTTGGCGGCGGGTGCGGGGAATGATGGGGATCGGCGGCCGGCGGGCGCGATTGTTGCGGCGGCTGTGGGTGAAGCAGTGGTCCTGTCCGCGCATGGCGTGGGAGCGGCAGGGTTGGCCGGCTCGGGTTCGGTAGGCGCAGGGTTGAGGCAGGAACGGCTCGGGTTGGTGGCCCGCGCAGAAGAGGTGGCCGGGGCGGGTGCGGACGGAACAGCGTCGGCCGTGATCGATGGCGGTGCAGAAGCGTGGCATGGGTTCTCCAGGGCAGCGGTTACGGGTTACGGTTTGCGGATCAGCGGCAAAGAAAAAGCCGCCTTGCGGCGGCTGTTTTTTGGTTTCTATCCCTCTATTTTCAGAATACCAAGTCCAGATGGATTTACTGCCAAAGTTAGGCGGTATTTTGGCGTGGAAGTGCTTTTGTATCATGGACTGTTACTTTAGTTAGGGTGGGAGGGGCTTGACACGATTTCCACAAAGAGCGGGAGAAACGCATAATCGGTCTTAACGCGGGGCCGCGGGTCATTTGATAGAAAGGGAAAACGGGGAGACGGCAACGGACCCCGAATGGACAGAGGGGCCGCTTTCCGAGCGCCGATGATCAATCTGTATCTCGAAGGACCTGGGCCGGACTCCGCTTTCTACGCGAAGCTGGGTTTTGCGGAGACCTTTCGCACGCCCGAGGTTGGCGACCCGGTACATATCGAATTAGCGCTGGACGGGTTCACGCTCGGCATTGCCACGATGGAGGCGGCGCGGGAGCATCATGGTCTTCGGCCGGAGGGCAAGGGCCGATGGATCGAGATTGTGCTGTGGGCCGAGGACGTGGATGCCGCGGTGGAACGGCTGACGGCGGAAGGCGCGCCGCTGCTGTCGGCTCCGCACGATTTTCTGGAGGGTGCGCTGCGGGCGGCATGGGTGGCCGATCCGGACGGGAAGCCGATTCAGATTGTGCAAAAGGGAGTGGCGAAGGTTAGGTAACGTTACCGGGTCGGCTGCGCTCGTTTCGAGCTGCGCCGACGGCCTGCGGCAGCAAGGAAGGCGCTGCGCGCCGGTTTCTTTTCCCCGCCCTGAAGGGCGGGGCTTTCTCCGTCGTCCTGCTTCTTAGGACCGACGGGAAAGATCATTAGTTAACGCTAGGCGACTTCAGAGGGCCGATCTGCAACATCCCTATGACTCCCGATAGCGCTCAAAGATGAGCTCGCTACCATGGGGGTGAATGATTCGCCACATCTTCGCTGCACAATCCACGTTTTTTCAGACGCTTAGGGCTGATTACCAGCAATTTAAGTTCTATTTAGCAGTAGCAGGTGCCGAGTGCTAGAGGCACCTCCATGCAAGATCTTCTAAAATCAAGGTTCTTTTGCATTGACATGGTGAAATTAGCCAGGGTACTACTTCCCTATCGATATCGCTGAGGCGAACCAGTGGATTTGCAAACCGAATTGCTCCAAAAGATTCTCGACGTTGTCACCCTCGATCGCAGAACCGCAGATCGCGCAGCGAGATGAGCGGTTGAGGAACGCGCTGGCGGAAATCGTTGGAAAAAGCAAACAGAAATCTAAAGCCGTTCGCCTTATGGATGGGACCAAGCTGCAAGCGGCCATTTGTAAAGAAGCCGGAATTGACCAGGGAGGCCTTAGCCGCCTAGCCAAGGCTCTTCGGGAAGCGGGGCTTCTGACGGAGGAAGAGAAACTGAAGCTGACGATCCCGTTGCCACCCGGGTTTATGACCGATAAGGAGAAGTGACATGCCGGAGAACCTAGAGAGCCTTTTGGCGGTCGCAGTCGAAATTCGTGAGCTCCTCAAACTAATTGCCGAGCCTGCAATTGCCGCGCGCGACGAGAAGTTGCGTGTTGCTCTCCGGCAGATTGCAGGAAAAAGCGAAGCCAAGCGTAAAGCAGTCCAAATTATGGATGGGTCCCTCAGTCAGATGGAAATTCGGCAGACAGTCAAGATCGATCAAGGGGACCTTAGTAAGCTGGTGAAGGCTCTACGCGAAGGAGAACTATTGACGCAAAGCGAAAAGCCGAAGTTGAAGATTCCATTGCCAGCGAACTTCTTCGAATCGGATGAGAGGAACTGAAATGACGATGAACGCGAACACTGATGTAAGCGAAGCAGTCTTCGAATACGAGATCTCCTCCGTCTTCTCGCTGAGCCAGCAATCGCTGAACGCGATCAAAAACGTCGCGAACAACTCAGGCGGATTGTTGGTTCAAGCAAGCCGCAGTCGCAGTCTGTCCTCCTCATGAACGGATCACGCGCACAGGCGGATATCCACAAAGAAACCGGGATTCATAAGGGGAACTCAGCACCTTAGTAAGACAGCTTTCCGAAGCGAGCCTACTTGTTGGAGATGTCAAAATGCCAAAGCTGGTATCGTTCTTCCACCTAATTTCTTCGAGAAGACAAAGTGATATCAGAAAGCGCAACCGTATCAATATTGACCGAAATCCGCAATTGGGTTAGGGCCTCTTCGTTCACGTCCGTCCGAAGTTTGCTCGAATCAGTATTGCCAGACGACAGATCCAAATTGATCTATCAAATGCTGGATGGTAAACACTCGATAGAGGAGATTCGAGTGGCAAGCAGACGAGCCCCAACGCGGTGGTGTCGCTAGCGCAACGGTGCACGTCAATGGGGCTCATGGAGTTGCGGGCTGATAAGAAACGAGTGCGGTTGTTTGATCTGACTGATTTTGGCTGGGATTTAGAAATTCCGAGGCGAAAAGAGGACGATCAGTCGTGAGGAAAAAAGCCAATGCCGTTGAAATGAGTTCCGAGACCTTGCAGGAAGAACTCATCGAGATCAAGGAGCGCCTTGGCTCACTGGAAACCGTTACAAGCCTTGCACACCGTAAGGAAGTCGAAGCACAGGCGCGGGGTCTCTTAACTACTGGCGGTCGACGGGATGTGATGCGCGCATGTGAGATGCCAAAAACAAAGGAACAATTGAGGGTAGAGCTTAAACAACCGAACGTTCAGGGCGTTGACTATCATCTCAATCCTTTGCAAGACGGCGACTTAATACATCAGAAGGCTGATGAGCGCGGAGTTTTGACCTTTGAATGGAGTCGGCTTTTTAGGTCACTACCCAAACAGACAAAGGTATCGATTTTGGGAGTTCCAAATGATAGCAAAGAAAACGGCAAGGGGAGCAAACAACGCAAAGCGAGCGAGGGAAACGAGAGTATTACCGGTCGAGCGAAAAAAGATCCCGCTACGCATTAAGACTGTAGTACTAACAGAAGCTGGCTATCGTTGTGCCGTACCTACCTGCCGAACACTTCTCCTCCTCGATTTACACCACATGTATCAAGTTTCCGAGGGAGGAGGCGATACAGCAGAGAATCTAGTTCCACTGTGCCCGAATGACCACGCGAGGTATCACCGCGGAGAAATTCCAGAGAGGCTATCTTTGCTTATAAGTCAATCTTGGTTGCTATCAGTCGAGCATTCGACCTCGAATCCATGGATCGGCTTTTGTTTCTGGAGACCTTGTCGAAGGATTTTTTAAAGATTAGCGGTGACGGCGTCCTGATTTTCGGTCGATTGATCGCAGCCGGTCTGGCAGACGTAAAGATGAAGGCTAACAACAACGATTTGATCGTTACCTATACGGTCAATATTAGCCGAAAAGGAAGGCTCCTCGTCGATGCCTGGCGTTCTGGAGACCATGCCCAGATAACTCAGGCAGTAGCCGGTCCTGTGCCTGGCTTAAACAGCGCTGGCAGAGTTCCGAAGGCACGGATTAGTAACGACAAACGCGCTTTGCGCCGTCAGCGGGCCATTCTGGAAGGGGAGAAAGAACGCCGAAGCTGATCGCTCCGACGTTTCAGTTCCCTGCTGATTTGGTGCGGGGCATTTTCGTCTAGGAGCATCCGCAGGCCATCGGCAGAAAGGCAACCGCAGGTCCTTCGCCAGGTTTGGCCGAATTCTCGGCCAAACCGGCTCAGGATGACAGCTGGGGTGGATGAGGCGGGTTGCTGATCGCTACACCAAAGCCGGGACGGCTACTTTGTCGTGCCAGCTATGCGCCTTTTTCAGGGCCTGGTTGACGTTCTCGATGTTTTCTACGCCTTTGGTGCTGAGCCACTCTTCAAACGCTTTCGCTCCTTGTTTGGCGTAGACGGCTATGCCGTCTTTCCAGGTGGCGCGTCCGCAGAGGACTCCGTTGTAGGTGGCGCCGGACTCGTTGGCTAACTCGAGGGTCTCGATGAAGACCGGGTTGGAGACGCCGGCGCTCAGATAGATGAACGGCTTGTGGGTGGAGGAGGCGGAGATGCGGAAGTGCTCGAGGGCCTGGGCGCGGGTATAGGCCTCTTCTCCCTTGAAGGACTTAGTGCCGGAGACGAACTCCATCTGAATGGGGACTTCGACCTTGAGGACATCGACGCCGTAGCGCTCTTTGCCGAATTCCTCCATGGAGCCGGTGACGATGTCGGGCTTGCGCTTCGCGTAGGCCACGGACTTCTCGTCTTCGCCATGGACGGCGTATCCGACGGTCTCGAGGAAGAAGGGGATGTCGTGGGCGCGGCACTCGTCGCCGATGCGCTCGGTCCAGGCATGCTTGTGGTCGTTGACGGCGGATTTTTCGTAAGGGGTGTAGTAGAGGAGGATCTTGATGCAGTCGGCGCCGGCTTCTTTGAGGCGGCGGACGCTCCAGACATCGAGCAGGTCGGGAAGGCGGCCGGGGAGGGCGGCATCGTAGCCGGTCTTCTCATAGGCGAGGAGGAGGCCCTTGCCGTTGCGGCGTTTGGAGGCGGGGAGGCCGAACTCGGGGTCGAGGAGGATGGCGGAGGCGTGCTTCGTGAGGACTTCGGTGACCAGCTCCTTGAACTCGACGAGGGCGGACTCGGGAACTTCGGCAACACCTTTTTCTTTGGCCAGGGATTTGCGAAGCGATCCGCGCTGGTCCATGGCGGCGGCGGCGATCACGCCACGCTTATCCGATACAGCCTTCAGTCCGGCCAGTTTGCCGGGAGTCATATTCATCGACATCGGGTTCCTCTCCTGCTCTTTTTCGTTCGGTAAGAAAAATGTCTGCAGCTAAATTTTACGCCGTGAAGGTGTGCATGGGGAGAGGACGAAGGTAATGGGGGGGAAGAGAGTTTAGAGTTTGGAATTTAGAGTTTAAAAACCCTCGGGGCATGTCAGGGTCGACGACCCGCCGTTAGAGCCCCACGACAGCCTAAACTCCAATTCCTAAACTCTAACTCTGGATCCTACGGGGGCGGGGGCGAGGTCGCGCAGGGGGTTGGGTTCGTCGGAGGAGCGGACGCCGAAGATCCACGCCAACGCGCCGAGGGCGGCCACCACTGCGGCAAAGGTGAGGGCGGAGCTGAAATGGCCGGTGCGCTGGACGAGGTAGCCGGTGAGAACAGGGGCGATGACGCCGGCAAGATTGGCGACGCAGTTCTGCATGCCGACCCAGCGGCCGGCCATGCGGGGTCCGGCAAGGGTTTGCGCGATGGCATAGACGCCGGAGCTGGAGGTTCCACAGCCGATCGCGGTTCCTGCGAGGCAGACGAGCCAGGTTTTTGGACCGGCGGAGGCGCAGCCCACCAGCGAGACGGCGGCGATGAGGAGACCGACGATCATCGGCCATTTGCGGGCGGAGCATGCGCCGATGCGGCGGCGGATGCAGCGGTCGGCGATCCATCCGGCGACGATGGCTGCGGTTGAGTCGATGGCGTAGAGCATGCCCGCGGTCCAGGCCATGGTCGCCGCCGACAGATGACGCTCGTGCACCAGGTAGAACGGGAGCCAGCTCATGAGCAGATACAGCAGGTAGTTCTCGCTGAGGTGGCCGAGGGAGGCGCCCCAGAACGGTCGCAGGCGGGCGATGGTTCGAAAGCTGGGCGTTTCGCCGGCGATGGGGAGCGCTGGATAAACGACGCGGCGGGGCTTCCATCGCTGCCATGCGGGCAACCAGAGCAGGGCCGCGAGGCCGATGGCCAGGAAGGTTCTGCGCCAGCCGATGTGGGCCATCAGGAGGCCGCCACCGAAGGCTCCGACAGCGGTGCCCCATCGGATCGCGGCGACGAGGAGGCCGTTGGCGAGGCCGCGATCTTTTTCCTCGAGGCATTCGCTGAAGATTTTGGAGCTGGCGGGGAAGACGACGGCTTCGCCTACGCCGAGGAGGAGGCGCATGGCGAGGAGGGTGGCGAATCCGCGGGCGAGGCCGGTGAGCGCGGTCGCGGCGGACCATGCGAGGAAACCGAAGGCGAGCACCGTGCTGGCGGAGACGCGATCGACCAGCCAGCCCACGGGAATCTGCAACAGCATGTAGGTCCAGAAAAAGGCGGAGAGGAGGATGCCGAGCTGCGAGGTGGACAGGCCCCAGTCTTTGGCGAGCACGGGCGCGGCGAGGGCGAGGTTGCCGCGGTCGACGTAATTGATGAGGACGGCGATGACCAGCAGCGTGATCGCCGGAGCTGCGCTGGTGCGTGGTTTGGCGTTGTCCATTGAGGGCCGGCCGCGCGGGAGGAGCAGAACAGGATCAATCTACATCATGGATGGGGCGACAGGGTGCGCCGATGGGAAAGGCCGACGGCAGCGCCCCGGCGACGGCTGGGCCCTGGCCGTGGCGTTGACATCTGCGAAAAGCGGCTCCTATGATGGCCGCCTGGATGGGCCCCGCAATTTTTCCTGGATTCCCCGAAACGGCACGGTTCAACCGGTACAACTGAAGCAGGATGAGGAGACGCGCGATGCGAGTCGGAATGAGAGTTTTGTCTGTGGTCGCCCTGATGGCCGGGGTGCCCGTTTTGGGAGCGCAGGAACATCCCGCGCCGATGCCCGCTGAAGCGACGGCGAACCCGGTGGCATGGAGCGCGAAGACACTCTACGAGCGCGACGCGAAAAACATGATTGCCGCAGCCGAAGAGATGCCGGCAGAGAAGTACAGCTACCACCCGACGCCCGATCAGTGGACCTTCGGGAAGCTGATTTCCCACGTTGCGCAATCGAACGGCGGGCTGTGCGGGGCGATCTCGGGCAATCCGGCGCCGGCAGCGCTGCACGTGAGCGATACGGCTTCGAAGGCCGATCTGGTTGCGGCGTTGAAGGCTTCGTTTGATTTCTGCGGCCCGGTGCTCGACGGTTTGACGGACGCAAAACTGGCAGAGCCCATCACCGCGTTCCATCGCACCATGCCGCGGGCGATGGCGGTGGTGCTGCTGCCGGTCGACCTTGCGGACCACTACTCCCAGATGGCTGCCTACCTGCGGCTGAACAATATGTTGCCGCCTTCGGCGCAGCCGAAGAAGTAGGCCGACGCAGCCGGGAGCCGGCGCGGGTGCGCAAAAGTCATGGCAGGGTCCGCCGCCTCAAGCCTTCGGGCTATGTGGGGCAGGAGGCGGTCCGTATCGCCGGTATCCGTCCGGGAACCCGTGTCGATGAGTCAATGAGTGACCTGACGATTTGAGACAGTTTAGCTGCACAAACGGGCAGTGCGATTTCAGTGGCCGAAGAAATGCAAGCCGAGGATGAGAAGGACGACGTTGTTGATCGCGTGCATCAGGACTGCGTTAAATGTCGAACCAGTTGCTCGGCGAACGTATCCAGTAGCAATCCCAGCGAGGAAAGCATAGGGGAATACAACCGGGTAGACGTGCATTGCCGCAAAGAGCACAGCCTGCACGAGGAGCGCAGGAACGAAGCGCATGTGCCGGTTCAGCCATGAGAGCAGGAGTGCTCGAAAGAACACCTCTTCAAAAACCGGGACGAGCAAACAGCCGCGAAAAATCGCGATCACCCACGCGGACAGCCTCTGGCCCTGTAGACGTTTGGCATCAGTCGCCACAGCGGTAAATTGCGCTAGCAGATGCACGAAGCCTTCACCAAAGCGACCCAGAAATGCGTACGTCAGCACGCAGGTGGCAATGAGTGCGATCGTTGCACCCATTGCGAACAGCATGTCCTTGACACCAGTAAAGCGGAGCGCAATGGGAGGGAGACCCGGCGGCCGAAACGCATAGCAGAGGACAGCCACAAGTGTTGCATACACAGCAAAGGTAACGATCTGTGGCAGGGCAGCTCCGAGCAACCTGCCCATTGTCTTCGCCAGGCAAAAGTAGGTGACGATTCCGACGCCAGCCGCGCCACAGATCGCCGCCATGAGAGAGAGGCCGAGGCTGCGACCGCTGATAAGAACTTCCGGCTCTGAAATCGATTCCATCCTATACCGGATCGCTCATAGGTACGGTCTGCGCTCTTTTGCCATCTCTCGTTAGTGCCACCGCGACTGAAAACATCCATATAAAGCCCAGATACCTGGTGATCGGGATAAAGAAGTTTGCCGGATATGAAACCAGGCTGAGGGACGCGAGTTCTCCCGTGACTGCCATCAACATTCCGAAGGCGACCAGCCATCGCGGGAGAAGCCGCATGAAGTAGCAGGTGACCGACACTCCCGCGGCCAGCAGGCCGAATCCAACCGCGAAGACGACCCCGCCAAGCAGAAAGTTGAGGAAATTGACCGCCTTTACGGTTGGCGCGGAGGCCAACACTTCAGGCACAGACAAGATCCAGCCCACACTGCCGGAGAGAAGCAACGCGATGGTCGCAATCAGACCGCCCAGGAGCGCGATGTTTGTACCCGCGGCCCGGACGCCCAAAAAGCGCAAGCGGCTGACGATTGTAACGGCAAAGATCCCGAAGGGAATTGCACAGGCAAACAGGAAGAAATTGCTGACCCGTACGGCGGTTGGGCTCAGCGCAAGAAATGCGCGCAATTGCTCGGCTGGGCGAAGGGGGTTTCAAAATGCCCTCCATGCCGAAGCACCGATGCAGTTACGAGACCACTTGCGAAGATCAGGAAGTGCACGGTGACGAGCAGAAAGAGGGAGGGACCGCGGAAGCGAGAGGTATATTTCATAATGGAATCATTTATTACATAAACTAATAAGTTATGCAATAATTCTTTAAAACGAAGATGAATCATCGGGACATGGGACAAAACCAACCGGCATTCCTGCTTGCCCAGCTCGGAGCGCATGCCGCGTCGAAATTTGCTGAATACATTATT
>CAVPCE010000062.1:0-3026 GCA_963702295.1 uncultured Acidobacteriaceae bacterium | reverse complement strand
TAGAAATCTTCCATCAGAGGGTCGATGTACCGAAAGTCCCAGAAGGTTTCGGTTGCGGTCGGCGGTTTTATCTCCAGCACCGCCTGCCGGGTGACCGAGAACCACAGCTGCAGGCGGGTGTCATCCGTCTTCAGGTCGCGCAGCGCCTTGAATTCCGGATCATGCGTGGGCTGGTCGCGGAGCGTGAGCTTATGCGCCAGAATCTGCGTGGTCGGCACCGTGACCGAGACGCGTTCCGTGTGACTCCAATTGGCGCTGATCGCTGCCGCAGCATTCGAGGGTTTCTGGGCGGCAAAGGCCGAGGCAGCGAAGAAAGCTGCAGCTGAGGCAAACAGGAGACCTGAAGTGATCCGCATCGTTCTTCGATTTCTCAAACCGGCCGGATTGGTCCGCGGGAGAGACGGCCGTTCCGGGATTTGCTGTGACTCAACGGGCCTCAGTCGGGGGAAGACGACGCCTTTTTTCAAAAGCAGGCAGCCGTAGACGCGGCGCTCCGTCGTATAGACCACGGCAAAAGCCTTCTTGGCGCGCTCGTAGAATTCCTCGCGCGGAATGCCGGCCAGTTCCACGTGCCGCCCTTCCGCCTTGTCGATGATCTTTTGGCAAACCTGTTGCACTTCCGGAACCTCGTTGGGGGCATGGACCTGCATCATGCGGAGGGCGGGTTTGTCGACGAAGGTGTCGAGCGGCATCAGATCCACGCAGGCCTCCACGGCGGAGGGCAGGTCGGCCCCATCGAGCCGCACCAGGCGTTGCGCCATCGACACCGCGGGAAAGTTCGCATCCACAAGGGCGATTTCATCGCCATGGCCCATCGACGCCAGAATGTGCAGCAGGTCCGGCGTGTGCAGAACGTTCAGCTTTTTCAGCATAAGTAGTTTCCTTGACAGCAGGCTGACTGAAAGAAACGCCAAAACTCGCCGGCAGTGTGCGAAAATGGCGAACTGTTGAATGGTTTCAAACTTCATGAGAACGTTACTGCGCCATTATTCCTCCTGTCAACGGTATATTTGTGCCTCCGCTTACCGGCGTGCAGGACGCAGCGAGGTCTGTCCAATGTTCTTCCGGTCTCTGTCCCTGGTCGCAGTACTCGCCTGCGTTCTTCCGCTGGCTGCCGCACGGGCGCAGGAATCCGGCGGAGGGCTGCAGTGGTCTTTCGCGCGGACGCAAGGTGCAGTTGCCGTCGACAGTCTTCGCGGTGTGAAAGCCAAACTGGAAGGCTTCTACGCCTACGTGCCAGGCGTTTCAGGCGACGGTGTGCGATTCGACGGATACACCACCGGCATGACCGTCTCCGCGAAGGATGCGAGGATCGAGACCCGCAAAGGTTTCACCGTTGAAGCCTGGATCGCGCTCAATACCTATCCCTGGAACTGGGTGCCCATCATCGATCAGGAGCTTGACCATCAGGAAGGCTTTGCCCTGAGCATCGACGCCTTCGGTCACCTCGCTCTGGGCGCCTCCATCAACGGCCAGTGGCAGTCGGTGGTTTCCACGCAGTCGATGCCGCTGAAGAAGTGGGCACACCTCGCCGGAACCTATGAAACCCGACGATGGAACGGATTGCTCACCATCTATATGAACGGCGCCCAGGTCGGCCATCTGGCCGTCCGCGGCACCCTCTCCGCAGCCCGCGCCGACATCCTGATCGGCCGCGTGCGCGAGGCGACGATCCCGTTTCCTGAAGCGGCGGCGCGACCGCAACATCCCATTTGGTATTCGCTCGATGGCATTCTGGACGATCTCGCGATCGAGGACCACCCAATCTCCGCGGAGGAGATGGCCACCGCGTATGCCAGTGTGCACGCTCCCACCGGCGATGTTCTGCCCTGGCCGAAGATGCCCTCCGGGCCCTCAGGTCCCTGGCCTGTTCGGCGCCTACTACGCAACCCTGCGGTATCAGGACACCTGGGATCGGCTGCGAGAAATCGGTCCCGACTCGGACGTCATCGTGCGCTTCGACCAGTCGCCCATCCGACTCGTCTTCTGGCAAGGCACCAACTACATTCCGGCGTGGGTGACCGAGAACGGTAAGTGGTACACCGACGAGTTTTTGGAGACGTGGGGCGATGATGCATGCGCGCCGGGTTGGGACTGCGAGCCGATGTCAGACAAACAGGGCCGCTACTCCCGGGTCAATATCGTGGAGAACAGCGATGCGCGTGCCGTCGTCCACTGGCGCTATGCGTTGGCGGAAGTCGAGCAGTATCACGGTGCGTGGAGCGATCCGGACACCGGTTGGTTTGACTGGGCCGACGAGTACTGGACGGTTTATCCCGATGGCATCGCCATCCGCAAGCAGGTGCTGCACAGCACTGATCCGATGCGTCCGCACGAATGGCAGGAGACCATCGTGCTCCACCAGCCAGGCAGCACGCCTGGCGACGACATCAACAACGACGCCATCACCCTTGAGAATATGCAGGGCGCAACGCAAACCTACACCTGGCAGCACAAGCCGGCGGGGGATTTTGGTCCGCCGCTGGCGCCAGCCGGGGTCACGGGGCCGCCGGACCCGAACATTCAGATTGTCAATTTGAAATCGAACTGGAAGCCTTTCCAGATTGTCGCGCCTGACGGCGCCAGCGCGAATATCTACAACGATGAAGACACCTACTTCGACTTCGAATGCTGGAACCACTGGCCGGTGGCGCAGATGCCTCCAGTGATCGCCCCTGCGTGAGCGACGATCGCGCCTCCCACAGTTCCCTGTCCCATCTTTACTGGAAGCTTTACGCCCACGATGAGCACACGGCTACGAAGATCCTGATGGACGGCCTGACAACGCAACCGCCTGCCGCGCTGTTGCCCCTGGCCAAATCCTGGCTCTCAGCCCCGGCACTGGAGACCCAGAGTTCCGGCTACCGCAACGACGGCTACGACCCGCCGCAGCGCGCCTGGGTCATCACCAACACTGCTGCAGCCCCGGGCAATCTCAGCTTTGTCTGGCGGGCCAGCGGGCAGTCGCCCTTGTACGACCCCGCTGTGGTCATCCACAACTGGGGCGATGCGAGTGTGCGCCTGCG
>CAVPCE010000061.1:0-34051 GCA_963702295.1 uncultured Acidobacteriaceae bacterium | reverse complement strand
CTATAGTAGAGATGGGACGAAGCCGATTCGATGATCTCCGGCCGCAGTTGATACCCGGGGCTCAGGATCTTCATCGTCCGGTAGTCGATCACCTCCGGCTCGATGCCCGCCGGATCCCACATCCTGAAGTTTGAATCCTGCAGCTGCTTTGCACGATAAGGTCGCCCGACAGTGCCAGCGTCCCCGCAAAAAACGCCGCCAGCGCACCGTATTCCGTCCCGGTTCGCGCGCCAGTGTTGATGTTGGCTTCGCCATACCAAAGCGACGTCGTCTTGTCAGGATTTGTGACCGTATCGGCGACATATTGGTTCAGCGCCGCCACACTCGTCCCCCACATCCGGTGGCAATCCTCATCGTGAAACAGCAGCCACGCCTTCAGGAGGTACTCATAAAGAGATCCGAGCCCCCGTTGACGTTTGCATCGAGAGCGTCCGAGCCGCCGGTCCACACCCGGTACTCACGTTGATCTCCGACCCAAACAGGTTCAGCTTCGATCGCCGATCCCAGAGCGCGACGGCCGCACGCCTGGCTTTCTCGTAGTACACCGGCTTGGTCGTCAGCCGGCTCAGGGTGCCCATCTCCAGCAGCAGCGTGCCTACTTCGGCTGGATTGCTGCTCTCGCCTCGCACTGCGCCGGTCTTCAGGTTTACGTACACGTACGGTAAACCGGTCGGCGAGTTGTAAGCCGGCAGCAGCCGGGTGCCCAGATCATTGGCCAGCGCAAGCAGTTTCGGATCATGGGTCAGCTCATACGAACTCAGCAGCCCACCGACCATCCGAATCGTAATCTCGAAATTCTTGACGTAGATGTCCTTGTCGAACGAGAGCTGCGTATCGATCAGCTGCCGGTCCTCATCCGCCTCCTGATTCAGCCCCATCACGATCATCGTGTCCAGCGCATCCACCGGCGTCATCAGCAGCGACGTGCCGTACCAGTCGAAGGGCTCGTTGCTCAGTGGGCGCAGTTCATCGTGCCGCCCCACGCATATTTGTGATACCCCTCCCAGGCGTGCAGAAACTGCGCGCGGACCTGGGTGGCCATTTCCTTTTCGGAAGGGACATGAGTGGATGCAGCGCGTGCGGCCGGCAAGATGGCCGCAAAAACCAGCAGGAGAACAAGCAGCAGCTTCTTCATGGCGACATCACGATAGTAGCGGATGCCGGAAAGTCAGGGTTGCAGGATCAGGACGAAAGGCTGGTCTTCAGCATCTGCTCCGCATGGCGCAGGCTCGTCTCCGTCACCTTCGCTCCACTGATCATCCGGGCAATCTCCTGCGCCCGCTCTTCCGCGGTCAGCAGGCGAATTCGCGTTTCCGTCCGCTTCTGCTTCTCCTGCTTTTCGATCAGAAGGTGCTGGTCGGCGAAGGCGGCAATCTGAGGCAGATGCGTCACGCACAAAACCTGCTGCACCCTGCGACAGAGCCTTCAGCTTCTGGCCCACCGCCTCAGCCGCCCGCCCGCCGATACCGATATCGATCTCGTCGAAGACCAGCGTCCGCGGGCGACCTGCGTCTTCTCGGCTCCGCGCGGCGGTTTGCGCCGTCCTCCACGCTCACCTTCAGCGCCAGCAGCACCCGCGATCATCTCCCCGCCCGACGCGATTCTCATCCAGCGGCTGCAGCGGCTCGCCCGCGTTCGTCGCGATCCGGCACTCCACAGAATCCCATCCATGCGCCGTCCACGCGGAGGAATCCTCGCTCGCCGTCACCGCACATCGACCGAAACGCGCCTTCATGGCGAGGTCGTTGATCTGTGCCTCCGCCAACTTCTCCAGCTTGTGCGCTGCTGCGGTGCGTTCGCCGGTCAACGCTTCCGGGCCGCCTCCTGATACGCCGTCAGCCGCCTCTTCCAGACTCCGCTCGCAGCTCCCTTCAGAATCTCGTCGCGGTTCTCCGACCTCCGCCAGCTTCCGCGCCGCTTCTTCGTCGGGCATGCAGAACACCTCGCCCAGCGTCGGTGCCGTATCTTGCGCTTCAGCCGATCCAGCGCCGCCAGCCGGTTCTCGATTTCGGCCAGCCGCTCCGGCGACGCGTCGATGCGATCCGCATAGTGGCGCACGCTCGAACTGATGTCCTCGACCGTTGCCCGCGCCGCAGACTCATCTGAGAAACCGCATCGTTGAACTGCGCGTCGTAGCGCGCCAGCTCCTCGACATTGCTTCATGCGCCGCGCTGCAGCGTGGACTCGGCCGAAGCTCGTCGTTCTCGTACAACACGCTCGACTCGCGCCCAATGGCCGCCGCCTGCAGCTTCTCCGCGTTCTGCGAGCACGCGCTTCTACCGTCTCCAGAGCCTCGTCTTCACCGGGTTCCGGCCGACGCTGCGTCCAATTTCCCTGCGCCTGGTAACGACCACAGATCCGCCAGCCGCAGCCAATCCGCCTCATCACGCTGCCGGTCTCCACCAGACGATCCTGAATCGAGCGCCAGCGTGCATAGGTTTCCGCCACCACGTCCGGGTGAAAATCCCGCCGAAGCGGTCCAGCAATCCACGCTGCTGCCCGGCATCGAATCCCGAGAGCGTCTCCGACTGCGCATGGACCAGCGCCAGTTCCGGCGCCAGTACTCGGAGCACCGCCACTGTAGCCGGCTGATTGTTCACGTACACGCGGCCCTTGCCATCCGCCAGAATCTCGCGACGCAGAATGATCTCGGATCCCTCCGGATCGATCCCGTTGCTCTCGAGAATGGCTTCGGGCTCCTTGGGTCGCTTCGAAGACGCAGGAGAGCACCACACGATCCGCGCCGTGCCGAATCACTCCCGTTGACGCCTTCTGACCCATCAGCAACGCCAGCGCATCCACCAGGATGGATTTCACCGCGCCGGTCTCGCCGACGTGGGCCGGTTCAGTCCCGGCCCAAAAGAGGCGATGGCGTGGTCGATGACGGCGTAATTTTCGGCTCGGAGCTCGAGCAGCATGGAGTCAGGGTACAGGGTACCGGTTGCAGGGTACAGGGGTGGAAACAACGGGAAACCTGCAGCGAGATCGTTGGCGTTTTCAATACTGGTCCTGTCTAATGCAGGTGATGCACGAACCAATACGAACCGGTGTGGTGGGATTTGGGCTGGCGGGGCGGGTTTTCACACCGCTGTAGCGCAGGCGACGCCTGGACTGGAACTGGCTGCAGTCGTCCAGCGCAGCGGCGACGATGCGAAGAAGGAGTACCCCGAAGCACACGTGGCGCGTTCAGTGGAGGAGATGCTGAGCGACGTCGGCATCCAGCTTGTGGTCATCGCCACGCCCAGCTACTCGCATTACGAGCCGGCGAAACAGTGCCTCCACGAGCAGCGGCACGTCGTCATCGACAAGCCTTTCACGCTGACCTCCACCAGGCGGAACAGCGATCCCATGGCACGGCAGCGCAAACTTCTGCTCACGGCCTACCAGAACCGGCGCTGGGATGGCGATTTCCAGACCATCAGGCAGGTGATCGCGAGCGGCGATCTGGGGCGGCTCGTGACCGTCGATCCCACTTCGACCGCTTTCGTCCGGACCCGCGGCGCGATGTGTGGCGCGAGAGCGGCGGTCCTGCGGCGGCCTGCTGTTCGATCTCGGACCCCATCTCATCGACCGGGCTATGGCCCTCTTCGGATCGCCGGACTCCATCTCTGCCAGCGTCCGCGTGGAGCGCGATGCCGCTGTGGTCGATGACGCCTTTGACCTCCAGCTGACTTACGACCGCCAACGCCTGACCGTCTTCCTGCGCGCGACGCTCTCCGCCTGCACGCCGGGTCCGCGCTTTACCCTTCACGGAACCCACGGCAGCTTCGTCAAATGGGACTGGATCCGCAGGAGGAGCAGCTGCGCGGCGGAATGCGGCCCGATGCGACCGGTTTTGGCGAGGAGCCGGAGAGACGATGGGGCGAGCCGCGCGTAGAACGGCAGGAGCCGCGTCGCGTGCCCACCCTTCCCGGCGACTACCGTGGCTTCTACGAGAATGTGCGGGATGTTCTGCTGGGTAAGGCGGAGCTCGCCGTCAAGCCGGAGCAGGCCTGGCGCACCACGCGGCTGATCAGCTGGCGCGCGAAAGCAGCGGCCATGGACGCAGGGTGCATGTGGATTTCACCGCCAGCCCTAAGCTGGCCGCGTCACTCGTTGCGCAGCACCTGCATCGGGTCGGTTTGCGCCGCGCGCCGCGCCGGCAGCGTCACTGCAAGCAGAGCGGTCAGCAGGAGCAGACCGATACTGGCCGCGATCGCCGTCGGGGTAAACACGCTGGTTTCATACAGCAGCGACTGCACCCAGCGCGTCGCGGCAAAGGCCAGAGCCACGCCGGCCAGGATGCCGCCGGCGATGGGAACTGCTGCTTGTCGCGCGATCAGCCGCATCAGACTCGCCTTGTCGCTGCCCAGTGCGATGCGAATCCCAAATTCCTGCCGCCGCAGGGAAACCGAATAGGCGAGGACTCCGTAAATCCCCAGCAGCGCCAGCAGCAGCGCAGCCGCGCCGAAACTGGAAAGCAACAAAGTCTGAAAGCGTTGGTTGGCGACCGAGTCGGAAACCTGCTGGTCGAGAAGACTTGAGGGCCGGGATCGCCACCTGGGGATCGATATTCCAGATCGTCCGCCGAATCGCAGGCGCCAGTCCGGCCGTAACTCTGCGGACTGCGGATCAGGAAATTCAGCCGCCACAGAGGGTTTTGCCAGTAGGGCAGATAGATCATATTCGCAGTGGTCTGCAGGTCGTTAATGCGAGCGTCGGCGAGGACGCCGACAACGGTGTAGACGGTGTTCTCGCCCATTTTGAACGTGTGGCCGATGGGGTTCTCGCCCGGCCATATGGAACGGGCAGCCTTTTCCGAGATGAGGGCGTTGTCGGGGTGGCTCTTGTCGCCGTCAGAGAGATCGCGTCCGGCGACCACGGGGATGCGGAGTGTCGTCGCGTAGCTGGGGCTGATCCAGCGAATATTGGCATCAGGGATTTGCGCTTCAGCAAGAGGTCGGTCGGGGCGCTGAATGAGGTTGATCCAGGTTTCGCCGCCCATCGGCGTTTCGCTCGTGCTGGCGACGGACTGGACTCCCGGAATGCCGGCCAGCGCGGCGAGGGCGCGGTCCTCGAAAGCAGCGCGGGCCTGGTCGAAGTTCTTTCCCGTGTCGCGATATTGGGGCGCGTACAGGAAGACCTGGGCGTAGGTGACGCGGCTCGAGTCGAAGTCACGGTCTTGGTCGAGCAGGGTAGCGAAGCTGCGGACGAGCAGCCCTGTGACGATCAGCAGCGCGACGGTGCAGGCGACCTCCGCTCCGACGAGCAGATGACGAGTGCGGCGGCTCTCGCGCGAAGCGGAGACGCGCGTGGTGCTCGTCTGCAGCGCCGACTGCGGATCGACATGAATGGCGCGCATTGCGGGAAGCAGCCCGAAGACAAAGGCGGTCAGCATGGAGAGCCCGGCGGCGCCAAGCAATACGGGCCAGCTGGCATCGAATGTCGCCGAGGCGGGGAAGATTCTCGGGCGCGGCGGCCACGAAGAGGCGAACGCCCACAGACGACAGCAGGATCCCCAGCGCTCCGCCTAATAGAGCCAGGACGACGGAGTCGGCGAGAGCGGCGCCGAGCAGCCGGTCACGTGCGGCGCCAAGGGCAGCGCGGACGGCGAGTTCTCGGTCGCGGGCGACTGCACGGGCGAGTTGCAGATTGGCGAGATTCACGCACCCGATGAGAAGGATCGCGCCGACAGCGGCAAGCAGCAGCCAGAGAGCGGTGCTGAGGTTCCCGGCGACGTCAACGATGAGAGGATTGACGACAACCGCGGGCTTGGTGGCAAGGTGGTGGGCCTGATTGAAGGCCGATTGGATCGTGTTCAGTTCAGTGCGAGCCTGCGCAACCGATATCCCGGAGCGGACACGGGCAACGGCCAGGTAATTGTAGTCGTAGTCGTCGCTGAAATCGGCTGGATTCAGCACCAGCGGGGAAAAAATCTGATAGGACTCCGTCCTGCCCCACGAGCCCGGCATCCGGATAGGCGTGATGCTGGGAAACTGAAATCCGCGTGGCAGAACGCCCACCACCGTTTGCGGCACCCCGCCGCTGCGCAACGTCTGCCCGATGGCGTTTGGATTGCCATGAAAGTAGCGCTGAAAGGCTTCCCAGGAGAGGACCACTTCGTTGTCATGTCCCTTGGTGGTTTCGGTGGAGAGGAAACTGCGGCCGAGAACGGGCTGGACGCCAAGAACCGAAAAGAAATTCGCCGAGATGCGAAGGCCATCGAGGATCTCCGGGTGATCGGTGCCGGAGGAGACGCTGTACCCCCCGCTCTGAAAGATGGCAGCGCCGGAGAGGGTCTTGGCGTTTGCGCCTGCCAGTTGACGAACCGGCGAGGATTGTGCTCAGGCGCCGCTTCACCGGCGGCCGTCGCGGTCGCGAAGCCGTTATCCGTCTGACGAAGGATGACGAGCTGGCCCCAGGGTCCCGGGTAGGCGAAGGGCTTCAACAGGATCGAATCCATCGACGGAGAAGATCGAGGTGACCGCGCCGATGCCGAGCGCCAGGGTCAGGATGGCGGTAGAGCGTGAATCCCGGTGTCTTGCGAAGGGTGCGGGCGCTGAACCGCAGGTCCTGGGCTGAGCGGTTCATAGGATGTCCTCGGGGCCGATGCAGGGACTAACGCAGAACAGAGCCAGATGGTTCCCGGTGGAAGCGTCGTCGGCCAGAGGCGCGTCGTGCTGCAAGCGGCGTTGAGGGACAGGACCTCACTCGGCTGCCGGCTGCTATGGCTGGAATACCAACCGAACGCCCTGCTCCGGAGCATTCCACAGCCCTTCCACCTGCGCCAGCGGCACAACTTTAGTCCTGATCTGAAAGGGTTTGCGGGCCGCCTCCTGCAGAAAAGCCGCGTAGCGCGGATATGTGATCGACGGACACGCTTCCGAAGCCGCTTCCCATCAATTCCAGCGCCGAGCTCCGCAGGCTTGAGCCGGGTAGAGCAGCACCGTCGGTCCCGCGCTGGAGCCAACCTGGACAAAACGGATGCGTTCAGATGAGTGGCTCGCACCCCTCTGCGTTATCGCTTCCAGCAGGGCATCGGCCGGCGCGCCCCACACCGTAGTCGAGAATCAGGTCCATCTTTTCCTGGACGAGAGCGTCGCGAAAAGCCACCAGCGCCCCGTGTTCCTGAGCGAGGGAAATGACAAGGTCCGCACCAAGCGCGCTCAGTTCCTCCAGGAGCCTGCGGATTCCGGCCGGCAGCCACCACTCGCCGCGCACCCAGCCGCCTCGCCGCCTGGATCGCCAGCCCGCCAGCAACGCCGGTGGCTCCCAGAAAATCAGGATGCTCTCCCCGGGCGCCAGCCCCTGCGCTGGGTCAAAGCACCCCACGACGACATCCCTGGATTCATAATCGCAGCGACCGTAGCATCGCTGAGGGTTTGGGGATCGGAAAGCCGGCGGCGCGCTTGCGTCAGGCTGCGCTCAGCGAAGGTTGCCGTACCTGGGGGCGTGGCCAAGCGAAAAACCCGCGCCGCAAGCCATCCAGCAGATGGCAAGCGCCATCCAGTCCCGGCACGAATGGCAGCTCACTGGTGCTGCTGGGATGCTTGCCCGGCGGCCGAGCAGTTTCACGATCGGATGCAGCCCCGCGGCGGCCACAGTGACAAGGATCTCCTCGCCCGATGGCACCGGGTCGGCAAACGAATCGTAGCGGGGCGGAGCGATAAAGGAATGGACGACGGCGGCGTTCATGGCACGTCCCTTGGCGGTCTGTTCTTTTGATTCAACCACCGCGAGCCGCGTAAGGGAAAGCAGCGTGGTATGTTTCTGCCTACAATCTTTTCCGCCCGCCCACAAGGCCAGTCATGGCCAGGCAAAACTTCTTTGTGAAGCTTATTCCGCCGAGCGCAAGCTTTCCCGGCGACGTTGCGCCAGAGGAAATAGGCGAACGACGAACCGGCGCCGCTCTCACTACTACGCGGTACCATCTTCGGGCAGGCCGCGTCCTCCGTCTACGGACCGGCGATGGCCGCGGGCGGCGCATACGGCGTGGGCGTGCTGCGACGTGGAAAGCGAGGCCGAAGCCCGCGCGCTCGTCGAAGCCGATCCGTCCATTACATGAAGGGCTGAATCGCTATGGGAAACTCTGGCCCGTGCGGCTGGGCGGAGCGCCAGGCGAGCCGATAGTCCTACAACGGCAGACTACATTGCAGGAGGGAGTGCGATGGAAGCAAAGGCGGCAGGACACAGGAACGGTTCGACGGTGCGCGTGGACAGCTTGTTGCCCGGAGCCATCGCATTCACGCTCATCCCCCCGAACTGGGGTTTAAAATAGAGAAGGCTTCCCACCTGGCTGTGCGAATCACTGACCCGAGGGCGGGTTTCACGGGTGGAGAAGGGCATTTGCGATCTTCCCACCGCATTTCGCGCCCACCCCCCCGGCTCCGGCCCTCTGCACATCGCCATCTGCGCCGAGTCGATTGCCTGCCCGGCATCGGCCATGCGTGCGGCCTAACATCATCGCGGCCTCCGCGGTAGGTGCGGCGCTGGCCGCCGCCCAGGCAGCCGACGAGGTGGGCCTCACCGTCACCGTGGATCGGCACGCCAGCGGAGGAGACGGGCAACGCCAGCGGCAAGATTCTGCCTGCTGGAGCGCGGTGGCTTTCGCCGGCATGCACGCCGCCATGATGGTCCACCCGGCGCCCCTTCGACTTGCTCCCAGCGCCAAGATTATCGCCGCCTCCATGTTCGAAGTGCGCTGCACCGGCGAGGATGGCACGCTTCGGCCTTTCCCGAACTCGGCGTGAATGCGGCCGACGCTCTGACCATCGCGCAAACCGCCATCGGACTCTTATCTGCGGCAGCACATCCGCAGCAGCGACCGCATTCACGGCATCGTCACCAACGGCGGCATAGCCGCCAACGTGGTGCCCGCTCACAGGTCTGGCGAAGTATATGGTCCGCGCCGAGACCATCACGGCAAACTGGAAGAAATGCGGCCGAAGGTGTACCGCTGCTTCGAAGCCGGAGGTCTTGCCACCGGCGCCAAGGTCCAGATCACCGGCGGCGACAAGCCCTATGCCGAGATGGATCACGACAATGACATGGCGGCTGCTCTACAAAACCGAACTCCGAGGCGCTCGGCCGCCAGTACCCCAACATGGGTGAGTGGGAGGCGCGTCCCACCGGGTCCACCGACATGGGCAACGTCTCGCTGGCCATGCCCTCGATCCATCCCATGATTGGCATCAACTCGCTGCCGGCCGTCAATCACCAGCCAGAATTCACCGCCCACTGCATCACCGCCGATGCCGACAAGGCGCTGATCGACGGCGCGCTCGCCATGGCCTGGACCTGCATTGGATATGGCGCAGCATCAAGCCGATGCGGGATCGTCTGTCCGGCGCGCCAGAGCTGATTCAGACCATCCCCTCACGCGCTCTGATAGGACGCGGCGGTTTCGCGCGCACCCTCCCGCGTAAGGAGTACCCGCGAAGCCAAAAGCTTCGCGCATACTTCGACGAGTCGAACACATACGGGCGCGTTCGTTCTGGTCAGAGCGTCTCGTAGAGTTCGCCGACCGCCCCGCTTAGACCGCCCGTTACATGCGGACCATCTGAGCGGCGAGAGCATCGCGGTAGTGCGGGTGCGCGATGCATCGCCCCCGCGGCCAGAGTGATGAACTCACGCCCAATAGGAGGATGAGGCGCTGCGGCAGATGCGCGCTCTGGTTTCACGCCGAATCCGACTCGGCGAGCGTGAGCACCGCGCGGGCGGCGTCGGGCGTGTAAATCAGCGAATGGGGCAACGGAGTCGTTCACCAGCCAGGACGCTTTTTGATTCTTGCGCCACGCGTCGAAAACAAGCAGGTTGGCCACGCCGGTGGGCGTAGCGGGTCCGTAGAAGTCCGGCGCGCGCGCGATCATCGCGGTCAGCAAGCCCGCGCGGATTTCGTTCAGCAGAGTCGTGGCGATTTGCGCCCGAATCTCGCCTTTGCGGCTGCAGGGATTAAACGTCGTGTCTTCCGTCATCGGCCCTTGAACGCGCCCGTACATGCTAGACGTTGTCGAAGAAGAGGAGCTTCGCGCCGGCTCGCTTCGAGGCCTCGATGGTGTTGGCCACGATCCGCGGCCATTGGTGGGCCCAGACCTTGTGGTCGTAGGGGAGGCCGGCGAGCAGAAGAACAACGCTGGAACCGGCGACCGCCCGGAGGGCCGCATCACGATCCGTAAGATCGGCGGCGACGACTTCCGTGGCTCCCGGCGCGCCCCGTGCGCTGCGGCTCACCACGCGGAACCGGTTGTTTTTGCCCCGCCAGCAGCGGAGTGAGATGATTTGCGATGACGCCGCCTGCGCCGAGGATGGTGATCATGTGGGTTCTCCTGACCTGTTCAGTAGCTCAACCCGCCTGCCTTCGATGGCCCGAGCAGCGGGCCGCGATTCAATGTGTCGGACTTACCGTTCGCCGCCGGATTCCCGCCCTTCCCCGCAGGGGGAGTTGCATCCCCCCGCCCCCTGTGTTATCTAACAAGTATTCAAGTTTGCTCCTAAAGAGCAAGCCTGAATTTCATGCAGAGTGGCTGAGGGACGGGCCCTGTGACGCCACGACAACCTGCCTGGGCAAACCGGGAGTATGGTGTCAACTCTCGCTCGCTGAAATGCGGGGAACATGAGATTCGGGGTCGCTTCAACACTCTTCGTTGCGGCGGCTCGCAGGTTTTTACGAGTCATGTCACGTTCGCTCTTCATTGAGCCGGTCACGCGCCCGTCGTTTCCGGACGTCGCTCTCGCAATTTGCGAGGGACCTGTGACGACTGCTTACGAACTGCGATGTCGGGAATGCGGCAAGACCCACGGGGTCCAGCCGCTGTCGATTTGTGACGAGTGCTTTTCTCCGCTCGAGGTCGCCTTTGATCTCGATGTACGCCCGCACCCGCTTTACCCGCGAGACCATCTGCCGCCGGGCCCTCCGAACATGTGGCGGTACCGCGCGCTGCTGCCGGTAGCGGACAACTACATCCGCAGACGCCTTCCGGATTCACTCCGCTGGTGACGGCTCCTCGTCTCGGCTCCCATATCGGCGCCACAAATCTCTACATCAAGAACGACGCTGTCTGCATGCCCACGCTCAGTTTCAAGGATCGCGTGGTTGCCGTGGCGCTCGCCAACGCGCAGGCGTTCGGTTTCGACACCGTCGGCTGCTCCTCGACCGGCAACCTGCCAACGCCGTTGCCGCGCACGCCGCGCGCCTGGGCCTCAAGACCTACATCCTGGTCCCGCCGACCTCGAAGCCGCGAAGATTCTCAACACCCAGGTTTATGGGGCCACGCTGGTGCGCTGGACGGCAACTACGATCACGTCAACCGGCTCAGCTCGCAGATCGCCGACCGCTACAACTGGGGCTTCGTTAATGTGAACCTGCGGCCCTTCTATGCCGAAGGCTCCAAGACCGTCGGTTTCGAGATCGCCGAACAACTCGGCTGGCGCCTGCCCGACAACGTCGTGGTTCCCATGGCCGGCGGCTCGCTGATCACCAAGATTCGCAAAGCCTTTAACGAACTCATCGCCCTCGGCCTGGTTGAGGACAAGCCGGTCCGCTTCTTTGGTGCGCAGGCCACCGGCTGCTCGCCCATCGCCACCGCGGTCAAGAACGGCACCGACTCATCGAGCCGCAGCGCCCGCACACCATCGCCCGCTCGCTTGCTATCGGCAATCCTGCCGACGGCTCTACGCGGCGCGCGCCATTCGCGAGACTGGCGGTTGGGCCGAGATGTATCCGACGTCGAAATCGTCTCCGCCATCCAGGAACTCGCCGAGACCGAGGGCATCTTCACCGAGACGGCCGGCGGCGTTACTACGGCGGTCACGGCGCGCCTCTACGCCCACGAGCGCATCCAGCCCGACGAACTGACCGTCACCTGCATCACCGGCAACGGCCTCAAGACCACCGATGTCTCTCATGGCGCCTATGACCAGCTCGCGCCATTCGTCTCCGCCTGTGGATTTCGAAAGTACCTTGCGAAGAAGACGCAGCCAGGAAAAAAATCTTAGTCTGGGAGGAGGAGCCTATGTCCGTTAGAGTTTTGTTGCCGAACGCGTTTCAGAAGCACACCAATGGCGCGCGCGAGATCACGTCCACTGCAGGCAATCTGCCCGCCCTGATCACCGAGATCGAGACGACCTTCCCGGATCTGAAGACCCATCTCCGCGACGAGTCCGGCCAGGTCCGTAAGTTCATCAACTTCTACGTCAACGAGGAAGACATCCGCTTTCTCGGCAACGAGAAGTACGCCTTCCAGGATGGCGACGAGGTCCTCGTCATCCCCTCAATCGCCGGCGGGTCCTGGCCGGACGGGCGGACGCCTTCGGCACTCGGTGGCCAGAGTCGCGGCAGTGTATGCCGCTGTTGTTCCTACTGCGGGCAGGAGCCCTGCTGCTGCGGCGATTAGCAACTCGCCTGCGTCATTTTCGATTGCCTGCACCCGTCGCGCCTCCCTTGTCTGCATCTCAACTCAGACAAGGAGAAGCGTATGGCCGACACAAAGAAATGTGGGAATCCCGCCTGTAGCTGTGTTGCACCCCAGGGTGAAAAGTTCTGCAGTCCCCACTGCGAAGCAATGAAGGGATCAACCGAAGTCGTTTGCCAGTGCGGGCACCCCGGCTGCAGCTGAATCGACACTCGGCCAGGGATTTTCCGCCCACGGCGGCTTTTGTTTTCATTGACTGAGCGCCATTGTCAATCTTGACAACGTCGCTATCATGATGAAAGTACGGAGCTTAAGGGGATACCCACCCCCACCGGGGGGTGGGTGTGTTTTTTTCTGGATCCTCGTCAGCTGTTGCCCGGGTTCTGCCCGTTGAGGTACTCCCGGTTGAACGGAAACACCACATCCGCCACTGAAGCGACAGCAGTGCCGTTCAGCGTCGCGGGATGGAACCGCCATCCCCTCACCGTGTCCAGAACAATCTGGTCGAGGCCATTGCCCATCCCCTGCACGATCTTCTCCCCGGTCACGTCGCCGAGCGGGCTCACCGTCACCTCGACGATCACCTTCTGTTCCACCGGAGGTAGCAGCGAGCGATCCGGTACGCCGGGCCATGGAAAATACACCGGGAAAGCCGGTTCGGCATCCTGAGAGCCGGTGCCGGTGCCGAATGCCCCCTGCTGCTGCGGAGCCGCAATACCGGCTTGGGTTGACGGGGTCTGGACCGCCGGCACGGGTTCCGCTGTGCTGGCCTCCGCTGCCGCAGGTGCGGGTTTCTTCCTCTTTTTCCGTCCTGTCGGATGCGGGTGGCTGCTTCCACCCGTCTGGCTGCCGGTCCAGTAGAGCGGCATAGAGCAGCAGCGGCTTACGGGATAAACCGGCTTGACCCGGCCCCACGGCAATACCACCAGAACCAGGATCAGCGCCAGCGCGCCGTGCAGGCCGAGCGACAGCAACAGTCCACCCCGGCGTGGCGGGTTCTTCGGATCCGGAGACCAGGCTGAGGGAAAAAGCATGCAGGCTCCGCCGGCAGGGCACTCAACCGGTAGACAGTATCTTACCGTCCCGGCGACACTGGCGGAGGAGCCGAGACCCATGGCCTGGACAGAAACCTTTCACTGTGACGTGTGTGGCAAGGAAAACAGCGAGGAATCAGAAGACTGGTGGCTCGCCTGGCCGGAGACGCTTTCCCCCGCCGAAGGTGAGGCCGAACAGCGAGTCATGAAGGTGACCCGCTGGAATGGCTTTTTAGCCCATTCGGCAGAGATTCGCCACCTCTGCGGCGCCCAGTGTGTCCATCGCTACATGGATCGCTGGATGCTGGCCCGGGATCAGTCCGTATAGATCCGCACGTAATCAACCAGCATGTTCGACGGAAACGCTGTAGTCGAGTCCGGCTTGCCGGGCCAGTCTCCGCCCACGGCAAGATTCAGGATGATGAACATCGGCCCCTGATCGAACGGCCACGTTCCGCTGAAGTTGCTGGTGTTGAACGTCGCGTAAATGTTCGACGGACTGTCGATGTAGTACTGAATCTGTCCCGTGCTCCAGATCATGCCGTAGGTGTGCCAGGCCGCGGCAGAAAAGCCGGCCGCGGTGAACCTCTGGCTGCCGTCGACTTGACTGGTGGTGCTGGCGCCTCCATGCACCGAGCCCGCAACCCAGTCGTATCCGGGAGGTGTGCTGCCCACGGAAAACGGCGGGTTGGCGCCGTCAATGTGCTCCATGATGTCCGCTTCGCCGCAGGCCGGCCAGGAAACGGTGGTGATGTTGGATCCCAGCATCCAGAAAGCGGGCCACATCCCCTGCGATTCCGGCAGCTGCATGCGCGCCTCGATGCGCCCGTACTGAAACGTGAAAAGTCCCTGGGACTTGAGCCGCGCCGAGGTGTAGACGTTGGGCGAAGGGCTCAGCGCCACGACATGCAGATATCCATCGGTGCCGATATACGCATTGGGGCTGCCCGTACTGCAGGGCGGCGCGTTGGATCCATAGGCGCAATAGGTTTCCAGTTCATTGTTCCCGCAGCAGTCCGTGCCCGTGTCATACGTCCATGTCGTGGAGTTCGGCCCGATGTTGCTCGTCCCGCTGTTGGCGAACTCATCGCTCCAGACCAGCGTGCCCGAAGCCAGGTTCGGGGAAAAGGTCTGTGAGGCCACTGAGCTGTTGAGCAGCGGCGGCGCGGCAGCGATGGCTTTGACCGTAAGATTCGAAGCAACCAGAAATGGAGCGAAGTACTGCGGCGACGTGTTCGTGGGTGTGCTGTCGTCCAGCGTGTAGTACATCACTGCGTTCGCGGTCGTGTCGCTGAGCTTCACAATCACGGCGCCATTTTGCGCAGGACTGGTCGCGATGTTCGGTGTAGCGGCCGGCTGGTTCGGCGGGGGCATGGTGCCGCCGTTCGGGCTGGAGCCGCCGCATCCGGCGACCAGAAGAATGACAAGTGCGAGGCGCACGCCGGAACGGAGAAGAGGTCGGCAGACGTTCGTGCCGGTGAAGGCGGGGAAGGAAGCGGTGTCCATAGGTCCACCTCGGATCGCGTGCGGCAACGCTGGCATCGCGTCCGTCCACCAATGTACTGCCAACCCCATGCGCTCGGAAACGGTCGGAATGCCCCTCTGGTAACCTGCTCCAATGCCCAGCCCCTTCCGGAGCCTGACGTCGCGCCAGAAGCATGCGTTCGCGGCGTGCTTTCTCGGCTGGACCATGGATGCGTTCGATTACTTCATTCTGGTCTTCTGCGTTTCGGCGGTGGCATCGGATTTTCGCGTAGCCCGCTCCGAGGTGGCCGAGGCTCTCTTCCTGACCCTGGCGTTCCGGCCGGTGGGAGCCTTCCTCTTTGGCGCCATGGCCGACCGGTTCGGCCGCCGTCCCACGCTGATGTTCAACGTGGCCAGCTATTCCATCCTGGAACTGGCGTGCGCTTTCGCCGGATCGATGCACACCTTGCTCATCCTCCGAGCCCTCTTCGGCATTGCCATGGGCGGTGAGTGGGGCGTGGGCGCAGCGCTTGCGTTCGAGACCCTGCCCAAAGAGAATCGCGGCTTCTTTTCCGGCCTGTTGCAGGAAGGGTATGCCGCGGGCTACCTGGTCGCGGCGGCAGCCTACGCCCTGCTGTTTCCCTGGTTCTCGCATTTCACCTGGCACGGGCATCCGTTTGGCTGGCGCGGGATGTTCCTCGTGGGCGCGGCCCCGGCGCTGCTGGTGCTTTATATCGGAGGCAAGGTGGAGGAGTCGCCTGCCTGGAAGGAGCGGCGGCAGGCGCCGCGAGCCGTCGCTGCGTCAGGGGAGGCGATGCGCGGTGTCCTGCGCTATGGGGGAACATTCTTGTTTCTCGTGATCCTGATGACCGGGTTCAACGCCTTTTCGCACGGGACTCAGGACCTCTATCCCACTTTCCTGCAGAAAGACCATGGCTTTTCGGCGCAGCTGACCGGTGCGATCGCCATCCTCTACAACGTGGGTGCGCTCGCCGGAGGCATGTTCTTCGGCACCCTCTCCGAGAAAATCGGACGCAAGCGAGCCATCATTCTGGCAGCGCTGCTGGCGCTGCCGGCGGTCCCTCTTTATGCGCTTTCTCACTCGGTCACAACGCTCGCCGTTGGCGCGTTCGTAATGCAGTTCATGGTCCAGGGCGCCTGGGGTGTGATACCTGCCTGGCTCACGGAGCTGTCACCCGGTCCGGTGCGAGCGACATTCCCAGGCTTCGCCTACCAGCTCGGCAATCTGTTGTCGTCGAAGAATGTCGTCATCCAGGCGCGCTTTGCCGAGCGGCTTGGAGGCTATGGCGTGGTGCTGGCCTGGACGGTCGTCATCGTTGCAGTGTATGTGGCCGTGGTGGCGGCGTTTGGACGCGAAGCCCGCGGAACCGACCTGAGGGTTACGTGATCCTGGCCCCGGTGCGGGCGGAAAGAATCGCCTCGGCAGCGCGCAAATCGTCTTCCGTGTCCACTCCAATCGTATCGCCGGGCGCCGGCGCAACGTAAACGTCGATGCCGTTATCGAGAAGCCGTAGCTGTTCCAGCCTCTCCACCTGTTCCAGCCAGGAAGTCGGCAGCGTCGCGAACCGCTCCAGGGCAGCCTTGCGATATGCGTAGATCCCCAGATGCTTTCGGTAGCCGGCAAATCCGGAACTATCCCGGTCGAAAGGAATGGTCGCGCGGGAAAAGTAGAGGGCCCGGCCATCAGCCGCAGTCACGACCTTGACCGCGCTGGGATTGGCGATATCGTGAGCCGGACAGCGCACGGCGAGGGTCGCCACCTGAACCTCCGGCCGCTCGCGCCAAACAATTGCAGCAGCGGCGTAAAGTGGTCGGGTGTTAGCAAGGGCTCGTCGCCCTGGATGTTCACGTAAATGTCTGCTGGGATCGACTGGGCGACTGCGTGGACACGGTCGGAGCCGCTGGCGCAGTCCTCGGGCGTGAAAACCGCCGGCAGCGAATGGGCCTGGGCGAACTGCAGCACCTCGTCCGAGTCGGTGGCGATCAGGACCCGATCCAGCAGCGGACATGCCCGGGCAGCGCGGTATACCCATGCGAGCATCGGCTCGCCCGCGATTTCGCGCAAAACTTTGCGCGGCAGCCGGGTGGACCCCAGACGCGCCGGGATTACGGCAAGCACATGGCCGAGGCTGGAAGGCAAGTGATTCCTCCATCGACAGTGTAGCTTTCAGGGCCCGCTGGTTGCGCCGAGGCGGCTGGGAACGATAGTGTGGACCCTGACGGAGAGTGCATGTCTGAGACCGCCATCAGCCTTAACCTGGAAACCATCCTCCGCGAACACCGCGTCTTCCCCCCTCCGCCGAATTCGCGCAGAAGGCGCACATCAAGAGCCTGGCCGAATACCAGAGGCTCTACGAACGATCGATGAGGGATCCCGAGGGCTTTTGGGCGGAGGCCGCACAGGAGCTGCACTGGTTCAAGCCGTGGGACAAGGTGCTCGACTGGAATCTTCCCTGGGCGAAGTGGTTCGTCGGCGGCAAGATCAATCTCTGCTACAACTGCGTTGATCGCCACGTCGACCGGCCGCGGCGGACAAGACCGCGATCATCTGGGAAGGCGAGCCGGGCGAGGTTCGCACGCTCACTTTTCGCCGAGCTGCACGCCGAAGTCCAGAAATTCGCCAACGCGCTCAAGTCCCTGGGCATCCAGAAGGGCGATCGCGTCGCCGTCTACATGGGCATGACGCCGGAGCTGGCCATCGCGCTGCTCGCCTGCGCTCGCATCGGCGCCGTCCACTCGGTCATCTTCGGCGGCTTCGCGGCCAACGCCATCGCCGACCGCGTCAACGACTGCGCCGTGCGTCGCCATTCTCACCCAGGACTCGAGCTACCGCCGCGGCAACGAAGTCCCGCTCAAGGCGCACCGTGGATGAAGCGATGCCGGCGTGCCCCACAGTCAAGAATGTGATCGTCTATCGCCGCACCGGCTCGGCGGTAAACATGGTGAAGGGCCGCGACCACTGGTGGCACGATCTGGTCGCCGACGGCCGAGCGGAATGCCCTGCAGAGCCGCTCGATTCCGAAGATCCGCTCTACATCCTCTACACCTCGGGCACGACCGGCAAGCCGAAGGGTCTGGTCCACACCACCGGCGGCTATTCGGTCCAGACCTATCTCACCAGCAAATACGTCTTCGATCTCAGCGACGATGACGTCTACTGGTGTACGGCGGACATCGGCTGGGTCACCGGCCACTCCTACGTTGTCTACGGACCCTGCAAAACGGCGCCACCATCGCTGATGTACGAGGGTGCGCCCGAATCATCCTGACTTTGCTCGCTTCTGGAAGATCATCGACGACCACAAGGTCATCGATCTTCTACACCGCGCCCACGGCCATCCGCGCCTTTATCAAATGGGGCGACGAATATCCGACGAAGTACGAACTGAGTCAGCCTGCGCCTGCTGGGCACGGTCGGCGAGCCGATCAATCCCGAAGCCTGGATGTGGTACCGCGAGGTGATTGGACGCGGACCGCTGCCCGATTGTCGATACCTGGTGGCAGACGGAGACCGGCGGCATCATGATCTCGCCCATCCCCGGCGCGGTCGCCGACCAAGCCCGGCTCGGCGACGCGGCCCTTCTTCGGCATTCAGTCCGGAGGTCGTCACGGCAAGCAGGGCAACCCGGTGTCCGGCCGGTCACGGCGGCCTGCTTGTGATCCGCAAGCCCTGGCCATCGATGGCGCGGACCATCTATGGCGATCCCGATCGCTATCGTGAAGCAGTACTGGTCAGACGTTCCCGGCTGCTACTTCACCGGCGATGGCGCGCGCATGGACGCAGACGGCTACTTCTGGCTGATGGGCCGCGTGGACGACGTGATCAACGTCAGCGGCCACCGCTTGGGCACGATGGAAGTCGAGTCGGCTCTTGTGGCGCACGCGAAGGTGGCCGAGGCTGCGGTCGTCGGACGCCCCGACGCGCTCAAAGGCCAGGCCATCTCCGCCTTCGTCACGCTCGAAAGCGGCTATACAGCCGACGCAAGGACCTGAAGGAAGAACTGCGCGCCTGGGTCGCCAAAGAAATCGGCGCGCTGGCCCGTCCCGACGATATCCGCTTCACGGATGCGCTGCCCAAGACGCGCTGCGGCAAAATCATGCGCCGCCTGTTGCGGGAATGGCGACCCACGGCGAAATCAAAGGCGACGTCACGACGCTGGAGGATTTCACCGTGATCGCCAAGCTCCGCGAACAGGAAGAATAGAACCGAAGACCAGGGTCTGGGTGAGCAGGAGCGCCGCATCGTCGGCGCTCCTCTTTATTGCGGCTCCGGCAACTCGATGTGCGAACCCGCATAGATGCGCTGCTCCGCGCTCTTGTAGTCCGAGGGCTCTGCTGTCATGATGTTCGGCACAAAGGTCTGCGGGTTGCGATCGTAGAGCGGAAACCAGCTGCTCTGCACCTGAACCATGATGCGATGTCCCTTCAGGAAAACGTGATCGGCAGCGTGCAGGCTGAACTTGTACTCCTCTGGAGTGCTCGCCGGAATCGCCTCCGGGTGCGAGAAACTGGCCCGATAGCGGCCGCGAAAAATCTCGTCATTGATCATCAGTTCGTACCCGCCAGAACCATTTACCGGGGCGGAGGGCGATGTCGCCGGGACATAGGTCGCATCGATGCGCAGGCACGAGGCGCAGGGATCCTGCTTCGGGTCAGGGAAGACATCGATGAGCTTAACGATCCAGTCGCTGTCGGTGCCGGAGGTCGAAGCGATCAGGTCGGCGACCACATCCCCGGTGATGGTCACATCGTGGTCGAGCGGTGGAGTGGTCCACGTGGCCACGTCCGGGCGCCCATCGACGAAGCGCTGGTCCTGCACCGGCCAGGTGTACCAATGCGAGTCCGGGCCATAGGTGGCCTCAATCGGCCGGCGTCGATACGGCACAGGGTTCGCTGGATCCGACGTATATGCCTTATACGCGTTCGCGTTCGCCGGTCTCGAGGGACTGAGCGTTCCATTGGCATCCAGATAGAGATCGTGCTCGCTCACATTCGCCGGTGGCCATTGTGCGTAGTGCATCCAGCGGTCGCTTCCGGTCTGATAGGTCGCGGTATTTGCGAGATCGAAGCCGGGCTGGTCCTTCAGGTAGTACGCAAAAAACGGCGCTTCAATCTGGCGGCGAAACTCGTCGCCAACCGGTTCGCCAAAGCTCAGCGCGCCCAGCCGGATCGTTGTCTGCGCCCAATTGCCATGTCGCCAGGGGCCAAGCACCATATAGACGCGATGCGCCGGATCTGGCTCGTTGTGCGGTTCAAGGGTTGCATATTCCTCCTGCGGCCCCCACAAGTCTTCCTGTTCCTGCCAGTAGCCCCAACTTCAAGCGTTGGCACGGTCACGGTGTTCAGGTGCGGTTGAACGGCGCGCGTCTGCCAGAACTCGTCATACGCGGGATGATCGAGAAAAGCCCGCCAGGTTGGGAGATCTTTCGTTCCCGAGAGCTTGCCGGCGCCTGCGAAAGAACCGGCTCTGAGAAAGAAGGTATAGGCATCCTCGTTGAGTTTGGAGAAGGCATCCTCCTTGCTCGACTCCATGCCGATTACATAGTCGTAGCCATAGGTCTGGCGAAAGGCGCCGTTATGAAAGAAGTCATCGCCCATCCAGACGTCCGTCATGGGTGCCTGCGGCGATATGGCGCGGACCGCCGGGTGCGGATCGATCCCGGCCTCCATAGCGAGGAAGCCAGGGTAAGAAGTGCCGACCACGCCCACGCGCTGGTTGTTATCGGGGACGTGCTTCAGCAGCCACGCCACCGTGTCGTAAGCATCGGTGCTCTCATCCACGGCATGGGGGTCGCTGTGGTCGGCAAGCGGCCGCATCATCACAAACTGACCCTCGGATTTGTAACGTCCGCGGATATCTTCCAGCACAAAGATGTAACCGCTTTGGGCTAGCTCCGGACGGCCGATATTGATTGAATCTGAGGTCGCCCCGCCCACCCCGTAAGGAGTACGCGAGAGGATGAAAGGCAGGGCATCGTGGGTGTCCGTAGGCCGCAGGATGATGGCGTGCAACTTCACGCCGTCGCGCATGGGGATCATGACCTCTTCGCGCGAGTACGGACGAAAGTGGTTGTGCTCGGGCTCGCCGGGAACGCGGGTGAACGTGGCCGGATCGCTGCCGGTCACGTGGATGCCTGTAACTGCCCCGCTCGCGTCAGTAACAAACTTGTAGTGGTTGTCGCCGCCGCCCTCCGAAAAGGTGGTGTCGGATTCCGGTGTCAGGTCATAGCGGGGCGTCCGCTCGCCTTCGAAGTAGAGATGATCGTCATCGCGGAAGAAGGAAAACACGACCTCCGGCTCGTCATCCAGGCGATAGCGGCCGACGTAGCGGTCAGCGTCGCGGCCGCAACGTGGACGGCCGGTTTGGGCTGCTCGGCGTTCAGCGGGAACGGGGAAACGGCGCACAAGAGTGCGAGGGCGAACAGAAGAGACAGTCGGCGTCCGGGCATGGGTTCGGGAACTCTGGTCCTCATGGTATCCCGGAAAATGCCACAAAGTGCGAAGAGTCCTTTCCCGGATGGGCCGCGAGCGAAGACAATAGGGTCCAGCATGAGCACACAGGGCAGATGGGCAGAATACCGCGCGGCATGGATCGCGATCGGGGCGGGAGTTTTCGCAGTGACGGTGACGCTGGGTTCGCTTTCCGGCGGAGCGCAGCAGGCCGGCGAGCAGCACACGACCGGCATGGCCAGCGGCGAACAGCATCAGACGGTTTATGACGCGCAGCATCGCATCATTACGGCCGGCGGCTTCGTGAAGACCGGCCCGGTCGTCTTCGAGGACACTGCGAAAGCTGCAGGGCTCACCACATGGCACCACACGTCCGGCACTCCCGATAAGCCCTACATTGTCGAAGCCAAAGGTCCGGGCGTTTGCCTGATCGACTACGACAACGATGGCTGGCTCGACATTTATCTGGTGAATGGATCAACGTTGGACGCCATGAACGGCAAAGCTGCTGCGCCGCAGGCGGCGTTGTTTCGCAATAATCACGATGGCACGTTTACCGATGTCACCGATCAGGCCGGCGTCGCCAACGAACGCTGGGGATACGGCTGTGCCGTCGCCGACTACAACAACGATGGCTGGCCCGACCTGTACGTTACCAACTACGGACAAAACCGTCTCTACCGCAACAACCACGACGGAACTTTCACCGACGTTGCTGAGAAAGCTGGAGTAGCGCTGGGAACCTGGTCCACCGGCGCAACCTTTGGCGATTACGACGGCGACGGGCGTCTCGATCTTTTTGTCGCAGGCTATATCCATTTCGACTTTGTGCATCCGCCGGTCTCCGGCTCGCGCACCGTCAACTATGCGAACTGCCAGTTCCGCGGTGTGACCACCATGTGCGGCCCGCGCGGGCTGCCCGGCGAGCGCGATCACCTGTTCCACAGCAACGCCGATGGGACATTTACCGACGTCAGCGAGAAACTGGGCGTGGACAACAAGAATGGCTATTACGGGCTCGGGGCTCTCTTTGTCGACGTCAACAACGACGGCAAACCGGACCTGATCGTCGCGAACGACTCGACGCCCAACTATCTCTACATCAACAAAGGCAACGGAACATTTGAAGATGACAGCTATCTGAGCGGCCTGGCGCTGAACGCGGACGGCCGCGAGGCGGCCAATATGGGCATAGCCGCGGGAGATTACGAGAACAACGGCCACGAAGACATCGTGACGACGACCTTTTCGGACGATTACGACATCGTCTTTAACAACGACGGCAAGGGAAATTTCACTGACGTGAGCTATCCCTCGGGCGTGGCGGCGCCGACCATCCCTTTCGTGAGTTTTGCCGACGGATTTCTCGACTACGACAACGATGGATGGCAGGACCTGTTCTTTACCAACGGACACGTCTATCCCGTGGTGAACGAGCATCCTGAATGGGGCACCACCTATGGGGAGCGGCCGCTGCTCTTTCATAACGAGAAGAACGGCAAATTCTCCCTCGTGCCCGCAGTCGAAGGCACCGGGCTCGCGGCCGTCGTTGTGGGTCGCGGCGCGGCCTTCGGCGACCTATTCAACGACGGCAAAATCGATGTGGTGATGAACAATATGGATGACGTGCCGGTGCTCGAACGCAACGTCGATCCCGATCACCACCACTGGGTGGAACTGAAGCTGATGGGTGGACCGAAGAGTCCGCGCGATGCGGTGGGTTCGACAGTCTACTTATCCGCAGGCGGCATCCGGCAGCGCGGCGATGTGCTTAGCGGCGGCAGCTATCTGTCGTCCAACGATCCGCGGGTGCATTTCGGTTTGGGCGACACCACAAGGGTAGACAGCGTGGAAATTCACTGGCCGGATGGCAAAGTGGAAAAAATGACGCTGCCCGGCGTGGATCGCATTTACACGGTGGAGGAGGGAAAAGGATTTACGGCACTGCCCGAAGCACCATCTTCAGCCCATTAAACGCTCAGGAGCTTCGAGAATCACGCTCAACCGCAAGCCACGCGGCCATGCCGCCGAGCACCGCCAGCGCGGCCAGCGCGGGGACAACCAGCAGCAGATTCGTGCTATGCGATCCCAGCCACTGCAATGCGTCGGTGATCGCCGAAGAAGAGTCCTGCAGGCTCGACCACCAGGTCAGCCAGTGGACTCCATGACGCGCCTGGGTAACCACCAGAATGATCAGTGTGAGCGCCCCCATTCCCAGAGCGAAACCCTGCGCACCTGCGAGCGGCCGATTCATCCGCTCAACGGCGTCGGAGCGGCGGCGAAGTTGAGCGCGCCACCAGAGAATTCCAGCATCGGGCAGCCGCGCGGCACTGGCGCCTTCGGCGCGTAATGCCTGCAGCGCCGGTGTAACGAGCAGAACTTCAGTGCAGCGTCGGCATGCTTTTACATGCGCGTGAAGCTCGGGGTCGCCCGCCAGCGGCCATCCTCCGCTGCGCAGCAGATCGAGGAGTTCCGATTCGCGATTACACGAGAGCATCGTTCCTCCTGCTTGCAGGGCGCAGCAGCCGTGCCATCTTGCGGCGGGCGCGGAAGAGCAAAATGCGAATGCTCGCCGGGCGGAGGCCGGTGATCTCGGCGATCTCGGGATGCGTGTACCCGTCGGCGTAGGCCAGCCAGAGCAACTGCCGATCCCGCGGGCGCAGACGCAGCAGAGCCGGCCCAATGATGGCGCGCGCGTCGAATCCAGCCGACGCGTCCCTGGCCGTCAGTCGCTCTTCAGCAATGTCGTCGAACGAGGCGACCGGAGCCCGCCGCCAGTGATCGCGAAGCAGATTCGTAGCGATCCGGTACAGCCAGCGCTTCCCATCCACCTCGCTGTCCCCGGGGCACGGGGCGCCGAGAAAACGGAGATACGCTTCCTGCATCAGGTCGTCGGCTAAAGGCCCGTCGCCACCAACTCGGGCCAGATAGGCCCAGAGCGGCCGCGCTGTGCGCTGGTAGAAACCGGTGAAGGCTTCAGCCTCCATGGCCTGGGCATCGGATCGAGAGAGATCGACGAACTCCAGGCCCGCGAGAGCTATTGCGCGATCGGTCATGTTGCGCTCTCCACCGCTTTTGCGCTGCGCAGGCACTCACATGCGCTCATCGGCGCCGTTGTGCCTGCTCGAATTGCCTGATGGCATCAGTCCGAGCCGCCCAGCCAGAATCCAGCTGATCCCTGCAGAGAGGATAAATCCCAGGCCGGGCATCAGCGCGACCGTGCCGAAGACCAGCAACGGAGGCGCCGCGTCCGGCAGGCTGTGCCGCAGCAGCAGCAGGCCAACTCCGAGCAGTGTCAGCACAATGCCGACCTGGAGCGGCGTGAGAATGCGGGCCACCGCGTTGGGCATCGGCTGCGTTTGTTGCGCGTCGAGGGTGATCGGAGAAGCTTCGAGGAAGTGCCGTCCGGCATCGGTGCCGGCATACGAAAGCAGCTCCTGCGTGCTGCTGAAGCGATCGATCAGCTTCGTATGCATCTCGGTCTGCAGCCGCAGAACACGATTCCAGCGCCGATTCTCCAGAAACAGGCGGATCAGCCAGAGCAGCGCTCCCAGAACGCACAGGAACAGGATGCCGGGGCCATAGTCGTTGGAAAATTCAGAGGCCCAGCTGTCATCGCGGCGTCCGCCGCCATCCATGTCCGGCCAGACGCGGCGCTCCAGCGTAGCGGGCCGGTCTCCGTGATCCGGACCGAGGCGCGAAAAGAGGTAGTAGCTCGGATTGCGGGCCACATCCGGATGCGCCTCGAGAAACTTCGCCAGCTCAGGATTGTTGCGCTCCACATAAGCCTGATCGGAAAGCAGCGAGGGATCGCGCGCGACCACCGTGGTCAGCGTGGGACTGGTACGCAGAAGCTGAAGAAGCTGGTCCTGAAGCTCAGAAGCATCCTGATCAGTCGCGGGAGCTTCTGCGACTGGCGGTTGCTGAGGATGCGGCCGGGCCGGCGGGTTCTGTGCCACAAGACTAAACGTTCCGCTCACCGCAACGAATAGCGTTGCCAGGGCAGTTCGCCTCACAAAGGAAGAAATCGATCGTTTCATGGAATTCCTCGGGTTGACTCTGCCTTCTATAACGAACGGCCCGGCTCAGTGGTAAACAAAAAAATCGTCGGGTGCCAGGTTCCGGAGCTCGAGAACGGAAAAGGCAGTCCCGATCCGCGCCGCCCGCAGCCTTCCGGGTTTCCTCATC
Source organism: uncultured Acidobacteriaceae bacterium (assembly GCA_963702295.1). Classification (GTDB taxonomy): domain Bacteria; phylum Acidobacteriota; class Terriglobia; order Terriglobales; family Acidobacteriaceae; genus Palsa-343. The sequence continues at coordinate 8,505 of CAVPCE010000061.1, read as the reverse complement.
ATCCCGAATCGTCTATAACGGTGGAGCGGCTGCACGTATGAACATCAGAGAAGTTGCCCGCCTCGCAAAGGTCTCTACGGCGACGGTGTCGCGCACCATCAACGGCTCCGACAAAGTCACGCCGGATACGAAGGAGCGCGTCCAGCGCGCCATCGACGAGCTCAAGTTCTATCCCAATACCTGGGCCCGGGCGCTGGGCTCCGGGCGCAGCCAGCTTTACGGCCTCATCATCTCCGACATCACCAACCCGTTTTTCCCTGAGCTGGTGAAAAGCTTCGAGGATATGGCCGTCCAGTTCGGCCAGGAAGTGCTGGTGGCCAATACCAACTACGATCCGGCGCGCATGGAGGTCTGCGTCAGCCGCATGCTGCAACGCAAAGTGGACGGCGTGGCCGTCATGACGTCAGAGATGGATGAGCGCCTGATCACCGAGTTTCAGGATCGCGATATCCCGCTCGTCTTTCTGGACACCGGCACAGCGCAGGGCCTCACCAGCAATATCGTCGTGGATTATGCAGCAGGGGTCGATACGGCGGTCGAACACATCGCCGGACTCGGCCACCGGGAGATTGCCTTCATCGCCGGGCCCAGCCTGCTGCGCTCGGCGCGCATCCGGCGTGAGGCGTTCGTCCGCTCCCTCGAGCGCAATGGAATCGGCGCTGGCCTGATGGAGGAAGGCAATCATCAGGTGGATGGCGGCCACGACGCCATGGAGCGGCTGTTGCGAGGCAAGGTGCGACCGACAGCCGTACTGGCGTCGAATGATATGACCGCCATTGGCGCGCTCGGGGCGATCCACGAGAGCGGGTTACGAGTGCCCGGCGACATCTCGATTGTCGGCTTCGACGACATTCAGATCAGCGCCTTTACCATGCCGGCGCTCACCACGGTGCGCCTCTCACGCGATGAGATTGCACGCGTGGCTTTCCGTGCGTTGTACAGCGTTCGCCAGGATGGCAGCAAAGGCGCTGAGTACACTGTGCGGCCGTCACTGATTGTGCGGCAGTCAACCGGGCGAGCCCCCGCGCACATCTCGAGGCGCATGCGCGATACCGCACACACAACGCGATAGTTTCTACTGGACTTCGCCGGAGGGCCGCAAACGCTTGAGTTCGAGCGCGCAGGCCAGCGCGTTCAGCGTCGCAAAACGAAGGTTGTCCAGACCCGCCCACAGCCGGAAACGGGTGGTTTCCGTCTCTGTCGTGTTATGCGGACGCACACGAACAAGAATGTTGGGCTGCCCCGCGACGCTGAGGTTGGTGGGCGGATCCGCATCCGCGGTCACTACCTCGACGTGCTCACCCGCCAGAGACGCTTCCATCTGATCGAGCGAGGTGGGCTGCGTTAGCTCTGCCGCCAGTGAGATGCCGTACCCATGGAAGACCGGTACGTGCAGCAGCTGAATGTCGGGCTCCGGCAAACGGTCGCCAGCCAGCAGAGCAAAGTGACGGCGCATCCGCGATTCGCTGGCGGCCAGAGAGAACTTCGCCGCATCGCCAAACGACGGGGTAGTGTTGAAAGCCACCTGGGTGTCGTAGACCTGCTTGGGCAGTTCCTGGAAGCTGAGCAATTTCACGGTCTGCTGGTGCAACTCGTCCATGGCTGCCCGCCCGTACTCCGACGCCGGCTCAAGCACGGTGGCCGCTGCCGACCGAATCGGCGCGTTCTGCGCCATACGTCCGAGCAACAACGCCAGAGCCACCGCTACCGGATGCGCGGGAACCACAGCTTTCGTCTCCAGTGTGGGCGCCTCGGTCGCGGAGGAAGCAAGCTCACTCCCGGCCAGCGGTGCGCGAACCAGAACGCCCGGCTGGCCTTCCAGAGCGCCGGACATATCAATAATGCTGGAGCCCGCGCGGCTGGCGTTCTGCCAGTGTTTCTGCGTTAGCTCCGGTTCGCCGGCAAAGAATGCGAAATCCACGTGCTGAAACGAATCGGCTCCGATTCGCTGGATGAAGGTCACCTCGTCGCCGACCGCCTCCAGGCTGCCCAGCTCCGCCTCGTCATCCATCAGCAGAAAATCCGCTCCCGCGAAAGGCGAATCCGCAAGAGCATCGTTCAGTTCTTTGCCGCGCAGAGATCCTGCTCCGACAATGGCAATCTTCAAGTGATCCGTCATCCGCTGCAGCCCTTTTTAGGTCGTGCCCCTCAGGAGGGCATCGTCTGGGTTATCGGCTTGTGCCGCCGGCGCCATGAATACGCCAGCCGCGCCAATACGCCGGAAAACATGTAGACGAAGGCGAGCACCAGCAGCACTTCGCGCGAGAAGAAGACAAGCAGGTAAACGCTGAGCCCCAGGAATACGATCCAGCGGAAGGGTTGCCGGCCGGTCAGGTTGATCTCTTTCCCGCTCCAGAACCGCCAGGTGCTCACCATAAGAAACCCAATGAACGCCACCAGGATGCCCCAGATGATGGAGAGCCACCAGGTAAAGATCGGCAGTCCGATGAAGCCATGCACCACGGCCGCGACCAGTCCCGCGCCTGCGGGAATCGGCATCCCGACAAAATACTTGCGTCCTGGACGGCCGGGGTTCTTCGGAATGGGGTTCTCGCTGATGTTGAACCGCGCCAGACGGCTGGCTCCGCACAGCAGGAACAGAAAGCAGACGAATGCGCCGAACTGCACCAGTTGAACACGGTAATCGGGATTCTGCGGTAGCGAGCGAAAACCCCAGGCAAAGGCGAGAATGCTGGGCGCCACGCCGAAGGTGATCACGTCCGCCAGAGAATCCAACTCGCGGCCGAACTCGCTCTCCGTGTTGGTCAGCCGCGCAATCCGGCCATCCAACGCATCAAACGGAATCGCCAGCCCGATCGCCATCGCCGCGTAGTCGAAGTGGTGTGGCTCCAGTGCGCTGCCTTCGAGGCTTTGAGTAATGGCAAAAAAACCTGCCGCAATATTGACTGCCGTGAACATTGACGGAAGCAGGAACATCCCCCGCGCGCGTCGGCGAGTCCGCGCCGGGCCACCCATGATCGCGGGAAGGTCGCCCTGCGGATGCGCGTTCAAATCGACATCTCCGCGTCCACCGCAGCCACTAGCGGCTCGAACTCCACTTCCGGCAACCGGGCAATTACGCTCGCCCCGCCACGCACGCGGTCGCCCGGTTTCACCAGAGGCTCGGCGTAATCGGGCAGCAGAACATCGGTCCGCGATCCAAACTTGATTAGCCCCACCCGTTCGCCCCGTTCCAGCACGTTCCCAACCTTCTTGTTGAAAACGATTCGCCGAGCCAGAAGTCCGGCAATTTGGATGAAGGAAACCTGCGTGCCATCCGGGCACTCCACCAGCGCCAGGTTCTGTTCGTTGTGCTCCGCCGATGCGGGATTCATGGCGTTCAGGTATTGGCCCTTTTTGTAGCGAACCTCTCGAAGAACGCCAGACACCGGAGAGCGGTTCACGTGAACATCGAACACGCTCAGAAAGATGCTGATGCGGAGCAATCCGCCGGCCTTCGTCGAAACCCGGGCGACTTCCGTCACTTTGCCGTCAGCAGGCGAAACCACCAGCCCCGGCTCCTGCGGGATTGTGCGTTTCGGATCGCGGAAAAACCACAGGAAGAAGGCCGCCAGGAGCAGCGGCACAACCGACCATGCCCAGACGCCGGTAAACAGGCCCACGACCACCGCGACAGCGATCAGAGCCAATCCGTAGAAGTATCCGTCGCGCACCATGGGCAAAGATGAAACCGCACTGCGATGACTATTGGAGCGGCGCTGGGGCTTCAGGGACCGGAAGAGCGGGTCAGACGAGAAAAGAACGGAAATTCAGCCTTGAAGTCGCGGCGCGTTGGTCCGAAAGTCTTTCTCATTCTACGGCAAGAGGGGCAAAATTCCGCCCGGAAGCAGCGGGCACACAATGCCGTTGTCTTCTGTCCGCACCGCGCCTGGCACAAATAGACTGTCGCCGGCGAGGGCGGCCATCGATAAGGCGAATGAGGGCGATGAGATGCGTCTAAGCGGCGCTGTAGGCCCCGGCGTGCGTACGCCGCTGGACCAACTCATCTTTGATGTGCAGTTTCAGTTTCTTGAGGCGAACTTCCTCGAGTTGCTCATCCTCGGATAACCAGGGTTTTTGAAGCAGCGCTTCGAGCATCTCCGAATAGTGACGGTGCTGTTGTTCCAGTTGAGCTATCGCTTCACTATCCGGCTGGCCGTTCGCTTCCATATCCATAGAGGACACCTCCGCTGCGGGATCCCGTCCCGGCGGAGCCGCGGCTGTCGTGGTTTCGCCGGGCGAGTTGGACTCACATAGGTGAGACGTACCACGCTAGCACTGCGGAGGCCCACCTTCAACTGAGTTTTCAGTGGAAAACACCTCCGCTGGTGACCCGTGGGTCATCGGCCTGCCCAGGACCAGGCCATCCTCTACCGGATTGGCATAGTACCTGCGACGCCGGCCCTCGGGAACGAAGCCGAGGCGCCTGTAAAGAGCGACTGCGGCCGCATTCGACTCCCGGACCTCCAGAGACAGATGGCGCGCCTCGCTCTTAGCGGCCCAGGCCATGACGGCGCTGACGAGGGCGGCGCCGATTCTCTGGCGACGGGCGGCCGGCAGGACAGCCAGCGTGTCCAGTTCGGCGCGGTTTTCCTGGCCATCGCGAAGGAGCGTGGCGCAGGCGAATCCGAGAATCGGAACTGCGGCTGGGCTGCTTTGGGCGACGAATCCGGCGCGCAGGAGATTCGGGTTTGCGTCGGGCGCATCGGCCACAAAAAGGGCGTAATCGGTGCGCCGCCAGATCGGCGCCTCGGGAGAGGCCATCGCGATGCCCATGACCGCGTCCAGATCCACGGCGGCCAGCGAGCGAACCGTGCAGGTCATGGCTGGCGAGCGCCTGCAAGTGCGGGTTTGGAGAAGATTTCGGCATCGGAGCGACGGAGGTAATTGCCATCGAGGACCAGAGGGTCGTCGAAATCCCGCTCCTCAAACCTCGTCAGCGCGTAGCGAAGGGCATCGACGGCAGTCGGAGGGTCGACGAGGGTGGCGTCAGGCGCGACGGCGCGGACGGACGACTCGCAAACCGCAAGGCCGGGTCCCAGCACCGCCGCGCGTTCGCGAAGCCTTTCGAGAGCCAGGAGCCCTTCGCCGGATCCCTCTCGGAGATAAAATTCCTGGCGGCTGGCATCAAGGACGGCAGCCGGTGTTTGCGCCTTGTGGGCCAAGACCGTGAGCCGCGAGACCGCCAGCAGCGGGATCGAGTGAGCTTCCGCAAGGCCCTTCGCCGTCGAGAGGCCGATACGGATTCCGGTGAACGAGCCCGGCCCGCTGGTCACCACAATCGCTGCGAGGCTTGGGAGAGCGATATTGTGGTGAACCAGCAAATCGCGGATCACCGGAACCAGCTGTGCGGAATAGGTCTTGCCGAGTATCTCCATCTGGCCCAGGATCGCGAGATCCGTGTCCAGGCGAGCGAGGGCGACGCTGCCGAGCGCTCCGCAGGTGTCAATGGAGAGGAGGTTCCGGTAATCAGACATGAATGAGGTCCTTCGGCTGTTCGGCGCTGCGCGTCGAACTTAGCTCAGGATGACCTTGCCGATTGCCGATGCTGCACATCGGCACGTCCTTCGGCTGTTCGGCGCTGCGCGTCGAACCTGGCTCAGGATGACCATCCCGGTCTCCGCTGTTACACATCGGACACCGGGTCCTGGCAAATCTCCAGCAGCACGCCGCCCGCACTCGCCGGGTGAACGAAGAAGTACAGGTGTCCCTCGGCGCCGATTTGAATGTCGTCGGAGATGAGCCGCGCGCCCTGGGCTTTCAGCGTTTCAAGGGCGCCGGAGATGTCTTCGACGTGGAGGGCGATGTGATGCAGGCCGGGTCCGTGTTTGGCGAGGAACCTACCGATGGGCGAATCGTCGGCGGTTGGTTCGAGCAGCTCGATGCGCGTGTCGCCCGCGGGAATCATGGCGGTGCGAACGCTCTCCTGCTCGACGGTTTCCTCATGGACGACTGCGAGGCCAAGCGATTCGTAGAGCTTGCGCGCGTCGGCGATGCTGCGCACGGCGATGCCGATGTGGTCGAGTTCGGGCATAAGAACAGCGTACAGCGGACAGCGGATAGCGTTCAGGAACGGCAGAGTTTGGAGTTTAGAGTTTAGCGATCGGGTTTCCGCGCGTCGATTATGTCGAGTCCGAGGAGAAGACCTTCTGTGTGAGTTGGGCTACCAGTTGCCACGGGTCCTGCTGGCCGGAGGCGATGCGGGCGGCGTGGAACTGCAAAACGTTGGCGTCGAAACCGTTGTTGCGGGCACGGCGCATGAGCTCGGCGCGAAGCATCGCGTCGAGGCGGCCCTGCCAGTGGTGAGCGCGGCGCTTGGTGAGGCGGTTGTCTTGTTGCAGCCATTGGTGCATGTCGGCGATGGCTGCGGAGAGCTGATCGATCCCTTCACCGGTGGTGGCGATGGTGCGGGCGATGGGTGGGGTGCGATCTTCGGGCTTCGCTGCGAGGGATTGCAGGGAGCGAATTTCCTGCTCGACGCGGTGGGCTCCGTCGCGGTCGGCTTTGTTGATGACGAAGATGTCGGCGATTTCCATGACACCTGCTTTGAGGCTCTGGACGTCATCGCCCATGCCGGGAACGAGGACGACGAGGGTGATATCGGCGAGGCGGGCGATTTCGATTTCATCCTGGCCCACGCCGACGGTTTCGATGAGAACGACATGTTTGCCGCTGGCTTCGAGGATGAGGGCGCAGTCGGCGGTAGCGAGGGCGAGTCCGCCGAGCGAGCCGCGGGTGGCCATGGAGCGGAAGTAGAATCCGGGGTCGTCGTGGAGGCCGGCGACGCGGATGCGGTCACCGAGGAGGGCTCCGCCGGTGAAGGGGCTGGTGGGATCGACGGCGAGGACGCCGACGGTCTGGTTTTGGGCGCGGAAGGAGCGGGCGAGGCGGTCGACCAGGGTACTCTTTCCGGCTCCGGGGGCTCCGGTAATGCCGATGCGGAGGGCCTTGCCGGAGTGGGGGAAGCAGGCGGAGAGGAGGGCGGGCGCTTCGGGCGCGTCATTTTCGACCAGGGAGAGGGCTCGGGCGAGGGCGCGCGGGTCGCCCTGGCGGAGGCGGTCGATGAGTGGAGTGAGGTCGGGCGGGGGCACGGAACAGGATAGCGCGTGTGTCCGATGAGGGTCCTGGGCCGGGAAAAAGGCATCGTTTTCGATGGGCATCGCGGAGGGATCTCGCTGATTCCACAGGGGGGCAAAGGTAACATCGATGGGCTTCGATCCCCCCGTCCCCCGTTATCAACGGACTGGAGATCGAATGAAAACCGAGCGGCCGTTGCGAGCATCGAGAGGCGAATTGGCGGCAGCGGCTGAGGCATGGCGGCTTCCCCGGGAGAACAGAAAAGGCTGCCGGATGGGCAGCCTTCGCGGGGGAAATTTCGTTTTTCCCCTCTATTTTTAGAATACCAAGTCCGGGGGGATTTACTGCCATTTTTCCGGAGGTATTTTGGCGGCGAAGTGGCGTGGAATCAGTGGGTGTGACTTAGGTTTGGAGCGGACCCCCTTGACAGGATTTCCACAGAGAGCGGGAAAAGGGCATACTCGGCTGGGGCGGGCTCACAGACTCGGATGAACCGCTGTATTCCGGGGCAGGAATGCGGGAGGCACGCGACGAATGGCTCTGAAGATTGTGCTGGCGGTGACGGGGGTGCTGTTTGTGGCGACGGTCTGGCCGATGGTGGTGTTTTTGCGGCAGGAGCCGGCGCTGGCGATGATGTTGAGCCTGTACGTGACGCTGGGCGTGTTTCTGCTGGCGGCGGTACGCGACCCGGCGGCGCATCGCAGTTTGATTGCGTTCACGGCGTGGTCGAGCCTGGTGCATGCGGTGGTGATGGGCTATCAGGCGGAGCGCGGCATGGTGGCGCGGGGCGAGCTGATTGGGGTGGCGGTTCTGGCGGTGATTGGGGTGGCGTTGATTGCGCTGGCGCCGGGGAAGCGGGTGGCCGGGGTGGCGGGCGGGTAAGGAAACGTACCCTCTCGGCTCCGATGCAGCGCACCTGCGCCGACGGCCGAGGGCGGGACCGCGCTTTTTACCGGCGCGCGGCCCCGATTCCCGTTACATGCGGTGCAGGAGCATGGTTTGTGTGGAGGCGCCCGGATCAGGGGTAAAGTCGGTTTCGGATATGGTTTTTCCGTCGGGGCTGAGGGCGAAGGTGTTTTCGCGCCGGATTTTGCCGTCGATGCGATAGACGACCTTCAGGGTGTGGGGATCGACAAGTTTGATCGCGACCGTGCCGATGTCGGGGAGTTTGGTTTCCGAGCCGTCGAGTTTGGCGGTGACCGGCTTCGGCTGGTCGGTTTCCTTGAAGTCGATGGAGTCGCCGTGGATGGCGACGGTGAGTGGATCGACCATGGACTCGCGGACAGCCACGGTCTTCCAGACGCCCGGCCGAGCCGGGTCCGCCGGAGATGCGCTTCGAGACAGACGTGATGGAGGAGGGTGGGGGACCGGAGAAGTCCTGCTTACGGGTCATGGTGGAGCCGGCGACCGTGATGGTGGCGGTGCCGG
>CAVPCE010000060.1:0-24362 GCA_963702295.1 uncultured Acidobacteriaceae bacterium | reverse complement strand
GCGTCATCTTCGAGTTCATCAGATTGCTCGGATGACGCTAAACCAGGTAGCGAGTACTACTCAGCAACGGTCTTGGTGCTCAATGCCTGACTTTCCTTCGACTAAGACTTGGGTTCCAACTTTCCACTCTTGCATCGTTTCTCGGACCTACACAATTGATCTCAACTTGCCCATCCATACGCCTGGCAAACGGAGTACCTGCATCGAACGTTTCATTGCATCTCCCCATTCAGATTGCAGCAGATGGCAACCAGAATGAGCGGACGCCGCTGACTGTTGATGAGGCAGCGGCTGAGCTGGCAGACGCGGAAGAGTTCTTGAGGCCGAGAGTGATTGAGGTTCCCAGTGCCGAGCACATTGGGAACAGCGTCTTAGTGCCGGCAGCTTCAGATTTACCACCGAGCTACGAGGACTTTGCAGCTTCGCAACCTCAATCTCAGTTGGTTGATCCGGGAAGATGTTGATTTTTCTTTGAAACCAAATTGTATTTAGTGGTTTGAAGCAGCCATTTGGCTTTGCAAGGCGTTCTCTTTCTGGTGGACATAATCTACAATATCGACCGTGACAGGTCTTGATTTAAGGAGTTTTTGGATTTATTTCTTTCTGATTGAACAATTGATGATGAGCAAAAAAATGGATACCCTGATAGAATTGTTTCAACATACTTTAGTTAATTATAATACTACTTTCATACCTTAGACAATCTGACAACTTTGACCTTAAGCCACAGTCCGACGTCCCCCTGCTTGTGCTTGGAGACCCACTTTTCCCCATCCGCACGGCAGAAACCTGCTCCTAAACTCCTAATATCCACAGTAGGTAGCCTCAAGTATTTCCTGTTGACGATAACAGTTTCTCATCCAAAATAATATTGTTGCTCACAGGGACAAGTTTGCTTCGGGTATGTTGGATAACCACGCACATGCACCTTTAACCCGGCACATGCCTCCGAACTTGGCTCTGCGCGTGTCAAACGTCTCACCGCTTCGAGACCGAATGGCACCGCTTATTTCAGGATGCCAGCGCAGCTTTACGGGCCTGCTCGTCGCTCATGTCCAGCAGCTGGCGCATGCCCCACGCGGGCGCGAGCATGGCCAGTGCGCTCTGCACGTCCACCCGGATGTCGCCGGAATGTACCGGGATCGGGTAGGACTCGGCGGGCGGCAGCCCCGGGGCGAACTCGTTATCGACCAGCAGTCCCCACACGTGACCGTACGAGACGTGGCCGACGAATTCCTCGACGTCCACCCCCCGGTAGCGCAGAGACCCACCCTCCCGGTCGGGCTCGGCGATTTCCGTCTCGAAGGCGACCACGCCTTCGAGCCCAGGTTTGAAGTCGGACATCTGCGCTTCCTCCGTACTCCCGGTGAGGGCGTCCCATGGGCCAGGGGGTACAACTGGACAAAACCCCCGTGGCCGATGTTCCCCTCCCAGCCTGGTCAATTCAACCGCGCCGGAACCTGTTTCGGTAGCCGTGGATCGTGACAAGGGCCACGTCCGCCAGCCTGGCTGGCCGACCACGTCCGCCAGCCTGGCCGGCTGCCTCGGAGCTGGCTGTGAGAGGATCATTCCCGGGGATGCGACCCGTTACCTGCTGGAACGGCCCGGTGGATCACTCACTGCCACTTCGGTTGGCCTGCGTGCCTCCGGCACGACGGCTGGCCTCGATGAGGCGGCCGCCCCGGCCGACCCGCTGACCCTGTTCGGCCGCTGGATGGCCGACGTGATCGCCGCGGACCTGCCGGAGCCGAACGCCATGGTGCTGGCAAAATCCAGGAGCGGTGGAGCAGGACATGCCGAGATCCCACCGATATTCTCCGCACCCTCCGCAGCCGGCGAAAGGATCGCCGCTACCGGCGCACTTTCGCCGGAAGGCGCGGCCACCGCTGATCCATTGCGGTCGGAGCCAGAGCAGCGCTCCCCTCTGCAGCCACCATCGAACGCATCGCGCCCACCCGCGATGAGCGTCTCTTCCTCGTTCTTTCCATCTTCATCGGCGTCCTCTCCGGCCTGCTGGTGTCGCTTTCCGCATCGCCATCGAGTGGTTCGCCTCCTGACCCTCGGCTCGCGCCCCGCCCGGCCAATTCCGCCTCTCCTGTGCCCCAGGTATTGCCGGACTCGTCGTCGCCGCCCTGGTTGTCGTGTTCTTCCCGGCGGCCCGCGGCAGCGGCGTCAATCAGACCAAGGCCGCCCTCTATGTCTACAACGGCTACATTTCCAGTCCGCACCGTCATTGGCAAGTTCCTTACTTCCGCCTTCGCCCTGGCAGCGGCCACTCCCTCGGTCCGGAAGATCCTCGCTGCAGATCGGCGCCGGCGTCGCCTCCATGATCGGCCGCGCAACCTGCGCCTTTCGCGGCGACGCCTGCGCCTGTTTGCTCCCATCGGCGCCGCTGCCGGTCTCGCCGCAGCCTTCAATGCCCCCATCTCCGCCATCCTGTTTGTCATCGAAGAGGTCATCGGCAGCTGGAGCGCCGCCGTCCTCGGCTCATCGTGTTCTCGCCGCCATCTCCAGCGTTGTCGTGGCGCGCGGATTCATGGGAACCGAACCCATGTTCCGTATCCCGTCCATTACCTTCCGCGATCCCCGCGAGCTGATGGCGTATGCGGTCCTGGGTCTGTTCGGCGGACTCCTCGCCCCCGTCTTCTCGGCTACCCTGGGATTCCTTCGGCCGCGTCTCCGCGCCCTGCCACGCTGGACGCTATTTGCCCAACCCGCCATTGCCGGCCTTATGGTCGGCGCCATCGGCTATTTCGGCTTCCCTCAGGTCATGGGCGTCGGCTACGACGTCATCGATCAGGCGCTGCACGGCCAGTTTGTCTGGCAACTGCTCATCGCCCTCACCTTCCTCAAGCTGCTCGCCACCACCGTCTCCTTCTCCAGCGGAACTCCGGCGGCATGTTTGCGCCTACTCTGTTTATTGGAGCCATGCTGGGCGGCGCGGTGGGCGCCTTTGAACAGCATTTTTTTCCCCACCTCACCGGTACCGTCGGCGCTTATTCCCTGGTCGGCATGGGCGTCCTGTTTGCCGGATTTCTCCGCGTCCCGCTGACCTCGGTCTTCATGGTCCTCGAAATCAGCGGCAATTACTCAATCATCATTCCCGTCATTCTCGCCAATACCATCGCCTTCCTCATCTCGCGCAGCCTGCAGCCGGTCGGCATCTTCGAGACCTTTACCCACCAGGACGGCCTCGATCTGCCTTCCATGGAGGCGATGCGAGAAGAATCGGTGCTCCATATCGAGGACGCCGTCCAGCCGATCGGCATCCCTATCGTGCGCGACAGCGATACCATCCAGTCCGTCAGCGAGGCCATGGCCCGGGAGCACGCCACCGCCAGTCTGGTCCGCCTCAGTGACGGCTCCTGGTACGCCCTGAGCTCCGACGAACTCGCATCCGCCACAGCCACCCTGACCCCGGAAGCGCCCGTTCAGCGAGCTCTCAAAGCCGACCGCACACCGTCCCTCTTCCCCGACCTGCCGCTGGACTCCGCACTTCATTTTTTCCCGCGCTGGCCGGTCCTGCCGGTTCTGAACCGTGCCAGCCGCGGAACCCTCGAAGGCGTCCTGACCCTCAACGACGTTCTGCGCCGCTATCAGGGCGGCGACTGATCGCGCCAACTTGCATCGCCAGCCGCACCCCACTACGCTCAAGCTTTAAGGACTTCTCTTTCTGCCGCTCATGCTGAGTCTCTATCAACGACTCATTTTCGGCTGTCTTCTGCTCATCGCGCTGGTCACCACGGTCAGCATGCTGGTGCGCACCTCGTTCGTCCATCTGGCGGCGCTCGACGCCCAGGTCCGCGTGGCCGAGACCGCGGTCGCCTCCCTCGCCTCCGCCCAGGGCGCGCTTGCACATGAGGAACTCATCGCCGCCCGCATGACGACCGGCAACGACACCATCGCTGACTGGCGCGACCAGGCGGCCCGCACTCAGTTGCTCCTGCGCACGGCTGCCACCGATGTCGCGGAGTTCGACAACGCCATCCCTGTGGATCAGCTCGAGCACAATCACCAACGTCTCCTCGAGCACCCTCCGCAGAATGCCGCTGCGCTGACCCGGAACCTTGAAATCCTCCACGCCGATCTGCGCAGCGATCTCCAGCGCCTCTCGACTCACCGTTATGTCAGCGTCACCTCTCTGCGCGACCAGCAGGACACACTGCGCGAGCGCCTCATCGCCGCCTGCGGAGTCAGCATCGCGGCCGCCACCGCCATCTCCGCAGTCATGCTCATCTTCGTGATCGTCCCCCTTCGCCATACCGCCCGCGTGGCACGCCGCATCGGCCAGGGTGACCTGCACCAGCGCGTTGAATGGCGATCGAAAGACGACCTCGGCGCCATTGCCACCGAGCTCAACCGTCTCGCGATCCGACTCCGCGATCTCCGCGAGACTGAGTCCGGCCGCCGCCAGATGGAGTTCCAGCTCAGCGATGCCGTTGTCCGCTCCATCTTCGAGCCGGTCATCGTGACCGACGGCAAGGGCCAGGTGCTCAAGCTCAACCAATCCGCTATGGAGCTCCTCGGCAGCTCGTCCCAGGATCGCATGGTCCTCGCCAACACCCCCGGCGGCGACCGCATTCTCACTGCCATCCGCTCCGCCGTCTCCATGCAGCGCGCCAGCTCGGGCGAAGAAGGGGAGGCCGCTCTGTTGCCCATGCGCATCGGAAAAGCCGAACGCAGCTACCGCCTCCGCACTACGCCCATGCGCGACAACGAAGGCAAGCTGCTTGGCGCCGTCACTCTGCTCGAAGACGTCACCGAGATCACTCAGGTCGATCGCTTCAAAAGCCGCTTCCTCTCCGTTGCCTCGCAGAAACTCCGCGAGCCGCTTCGCCGGCTTCGCCTTTCCCTTTACGCGCTGACCCAGCAGCACGCCGGTGAGTTGCGCCCGCTCCAGATGGAGCTGGCCCAGAGCGCCGCCGAGGAGGCCGTGCACCTCGACGACCTGATGCTCGACCTGATCGAAGTCGCCGAACTGGAGACCGGCCGCCGTCAGCTCAGGAAAGAAAAAGTCCGCCCCATCGACGCCCTGCGCGATGTGGCCGCTCAGTTCCGGGACGCGGCGCGTGAGAAGAACATCGATGTGGAGCTCAGCGCCTTTGAAGACGTGGCCTGGATCGAGGCCGATCGCCGCGCGCTGCGCAGCATCCTCGACAATCTCATGGCCAACGCCCTGCGCTACACGCCGGACGGCGGCCATATTCGCATTGGCGCCACCGAGCAAACCGATCGCGTGCAGTTCTTTGTGCATGACAACGGCCGCGGGATCGAAGCCGAACGCCTGTCCACCATCTTTGGCCGCTTCACCGGCGATCCTGACAGCGGCACCTCCGGCCTCGGCCTCGCTCTGGTGCGTCGCCTGGTGGAGTCCCAGGGCGGCGAAGTCTCCGTGGAGAGCCGCCTTGGCAGCGGTACCACCTTCCGCTTCACCCTGCCCATCGCCGTGGCCGAACCCGACCGCCACCCCGTGGAGGCCGGATGACCACGCCGCCAACGCCTCCCCCCGCCGCTCCGGATCCTCCCGTGCGCGACCTCACGCCTCCACCCGCGCCAGGCCCTGAGCCTGGACGTCTGCGCCTCTACCTCGGCGCCGCACCCGGCGTTGGCAAGACCTACCGCATGCTCGAAGATGCGCATCTGATGCGCCGGCAGGGCGCAGACATCGTGATCGGCCTCATCGAGCCCCACGGGCGCGCCGATACCGCCGCCCTCATCGAAGGCCTCGAAGCGATTCCGCTCCTCGATATTCAATATCGCTCCGTCACCCTGCACGAGATGAATCTCGACGCCATCCTGGCCCGTCACCCCGCCTGGTGCATCGTCGACGAACTGGCCCACACCAACGTCCCCGGCTCCCGCAATCGCAAGCGTTACGAAGATGTTCTCGAAATCCTCGACGCCGGCATCAACGTGATGACGGCCGTCAACATCCAGCATCTCGAGACTCTCAACGACGCCGTTGCCCGCTCCGCCAGTACGCAGATCCGCGAGACCGTCCCGGACAGCCTGCTGCACCGCGCCAATGAAATCGTCAACGTCGACATTCCCATCGACGAACTGCGCGATCGCCTCCGTCAGGGCAAAATCTATGCTCCCGAAAAAGTTGAGCAGGCCCTCGCCAATTTCTTTCGCAAGGGCAATCTCAACATGCTGCGCGAACTCGCGCTGCGCACCACAGCGGAGCAGGTTGGCACCGCCGCCGCAGAGTACCGCCGCACGCAGGGGCTGGAACAGGCGCCCATCCCCGAAAAGGTGATGGTCTGCCTCTCCGCTCGTCCTGGTATGGAGCGCCTGCTGCGCACCGGCGCCCGCATTGCCGGGCGCCTGGCCACCAACTGGTTTGTGGTTTACGTGGAAAGCCCCGGCACCGATCACCGGCACGGCGACCCTGAGGCGTTCGCCCGCCTCGAGGAATACGAGCGCATGGCCCGCGACCTGGGCGCGCGCGTCGTCGTCCTGAAAGATCGCAGAGTCGCCGACGCACTGATCGCATTTGCCCGCAAGGAGAACATCTCCCACGTCGTCTTCGGCCAGTCCGCCCGCACTCGCTGGGACATCCTGCTGCGCGGCTCCATCATCAATCGCTTCCTGAACGAAATGCGCGACACCACCGTTCAGGTCGTTCCGGTTCACAAAGAGCGGAAGGAATCACGACTCTCCCGCTAAAAAAGAAGAGGCGGAGCCAGCCCGCTCCGCCTCATCGCTTCCTGTTTCTGAACAGGACTTACCAGCGATAAACAGTGAGATCGTTCACATAGACGGTCGCCGTTCCTCCTGTACCCAGTCCGTCCACCTGAAGATTCGTAAGCAGCACGGGACCCCAGCCAAGTGCGCGGGCGCCCAGGCCCGTGCCGTTGATGGCCTGTTCCTTGCCGTCGAGCCATACGGATTTGTAATTCACCATTCCGGCATCGTTGCGCGAGTAGCTGATCTGCACGTGGTGCCACTCATTGATGGTCCAGTTCCGTACGTTGCACGCGGCTTTGGAATGTACCCAGCGGCCTGACGGTCTCTCCGGCGATCCGGCATTCTCTGAGTAATCCCACGTTCCCGAATATCCATCGCACTGAAACCCGAAGATCACGGTCTGGCCGTTCTCCATCACCTGATTCATGTCCATTTCGAGGTTAGCGATATGGCTCGCCGAACTGTCGAGATACACCCAGGTGTCATAAAGAAAATTGGTGGCCTCCGTGTCATCTCCAAAGGACACGTGAAACAGCTGGCCGCCGCCGTTCGTGAAGTGGGTTACAAATTCTCGCGCCGCCCCTGTATGCGCCGGCGTGTCCACCAGGTTCATCGCGCCGCTGGATTTTCCATTGGTTGCGGGATCGTGCTGCAGTTCCCAGTTGCTCAGCGTTTCGATGTTGCCAACACTCACCGCGTCCGGGGGGAAAAGGCTGGTGGCCGGCGTTACATGGATCGCAACATCGGTCACGCACACCCTGCTTTTGGCCCAGGCCTTTACGTGCAGGACGTGGTTACCAATGGGCGCGGCCACTTTGGCATCCACATTCTGGTCCCGGATGATTGTGGTATCGCCGCTGTTATCCAGCGAGTAGCCAATCGCGGTCACCGGATGCGCCGAGCATTCGATGGCGGTGGCGGACAGGGTAAACGGAGTTTGGACATCGGCCCCATTGCCGGGGTTGCTGATCGTAACTCCTGCCATAGCAGGAATTGCAGACGTGATTACCAAAGCAGAAACAAATGCGAATTGCCGGGGGAGGTTCATCGCTACCTTCAATTGTGGATTTGGCTCTCTGCAGACTGCAGCCCCAGGGGTCGCACTGTCCTTCGGGAGTCGTGGCGCAAGTTTGCCGCCTCCTCCCGGGGAAGGTTGTGATCCGGAACACAGAACGAGAGATTAACCAGGGATTTGTTACCGCTAAAGTAACGTATTATTTCGGTTACTAAAATAGTCAGAAAGTGGCATTACTTCGGAGCAGCCCGGCCCCGAGCGACATCTCTCCGGCCTACTTTTTCTTCAGCACCGCTGCGCTGTTTTCATCTGTGGCAATTGCTGCTTCCAGCTTGCGCAACTGGCCATAATCGTCCGGGGAAAGGCTCAGCTTTTTCAATACATACTGCCGCTGGTAGTGCAGGACGTCACCCTCGGCTTTCACCTCGCTGCTGTAGGTCGCGAAGCCAACGTCGACCTTCACCGGATCCGGCACGTCGTCCACGGTATAACCCGCAGGGATCTTCACGTCGAAATTGTCCTGCCACTCCCCCAACCCGTCGAAGCTGATCGGCACCGTCCGCGGCTTGTCCGACAGTCCCCGGGACAGATCGCCCACTACGCGCGGGCGCACCAGCAGCAGGCTGCCCGCGCTCTTCGCGTACGATGGCGCCGTCACCTGGTACTCGACCGTGACTGGCTCATCCAGTTGCCGTACATTCTTCATCGTCTCCTGGTCGAGCGTGAACGCAGAAAAATCTCTCTGCAGCGTTTTTTCCATCGTCTCCCGCTGTTCTTTCGCGCTCTCCATGGCCAGCGACTCGCGCAGCCCCCACGACGATGCTCCCAGCCGCGTGAGGGTCACATCCCCTTTCAGCGTCCCATCGGGATCCAGCTCAAACTTCGCCGTGCGCTCCGTCGTATCCGCGTCCGGGCTCAGCACCGGCAGCTGAATCACCTGGCTGTCTTCGCCCGCCGCGAGCACTCCGTACCCGCCCTGTTCGTTCTCCGGCAGATCGCCGACCGGCACATACGCATTCGTCGGATCGAAGATCAGATACCGCCGCCCGTTCCGCGCCGTCACCACCGCTTTCAGCCGCGGATTGTCGTAGCCTTTCGGTATCTCAATCGCCGTAATCATGTGATCCCCGAACAGCGACGGTGCATTGGGATCGATCCGCCCCCGCCGGTCATCCACTGATACCCAGGTGGCGCGGATTCCCGCCGCGTCCAGCATCGCGATCATCAGCGTCGCCTTGTCCTTGCAGTCTCCGTAGCGGCTTCGAAAAACATCCTCCGCCGGATGCGGCTGCCATCCCCCAATGCCGATCTCGATGGCGACGTAGCGAATCTGCTGCTGCATGAAATCCGCTACCCGCGACAGGCGACCCATAAAATCGCCGTCCCCGGCCACCGACCGCGCCGTCGCCGCCAGGTCGCTGCCCCCTTCGCTGCGCGGCGCCGCCAGGCTGGTGTACCAGTTCCCGATGCGCGTCCACAGCGCATCTCCCTGCGGCAGCGGATCGGCCGCAAAATGCACCGTCATGTGCCCCGCCAGCGCCGACCATGCCGGCGCCAGCGCCACTTCTGTCAAATCGATTCCGTCCAGGTTTCTCTCTTCCCAGCGAAAGTGATCCGACGTCACCTCCACGGGGGCAGCCGGAGCGTGCCGCGACCAAACCGCTTCCTCATGCCATCCGGCCGGCAAATCGACCTCATACACAGATCGCATTGTCGGGACTTCATTCTGAAAGCTCCAGGTCGCCTCGCGAAAATACGACGGCATCTGCTCCACTACTTCCCACGCCACAACACCGCCCGGATCGGCTCCTGGAGGCGCTGCCACTCGCGCCCGCTCATCGGCGTAGAGCACCGAATCGCCGCCCACACCCACTTCGGTATACTCCGAATCCTTCATCGCATAGGGATGGCCATCGGGTCCGATGCTCCATACGTGAAACGACTTCAGCTTCGCATCGTTTGAAAATTCCGCCATCGGCGTCGCATAGGCGCGCCCCTGCTGCCGCAGAATCTTCACCACGGCGCGGTAGCGCTCCACCGCATGTCCGTCGCTGTCCACGGTGATCAGCGTGTCTTCCAGCAGGTAGAGCGCCTTTGCGTCTCTCCAGGCACCCGGCAGCGGTGCCCTGGTTCCGGCGTCCGACACGGCCTGCGTCATCCAGTCCGGTAACTGAACCGGCGCCGCCGCATGGGCAAACCCCACCGCTGCCCCAAGAAACACAGCCAGCCCGAGCGCTGTACGCACCCGGCTGATGCCACCTTGTCCTGGAAACGACTGCGATGCGAAGACGCGAGCCGCCCGTCGATTCACTGTGCCGCGCTCCCGGCCGTGGCCGTTGTGGTCGCCACCGGCACGCGCTTCAGAACCAGCGGCTCCTGGTCCTGCGCGCTTGCCTTTTGGAAGAAGTCCCGCAAATCCGGATATTCCGCGGCTTTGTACAACGGCGTTCCGAGCGCCATCTCCCGCACCTGCTGATATTCGCTGCCTTTCGATCCGTACAGCTCCTGGAAGAGCGCAAAATTCTTCAGCGGAAGCTTTGCATTGGTCGGCACGCTCTCCATCGTCAGCCCCGGAGCCAGCTTCAGACTCACCTCATCCCGCGCCAAATATGGATAATGCAGGTCCACCGGATTCTCCCTCCTGGTCCCTGCGAACAGCGGTTTCACGCGGGCTTCGAAGAATGCTCCCGGCACAATCACACGCTTGCCCGTCGCCGTGCCCATTCCGCCGCTCACGTCCACTACCGCCATCAGCTGGCTGTTGTAATCGGTCAACCCGAGAAAGTGATTCGTCTTGACGACCACTCCATCCGGAACCCGCTGCTGCAGCTCGTTCTCGAACTCCTTCTTTACGGTTGCCTCATCCGTGGTGAGAGCACGCTGCCGCCAGCGCAGCGCTTCCACTCCATTCATCGCAATGCGGATCACGCCGGTGAGGGTCCCATCCGCGCCCATCTGCAGCTCCGCCAGCCGCACCACGTGGTTGTCGTGGAACGCCAGGCCCGGCGTTACCGCCAGCGTCGGCCCGTCGTCCGTCTGTCGCATCCCCTGGACCTGTGTGTGCCGCCAGTGCAGCTCGCCGAATTCGCAATAACGCTCGCCCGGATCGAAGTACATCTCCTTTCCGCCCACGGTCACAATGGCCAGCTCGTCCTCCAGCTGATCCCAATGGAGGTATCCGGTATTCAGAAAATTCTCGTCGCGGTCCGCCACAATGATGGCGTCCGCCTTCATCCCCGCCGCGCGCGCCATCGCGATGAACAGCCGCGTGATTTCATCGTCGCTGCCTCGCTTTTGCGCCCAGATATCGGCCGCCGTCTTCACGTGCAGGCCTTCCGCACGGTTCTCTGCCGCCGAATGCTCGCGGGTGAAGGTGGTGTTCTCCAACCCCATCACCGCGCTGTAAATCTTAGTCAGCTTCTGCTCGTCGGTATCGCCGGGCGCCGTGATCTGCGCCACCGCCTGACGAATAGCATCCGAGGGCGCGGCGAAGCGGTCCACGTCCTTCGACCATGTCTTACCTTCGTCCTTCCAGAAACCGGCGCCGGTATATTCGGGCGAATAGTAAAAGACAACTCGGTACGAGAAGCTGTCCATCGGCGGCGAATATTCCTCATCCGGCAGAGGAGGAATATTCTCCACCGTCAGGTCGTATCCATCCATCTGATCCTTCACCTTCGCGTCACCGGGAAGATTCTGGTAATAGAGCAGCCGCGTAGCCGTCCGCTCCTTACCCATCGGATCCGTCACGGTCACGAAGCGATTCCCGCTCAGGTCCATGGGCACAAAGTGATAATGCGCTTTGTGTACGTAGACGTTCTGCTGCACGAACCACCGCGGCGGCTGCACATAGGTGTCGTCGTATTGCAGTTCGTACTGGTACTCCAGAATGCTGCCCACCTGCACATCGGGCATGCTGAAGACCTTCTCCATGATCTTCACGTTGCCGGCCTTTACCAGTTCCTTGTCGTAGGGCTTGCCGGTAAACGGGATCACTGTTCCATCGGCATGAATCGTTCTCGCTTCGATCCCCCGGATTCCGAAGCCATGCGCCTGGTACGGCAGTTCGATGTCGCCAAAATCTTCCTTCCCTTTCGCGGTGAGGATCTTGATCCGGGCGTACACCCGCTGGAAGTGGATTTTGTCGTCGATCCGCTCATCGCGGTACAGATACACGGCGGGCGCATCCGGGGCTGCCGGATCGCTCGTCATTTTCAGTTCTTCAGGTGTGGGCTGCGTCCAGGTGGCGCCAAACACAGGCGCCGCACAGAACGAGAGGAGGACAGCAAACAGACAACGACCACCAACAGATCGAACCACGGCAGGGCCTCGCAGAAAATCGAACAGGAATTACGTCCGCATTTCACACGCTTTTCCGCGCGTCTGCAATCCCAAAATCCGGCTAGTTACTTATGTGTTGATTCCGTAACGTCAGGTTGAAACCGAAGCGGCAGTTAGAGGATCCAGATGCCTGGAGAATCCGGGGCCCTCTGCGCTCTCTGTGGTGGAGTTATTCGCCCCTTCGACGAAGGTGCACTCCACTACGGCGCCTGGTAAGGTCTCAATCCCTCCCAGGGATACTCGCCTGTCGGCCCCACATCCGACGGCACCTGCGGCCGGATCAGGAAGCGCACATAGAACCCCACGACCTGATCGTTGTAGTCGCGCGTGTTGTTCAAATCCGCGAAGCCGCCCACATACCAGTGGTCGCTTACGTGATATGCCGCTTCGGCCTTCAGATCGTAATTGCCGCTCACCACCGTTTGCGCCGAGTAGGACGGGTTGTTATTCGCAACCTCCAGCGCTGTGTCCAGCGGGAAGTAGGGCACGCTGTCTTCCTGGAACGCCTGCACTCCAAACGACCCTGTGATCGTGTAGCGCAGATTCCATCCCTGCTCCACCTGCATCGTAATCGGCACACTCGCCAGGAAGTACGCCTGGGGGCTGAAGTAACCACCCTGCCCATAAGTGAAGTAAGTCGAGTTATGCGCGTAATGCATTCCGAAGAAGTTCACGCCCACCGTCATCGTGCCTTCATCAGGTACCGATCGCACCTGCCAGTACGCTCCCGCGTCGCCATCGATTCGGCTGTTCGTCTGCACGTGCACGCCATTCAGATACTGTCCGCCGCCGCTCACGTAGAAGCCGCTCGCGCCATTGGTATGAGCGAACTGGGCTTCGCCGCCGGTCGCCACGACGCCACCCCACACATTCCCCTCGTAGCCGGGCCCCGCCGATCCCGGATCGTGCAGCCCCGCATATGCCAGCTGCGAATCCTTCACAGAATCCCGCTCGAAGGTGAAGGTAAACGGCCCGTTCGCCGGCTTCCACATCGCCCGCCCAATCACATTCGATACCACGAACCCATAGGGCGAATATCCCGCACTCACTGCAAAATTCGGCGTCGCCAGCTGCACCTCGCCGCCAATACCCGCGGCATTCTGCTGGTTCAACACCGCATTCTCCGGAGCCGTCCCCAACCGCTCCACCACCCCGCCCGGCAGCGTCGGCGACAGGATCGCCGTACCGGAATCCAGAAATGTCGGATCGGAAATGACCGTTAGCCGCGCCACCGTGCCGCCCAGCATCGCCGACGCCTCAAAAGGCGCGTGCAGCGCGCTCAGCGAGTCGAACCCCGCCGTCCCGCTGCGATGATTCACAAAGCCGGTCCCGCCGTACCACGGACTGTATCCGCCTTCGATCTTCGATAGCTGTATCTCCACCTGCTGGCGCAGATCACGTTGCCGCACGATCGCGGGCCGCTGATACGAACCCCGCAGCGGCGGCAGATGGTCGTTCATCAGCTCGTCGTCGCTCGCTCCGGGACCTGTGTTGGAAGCCACTTCCGGCGGCTTCTCGAAATACTCCGCTGGCCGCACCTCGAAATGCGTCGTCGGCTGGAGTGCAATCTGCTGCCGCGGTTCGGGATTCTGGACCGGCACGAGAGTTGGATCGACCAGCTTCTTCGCCTCAGCCAGCGCTGCCTGCGAGCGCGCTCGCGCCGCCACATCAATCAGATCCCGGGTGAAGTCCAGTCCCAGTTGCTCCGGCTGCTCGGTGGGAATGCTCGCCTGCGTGGTCTGCGACTGCAGCGGCACCGCGTCATGTGAGGACGAAGAAATGGCCAGATGCACATGATCATC
This sequence comes from uncultured Acidobacteriaceae bacterium, assembly GCA_963702295.1. GTDB lineage: Bacteria > Acidobacteriota > Terriglobia > Terriglobales > Acidobacteriaceae > Palsa-343. Next base: position 10,514 of record CAVPCE010000060.1, on the reverse strand, counting down.
GCTGTCCGACGCGTGGTCGCTCCACGAGCCCTGCCCGCTCACCCCGCCCGGCACCGAACTGCTCATCGTCCCGCCAATCTGGACCGGTGCTTGCCCTGCTGAGGCTTGTACCGCCGCCTCCATCGCTGCCTGCTGCTCCGGCGTCGGCTCCGGAATCTCCAGTGAAGCCTGCGGCTTGTACGCCGGTGTTTGTGTCTGCTGCGCGGACGGTGTCATGCGTTTCCTGCGCGGCGCAGGGGCCGCGTCGCCACCAGCCGCGCCCGGAATCACCGCCTGCGGCGCTGTCGCTGCCGGATTCGTTGGCAGGGGCGCGGGCTCACTGGATGCTCCAGCGCTCTGCGGCATCGGCACCGGCGCCGCCCCGGTGTAATAAGGATCCGGCCCGTACGGCTCCACGTTGGCCTGCGTCTCCGGATGTTGATAACTCGGCAGCGGAATCAGCCCCTTCTGATCCGGGATCTCAAGCCCTGTGTCCGGATTGAGCAGGCTGACCAGATCGCTGCCATGCGCCGGCTTTGTCTGCTGCACCAGATCCGCATGGTCCAGCTTGTGCGCCAGATCCGTCTGCGGCGACACCGGCGGCATCGCATTCAGCGAAGCGCGCCAGTAGTCTGCGGCCCGCGCCCGATCCCCGCGGGCCAGCTCGAAATCCGCCGCCGCCGCCAGCATCTTCGGGTCCTTCGGGAACTTCTCCAGCCCCTGCCGCACCCAGGTCTCGGCCTGTTTCATGTTCTGGGACGCGAGCGCCGCGCCTACCATGCTCTGGTAGTCGGCCGCCGTCGCGTTGGTCGTATCCAGCGACTGGAAAATCGCCAGCGCATCCCGTGGCTGGTTCGCCTGCAGATAACCCACTGCCAGCGACTTGCTCACTTCCGGATTTCCGGGAAACGCCCTCGCCGCCGCCGTCAGAATCTCCAGCGCTCGCCGGTGATCTCCTGCGGCCGTAGCCTGTGCCGCCCGCTGCTGCGCCCACGCCGCCCAAACCGTCTGCACCTCGCGCCGCTGATCGTCGGACATATCGGGGCGACCGCCTAACACCATCAGTTGCTGATACAGATCCCGATCATCCCGCACATTCAGCAGCAACCACGCATTCTGGATGTCCACCTGAGCCGGCGGCACCTTCCCCTGCGATCGATAAAACTCCTCTACGTGCGTGACCAGCCCCAGCGCTGCCCGCACGTCGCCGTTCGCGGCGTAAATCGACGCCTCGGTCTGCTCGAACTCCACATCCGGATCCAGCTGTCGTCTCGCGTCCGGGGGAATCTGCTGCAATTGTGCCAGCGCATCGGCGTCGTGGCCCGTCTTGTGCAGCGCCGCCAGCAGCCCCTTCCACCCATCCAGCCGTTCGGGATGATCCATCAGAACGCTGCGGTAAATCCGGTACGCCGCATCCGCGTGATTTCTTTCCAGATCCAGTCCCGCCACCTGCAGCTGCAGCCCAATCGGCAGCGGCTCCGCCGCATCCTCATAGATCCGCACCGCCCGCTCGAGGAAGCCCTGCGCCACATCGGGATGATTCTGCCGCTGATAAATCGCCGCCAGCATCGCGAGGAAGCTGGGATCGCTCAGAGCCTCGTCATACGCCGTGGGCGGCATCCGCTCCACCATTGTGATTGCTTCCGGATCGTGCCCCATCTGATGCAGCAGCGAGACTCGTCCCTGCCACGCGCTCACGTTCTCCGGATCCGCATTCAGCATTCCCTGGTAGACCGCCTCTGCCTGCGGGTAATGCCGATTCTGGCCCAGCGTCTGCGCATACTGCAGCATCGTGTCGGTCCGGATCTTCTCCTGCCCCGGCGCGTAATGCAGATTGATCGCCTCCAGCAACAGCCGCTCCGCTTCAGCTGCATCGCCCAGATCCTCGTAGGCCATCGACAGCGTCCGCAGATAGATGGGATCCCGCTTCACGCTTCGCGCCAGCGCCACCGGAAACTTCTGCGCGGTCGCAATCGCCGTCTTCGCCTGCCCTGCCTGCGCCTCTGCCATGAACAGCCCGCGCCACACCGCGGCCGATCGAGGCTGCCTTCGTAACAGCTGCTGATATAAAGGCACGGCCTGCGCGGGCTCCTGCGCTTTCATGTACACGCCCGCGAGTCCCGTCAGCGCATCTACGCTCCGCGGCCGCAGCGCAAGCGCCGCCTGATACTCCCGCGCCGCATCGCCCAGCCGGTTGGCGTTCATCGCCATCGTGCCCTGCTGCATCGCGTTCCAGAAGCGCGCCGTCTGCAGCGACTCCCGAATTACGGGTACGGCCAAACCGTTCTGCTCGGTTTCCTCAAAGAACTGCGCTGCCGCGCCGAAGTTCCCCTGCTTCATCCGCAGGAAACCCAGCCCCGCCAGCACTCGGGGATTGTTGGGCTGCTGCGCGCTCAGCATCGCAAACCGGTCCTGAGCCTCGTTCAGGTGTCCCGCCGCCAGCGCCCGATACGCCGCCTGCTCTGCCGGAGTCCGCGCCAGTCCCGCTCCCAGTTGCGCCTGCCGCGCTTCCGTCGCTGCGAGTTCTTTCTCCAGCTCTGCGTCGGGGTGCGCCTTCAGATACGCGCGAATCTCCGCCACCATCGCTGGATTCTGCACATCCCACTCCAGCGCCTGTCGCAGGATCGCCTGCGCCGCCGCATCCTGCGGATACTGGCTCAGCAGGTGCTCGCCTTCCACCCGCGTCTTCGGATCGTAGGTCAGCACCCGTCCCAGATCGATCGTGTCCTGCGGATTCCCAGGAAACCGCTGTGCCAGGCTGCGCAATCCCGCGATTGCGTCCTCGCGCGTCGCCGGAACCGCCGCTTCCGTGTCGTAATACGCCAGCGCCCAGTTATCCGGGGGATGCCCGTCGAAAAGCTCTCGATAGATCTTCAGCGCCGCTTCATTGTGTCCGTTCTTCGCCAGCTCCGCGGCCTGCTGCAGACGCTCGTTCTGCGCTTTGTTGCTGACCAGTGCTTCAATTTTCGCGATCTCGGGATTATTGGGATTCAGCGCTCGCAGCCGCTCGACATACTTCTCGGCCTCTGCATCGTTGCCGCTCAGCTTCGCCCAGCGACCCAATCCTGCCAGAGCTTCCTGATTATTCGGATCCGACAACAGTACCTGCTGCCACGTTTGCGCGGCCAGATCCATATGCCCGGACTGCTCCAGCGTCTGTGCCTTCTGGAGCAACGCCTGCTCCGCCGATTGTCCACGCGCCGGAAGTCCCGCCACCAGCATTGCCGCCAGAGCTGCCGTGAAGGTCACCCAGCGCAGCATCCGCTTCATACTCTGCGCTTCCATCTCCCTGGGCCCTCCCTCGCAGGCATGCAGCGCGCTGCGCCCTGCCCCGTCTCTCGCGCGCCGCGCGGAGCGGGCAAAAGCCCATTGTGCCCGAATCTCTGGAGGAAAAAGCGGTCCATAACTCAGCCTTCCTCGATCACCAGCAGCCGCCGCCGCGCCCGCGCCCGCAACCATCCCCGTATCCAGATGGCGAAGATCAGGCTGATCGCCAGCACAACCAGATCCACCATCCACGGCACTTCACTGAACCACAGGCTCAATGCCGTCCACCACGGCAGCGCTCCCACGTGATATACCGAGTTCCCAATGCGATAACTCTCAAACTTTCGCCCGCTCAGCAGCGCCACCGTGCCCGACACAGCGCTTGACTGCGCCGACTCCAGAAAGCCGCCCATCATCGGCTCAAAGACGTTGGCGTCTTTCATCTCCACCACAACCACCGTTCGACCGCTGTCGTACGGCGACTCGATCTCCTCGATCAGCGCATCCGGAACCCCGGTTGCGCCAATCTCACCCGATGGCAGTTCGTCGGTGGTCGGAATCTTCCACCACGCGTTGTGAAACGTCGAAAAGAAACCGCGCGTGTCCTGCACTTTCAGGTTGTTCTCGCCAACCGTCACCGGCATCGACGGACCCAGCCGATCCACCGCGCTGTTGTCCTGCGCTGTCCCAATCACCAGCAGATCCGCATTGTTCCCGGCGCGCAGCGCATCCGGTCCAGCCACCGTCACTCGCAGCGCCGGATAACCCGTCTCCGCTCCAAAATGTCCCATCAGCGTCAGGTACGTCTCGATTTCCTGCTTCGACGGCTGCTCCGGCAGCACTACCTGCGTCTCGCTCAGATCCGCATAACGCGTGAAGGGAAAGCCCGCGTTCGAAAACAGCTCCAGATTCGGCAACGCCGCCCAGTGCGGCAATCCCCGCAGATCGATGTACGAGCTGCCCAGAATCGAACCCATCAGATTCGGTGGCACCGTGTCCCGGCAATTGCCCGGCCGGACCTGCTGAAACGTCAGCAGAAACTTCATCGAGTTCGAAAACGGCCGCAGGTTCACCACCGGCAGCGCCATGTTCGCGCTTGCCCTCTTCGACGCATCTTTCCCCGGCTCGAACGGCACCGATCCCAGATACGCGTCGTTCGATTCCACCTGCATGCTCGATATCGGCCCAATCGGCACCGAGTTGTACCGGTAATCCAGGTGAAGCAGCACGTTCTGCTTGTCCCCGTAGTACAAGTCCGGAGGCACGCGATAATACGCCGCCAGCGGCCCGCTGCCATCGCCCTGCAGTTCCTGCGGGGTGGCGAAATTCACCAGCTTCGCCCGATCGCCCGCCTCCTGCCAACGCGGCGCGTCGTCCGCATGGCTCTTCGCCGGGAGTCGCACTTCGGTGATCATGGCCGTATTTCCTTCCAGCCCCGGCCACCCCGTCGCCACCGCCTGTGCAGCCTGCAGGGTCTGCCCCGCATCGCTGCCCGTGACGATCAGAACCTTTCCGTAGGGATCCACCGGGTTCGTGCGCATCGCCACCGTGGGCGCGTTCGGCGCCGCCAGGTTCAGTCCCGGTGGCAGCGCGTTTCCGTCTTCCGCAATCAGCACCACGTTCCCCGGCGGCAGAGTCCCTCCCACCGATACCGGAAATCGCACCGGCCGGTAATCGGCCAGCGCCCCCAGCCACGACGTCACCACGCCCGCCGCTTCCAGCCCCTGCAGGCTCGGCGTCGTTCCAAATACCACCGGGATCACCGGCGGCGAGGCCAGTTTCGCATCGAAAAACGGCAGCGGCAGATTCTTCAATTCATCCGTCAGCGGCAGCAGCGACCCCGCCACCGTGATCGCGCTGTTTGGATCCACCTGCGCCCATAGCGCCGAGCTCAGCGGATCCTCACAGCCCTCGGTATAGTGCCCCACAAACTCGAACGCCAGTTCATTGCTCCGCACCAGCAATTCGGCGGGGAGAGCCACATCCGTCTCCAGCGCTGCGCCATTGGCGCTCTGCGGAACCGGCACCGTCGCGAATAAAGTCCCGTTCAGCATCAGCTTCAGGTGGCTCAGCGCCGGAAGCAAACTCGGCGAAAAGTGATAGACCACGTGCAGCGACGCCTGCTTCGCCACCTCATCCTGCGGCAGCGAAAAGTAAATCGAGTAAAACGAATCCGTCCCGTGCAGCTTGATTGATTGTGTGGTCCCCAGATCGAAGAAGTTTGTCGTCGTCTTGAAAGAACCCGCGCCGCCAGCCGCACTCGGCGCCCCTGGCTGAGCCTTCGCTGTCTGTCCCTGCATAGCAGGCGCATTGGGCGGCGCCGTTTGTGCCCGGCCCCGCGCCGTCCATCCCAGCAGCCCCAGCCCCAGCAGCAGAACCGTCAGATTTTCCGTCGACAGGGCCCGTCGCCGCGACTTCCCATTCCGCGGCCGCATCGTCGCTATGGCCAGGCCCAGACCTCGGAACGCAATCTTCACGATCCGTCCCAGGCTCCGCAGCGGCTGATCCACGTCGCGCGATTCGCCCCACCCCAGCCACGAATCCGCCCGCGAAAACAGCACCATGGTCAGCATCTCTTCCTCAGCCACCGTCAGGGGATCGAAGACCACTCGCAGGATTCCGCCCGAGACATCCACGACCCGCCCCGGCAGCTCCGCGTCGCCCGTGCGCAGCGGGAAGACGACCCGTACCGGCTCACCCTCCTGCGCCTCCATTCCCTCCAGCAGCTCCATCGCGAGCCCGCCGCTCGATACGTCGATGGTCTGGCCGGGAATCATCCGCCCATCCGGCAGCAGCGCCCGTACCGGCGCCGTGAAGTTAATCCGCACGTGCGTGCGTGTCTGCCGCGCCTCACGCGCCACCGCAATGCACACGCTCAGGATCACGATGTTGAACGAAGTCCACAGCGCGTTCGTAACGATCGTGCCCGGATGCGTTCCGTCCCACAACCATCCCAGCCCCGGAATGTGCAGGAAGCGCGGAATCACCATCAGCAGTCCCAGCACGTTAAACACCAGCAGCACGATAAATGGCTGCGCGATGCGCGCATCAAAGAAGGTCCGCGTGCACCATCCCGCCTTTGGCGTCACGTTGAACTTTCCCAGCTTGGGATTGATCAGCGCCAGTCAGAGTCGGCAGCAGAATGTAAGGCGACAACACCGTCTCGTAAATTTCGTTCCAGAACGAGTGCCGGTGCTATCCCTGAATCCGCGAATTGGTCACGCTCGAAAGCGTCAAGTGAGGCAACGCATAAGCCAGAATCGCAGTCCAGTATCCCGGAATGTTCGTGTGACCCGAAGATCAGATAAATCAGCGGCGCGGTCAGGAAAATCAGCCGCGGCAGCGCGTACAAAAAGTGCGTCATCGCGTTGAAGTAGCAAAGCCGCTGCGCCAGCTTCAGCCCCGGCGCAAACAGCGGATTCTCGATCCGCAGAATCTGCACCATCCCCCGCGCCCACCGGATCCGCTGCTTCACGTGCGCGCTCAGCCGCTCCGTCGCCAGTCCCGCCGCCTGCGGAATGTTGATGTACGCCGTGTTCCAGCCGTGCGTCTGCATGCGCAGCGACGTGTGCGCATCCTCCGTCACCGTCTCCACCGCAATCCCGCCCATCTCGTCCAGCGCCGTCCGCCGCAGCACCGCGCACGACCCGCAGAAGAACGTCGCATTCCAGAAGTCATTCCCGTCCTGCACCATGCCGTAGAACAGTTCGCCTTCGTTCGGGAATCACGTGGAACTGCCCCAGGTTCCGCTCAAACGGATCAGGCGAATAAAAATGATGCGGCGTCTGCAGCAATCCCCAGCTTTGGATCGCGCAGGAACCATCCCATCGTCATCTGGAGAAAGCTGCGCGTCGGCACATGGTCCGAATCGAAGACCGCCACAAACGGCGCCGTCAGGCTCTCCAGCGCGTTATTGATATTCCCCGCCTTGGCTCCCCGTTGTTGTTCCGCGTCGATGTACCCGATCCCCGCCTCCAGCGCAAATGCCCGGAACTCCTCGCGATTCCCATCGTCCAGGATGTACACATTCAGCTTGTCCGCGGGCCAGTCGATATTCAGCGATGCCAGCGCCGTATACCGCACCACGCTCCAGCGGCTCGTTATACGTCGGAATCAGAAGATCGACTTCCGGCCACTCCTCCGGATCGTCGGGGAGCGCCACCGGCGCCCGCCGCAGCGGCCACACCGTCTGCAGAATACCCCAGATACAAAATAGAAAATGCGTATGCCTCCGCCCCAGCAGCAGCAGGATGAAGAACGCATCCACCGGGCCCCACTTCGAGCCCGGATCGTGGAAGAACGCGATCACCGTCGCTCACGCGCCACCACGCCATAGCGGAAGGTGGCGAACATCGACATCATCATCAGCGTCAGCGTGATCAGGTAAGAATCCGAGACCCGGCTCAGCCAGATGCAAAGCAGCAGCATCAGCAGGCCCAGCACCGCCTGCTGCGGCCACGCGAGGGGCAGCGATCCGAAGAAGAACAGCGCCACCGCGCCCAGTGCCACCATGCCCAACCGCAACAGGTGGAAGAACGGCCCGCGTCCGTTTTCGAAGCCGTCCCAGAGCTCGGCCTGGGTCATCGTTCGCTCCAGCGCATCCCGCGTTGGCTCGCCGTCACCGCCACTGACGTGTTCCGAATCCACGTCACCAGGTTCATGATGTCTTCTGCCGCCGGCGAATTCGGCGCGTAGTCAATCACCGTCATCCCCTCTGCCAGCGCTTCGCTCACCGCCGTGCTCCGGTGAATCGCAAACGGCAGCAGCCGCTCGCCCAGCTGCTGGCGCAGTACCTCCCGCACGTCGAGCTGCAGCGGCATCGAGGGATCGAACTGGTTCAGGACGTACCAGGCCCGCAGGGGCTGCCCGCTCAGACCTTCCTGGTTCTTAAAGAATGTCTCGAGGGACTGCAGGCTTACCACCGATGCCATGTCCGGCACCACCGGCACCAGCACCGTCGGCGACAGCCGCAACGCCTGGCGCAGCATCGTTGCCGATCCTGTCGCTACGTCGATCAGCACCCGATTCGCATCCCGCGCCGCCTTCGCTACCTCCCGTCGCAGCAGCTCTGCATCCGCCGCCGCCCGCTCTCCGTCCAGCGTCAGCAGATGCACCGGCGTGTCGCCCGGTCCTCCACTGAAGGTTCGCAGCACGTCCGGCTTGATGTCCCGGGCTCCGAAATAAAACGGCAGCACCCCGAACAACGACGTGTCCGCCAGCAGCACCTGTTCTCCGCGCGCCGCCAGCGCCCGGCCCACACTGGCCACTACGCTGGTCTTGCCCACGCCGCCGGCCAGCGAGAACACCGCCAGCACCGGAACCTGTCCCTCCGGCCGCTGCGGCTGCGCCTCTTCCTGGCTTCGCCCGTACAGCCCGCGCAGAGCAAACCACCGCGAACTGACTCTTTCTCTCGGCGGCGGCAGCGTCTCCGGCTCAGCGTCATGCGTCGGAGCCGGCTCCGCCTCGCCCAGCCATGCAGGACGCACCGGCGCCGTCTCTGCCTCGGCATATCGCCCGTTCCCCGGCCTGTCCCCAGCCCGGTCTCCGGTCCGGTCTCTGGCAATTTCCTCTTCTCGCGCCGGCGGCAGCGTGCGCACCGCGGGCGTCTCCGGCTCTTTCCCGGACACTACCGGGAGCGCCGCGATTCCTTCCATCACCCGCCCCAGCCGCTCGGGAGTCCGTTCACCAGGCCGCTCAGCCGGCCGTTCCATCAGGCGCTCGGTCGCTCGCTCGGGGGATCGCTCCAGAGCCCGTTCCGGCGCACCTTCTCCCCGCGCCGGCTCGTTCCGCGTGAGCTTCACCCCTGGCAGCAGCGTCTCCCACAATTCGTTCTCATCTTCCGGCCCGCGCATCTCTTCCCGCGCCACACGCGCCCGGTCGTCCATCGTTCGCTGCCGCAGCTGGGCCCGCGCCTCCTGCCGTGACGCACTGAAGTCCCGGTACTTTGCCCCATGCAGATTCGCCCACGAGTACAACGTCGCCACATCGTCGGCCTGCTCGCTCTCCGGTTTCCGGCCGCTTCCCTCGTCCTCTTCCCGCTTCATCTGCTGTTTCCTTTTCCGGCAATCCCAGCCTGCCCGCTCCTGCGCGGAAGATGTCCCTCTGGCTCGCCCAATCCCGCTCCTGGCCCTGCTTCCCTGCCTGCACTTCTGCCCTCGCCGGGACCTCTCCGGCTGCGGCCTTTTCTGGACAACTCCCTGTCTTATCGCCTTCTGACGCCAGGCCCTTCCCCGGCCGAAATCCGCGTGCCCGTTCTCTCACGAAACGGAAGTCTCCCGAGGGTAAATCTTCAGGAACCGGGAGGGTATTCCTCTTTGGTAACGAAAGGACGTTACGGGTGTGGGAGTGTTAACGCCAGTACACACGACCGCATTCACGCGGCGCAAGCCTCCGCAGGACAAAAACCTCGTCACGTTCCCCCCGTGGTAACCTGAACCAGCTGCCCCGGTGGTTCATTCCATCGCGTTTTCAGCGGCTCCCGGGAACACCCGTTGCCCGGGATCACATGGTGAGAGCTCGTAGCTCAGTTGGTAGAGCAACGCCCTTTTAAGGCGTGGGTCCTGGGTTCTAGTCCCAGCGGGCTCACCATAATTCTAAAGCAGTTACTCCAAACAACTGCCAAACCACAAGATGCCTCTGTGATAACGAAAGTGATACAGAGGCATTTCTGTGTTCCCTGCGATGCGTTGCGGCTCTATGCAGGTAGCCCGCCACCTGTCATCGGTCATTGACGGTGCATGCCGATTGAGACGGGTCGGCTTGCCGCCGCCTGGCCCTGATCCTGCCGGATTGAACCCGAAGCCCTCACATCCCCATCCGTCCTTCGCCATAAGATCATCTCCGCTCGGGAGGTGTCCGTTGAGCGCCAGCCAGCCACGGCCGCGATGGCTCTCGACGCGCTCGATGGGCGCGGAATAGACCAAACCAGCTATGGGATATACCTCGCCAGACTTTCGCCTAATACTGCGTAGTAGGAAGAGCCGCTTCCGCGGAGGAAATGAAAGGGGCAATTGTGCAGGAGAACGAGGACTTGCAATGGAACCGCTTTTTCTCCACGATGGTCATTGCTTCCGTCGGGTTAGCCCGCGATGACACCTCGACGCGGAGCCCACGGCTGGTCCCGGCGGTCGTCGAAAGTGCTGCCGCGGGCAAAGATGATTTTGGCGAGGGTTGCTTGCAAGATGACGACACAGCAATCGGCAGAGCCCAGGCACACCATTTCGTTCCTGCAATGCTGGCTGGCGCAGCAGCTGGCGGACCCGCCTGTA
>CAVPCE010000059.1:0-38103 GCA_963702295.1 uncultured Acidobacteriaceae bacterium | reverse complement strand
GCCACAAGCTGTCCGTTCGACTGATTAGACGATTTTGATTGACACTACGAATATAGAGTAGCCTGGTGTCGAACGAAAACCTAGCACGCTGCCGAGATCTGCTTTGACCCCGAAATCGCCTGTCACCGGCCGCTACACTGCCGGCATACAGAAGAGACGCAAGCCGAATCCGGACCAGCGCCGCCGCGAACTGTGCGATGCGGCGATCCAGCTGCTGGCCGACGACGGCGCCAAGGGCCTGAGCCATCTGAAAGTGGACGCACGCGCGGGCGTGCCCGATGGCACCACCTCGTTCTACTTCCGTACCCGCTCAGCACTGCTGCGCGCGGTTGCCGAGCGGATGGTCGAGCTCGACCTGGCCGCGTTGCAGTCGGTTGCCGATCGGGCCGGCCTCGACGACGGGGCGTCGGCCTCCACCCTGGCAAACCTGGTCATCCAGTCCGGGGAAGAGCCGCAGCTGAGCCGAACCAAGGCGCGCTATGAGTTGACCACGCAGGCGACCCGCGATCCGGCGATTGCCGCAACCCTGCAGCGCGCCACTAACGCATTCACCAAGCTGCATCACGACATCTTGGTGCAGCTGCTGCCGCACGGCGCCGAACTGGACCCCGCCGTGGTCGACGATCTGAGCAACGTCACGCTGACGTTCATCAACGGCCTTTTGCTGCGATTAGCCCACGGCGACCGGATCATCGACAGTCCAGAACGGCTCGACGCCGTCCTTTCGGCCATCGTGGCAGGGATCTTGGGCAGCGAGCAGCAGGGACGCCTCACCCACGCCGGCGCCTCACTGCAGCCACGTCGCGGCCGAGCATCGCCAATCCGCTAGGCAGCGGGTTCTTGCCCAATGCAGGCACATATGGTTCTCTACGGCAATAGAGTTAATCCGCGGCGCCTGAGCCGGCCAGCGCAGTTCTTTTGAGCAGAAGGTACAAATCGCCCGAACCGCCTCAGACGCTGACACACTGTCGGCACCGACCCCGGCATGCGGCGCATCCGGGTGTGGAAGTTGCAGCGAAAGGCAAGATTCGTGACGATCAGCACCGGCTTGGACGTCCAGGATGTCTACTACGACCCGTACGACGTCGTCCTCAACGCTGACCCCTATCCGATGTTCGGCCGACTGCGCGAAGAAGCGCCGCTGTATTACAACGCCCAGCACGACTTCTACGCTTTGAGCCGGTTCAGCGATGTCGACAAGGGCCTGGTCGACCACGGCACGTTCAGTTCAGCTCGGGGCATCATCCTTGAGCTGATCAAAGCCAATCTCGACATCCCACCCGGGATGCTGATCATGGAGGACCCGCCGATCCATGACGTACACCGCAAGCTACTGGCCCGAATGTTCACCCTGCGCAAAATCGCTGCGCTCGAACCCAAGATTCGCGAATTCTGCGCCCAGGCGCTGGACCCGCTGATTGGGACGGGACACCTCGACTTCGTCGCCGACCTGGGCGCGCAGATGCCGATGAAGGTCATCAGCATGCTGCTCGGCATTCCGCAAGACGACCAGGAATTCATCCGCGACCACACCAACGCGCAGATGCGCACCGAAGCCGGAAAGCCCATGAACGCCGAACACGGGTTGGCCACCGGCGAAATCTTTGCCGCCTACATCGAGTGGCGCGCTACACATCCGTCTGATGACATCATGACCGAACTACTCAACGTCGAGTTCGTCGACGACACCGGCACCACCCGCCGACTGACCCGCGAAGAGCTGCTGATCTACCTCAATGTGGTGGCCGGCGCAGGCAACGAGACCACAACGCGGCTGATCGGTTGGGCTGGAAAGGTTCTCGCTGAACATCCGGATCAGCGCCGCGAACTGGTTGACAACCCTGCGCTGATACCGCAGGCCATCGAGGAACTGCTGCGCTACGAGCCACCCGCGCCGCATACCGCGCGGTACGTGACCCGCGATGTCACCTGCGCGACCAAACGGTGCCAGAAGGCAGCGTGATGATGATGCTGATCGGGTCCGCCTGCCGCGACCCCCGCCAATTCGGTTCGGACAGCGACGAGTTCAACGTCCACCGGCCAGCTCGTCAGCACCTGGCGTTCAGCGTCGGAACCCACTTTTGTTTGGGCTCAGCGTTGGCGCGCCTGGAAGGCCGAGTCGCCTTGGAAGAGATCCTCAAACGCTTTCCGGACTGGGAAGTCGACCTGCCGAATGCCCGACTCAGCCCGACGTCGACGGTGCGAGGGTGGGAGTCGATGCCGGCCCGGACACCATGAGGCAGCGATGACTCGCGCCAAAGATTGTCCGGCATTCCCGTTGATGCGGGCAGCTTATCAAACAATCACCAACTAAGCAGGAGATGACTAATGCCTGAGTACGACTACGAACAGATGAAGCGGGACGCCGAGCCACTGATCAAGTTCGAGAAGGACGTCAAAAACCGAATCGCCTATATCACCTTCGACCGTCCCGAGGCGCAGAACTCGACGACTTCGGGCATGCGCCAGAACTACGCCGACCTGATCCACAAGTGCAACGTCGACGACGACGTCAAGGTCGTCGTGATCCGGGGCGAGGGGCAGGATTTCGCAGCGGTGGCGACCTTCCCGAACAGCGAGGCATGCTGGAGAACCCCGGTATGCCACTGCTGCATGAGTTGGCGATCAACGACGATGAGGTCAAATACCCGCCGGGCGGCTCATACCGCTATCTGTCCACCGTCACCGACTTCTATGCGAAGGCCCGCGCCGGCAACCGCCCGCTGCAGGAGCTGAGGAAAATCAGCATCATCGAAGCCAAGGGGTATTGCTACGGGTGGCATTTCTATCAAGCCGGCGACGCTGATCTGGTGATCTCTTCTGACGACGCGCTTTTCGGACATCCAGCCTTCCGCTACGTAGGTTGGGGACCACGCCTGTGGTGGTGGGCCGAGACGATGGGCCTGCGAAAATTCTCGGAAATGCTGTTCACCGGGCGTCCGTTCAGCGCAAAAGAAATGTACGAATGCGGCTTCATCAACAGCGTGGTTCCCCGCGCCGAGCTGGAAGCGGAGACGCTGAAGTACGCGATGGCCTGCTCGCGGTCTCGCCCCACCGACACGGTCGCGGTGCAGAAGACATTCCTCAGCTGTACAAGCAGCACAAGGGCGAGTACTTCGGCAGTCTGCTCACCGGAATGGTTGAAGGCATGCTGCCGATGATCCAGAACGACCAGGAGAACGAGGTCGATCTCACCGAGGGCACCTTCAGCAAGGGTCTGAACAACGTGGTCAAGGACAACGACCTGAACTTCCCGCCCGAGTGGCGGCTCAGCCGCTCGGGGCGCAACAAGCCCTGACGTTTCGAGGTAGTGCATGTCGGCACTGACTGGTATCAGGATCGTCGAGCTGGCCGAATCGGTTGCCGGAGAATACTGCGGGAAACTGCTCGCGGACTTCGGCGCCGAGGTGATCAAGATCGAACGTCCACACTGCGGCAGCCCGACTCGGGCGATGGCCCCGATCATCGGTGATGGCGGCGGGCCCGAGCGCAGCGCGCTGTTCGCGTACCTGAACACCAATAAACGTTCCGTCGTGCTCGACGTCAGCTCAGCCGATGAGATCGAGACGCTGCACAAGATCATCGCCACGACCAACGCGGTCGTCGACGATCACGCGCCGTCTTGGTCCGAATCGGTCGGCTTGTCGGCGACCGATATTCCGCGCAGGCACCCCGCCGTGGTGTTCTGTTCGATCACCCCATATGGCGCCCAGGCCCCACCTGGGTTCCACAAACGCCAAGAGCATCAACGTATTCAACAGCAGCGGATGGGGCTACCACACACCCAGCCATGCCGATTCCACCAAGCCGCCGTTCGAGGCCCGGCCGTTTCCTCGCCGACTACGAGGCCGGGCTCGACGCGGCACTGTGCGTAGCCGCATCGCTGTTCTGGCAGCTGCACAGTGGGCATGGCCAATTCATCGACGTGTCGCAGCAAGCGGTCCTGGCGTCGCGCGCCGACTGTGTGCTGGGCAGGTTCATCACCGGGGAGATCGCACCGCAAAACACCCGCGATGATTACGATCAGCAGGGCCCGGCCTCATTTTTCGCATGTGCAGATGGATTCCACCCGGTCAGAAGGCTGGGCGCCTTTGCTCTTCCAGTACTCGATGCGTTCCATTTTCATGTCGACCGAAGCGGGATTCGTTCGGGGGTTATAGGTACCAACCACTTCCACCGAACGCCCGTTCCGGGCGCGGTCCTTTTCAATCACGACCACGCGATAATAGGGCTGTTTGCGCGCACCCACACGCGCCAGGCGAATCATCAACACTCTGCGGCAATCCTTTCGAATCTCGGTCCGCCAAAGCAGCTCGGAACCAGCGAGTGCAACAAAGGCACACGGCGGCCCAGCTTCTTAATATATCAGGGATTCCGGCCCGGTCTGTCACGCAAAAACCAGGAGACGCGCTAAGGGAGGGCGGACGGACTGGCCTGGGCCGCGACTACGGTGGCGCGTTCCCCGCGGACCACCGATTCCCGGAAATAGCTGAGGGCGAGTTGCAGACCCGAGCGCAGATCGATCTTCGGCTCCCATCCCAGCAGGGATTTGGCCTTGCTGATGTCCGGACGGCGCTGGGTCGGATCGTCCTCGGGCAATGGCTCGAAGCGGATGGCGCTGCTGGATCCCGTTACCGAGAGGATTTCCTGCGCGCACTCGAGGATGGTCCACTCCTGCGGATTGCCGATGTTGACGGGAAGATGTTCGTCCGATCGCCCCAGACGCAGAATGCCGTCGATTTCGTCGGAGACATAGCAGAAGCTGCGCGTCTGGCTTCCGTCGCCGTAGATGGTCAGATCCTCCCCATGGAGGGCCTGGGTCATCAGGTTGGAGATCACGCGGCCATCGCTGGACTGCAACCGGGGTCCATAGGTGTTGAAAATGCGGACCAAGTGCGTGTCCACCCCGTGGTAGCGGTGATAAGCCATCACCAGCGCCTCGGAGAAGCGCTTTGCCTCGTCGTACACGGAGCGCGGGCCGATGGGGTTGACGTTGCCCCAGTAGGTTTCGGCCTGGGGGTGCTCTTCGGGATCGCCATAGCACTCAGAGGTGGAGGCATGGAGAAATCCGGCGTTGTATTTGCGGGCGACTTCCAGGGCATTGCGGGTGCCTTCGGAACCGACACGGAGTGTTTCGATGCCCAGGCGAAGGTAGTCGACCGGACTGGCCGGAGAGGCGAAGTTAAACACAAGTCCAACGGGACCAAAGTCGAAGGGCCTGCAGATATCGTGTTCGACCAGTTCGAACCGCGGTTCGCTGCTGAGCTGCTCGAGATTTCTTACCCGGCCTGTGCTGAGATTATCAACGCCAAGAACGGTGTTCCCGGCGGCGATGAGCGCGTCGCACAAATGCGACCCCAGGAAGCCGGCGGCGCCGGTGACCAAAACGCGTACGGGCTCCGAAATTGCCCTGCTTTTCAATCCTGAACATCTCCTCGGCGACAACAGCCTGTTCAGAATAGCGGAAGGCCTGGGAAAAATCTCTCGGCGCCGCAGTCCTCGGACCCACGGGTTCGTGCTGGTATGCTGGCCTGTTCTTCCCCCAATCTGGAGAAACCCTCGGATCATGGAAGCTCTGGTCGAGCTGAATCAGGTATCGAAATCGTATGAGGCGAAGACGGCGGTACGCGATCTTTCGCTGCGCATCGAGGCAGGAAGCATGTTTGGGCTGCTGGGGCCAAATGGCGCCGGCAAGACCTCAACGATCCGCATGATGATCGGCATTACGCTGCCCGATGCAGGCCAGGTTTCGCTGTTCGGCAAACCGTTTTCCGGAGATTCCCTGCAGCGAGTGGGGTACCTGCCCGAGGAACGCGGGCTCTATAAGAAGATGAAGATCATCGACCAGCTTGTCTTTCTGGGCGAGCTGCGGGGGCTGGGGGCGCTGGAGGCGGCGCGGCGCGCCAAATTGTGGTGCGAGCGTTTGCAGATTGCCGAGTCCATCAACAAAAGGACCGAGGAGCTGTCCAAGGGCATGCAGCAGAAGATCCAGTTCATCGCCACGCTGCTGCACGACCCGGAGCTGATCATCATGGACGAACCGTTTTCGGGGCTGGACCCGGTCAACGCGGCGCTGCTGCAGGACACGCTGCTGGAACTGAAGAAGCAGGGGAACGCGGTGCTGTTCTCGACCCACCGCATGGATCAGGTGGAAAAGCTATGCGATTCGATCTGCCTGATCAATCACGGCGAGGCAGTGCTTTCGGGCGGGATGCGAGAGGTGAAATCGCGCTACGAACGCAACCGGGTGATTGTGCAGTTCGAGGGCAACGATGGATTTCTGCAGCATCCGGCGATCGCGGAGTACAAGAACTACGCCGGGCATGCGGAGATTCGTCTGAAGCCACATGCGGATGCGCAGGATTTGCTGCGCACGGCGGCGGCGACGGCGGTGGTGACGAAGTTCGAGCTGGTGGAGCCTTCGCTGGAAGAGATCTTTATCGAGACGGTCGGGGGCCGCGCCGATGCTTAGACAAACGCTGCTGATTGCGAAGCGCGAGTATCTGGAGAGGGTCAGGAGCAAGGTCTTCCGGATCACGACGCTGCTGGTGCCAATCGGGATGGGCGCGCTGGGATGGCTGGGCGGGATGAGCGGCCACCGGCTGGAAGGGGTGCAAAGCCTGGCCATTGTTTCCAGGCAGGCCGATCTGGCGCCCCAGGTGAAGATGGCGCTCGAGGAGGGTCAGTTCCCCCCTTCCACGATTCAGGTTTTTGCTCCGGCAACGACGGCCGATCGGGCGAGGGCAGACCAGGAAGTCGCGTCGCACCAGATTGCCGGATATTTGACGCTGGACGAGGTTCCAGGCCAGCCGCAGCCGGAGGCGACGTGGGTTTCGGGAAGCTCGATCAACATCGTGGCCAAAAGCCAGATGGAGTCGGCAGTCCGCTCGGCGCTGATCCGGCAACAACTGCTGGCGCGGGGGATGCAGGCGGGGCAACTCAACAACCTGATGCAGCCAGTCACGCTGAAGACCATGCAAATCAGGAACGGGTCGGCTGTCCATTCCGACTCGGAGAAAAGCTTCCTGGGGGCCTACGTGCTGATCCTGGTGCTCTATGGGTCAGTGCTGATCTATGGCATCAACATCGCCCGCTCTGTGGTGGAGGAAAAGACGTCGCGGATCTTCGAGGTCCTGCTCTCCACGGCCTCGTCGGATTCCCTGATGATGGGCAAACTGCTAGGAGTGGGAGCGACGGGCCTGACGCAGATGGCGATTTGGGGCGCACTGCTAATATTCTTCACCGGCTCGACGATGGCCGCCAGCCAGGGTATCCACGGGCTGGCCTCGATGGGCATCACGGGAGCCGAACTCGCTTACTTCGCCATTTTCTTTTTAGGTGGATTCTTCCTGTACAGCGGACTGGCCGCGGCTCTGGGATCGAGCGTGAGCGGAGAGCAGGAGGTGCAGCAGTTCAGCTTCATTCTGATTTCACCGCTGGTGGTGAGCGTGGTGCTGCTGCCGTATGTATTGGGCAATCCGAACTCCACAGCGTCCATCGTGCTTTCGCTGCTTCCGCCGTTCGCGCCGATCATCATGTATATGCGGATCTGCTCGCAGATGCCACCGGCATGGCAGGTGGGCCTGTCGATTGTGCTGCTGTTCGCGGCTGTATGGGGGATGGTGTGGCTGGCGGCGCGAATTTATCGGGTGGGTGTGCTGATGTACGGCAAGCGGGCAACCTTGCCGGAGATGCTGCGCTGGCTACGGTATAGCTGAGGGAAGCCTGAAATTCGAGAGCTCGGGAGACTGCGCCTTCGGTCTTGCCTATTGCGCCTCAGTCACCATTGGCACGCCGCCGCTGGCTGTCCTTCATCGCGGGCTGGCGAATAGAGACAACATCGGAACCGGTGTGCTGCGCGTCAGGATGGCTGTCGCTCGGGTCGTGAGGATGCGACGATGGTTCAACCATCCGCGGCCGGAGGTTGGTCGGCAGGAAAATGCTGAAGACGGTGCCATGCCGTTTGGGATCCACTGAAGAGCGGAGCTGGATTTCGCCCCCATACCGCTGAACGATAGCCCGGGTCACCCACAGTCCCAAGCCGGTGCCGCGCTGGCCCTTGGTGGTGAAGAAGGGCTGGCCGAGGCGTCGCTGGACTTCCAGGGGAATGCCGGTGCCGTTATCTCCCACAGAGACGCGAATACCGCGGACGTCGGGGTCGCTCCAGCTGCGCGTACACCGAACGCGCACTCGCAGCCTGCCGTTGGGGGAAGATGCCTCGACAGCATTGGTGACGAGATTGGACAGCACCTGCCGCATTTCGCCGGGATAGACGAGGGCTTCCTCCGGGCAGTCGTACTGGCGCTCGACACGCAGATTCTTTTCCATCATGCGGCGGCTGTAGAGGGAAAGGACCTCCTCCAGCAGCTCGTCAACCCTGGCGCGAACCGGGCCGGTGGTTTCGCGGGAGAAGTTGAGGGTCTGGCGGCTGATTTGCCCTACCCGGCTCAATTCCTTCTGGGCAAGGGCGAGATAACTGCGGGACGACGCAGAAAGCTCACGTTCCTCGCCGAGCAGATACAGGAGGTTCGTGATGGACTCCAGCGGATTATTGATCTCGTGAGCGATGGACGCTGCGAGGCGGCCGATGGTGATGAGCTTCTGGTTTTCGCGCAGCAGCACCGCGGTCCGGTCGAGTTCTTCCTGGGCATGGCTTTGAGCGACGGCGGACTGGCGAACCTTGAGAGCGCGGGCTAAAGCGGTGGGCAGGCGTTCCATCTCGCCCGACTGAATCACTTCGGTGGCGCCATTGCGCAGGATGCGAATGGCCTCGTTCTGGCCAATTCGTCCTCCAGCCAGGACCACCGGGATTGGGGGTTGCGAAGAGCTTGCACGATTAAAGACTTCACGCAATTCCAGATCGGGCAAACCCTCGGGGCCGGCCA
This sequence comes from uncultured Acidobacteriaceae bacterium, assembly GCA_963702295.1. Taxonomy (GTDB): domain Bacteria; phylum Acidobacteriota; class Terriglobia; order Terriglobales; family Acidobacteriaceae; genus Palsa-343. Next base: position 29,218 of record CAVPCE010000059.1, on the reverse strand, counting down.
CGATCAGATCCGTGGTACCGCGCCGCAACTCCTCGAGAAACTCACGGCGATTCTCCGCGAAATCGACAACCAGACGCAGACCTGCCTGCAGGGCCGCTGCGCGCACCGCGTGATGGGAAAGCGCGGAGCAACGCAACATCAGGACGCCGGGGATGGATTCTCCTGTCATGTCCGCACCACGCGGCTCCGCCGGAACCGCTGGCGATGGGGGCCGCTTTCCGAGAGATCGCACCGGAAGCATACCGGCTTCCAGCGTCAACATAATACGAGCCTCCTGATTTCCACCCGGAAGTGCACCCCTGCACCGCGTTGGCAGGAGAAAAGGGATGGGGTCGTACCAAGCCCGTTACTTTCCTGCAAATTCGATGTGGCGAGGTACTGTGGTGTTGCTTACGGTTTGGCGCACTTTGGCGGCCGATTCGTGAATTCACCTGGATTTAACAGACAATGAACGGTGAGCCTTCACGTAATCCCGCAGAGGGCGAAGGCACGGCAGCGAGGAAAATTGGCAACCCGTCGAGGATATCCTGATCTAAACAGAAGCAATCGGATGAATGCGCACATGAAGAGAACGCTGGTTTTGGGCGCCGGTCTGCTGGCTGCCTGTTTCGCCGCCCAGGGGCAAAGCAATTCTTCGAACTCGCGGTTGAACCCGTATGCGGGGAGCGTGCAGGCGGTGCCGGCCACCCAGGCGGTCCGACAGCTTTCGCTCGACGACGCGATCCGGATGGGGATCGAGAACAACCTGGCGCTGACCCTGGCGCGGGAGCAGCAGAAGACAGCGAGGGCGCAAAAGCTACAACTGGCGAACATTCTGCTGCCGAACCTCTCGTTGCACGGGGAAACGGGCGTGCACGAGTACAACCTGGAAGCCCAGGGATTTCACCCGTCAACGGTGGGGCTGTTTGCGCCGCTCCTGCCGCCGGGGACCTCGCTGTCGTCGTTTCACCTGATTACGAAAGTCGATACGACCATTGGGCAGATCAATTTCTCCCAGGCGCTGTTCAACTGGGCCGGATACGACGTGTGGCGCGCCGCGCAGGCTGGGGAGAAGGCTGCGTTCTACAACGCCCAGTCCTCGCGCGGCCTGGTCGTACTGAACGTCGGAAACACGTATCTGCAGGCGCTGGCGGCCAAGTCTCAGGCGGATTACGCGCATGCGCTTTTGAACACCGATGAGACCATCCTGAACCAGGCCCACCAGGAACATCTGGCCGGGACGGTGGCCAATCTGGACGAACTGCGGGCGCGGGTGCAGTACCAGAACCAGCAGCAGGTCGTGATTGCCTCCGAAAACGACTTCGAGAAGGCGAAAATCGCGCTCAATCGTGAGATTGGCCTGGCCCCGGAACAGGAGATTCAACTGACCGATTCGGCTCCCTATGCAGAATTACAGCCGATGAGCATTGAGGCTGCGCGAACCGAGGCCTACGCCAGCCGGCAGGATTTTCAAATGCTGAAGCAGGAACTGAGGGTGGCGGAACTGGAGCGGCGCGCCACGGCGCACCAACACTTCCCTACCCTGACCTTCGGTGGGAATTACGGGATAACTGGCATCTCCGGCGGCGTCTATCACGACACTTTTGCTGCGGTGGGCACCCTGTCGATCCCGATCTTCGAGGAAGGAAAGATTCGCGGGGATAATGATGTGGCGCAGGCCCAGCTGGATCAAATCAGGACCCGCATGGCCGACCTGGAGCAGAAGATCGATCAGCAGTTGCGGGACAGCCTGCTGGACCTGGAAACCGCGGAAAAGACGGTTGCGGTGGCGAAGAGCAACGTGGATCTGGCAAACACGGCTCTGGATCAGACACAGCAGCGTTTTACCGGGGGCGTGACGGACAGTTTGCCGGTGGCGGAAGCGCAGTCCACGCTGGCCCAGGCGCAAACACAATATGTGAGCAGCGTGCTGCAGCTGAACGAGGCGCGTCTGGGGCTGGCACGCAACCTGGGGATCGTGGACACGCAGTACAAGATGTACCTGCAGGGGGGAACGCCGCCTGAGGTGAAGTCCAACACGGCCGCCGGTCTGCCCAATCACGGAGACTGAGGGTCGGCCTGGCTTTCAGGTTCGGCTAGCCCAGAGGCGGTTGCCAGAGTTCCACGCGATTGCCTTCCGGGTCGGTGAACCAGCCGAAGCGGCCGTATTCGTGAGAGTCCCGCTTGGGGTCTACGGGGACACCGGCGGCGATCAAGATGTCGAGAAGCGCGTCGAGGTCGTCAACCTGAAAATTGAGCATAGCGGGCTGGCTGACCGGGAAATAATCTGCCGACTGCGGGAAAAAAGCCAGGACAATGACGGAGCGCTGGCGCTCGGCCGGAAGCATGAATCCGCCTTCGCTTTTGGGGAGGCCGAGATGCTTTTCATACCAGGTGTAGAGCGCCTCGGGATCGCGGGCGCGGAGAAAGACGCCTCCCAGCCCTGTGGCCTGAGCCATATCATTCCTCCTCGGTGATGAGTTGAGCGAGCGGTTTGGGGTGCTTTGCGGCGCGCCTTAGCTGGCTCGGTGTGTCCGCGATGATGCGTTCGGGTTTGGGCTGGCCGACGCGCTCGCGGGCGTTGGCTTTGACGGCCTTGACCGCGGAGAATGTCTTCTTCTTTGCGCGCTTTTTGGGCATTGGAGAGTGGGCTGAAATCCGCTGAGCGCCGGGACCTGGGTCGTGCCGAGGGACGCGGCTGACCTACAAAGTAGCAACTCTTTTCCGGCTCGATGTGAAATACTTTTCAGGGAGTATACGGCCCATGGAAGAACGCGAGTTTTTCAACGAAAAATCCGAGCAGCGTACTCACACCCTCAATTGTCCGCACTGCGGACAACCGGGAGAGTACCAGGTGCGGTGGCTGGTGCGCACGCGCAAGGCGCAGCTGCCGAGGAACGCCGACGAGCGGGACCGGGCGCGATTCGCGAAGGCGCAGTCGTATATGGTGCGCCAGGACGACATGGTGGCCTGTACAAACATTCGCTGCCGAAAGCGGTTTGAGGTGACGAGCCTGCAGTCGGTGGCGTTTTTGCAATCGGCGTGAGGAGCAGGCGAGAGTGGTCGGCGGCGAAGCGGGCAGCTGATATGCCGTCAGCTCAAAAGCAGTCAGCGCGAGAACGGTCAGCTGAGGTCCGGGCAGCACTGATATGAGTCACGAAGGGATTCGCCTGGTTAGTGCGGACGAGGCGCAGCGCGCGCCGGAAGCAGAATTGCCGCGCGAGGCGGTTACGCCGGCGAAGGTCCGGGTTCAGCAGACGAGCGGCGAGGGGCTGGAGATCGTCTGGAAAGACGGTCATCAGAGCCGCTGGAGCTTTGCGTGGCTGCGGAACGCCTGCCCGTGCGCGACCTGCCACGAAGAGCGCGAAGCCCTGGGACGCGAGCCCGGCGAGCCTAAGGCTAAGCCGGCGACGCTGCTGCCGATGTATCGGGCGCCGGTCCGGCCGGAGTCATCGAGTCCAGTGGGCAACTACGCAATCAGCTTCAAATGGAATGACGGGCACGCCAGCGGGATTTACTCGTGGGACTATCTGCGGCGGCATTGCGGGTGCGTGGAGTGCCAGAAGCCACTCGTAACGAGTAGCCTCTAGCCTGCTTCGGGGAATTCGGTCTGGTTTTCACCACAGGGAGCGCAGAGTTCAACTTGCGGAATTACGCCTTCTTTTGCGCGTTGGCGTCCAGGGCGGCGCTGACTTTCGAGTAGAAGGCGCTCAGGTCTTCGGAAGAGCCAAGGGTGAGGCGCCGGACAATTTTCAGCAGCGGATAGACATGAGAGCCGTGAATGTCGAGGGCCGGCATGGCCAATTCGGTGCCGTTATCGGAGCGGCCTGAGTTGAGCTGGCCGGGATAGACGGCCATGATCCAGCTGCATTCGTAGCGGTGGCGAAGATCTCCCCGAAATAGCCGCCCCAGAGACGCGCGGCTTCGTCCTGCTGATCCGCCGGAACCGGGCCGCGGGCGGCGAGCACGGTTTCGAGCCGGGCTATCGAATCCGGGGAAAAGTCGAGATCCATGCCGTGGTCTTCGGCAGCGATGCGCACAGCCTCAGCGGCCCAGGCCTGCATCATGGCATCGAGCGAGTCGAAAGTCTGTTCGGAGAGCGAGGTTAGGCGAGACATGGTTTCCTCAGACTACAGGAGGGATTGCCGGACCGAGCCAGACCGGGCCGGGACAGAATGCTCTCCGCCCATGTATCTTTGAACTTTGCGAACAAATTTGATGAGTTTTCTGCAGGTGCGCTGGAGGATTTGCCGGTTGATGAGGACGTGGAGTGTGCGTGTAGCTGTGGCGGCCATGGCCGCTGTGATAGGTCTGGCGGGTATGGCGGCGCAGGGACAGGTGCAGAGCCCCCCACCGAATCCACAGCTTCCAGCGCCGGCCCCGCTTGCCGGCGTTCACTACGACTTTCCCTGGGAGATTTACGGCGGGTTCGCCTACTCGCATTTCGATGCGGGCCCGAACCTTCTGCAGGGCGCGAATCTGGGCGGCTTCGACGCGCGAGCCATCCGCGAGTTCAACAATCGCTGGGGAGCCGGCGTGAATGTACGTGGCTACTATGGCACCAGCGGTACAACGCCGAACTGCGGCGCGTGCACCGGGTCCGGTCCGAATGCCGGACCGATCACCGGCCCTTTCGTGAGTGAACACATGTTCCTGGCAGGCCCGGAATTTCGCGCTCTCAGCAACGAGCACGCGTCCATGATGTTGCATGCGTTTGTGGGAGGAGCCTACGGCGACTTCACCCAGGGGCTGAACGGCGTTCCCCCGCAGAATCTCGGGTTCTTCTCCAACCAGTTCACCTTTGCCGGAGCCTTTGGCGGCTCGATTGACCTGAACCGCTCGCCGCGGCTGGTCTTCCGCATCGCGCCGGATGCCACGCTGACCAACTTTGGCGGGAACGGTTATGAAGAGCAGTTCGCCCTGTCGGTGGGACTGGTCTACCGCATGGGACGTCCGTTCGGATCGCAGGCGACTCCGCAGGCGCAGAAGCACCACCCATGGTGGCGGCCGTAGTTTTCTTCGAGCGGAATGAGAAGGGAGGAGCTGAGGCTCCTCCCTTTTGCCTTGGCTCAATCGACGGTCAGGAACCGGGCTCGATGGGCGCGTTCAGCAACGGGTGATCCAGGCCGCGCAGGGTTCGTCCGGGCCGGCCTTCGAGATCGAAGACGACAACTTCGTTTTTTCCGGGATGCAGCCAGGGCCCGGGCAGGTAGAGCGCTTTCTGTGGGCCGACGCGCCAGAAGCGGCCCAGGGGACGGCCGTTGATCCAGACCATGCCCTTCCCCAGCGCGCTGGTGTCGAGGAAGGTGTCTTCGGGGCGATCAACCGTGAACGTCGCCTGATAAAAACAAGGTCCGCTGCAGGCCTTGCCGGTGAAGTCCATCTTCTGCGGATCCTGCATGGGCAGGGAGAAGTTCTCCCAGCCGGTAACCGGCTTGCCGGCGAGCCGAACGCCGTTGAGAAGGCCGACGCGCTCGCCAGGCAATGCGGGGCCGAAGTTCACGCGGCCAGTGTTTTCAAGCAGGATGTCGAGACGGGCGCGCGGCGAGTCGATGCGCAGCGGAAGCGATGTCTGGTTCAGGCGGCGGTCAATGGTGCCGGCTAGCTTGCCGTCCACGTACACCTGCGCGTAGTCATGAACCGCACCAATGGTCAGGTTGCCGCTGACAGGACCGGCGACCGTGGTGCGGTAGAGGACATAGCCGTAGACCTGGTTCATCTGCTCCATCGTGAGCGGCTCGTCGGAATGCACGGGAGCGGGCAGGTGATCCCAGAGCGAGGCGGCGCGGGTGAGACGGAACGCCGGGATCGCCATGGCAGGCGGAGCAGCGGGCACAGGCGGCGGATTGATGCCTGTATCGCGCGCGATGATGGTGCGGAAGCGGTAATACTTGGGAGTGGGATGGCCGCTTTCGTCAAGGGCGGCGTCGTAGTCGTAGCTGGTGACGTCCGGCTCGTAGTTTTTTCCGTCGGAGTTGGCGCCGTTCATCCAGCCGAAGCTGGTGCCGCCGTGAAACATGTAAATGCTGATGGAATCGCCCTGGCGCAGGATCCAGTCCAGATCTGACGCCTGCTGATCGCTGCTGGTGTGAGCATGAGGCGCGCCCCAGTGATCGAACCAGCCATCCCAGTACTCGGCGTTCATGAAGGGACCGTCGGGGCGGAGCTGCTTTAAAAGAGCGAAGGATTTTTGCGCCTCACCGGGGCCGAAGTTGATGGCCGCGGGCAGATCGGGGAGGCTGCCGCGCGGAGTTCTCAGCGCCGTCCGCGGTGTAAAGTTGCGCTTTGGTGAACCCGGCATCGACGAGCATCTGGCGGATGTCCTGCATGTAGGCGTGATCGTCGCCATAGCTGCCGTACTCGTTCTCCACCTGCACGGCGATGATGGGTCCGCCGTTGCCGATTTGCAAGGGTGCCACTTCCCTGCCCAGACGCAGCAGCCAGGAGCGGCGGCAGCAGGAACTCGGGATTGCGGGAGCGGACGACCATCTTCGCATCCTTCAGGAGCCAAGAAGGAAAGCCGCCGAATTCCCATTCGGCACAGGAGTAGGGGCCGGGTCGCAGGATGACGTAGAGGCCTTCCTGCTGCGCCTCGCGGACGAACTCGGCGACATCGAGGTTGCCGGAGAAGTCGTAGACGCCGGGACGCGGCTCATGCGCGTTCCAGAAAACGTAGGTGGTGATGGCGTTCAGGCCCATGGCCTTCGCCATGCGGAGACGATCGCGCCAGTACGCTCGGGGAATGCGGGCGTAGTGCATTTCTCCGGAAACAATGCGGACGGGCTTGCCGTCGAGAAAAAACTGGCCGCGCTCGGCTCGAAACGAGTGACCCGAGGCGGGAACTGGCTGCGCCGACAAGGGGAGAATCGATGCAGCCGCCAGGATCACGAGAGGACCGAAAGTGCGTCGCATGGATCGATTCTCCGTCACGACCGGATTGCGTTGCTCAGAAGGAGAGAAGGACTCCGCGCAGAAGGGAAAGAGCGGGACTGATCATGAAGCCGATGACCGGACCACCCCAGATGAAGAGGACGAAGAGGCCGAGCATACCGATGGAGTCGTAGAGACGCAGCGCCTTGTACGGCAGCATGTGGCGGATAATATGCGAGCCGTCGAGCGGAGGCAGCGGTATAAGATTAAACGCCGCGAGGATGAGGTTGAGGAGGATAGTGATATACAGCAACCCCACAAGCGGGATGAGCAGAGAGCCGGGAGCGGTGAGGATGCTGAGGCTTCCCGAGGCGGCGACAAAATGCACGATGGCCGCGCCCTTGCCGCTCACGCGCGAGATGATGAGCAGGACGAGGGTGGCGCCGATAGCGGCCAAAACGTTGCTGGCGGGGCCGGCTATGGTGGTGAGGATATCGTCGCGGGTGATGTTTTTGAAGTTCCTGGGCGTGACCGGCGTGGGCTTAGCCCAGCCGAAGAGGAAGCCCGGATTGACCAGCAACATGATGGCCGGCAGGATGATCGTGCCGAACAGATCGATGTGCTTGATCGGGTTCAGAGTAACGCGGCCCAGCATACGCGCCGTGGGATCGCCGAGGCGAGAGGCCATCCAGCCATGGGCCGCTTCGTGCAGACTGAGAGAAAAAATCAGGACGGCGAATTCAAAAATCGCAAGAATAAGATGGTTCTGATCCATTGGAATCGTTTCGATGGTACCAGCTAACCTCTCCCCAGTTCGACTCGGGATAGGCGCGACAAAGCGAATTACTCGTGAGGCGGCAGCTCCGCGCAGGGAATCTTGTCGTCAGTCTCGCTGAGCCTTGCCGCTTCGCTCTTTGACTTAATCCTGCGGCCGGGCACGCCGCCCACGATGGCGTGCGGCTCCAGATCGTGGGTGGCGACTGCCTGGGCGCCAAGCATGGAATCCTCCCCGACCCGCACCCCCGGCATGACGAGAGAGCGATAGGTGACGCGCGCCGCCGGCCCCACCTCGGTGCGGCGATGCTCGATAATGCAGGCCTCCACCGGATCGTGCGCATGGGAGAAGACCGCCGCGTGTTCCGAGATCGATGTACCTTTGCGGATGACCAGCTCGCCGCGATCGTCGAGCAGGACGTGGTTGTGAATGATGCAGTCGTCCTCAATTGTGAGGTTGTAGCCGAAGGTAAACTCGACGCCGTGGTAGATTCTTCACGTTGCGGCCGATTTTCTTGAAGATGTGCCTGCCCAGCATGGAGCGCATGCGGAAACCCAGCCAGTGATTCAGGGCCACCGGCGAGCGGTCGAACATCCGCCAGAACCATACCAAGGGCTTGATAAGGGCGTAACGCTCGGCATCGATGTCGCCGTAATACTCGGGCTCGAGAGTGACGTTGGCCGGATCGAGAGAGAGCTCCAGCACGTTGAAGGGCAATTCGGTGGAGAGCGTAAAGTTCAGGCGGCCGCCGTGGGGACGGCCCAGCAGGAGTTGGTGCAGATTGTCGCGGACAATCTCCGCGCGCAGGGTAACGTTGGCGTGGCGGGAAAACTCATCGTCCGAGTCCACCCAGCGGCTGAAGACTTCTTTGGCTTCACGGGTGGGCTCGATCTCGCGGTACTGGTAGCGTGGCATATCTTGTTGACTATCTTACCGTTGCTAAAGATGCACAGAAGCGACTGGAATCGAGAATTTGCATTGCGAGGGCGCGCGCGGCTGCGATACGCTTCTGCATCAGCAGGTCTGCAAGAGGAACGTGGGAAAGGAAAGTACGACCACCATGGAAGAATCATCAGCTGAACCGGAGCAGAGGAGCTATTCAGGACTATTTGTCGCCGTTTTGGGGCTGGCGGTTTTGTGCGCGCTCGCCGGACTGATCTGGAGCTACACGCTGGCAGGACGGCTGACGCATGCCGAAACCCAGTTGGCCAGCGCCCAGCAGCAAAACGAAAAACTGGCCACGGCCCTGGATGAAACGAATGCGCGGCTAAAGGTGACGTCTGAAACTTTGGGGCAGTCCCTGGGCATGACCCAGAAGCAGCTGGAAGTGAAAGCTCAGGACCTGTTGAACCGGCAGCAGGCCGATGCGAAGCGCCTGGAAAAGGAAAACGCGGCCGCCCGGCAGCAGATCAGCGCGGTTTCCAGCGATGTTTCCGGCGTGAAGACCGACGTGGGCGGGGTGAAGACCGATCTGGGCAATACGAAGACCGAGCTGCAGACGCCGAGTCGCGGATGCAGAAGATGCAGGGCGACCTGGGCATGCAGAGCGGCCTGATTGCGACGAATGGCAAAGAACTGGACATTCTGAAGCACCTGGGAGACCGCAACTACTACGAATTCACTCTGGGTAAGGGGCAGAAGCAGGCGGTGGCGACGGTGGCCCTGGAACTGAAGAAGGCCGATCCAAAGCACAGCCGCTTTACGCTGGTCGTCTACTCCGACGACAAGGAGATTCAGAAGAAGGACAGGAATCTCGACGAGCCCATCCAGTTCTATACCGGCAAGGATCACCTGCTGTATGAGCTGGTGGTGAATAACATCGTCAGGAATCAGATAAAGGGGTACATCGCCACACCGAAAAATGCGCCGGTGCCAGTGACGACTTCAGGAGAATAGGACGGCCAGGGAGTCGTTTCTGATCGAGAAACTCAGGCGGAGAGAGCGGCAGGGGGGCTGTTTGCGCCGGATCAGGCTACGGCGGCCAGGACGCATGCCAACAACATCAGGAAAACCAGGAAATTACTCATCAGCGGCTCGGGGACTGCGGGATTCACCCCTGAGGATGCACAAAAACTGTGCCCGCGACTGTAACACAAACGGGGTAACCCGCGTCCTTTCCGGGAACTGGGCTGGACAGAAGGTAACCGGCCCTCCCATCCGAAGGGTGATCGCCTCTGGCTACAATCGAAACGTGAGCGACGGGGATCGGCAGCGTTTTAGCTTCGGCCAGCGGTTAGCACTTTGGATCGTCCCGAAGCTCACGGCCCTGGTGCTCGCCGCGATTGGGCTCACCCTGCGGTTTGAAGTGATCGCGGAAGAAGGCGTCGTGCCCGCCCTGCCGCCGGCGCGCGGCATCTTTTGCTTCTGGCATCGCTGCACGCTGCCCGCCGGATGGTATTTCCGCAAATTTCGCTGCTCGATCCTGATCAGCCGGAGCTTCGATGGCGAGCTGATCGCCCGCACCCTCGGGTTGCTGGGCTATGGCACCGTGCGGGGGTCCAGCTCGCGCGGCGGAGCAGCCGGGCTCATGGCGATGGCTAAGGTACTGGCCTCGGGCCTGCCGGTGGTTTTCACCGCGGACGGCCCCCGGGGGCCGATCTACCAGACCAAAATCGGCCCCGTAAAGCTGGCGGCGATGAGCGGCGAGCGAATGGGTAGCTTCTATCTCCTGCCGCAGCGCGCATGGACGATCCGGTCGTGGGACCGGTTCCTTGTCCCAAAGCCGTTTTCGCGTGTGGTAGTGAGTTGGGCGCGCTCTTTGCCGGCGCCCGCGCAGGATTCCGACTCCATGACGCTGGAGAATGCGCGTCAGGAACTGAATGCCGCTTTAGATCGAGCGCGGCTGCGTGCCGAGTCGTATTTCGGACAGACCCCCAGCTCGTAAAATCGACACAGTGCTGGTTTCCGATTTCAACTTTCATCTCCCCGAAGAGCGCATCGCGCAGGAGCCGCTGGCGGACCGTGCAGCAGCACGTATGCTGGCGCTCGACCGCGCGACGGGCAACCGGCAGGACCGGCAGATTCGCGACCTGCCCCTGCTGCTGCACCCTGGCGACCTGCTGGTCCTGAACGATACACGCGTGATTCCGGCGCGACTCTTCGCGCATCGCGCAGGCCTCCACACCCAGGCCCAGCATCGAGCCTCCGGCCGGGTGCAGGTGCTGCTGGTCGAGCAGCTTTCCCCGTGGGAATGGAAGGCGCTGGTGCGGCCTGGACGCAAGGTGCTGACCGGCGAGCGGCTTGAGTTCGGCGAAGGGGACTTGGAGGCAGAGGTCATCGCTCACGGGGAGTTCGGCGAGCGCACCCTGCGTTTCCGCCCGGTGCCTGATTTCTTCGCAGCAGTCGACAAGCTCGGCCATGTGCCCCTGCCGCCCTACATCCATCGCGATGATCGGACGGGCGACCGCGAGCGCTACCAGACTGTGTATGCGCAGGAACGCGGCTCCGTTGCCGCGCCCACCGCGGGGCTGCACTTCACGGCGGAGATCCTGGACGAGATTCGGGCGCGTGGGATTGAGGTGGCAACGGTGACGCTGCACGTGGGCCTGGGAACTTTTCAGCCGGTGCGAGTAGAGCGGCTCGAGGATATCCGCCTGCACGCCGAGCATTACAGCTTGTCCGCCGAAACGGCCGCCGCCCTGAATGTCGCGCGGAGGGAGAAGCGTCGGGTCGTCGCGGTGGGCACCACCACGGTCCGGACGCTCGAGCACTGCGCGCACACGGCGGACGAATTTGTTCCGCGCGCTGGATCGACCAGTATCTTTATCGCGCCGGGTTTTGACTTCCGCATTGTCGGTGCGTTGCTGACGAATTTTCATCTGCCGCAGTCAACGCTGCTGATGCTGGTGAGCGCCTTTGCGGGACGCGAGCGGGTGCTGGCCGCGTATCGCCACGCGGTTGAGGCAGAGTACCGCTTTTTCTCCTACGGCGACTGCATGTTCATCGCCTAAGAGGACCGCTCACCAAATCCGGCAGGCGTTGGCATTCACCATGGGCTGTCCGGCTTTGCAGCCGAAGGCCGCGGCGAATTGCGGCAGGTCGGCAACGATTCCATTAACGCGATACTTGCCCGGCGAATGCGGATTGAGGATCGCACTCATGCGAAGGTTTTGCGGCCGCTCGTTCTCGCAGGCCCACTGCGCATAGCCGATAAAGAACCGCTGATCCGGCGTGAAACCATCCTTTTCTTCCAGATGCAGCCCGGCGGTGGCCTTTTTCCAGGCCTCATAGGCGATGAGGGTGCCGCCCAGATCTGCGGTATCTTCGCCGCTGGTCAGCTTCGAATTGATGTGGACCTGATCGACGATGGTGTATCCGGCAAACTGATCGCGCAGGCAGCTGATGTGCTCATCGAATCCCTTGGCGTCGGCGGGGGTCCACCAGTCGCGGAGGTTGCCGTTGCCATCGAACTGGCGACCCTCGTCGTCAAAAGCATGCGTCAACTCGTGACCGATGGTGCCGCCGGTATCGCCGTAGTTGGGCGCGGCATCTTCTTTGGGATCGTACAGAGGTGGCTGCAGGACGCCGGCCGGGAAATTAATATCGTTGCGCTGGGGATCGTAATAGGCATTGACCGTGGGCGGGCTCATATCCCACTCGTTGCGATCGACGGGCTTGCCCACCTTATTCCAGTCCCGGTGTTCGTCGAACACGTGCCCGCTCCACGTTGCCGAAATAGTCGTTCGGCTTGATGGTGAGCGTGGAGTAGTCGCGCCACTTCTCCGGATAGCCGATCTTATTGCGAACCATGTGGAGCTTGGCGATGGCCTGCTGCTTGGTCGCTGAGCTCATCCAGTCCAGGTGCTCGATCTCCTGCTGCATGGCGGCTTCAATCTGATCGGTCATGGTCAGCACGTCCTGCTTCGTCTTCGGCGAAAAATCGCGCGCGACAAACTCCTGACCCAGCGCCTCGCCCAGATGGCGGTCCACCTGTCCAACACAGCGCTTCCAGCGCGCCTGCATCTGGGGAACGCCGCGAAGGTACTTCGAATAGAAATCGAATTGTGCATCCTCAAACGGAGTGGACAGGCTGGGAGCCGCGGCGTTGAGAGCATGCACGCGGAGATAGGCTTTCAGGTCGTCGAGCGGCGCGGTGGCCAGCTGTTGTTGCAGGGCCGTCAGGAATTTCGGTTGCGAGACATTGATGTTCGACAGCACGGAGGCGGGAACGTGCTCCTCACTGAGATACGCGCCCATTTCCAGCGACGGCGCCAGCGATTCAATCGCGCCGATCTTCATCGGGTGGTACTCGTTATAGGGATTGCGCTGTTCCACGCGGGTGAGCGAAGCATTGGCGAGGGCGGTCTCGATCTTCATCACTGCCGCCGCATCGGCGTCCGCCTGGGCCTGGCTTTCTCCGGAGAGGACCAGCAGATGTGCCATGTACGCTACGTAGCGCTGGCGGGTTTCGACGCTCTTCACATCCGTCTTGCTGTAGTAGTCGCGGTCCGGCAGACCGAGGCCCCCGGCCTCAATGCCGACAATCATCATGCCCGCGTTCTTTGGATCCTGCTCCGAGCCGGCGCCGAAGAAGTAGAGGCCGCGCTGGTCCGCGCCTTCGCGCAGAAACGGCGCCAGCTGCTTGCGGTCCTGTATAGCGGCGATGCGGTCCAGCTCCGGTTTCAGCGGTGAAATGCCGCGGGCGTTGATCGCGTCGGTATCCATGCAGGCAGCGTAGTAGTCGCCGATCTTCTGCTGGACGGGGGTGCGGTCTTTGCGTGTGGCGTCCTGTTCCAGAATGCCCCACAGGAACTGCCGATTCTCGTTGGTGAGCTTCGCGTAAACGCTCCAGCCAGCCTGATCGGCGGGAATGGGGTTGTTCTTCATCCAGCCGCCGCAGACATATTGGTAGAAATCCACGCAGGGACTGGCGGTGCGATCCATGTCCGCCAGATCGAGGCTCGGCGAATACGGGATGGCGGTGAGTGGCGTATCGGTCGACTGGGAAGTCTGGGCGAAACAGGAAGGAAGCATTGCCGCGCACAGGCCCAGCGGCAGCCAACGAACTTTCATTGTGAGTTTTCCTCTGGGGCATTATAGCGGCGGGATCGCTGCTGGCTTGCCTGGCATCGAAAAGAGGAGATTCCCCGCGCGCGAAGCCCGTTCGGCGCAGGCGGTACACTCATCCCGATGGCGGAAAAATCCAGCAAGCCGGCAATCTTCCTGCTCGATGCGATGTCGTTTATCTTTCGCGCGTATCACGCGATGCAGCGGCAGCCGCGAGCGATGTCCACGCGTACGGGCGTCCCAACGGCGGCGACTTATGTGTTTGTGAACATGATCAACAAGCTCCGTCGCGATTTTTCGCCGGAGTACTTCGCAGCGGTTTTCGACGTGATGGGCCCGGTCTTCCGCGATGAGCGCGCTCGGTCGATGATGGTGAAGAAGTTCAGCGCGGAGACGCAGGCGTACGAGACGATCGAATACGGCGGATATAAGGCGAATCGAGAGGCCATGCCTCCGGATCTGGCGCAGCAGCTGCCGTATGTCCGGCGCGCGCTGGAGGCGTTTCGCATTCCCATCCTCGAAGCCGAGAACTTCGAGGCCGACGACGTGATCGGCACCCTCGCCTGCAAGGCAGCCGAAGCCGGCCATCCGGTCTTTGTCGTCTCCAACGATAAAGACATGATGCAGCTGGTCAACGACCACGTGAAGATCCTGAATCCCGTCAAGGACAATCTGATCCTCGATCGAGAGAAGGTAGTCGAGACGCTCGGGGTTCCTCCAGAACGGGTCGTGGACGTGATGGCCCTGCGCGGCGACTCGATCGACAACATCCCCGGGGCGCCCGGGATCGGCGACAAAGGCTCCGTCGAGCTCATTCAGCAGTTTGGCAGCGTGGAGGCGGCTCTGGATCGGGCCGCGGAGATCAAGCGCAAGACCTATCGGGAATCGCTGCAGAATAACCGCGATGCCGTGCTCCTGAGCAGGGAGCTGGTAACGATCCACTGCGAAGTGCCGCTGGACTTTGACCCGAACGCCATGCGCACCCAGGAGCCGGATACAGACGCCTGCCGCACGCTGTTTACCGAGCTGGAGTTCACTACCCTGCTGCGCGAACTGACACCCGCCGCGCCGACCTCCGCCGTCGAATACATTCTGGAGCCAACGCCTGAACAGGTCGCCGCGTTCCTCGCTCAGGCCCGGCAGCATGGCTTCGCGCTGGCTCTCTCCGCATCCGAACTCGAGTCCGCCGCAGAACAGGTGAGCGAGCAGGAATCCGAGGCTCTGGAAGAACGAGAGCCGGAATTCAAAACGATGTCTCTGCTGGATTTCGCCGAAGAGACCGAAGAAAGTCCCTCCCCGCGCGGATGTTTTCTCGGAGTAGCAACGTCAGCGGACACCGTTCTCCGCATCCCGCTGGATGCCATTCGTCGCTTCTGGAAGACGCGGCGATTCCCAAGCAGGTCCACGATCTGAAGGCTGCCCTGCGTGTTCTGTCGTCTCATGACGTCGCTCTGCGTGGCGCTGCCGATGACGTGATGCTCTACTCCTACCTCGTCAACCCCACACACGCCACACATCGCCTCGCCGATGTGGCCGCCCGATTTGCCGGCGGTCCGCCACGCGAAACCGGCGACCGCGCACTGACGGAATCCGCGGGGCTCGACCCTCGCGCTGACTACAATTCTCCGCGACGATATCGAAACTCTCGGCGAGCGGCGAGTCTATGAGCAGATCGACCTGCCTCTCGTCCCCATCCTGTTGGGCATGGAGAAAGCCGGCATCCGCATCGATTCCGCCACGCTTTCCCGCATGTCCGGCAGCCTTGCGACCGACATGGATCGCCTGAGCGAGCAGATCTTCTCCATCGCCGGCCATCGCTTCAACATCAATTCGCCCAAGCAGCTCGGCGATGTGCTCTTCAACAAGATGAACCTGCCGCGTCCGCTGAAATACGGAAAAGGCAAGGTGATTTCAACGGCCCAGGACGTGCTGGAAGAGTTGGCCGCACACAACGAGGTGCCCCGCCTGGTGCTGGAATACCGGCAGCTCGCCAAGCTGAAGTCGAACTATGCCGATTCCCTGCCCCTGCTCGCCGACAGCGACGGACGCGTCCACACCACGTTCAATCAGGTCGGCACGGCAACCGGGCGGCTGTCTTCCACAAATCCGAATCTGCAGAACATTCCCATTCGCACCGAGCTGGGTCGCGAGATTCGCGCTGCGTTCGTGGCCGCGCCCGGCTGCGTGCTGCTCTCTGCGGACTACTCGCAGATCGAGCTTCGCCTTCTGGCACACTTCTCCGAGGACCCGCTACTGGTCCGCGCCTATCCAACCGGCCAGGACATTCACACCCTCACCGCTGCAGAAGTCTTTGGCGTCGACGCAGAAACGATGGATAAGGAGACGCGCAATCGCGCCAAAGCCGTCAACTTCGGCATCGTCTATGGCATCTCGCCATTTGGTTTGGCGCAGCAGCTGGGTATCGAGCAGAACGAAGCGCGCCTTTACATCGATAAATACTTTGCTCGCTATCAGGGCGTTCGCACGTTCATCGACCGCATGCTCGAAGAGACCCGCCGCGACCAGAGGTCCGTACGCTCTTCGGGCGCATCCGGCCCATTCCCGACATCCAGAGCCGTAACGCTAACCAGCGCGGCTTTGCCGAGCGAACCGCCATCAACACGCCGCTGCAGGGCACGGCGGCAGACCTCATCAAGCTGGCGATGATCCGGATCGATCAGCGGCTCACGACGGGAATCTGCAAACCCGCATGACCCTGCAGGTCCACGACGAACTCGTTTTCGACGTGCCTAATAAAGAAATCGAGACTGTTACCGATCTGCGTCCGGCACGAGATGGAACACGTGCTGGAGTTGAGCGTGCCCCTGGTTGCCGATGTCGGCGTTGGACCCAACTGGCGCGATCTGTCCTGATCACACACCCAGCTCGCTGCGGATCGCCGCGGCAATTCGATCGGCGTGGCGGCGCATGGCGTCTTCTGACTCCGCCTCGATCATCACGCGGGCCAGGGCTTCGGTGCCGGAATAGCGCACGACCACCCGACCGCTCTCGGCCAGTTCTGTTTCGGCGTCGCGGATGGTCTCCGCCACGGCTGCGATTTGTTCGAGTGGCTTCTTCTCGCGCACGCGCACGTTCACAATCACCTGGGGAAATACTTTGAGGTCCGCGATCAGCTCATGCAGAGGCTTCCCTGAGCGCCGCACCACGTCCAGTACCACCAGCGCCGTCAGCAAGCCATCGCCGGTAGTGGCCAGGTGCGGAAACAGAATGTGCCCCGACTGCTCGCCGCCCAGCGACGCATTCTCCTGCTGCATCCTCTCCAGTACGTATTTGTCGCCGACCGGGGCGCGCAACATGCGGATCCCATCCCGGCGCAACGCCGCTTCCAGCCCCATATTGGACATCGTCGTGGCCACCACGGTGTCATTGCGAAGCATGGCGCGGCTCTGCATATCGCGCGCGGCCAGCAGCATCACGGCATCGCCATTGACTACCTTGCCGTGGGCATCGGCGAACATCGCGCGATCGGCATCGCCGTCGAAGGTCACACCCAGGTCCGCCCCGGCCGCCTTCGTCTCGGCGGCAACTACGTCCGGGTGAAGCGCGCCACAGTTGGCGTTAATATTGCGCCCGTTCGGCGCCGCATGCGTCAACCGGATCTGCCCCCCAAGATCTGCGAATAACTCGGGAGCAATCGCGGAGGCCGCGCCATTGGCGCAGTCCAGCACTACTCGCAGACCATTCAGATTCAGACCTGGCACCGCCGCGCGCAGGAACCGCTCATAGTCGCCGCGATATTTAGCATCGGCCGGCGCGGCAGGCTCGTTACCCGGCTCGCGCGGAACTTCCAGCCGGCGGAAGATTTCCTGTTCAATGCGAAGCTCGGTTTCATCCGGCAACTTGTAACCGTCGCTGCCAAATACCTTGATGCCGTTATCCTGCCAGGGATTGTGCGAGGCGGAAATGACCACGCCCGCAGAAAAGCCATGCTGCCGGGCGAGATAGGCAATTCCTGGCGTGGTAATCACACCGGCATTTTCCACTCGGGCTCCGCCGTCGGTCAGACCCGCGGTCAGAGTCGCCGCAATCCACTCGCTGGACTCGCGCGTATCCATGCCCAGCAGAACGCGGGGAGCGCCATTGGCAGCCTTCAGCTGGTGTGCCAGGGCGAGTCCCACCGCATCAATCGTCTTTGCGTCCAGCGGAGCTTCGCCTGCCACCGCACGAATTCCATCCGTACCAAACAGCTTTCTCATTGTCCCGGTGATTCTCTTTCCACCTGGCTTACGCGGCTGCGAATGCGGCCACGCGCCAGACGCGTGGTAATCGATTGTCCTTCTGTAACGGCGTCGCTCTCTTTTATCAGCCGTCCCTCTTCGTCGTACACCAGGGCATAACCGCGGCCCAGCACGGCGAGGGAGAGAGCGCAGCCAGCTCCCGCGCCAGTCCGGCTTCGCGCTCCCGGCAGGAGCGCAGCCTTTCCCGAGCCAGGCGTCGCATCCCGTCCTCGGTGGCCACAAGGCGCTCCCGCGCCGCCACTGTGCGCCAGCCAATATCCTGTCGCTGCAGCCGCGCCGCCAACTGCTGCCATCGGTCACTCGTGACCCGATGGGCGGCGCGCCAGGTCAGCTCCATGCGCAAGCCCAGGTCGTCGACGCGCTGCTGCTTCCGGCGCAGCTGATCCAACTCCTGCATCAGGATCGACTCGACGCGAACCCGGGTCAAGGCGTTCGGGCCTGCATGAGGCGATAGCGGCAGGCTCTCTGCAACCGCTGATCCATCTCGTACGCGCGCTCTGCAACATTGTGCAGCGCAGCCGTGGCAATCTCCGCTGCAGCGGAAGGCGTGGGCGCGCGCAGGTCGGCCACAAAGTCGGCGATGGTGAAGTCCGTCTCGTGGCCGACCGCGGAGATGACCGGCAGCTCGGACGCGGCGATGGCTTCTGCCAGTCGCTCGGTATTGAAGGGCGCGAGATCCTCGAGGGAGCCTCCGCCACGCGCAATCACAATCATGTCCACTTCGCGCGTGCGATTAAACCACGCAATGCCTGCCCCGACTTCCGCCGCGGCGGTTTCGCCCTGCACCACCGCCGGATAAAGCAGAACGTGCAGCCCCGCATGCCTTCGGTTCACGATGTTGAGAAAGTCCTGAATCACCGCACCCGTGGGTGATGTCACGATGCCCACGCAGCGCGGATACAGAGGCAGCGCCTTCTTTCGAGCCGGATCAAAGAAGCCCCGCCCTTCCAGCCGCGCCTTGAGCTGCTCGAAGGCGATCTGCAGCGATCCGCCCCACCGGCTCCAGGAATTCCGCCACCAGCTGCATCTGGCCGCGCTGCTCGTAGACCGAAACCTTGCCGCGCAGCAGAACGTGCAGGCCATCCGCCGGCTTGAAGCGCAGTAACGACGCCTGCCGGCGAAACAACACAGCCGGCAACTGCGCCTCTCCATCTTTCAATGTGAAATAAACGTGGCCCGACGGCGCCGGCCTCAGGTTCGAGATTTCGCCTTCCACCCACAGGTCGCCGTATTCGCGCTCGACATGCAGGCGTACTTCGCTCACGAGGTCCCCGACCTGCCAGATGCGCCGCATGACGGGCGACTCGAAGCTAAACCCGAGCTGCCCCTGGGCTGCGTGCGGCGAGTTGTTTGGTGCGCTCATCCCTTTGGAGTATAGCCGCCGGTGCAGCGAGGATCGCTGCAGCTCGATTTGAAAACGCCGCCTCGCATCCTGATAATGGGCGAATCTCTAACTTCGAGGATCCTCATGCTCCATCGCTTCGCCGTGGCTGCCGTTGGTTTGTCCGTCTGCCTGATGCCCGCTGCTCCCGCCCTCGCGCAGAGCTTCACGCTGCTGCAGGTGATGAGCGCGCCGTTCACCTCCGAACTGCAGGCCGCGCCCCAGGGCAATCGCCTCCTGTGGATTGCCAACCAGGAAGGCAAGCGCAATATCTGGGTCGGCGACAAAGTCGGCAGCGCCTGGACGGTGCATCGCGTCACCAACGACGATGCCGACGATGGCATCGATCTCGGCGACATTGTCTGGACGCCCGACGGCGAGAAGATCGTCTACGTCCGCGGCGGCGATTTTGAGTTTCCCGAAAAGCCATCGCCCAATCCGGCCATGCTGCCGCAGGGAGTCGATCAGGAGATCTGGATGGTCTCTGCCGGCGGAGGCGATTCGCGCAAGCTGGGAGATGGACGCTCGCCGGCCGTGTCGCCAGACGGGGCAACGGTCGCTTACCTGGATAAGGATCAGATCTGGACCGTCGATCTGCGCGACGCGGCGGCCAAGCCAACGCAGCTTTTGCACAGCCGCGGCACCCTTGCTTCTCTCGCCTGGTCGCCTGATGGCAAATACATCTCCTTTGCCAGCGAGCGCGGCGACCATGGATTCGTCGGCGTCTACTCACAGGCCGATCACACGCTGCGTTATCTGGACCCTTCGACGGAAATCGACCGCGATCCGGTGTGGTCGCCGGACAGCCACAGCATCGCCTTTGTCCGCATCCCGCCCGATACATCCGGAGTCGAGTTCAAGCCGCGCCGCACCGCGCAACCCTGGTCCATCATTGTTGCCGACGCAGCAACGGGCGCCGGACACGCCGTCTGGAGCGCGCATGACGGCCAGGGCAGCGTCTTTCACGGAACCGAAGCCGATCATCAGCTTTACTGGAGCGCCGGCAACCATATCGTCTTTCCCTGGGAAAGCACCGGCTGGTTGAACCTTTACTCCGTCGACGCCAGCGGAGGCACGGCGACTGATCTCACCCCCGGCAACTTCGAGGTTGACTATGTGGCTTTCAACAAAGATCGCCGCACGCTTGTCTACTCTTCGAATCAGGACGACATCGATCGCCGGCATCTGTGGCAGGTAGCCGCTGACGGCGGGTCGCCGCGCGAAATCACCCATGGCGACGGCCTCGAGATTATGCCGGCCCTCTTTCCCGACGGCACGGTTGCGGTTCTCCGGTCGGATCCTCGTCTGCCCCTGCGGCCCGCGATTGTCTCCAGCAACGGCGATATCCGGGACGTGGCTCCGCAAATGATCCCGGCGGATTTTCCCGCTGCCAAACTAATCGTGCCGCAGCAGGTGATCCTCTCCGCTGCCGATGGTATGAAGATTCACGGTCAGCTGTTTCTGCCTGCCTCCGTCGAAGACGGCCATAAGCACCCGGCCATCGTCTTTTTCCACGGCGGATCGCGTCGCCAGATGCTCCTCGGCTGGCATTACATGGACTATTACTCCGACGCTTACGGGATGAACCAGTACCTGGCCAGTCTCGGTTACATTGTCCTCTCGGTGAACTACCGCAGCGGCATCGGCTATGGCCTCGACTTCCGGGAAGCTCTGAATTACGGAGCTGCCGGCGCCAGCGAGTTCGACGACGTCCAGGGCGCGGGCCTCTATCTGCGCAATCGGCCGACGTCGATGGGCCCATCTCGGTGTATGGGGAGGCAGCTACGGCGGCTATCTGACGGCGCTCGGCTCTGGCCCGCGCGTCCGATATGTTCGCGGCGGGTGTCGATTTCCACGGAGTTCACGACTGGAACCTTGAGCTGGGCAACTGGAAGGCGGACTTCAATCCCAATGCAGACCCCAACGCCGCGCGGCTGGCATGGGAATCGTCGCCGCTGGCCTCGGTGAAGGATTGGAAATCTCCGGTGCTCCTGATGCAGGGCGACGACGATCGCAACGTCCAGTTCTCGCAGACGGTCCGCCTCGCCGCCGCGCTGCGCGCCCAGGGCACGCCCTTTGAAGAGCACGTCTTCCCTGATGAGATCCACGGCTTCCTGCTGCACAGCTCGTGGATGACCGCGTACGGGCTTGAGGCAGACTTCTTTAACCGGCACCTCAAGCCTGCGCAGTAGCAACAGTTCTAGTGAAAGTCGTGCGAGCGCACCTCGACGGCGTTGTCCGCCAGCGGGGTGAGCCGCGCGGCTTTCACATGGATCACCCCATCCTGGTTCTGCAGCGCCCCTTCGACCAGCAGGAATCGCGACCGGGTGACAACCACCTGGTTGCGCTCGTACATGGTCGGGCGTCACGATCACGTTCGCGATGCCCGTCTCATCCTCCATCGAGAGAAAGATGAATCCCTTCGCTGTCCCCGGCCGCTGCCGTGCGATGATGCATCCTGCCGCCCGCACACACTCGCCATCCTTGCGCGAGTGCAGCTCCTCCGCCGAAAGCACTCGCTGTCGTCGCAGCGCCGCTCGCCGATACGCCATCGGATGCTTCCCCACCGTCAGCCCCGTCCCCGCATAGTCCGCCACCATCCGCTCTTCGGCTGCTCATCTGTTCGCAGCGGCAACGCCTCCGACTCTTCCGCGCAGCCAGCGCTCTCGCTGCCGCAGCAGCGGACCCTCCAGCTTGCCCGCGCGCTCCACCTGCCACAGCGCATCGCGCCGATGCCCAATCCCATCCACTGATTCATCGCCCCGATCCGCGCCAGCAGCGTCAAGTTCCTTGCGATTCAGACAGGGCACGCGCAACGCAAGATCGTCCGCCGACCGAAACGGCCCATCCTGCCACGCGCCGTCGCCATCGCCTCGCCGCACCTGCTTGCCGCAGCCCCTTCGCATAGCCCAGCCCCAGCCGCAGCGACAGCGCTCCATCCGCCTCATGCTCCACCGTGCAAGCCCACTCCGACACCTGCACGTCGATCGGCTTTACCCGCAGCCCATGCCGCTGCGCATCCTTCACCAGCACCGCCGGCATATAAAACCCCATCGGCTGATTGTTGAGAATCGCGCACGTAAACGCTGCCAGGTACTTCACCTTGAAGTACGCCGACGCATACGCAATCAGCGCAAAGCTGGCCGCATGCGACTCCGGAAATCCATACAGCGCAAACGAGCTGATGTTCTGCACGATTGTCGTCCTGCGTCTTCTGCATCGATCCCGTTCGCGGTCATTCCGGCCCGCAGCTTCCCTTCCAGATTCTTCATCCGCTCCCATGACCGCCGC
This sequence comes from uncultured Acidobacteriaceae bacterium, assembly GCA_963702295.1. GTDB lineage: Bacteria > Acidobacteriota > Terriglobia > Terriglobales > Acidobacteriaceae > Palsa-343. The sequence continues at coordinate 6,657 of CAVPCE010000059.1, read as the reverse complement.
ATCCCCACAGCGCGCCGCAGCTCCTCCGCCTCCGCTCCGGTGAAATTCGCCACTGTCATCGCCATGCGCAGCAGCTGCTCCTGAAACAGCGGCACGCCCAGCGTGCGCTCCAGCACCGGCTCCAGCGAAGGATGCGGATAGGTCACCTCTTCTTTCTTCTGCCGCCGCCGCATGTACGGGTGCATCATCTTGCCCACAATCGGCCCTGGCCGGATGATCGCCACCTGCACCACCAGGTCGTAAAACTGCTCCGGATAATTCCGCGGCAGCGACGCCATCTGCGCGCGGCTCTCCACCTGGAACATCCCCACCGTGTCCGCCCTTTGCAGCATCGCGATATACGTCGTCATCTTCCGGCAGATTGCGCCAGATCCACGTGCTCGCCGTAGTGCTGCGGGAATCAGCTCCAGGCAATCCTTGAGCACCGCCATCATGCCCAGGCCCAGCAGATCCACCTTGATGATCCCCAGATCGGCGCAGTCCTCCTTGTCCCACTGCACCACGGTTCGCCCCGGCATCGACGCCCGCTCCAGCGGCACAACGTGGTTCAGCTGCCCCTGGCAGATCACCATGCCGCCGGAGTGCTGCCCGAGATGCCGCGGCAGATCCTGAATGCGCATGCAAAGCTCCAGATACTTCGCAATGCGCGGATGCTTCAGATCGAAGCCTGCATGCTGAAACGAATGCGCCATCGTGTCCGTCTTGCCCGCGCCACTCCCACTGGCTCACCAGGCCCGACGAGCCGCCCCAGCGACTCCTGCATCGAAGCCGAGCGCCTTGCCCACTTCGCGCGCCGCGGACTTGCCGCGATACGTGATCACGTTCGCTGTCATCGCCGCGCCCAGCTCGCCGTAACGCTGGTAGACGTACTGAATCGCCTGCTCGCGCTTTTCCTCCGACGGCAGATCCAGATCGATGTCCGGCCACTCGCCGCGGCTCTCACTCAGAAATCGTTCAAACAGCAACTCCATTCCCACCGGATCGATCGCCGTGATCTCCAGCGCATAGCAGACCGCGGAATTCGCCGCGCTGCCCCGTCCCTGGATCAAAATGCCGTTGCGCTTGCAGAACTGCACAATGTCCCAGACGATCAGGAAATATCCCGCGAATCCCAGCTTCGCAATCAGCGCCAGCTCGTGTTCCACCTGCTTTTTCGCCCGCTCCAGCAGGTCGCGATGTTCTTCCGTCCGTACCGCCGGAGCACGCCTTCGTCCACGCGCTTGCGCAGAAAGCTGTCCATCGTTTCGCCGTCGGGCACGGGATAACGCGGGAACTCGTAACCCAGATCGTTCAGCTCAAACTGCAGCCGCGAGGATAGTTCACTGTGTTCTCCACCGCGCCGCGGAATATCGCGGAACAGCGCGGCCATTTCCCGCGCCGTCGCGCAGATGCCGCTGGTTGTTCAGCGCCAGCAGCCTCCCCGCATGATCCAGTTCCGACGTGGTTCCGAATCGACGTGAAGAGATCCAGAATCTCGCGATCCTATGCTGTCGCATAGCGCACGCCATTGGTCGCAAGCACCGGCAGCCCAGGACGCGGGCAATTCGAACGCCGCCTGGTTGCGCCACTCTTCTTCGCGCTCCTGATGCCGCTGCAGCTCGACATAGACATTCTCGCGCCCAAACATGCCGCGTCAGCTCCTCCACCATCTCGCGTCCTTCCGCCTCCCCTCCCCGCCCCAGCGCTGCCGCCAGCGGGCCTTCATCGCCGCCCGTCAGGCAAACCAGTCCTGCGGAATATTGCTGCCAGATCCTCGCAGGTCGCCGCTCCCTCCGTCTTTGTCTTCTCCCGCATTTTGAATTGCGTGATCAGCTGGCACAGATTCTGATAGCCCTCGCGCGATTCACACAGCAGCGGCAGCCGCGCTGGTTCCTTCAGGATCTGATGCGGCAGCCACGCAGGCAGGCGTCAGCCGAGAGCCGAAGACTCGATACCGCAATCTCCGCCCCGACATGCGCCCGCATGCTGTTTCGCTTCGCACTGGTATGAAAGCGCGCCGAGCCATACACGCCATTGCGATCCAGCAGCGCCATCGCCGGCATCTCCAGCTCCACCGCGCGCTCGATCAGATCTTCCGGCTGCGACGCTCCTTCCAGAAAGGAAAATGCGCTCGCCGCATGCAGCTCGATGTACTGCGGCTTGTGCGCGCTAGTCATACAGCTCCTCCATGCGCCAGTCCCCCATCGTCACCGGCCGCGTGGATTCCGCGCCAACGCGCAGCAGATCGTTTGCCGTCCGCATCACAGCGAGCCACCACATCCCACTTCTCCATCGACCAGCACTCCACGCCCCACCAGTTGCCGGAAAGAACCATGGCCCCCACGCGCGCTCCACCCCATACCGCTTGCCGCGAAAGAAAAAGGACACTGGTTTGCGCTCACGCAGTGTCATCGCCACTGGCTCCGGCGGACGCAGCCTTCGCCGCGCCGAACGGGCCTGCGCCTGCGGTTCGGGTGCTGCTGCGGTCTTCTCGGGAATCACAAACGGTTCCATCCGGAACGCATCCGGCTGGTGCGTATCCTCCAGTACCGCGCGCCCCACTCGCTCGTCGCCCACTACCGCTCGCAGGCGCGCTAGCGTTACATCCAGCCGATCCGGCTCCGGCAGCTCCGGCGTGAAGAGCCCCATCTGCACTTTGCTGGTGCTGCCTGGCTCTGCGCTCAGCTGGATTGCGAGGATCGCCGCCGGTGGCGGATGTCCCTGCAGATCGAGGTGCAGCAGCCGCAGCCACAGACGCCGATCATTGCCAGGCACCGCTGGATGCACAGTCCGCGTGTGTACATTGCCACCATCAAGCGACAACTGCACCGTCACCGATGCCAGCGCCAGCAGATTCGACGCCGCCGCGCGCAGATCAAACTGCTCCAGCAGCACGCCCAGGACAAAGAGCAGCGACTCCAGCAGCTCCACCGGCGCCTCCAGTTCCATGCTGCTCTTCCAGCCCCAGCACCGGCTCCACGGGAACCAGCAGGTGCGGCGCTTCTCCGCGCGCCAGTTGCCGAAGCCGTCTTCCTTCCTGTCCCAGTCGTGCGATCAGCTCTTTTTCCGGCAGCCGGCTAAGTCGCCCAGTTTGGCGATGCCCCATCGTGTCAGTGTTTCCATCTGCTCCGGCGTCAGCGGCAGCACGGTTAACGGCAGCCGCGCCAGCATCGCGGCTTCCTGCCCCGTGGGAATCACCGCGACGCGCACTGGCAGGCTCCGCGCCAGGCAAACTGCCGCATGCAGATTGCAGCTCACGACCACTGCCGCTCGCAGGCCCAGCGTGCCAATGCTCTGCAGCAGTCGCTTCGCCAGCGTTTCCGGTGGACCGAAAAGCTTCTCGGTCCCGGCAATGTCGAGCACACCACAGAAGCAGCCCTCTTCGCTCCGATCCTCCACTCGTGGCGAAAACCGACCCGCCGCCTGCAGTAATGCGGCACACGCATTGGCCTCCTCGGCTCGGGTTCGCGGCAGCAAAGCCACCGCCGGGAAGACCTCCATCTCCGCCCGCGTCATACCCGCTTCCACGCCCAGCGCATGCGCGCGTATGCTCTTCGAGCAAACCCACTGCCGCGGCGCTTCTCCTTCCAGAATGGCCACTGGCTTTTCCCGCAACTCCGGCCGCAGGCGCACCATCGCCTGCGCGGGAAATTCCCGCACATACAGGCACGCATACAGCTCATTCAAGCGATTCATTGGGGTCCTCCATTGGAACCGTTGGCCCGCTCCGCCCAACTGGTGCGGCTCTGCCAGCGCACTGTCTGCTCGGAGCCGGTCGGGCACGAGCTTTGCATCCGGGAGAGGGTTCGTCCCGTGGGATCACTCTGCGGCGGCTTGCGGCTGAACTCGGTCACCGGCGCGAATCGCTCCCGCGACCTCTCCACACAGAACTCTGCTCCGGTCAGGACAGTCGCACCCTCGTCGAGCACCGTGCCTGGCTGCAGCCGAAGCACCAGCCCCGCACTCGATTTCGCACACGCCTGCTGCGTCAGCAGCACCACGCTTGCCTGCGTCCGCTCCGCTGCCGACCGATACCGGAACCAGGTCGCCAGTGGTACCCGCAGCGCAAACTCAGGCGCAACCGATCCCATATCGACCACGATGGCGCTGAATCCGCCCGCCTGCAGCAGCAGATCCGTCGCCCGCAGCGCCTGATCCAGCCGCGACCACGGCTTCCGCGGCGGCCTGCCGCGTTGCGGCTCTTGTCTCGGCACCAATGAAATGGAGGGCACCGTTTCCTGATTCTTCCGCCGCACCGTTGGCTGGGGCTGCGCACACCGCGGCTCAAACGACACCTCCCGCTCCTCGTGTCGGACATGCGTCGGACATGGGTCTGCCACCTCAGAAACCGCCTCCACCGTAACCCTAAGCTCCGTTCCCGGCCCAGACCCCGTTGCTCCGCCGCACCGCACCCACAGCAGCCGCGCCAGATCCACGCCGTTCGCCGCAGCGCTCTCCGGATCGAGCGTGTCCGACACATCCACCCACGCGCACACCCGCCCCGCCTGCGTCAGACCCGCGATAAACGCCAGCGCCATCGTTGTTCGGCCGGAGCACTCCGGTCCCGCCAGTTCGCTGATCGCCCCCAAAGGCAGACCGCCGCCCAGCGCCGCATCCAAAGCCAAAATTCCCGTAGGCGCCATCGGACGAACCACCCGCGGCGCGGGCGTCAGCGCCGAAGGAATCCGTTCGGCAAGGGCAGCTTCAATCTGGAGGCGGAGCAGGTGGGCCGAAGACATACCAACCTCGTCTTCGCCTTATTTTCGCCTAACCGCTACCTCCTCGCAACAGGAAGAAATCCACAGCCCGGTTTCCGCTCTGTTCCCTGCACCCTGTTCCCTGTACCCTGTCTCTTCCCGTGCTCACCCTCGAAACCCCGGTGCAATTCGTCAAAGGCATTGGCCCGGCCTTCGCCAAATCACTGGCAGAAAAGAACATCGCCACCGTCGAGGACCTCCTCCTCCACCTGCCTTTCCGCTACGAAGACCGCCTCAACCCCCGCGCGCTCAGCGAACTCAAGCCCGGCGAAACCGCCAGCCTCATCGGCCAAGTCCGCGGCGCCGCCCTGCTCCGCACCAAACGCATGCCCATCTTTGAGATGACCGTCGGACAGGGCCTTTCCTCCCTCAAGTGCATGTGGTTCCACGGCACCTGGCTCGAGGGCAAATTCCACGCCGGTCAGATCGTCGCCCTCTATGGAAAGGTCGAAGCCTCCCGATCCGGACGCGGCTTCAAGATGATCCAGCCGCAGTTCGAGATCATCCCTGACGGCTCTGCCGATGCGCTCGATCGCCTGCTCGAGGTCGGCCGCATCACGCCCGTTTACGAATCCCTGGGCGGCAACCGCCTCGTCTCCCGCTGGATCCGCCGCACGCTCTGGAACCTCCTCGGCGAGCTCAGGGGCTGTTTCCTGTATCGCCAGCGGCAATGCCGTCAAATATCTCAACCTCAATCCGTCATCCTGAGGCGCGAGCGCAGCGAGCCTCGAAGGATGCGGCCGCAGCGCCCGGGCCGCATCCTTCGAGACGCGCCCTTGGGGCGCGCCTCAGGATGAGGGGAAACTCGGGCGCTCCTCAGAGCCTGGCCGAAAAAGAATTGAGTGATTTCAGCCCTTTGTGATTCCGTCGGATTTGCGAGATTCGATGGAGGTCACGATGACTTGGACTGAAACCACCCGGCAGCAATATCGGCGCGATCACTTGGTTTATGCAAGCGACACGACGGAGGCGGAATGGCTTTTGCTCTCGTTTTTCTTGCCGGCGCCGTGTCGCGTCGGACGGCCTCGGAAAGTTGAGCTTCGGGCGGTGTTGAACGCCATTCTCTACGTTCTGGCGACCGGCTGCCAATGGCGCGCACTGCCGAAGGACTTTCCGCCACGCTCCACCGTGCAGTACTACTTCTATCTTTGGCGCGACCAATGCCTGTGGCGACGGATCAATCTCGCGCTCGTCAGGCGCGCTCGGACGGCGATGGGACGTAACGGTGTTCCCTCGGCTGGCGTCATCGACAGTCAGAGCGCCAAGACCGCGGAAAGTGGCGGTTCGCGCGGCTTTGATAGCGCCAAAAAATCAGAGGTCGCAAGCGCCATATGGTGACCGATACACAAGGCTTTCCGCTTGCCGTGCTGGTGCATGCGGCCAACGTCCAGGACAATCACGGCGCGGTGCCGCTGCTCGCCCGTCTGCGCAAAACCTTCCCCAAGCTGCGGCACATCTTTGCCGACCGTGTCTACCGCGGCGACCAGCTGCGTAACGCCATTGCCGCGTTTGGCAGATGGACGATCGAGATCGTGACCCGTTCCGAGCGGATCGGAACCTTCAAGCCCGAACCCAAACGCTGGGTCATCGAACGCACGTTCGCTTGGTTCGGCCGTAATCGCCGCCTCGCCAAGGACTTCGAACAAACCATCGCCAGCGCCGAGGCCTGGTTCCTCATCGCCAGCGTCCGGGTCCTCTCGCGCCGCCTCGCAAGGGCCTGAAAACATGCATACCATTTTGAGTCAAACTCTCAGGATGAGGGGAAACAATGACACCATGACCACAGTCCTCATCGTCGACGTCCACGCTGAAATATATCGCGACCGGCTGCGCGCGGAGTTTCCGGCGCTGCAGTTCAAGCTGTTCGGCAATGCCGGCGCGGTGACCGGCGACCTGTCCGCCGTCGACGTGATGGTCATGT